>JAZKFW010000057.1:0-44215 GCA_040386255.1 Pseudomonadota bacterium
CATCCCAGACACCTGGCCGGGATGTTGTTTCTTAAGAGACCTGACACCAGCGTTTGCTCCGCAGGCGATCCTTGCCAGCCTGTGCGGCGAGCGCTTATGCTGCGGCAATGCCCAACTCCCGACCGCGCCGCGCCGTCTGCGCCACCTGCCTGCGCCCCAGTAGCACCTGTATCTGCCAATGGATCAGCCCCGTCGCCACCAGCGTCGCGCTGCTGATCCTGCAGCATCCGCTCGAAGTCGCCAACGCCAAGGGCAGCGCCCGCCTGCTGCACCTGAGCGTGCCCGGCAGCGCGCTGGTGGCGGGGGAGCAGTTCGACCCCGCCGCGCTGTCCGCCATGCTGCATGCCGGCAACCGCACGCCGCTGCTGCTCTATCCCGATGACGCCGCCGTCGCGCCTGCGCCCGACGCCGCCATCCTCGCCAACCCGTCCGCGCTGCGCCTCGTCGTGCTCGACGGCACCTGGCGCAAGAGCCGCAAGATGCTTCACCTCAATCCGCTGCTGCAAGGCTTGCCGCGCCTGGCGCTGCAGGGCATGCCGGCATCCCACTACCGCATCCGCAAGGCCCACGCGCCCGACCAGCTGTCGACGCTCGAAGCGGCCGCCTACGCCCTGGCGCGGCTCGACGGCGGCGAAGCTGCCTTCGCCGCGTTGCTGGCCGGCTTCGACGGTTTCGTCGCCCAGCAGACCGCCTACGTGGACACCGCATCGCGGCCGTAGGAATCTTCCCGCTGCACGCCAGTCGAAGCAAGACAGCGGCCCGTCCGCGCTGGCGAGGATGATATGAACCACGCATTCAAGAAGGTATCGGCCACAGCCACTGCGCTGCTGATGGTCTCGGCTGCGCATGCCCAGCAAGGCGTTGTCCCAGGCGAGTACTGGACACCGGAACGCCTCAAGGCCGCCAGGCCACTGCCGTTGCCGCGCGCCCTGCTGGGAACGGCGAGCGCGGCGCAGCCATCGGCCCAGCACGCCGTCGCTCCGGTCTACAGCGCGGGAAACGCGCCCAGGGCGCAGGTCCAAGCGCAGGAACGCCGCCTGTTCACCCCGGATCCCAGGCCGGCGCCCACCCCGGGCAGCGCGCCAGTGCGTCCGGGCGCCGCCGGGACGCTCGGCGGCTATTTCACCAGCACCCGCGTGTTCCCGATCTTCACCGGCGAGGCGGCTACATACTCGGCCGATCGCGTCTTTCCCTACCGCGCAGTCGGCAAGCTGTTCTTCACCGCCAACGGCGAACCCTTTACCTGCACGGCCGCGGTGATCCAGCGGCGGGTGGTGGTCACGGCCGGCCATTGCGTGCACAGCGGCTCGCCCAACGGCTTCTACGAGAACTTCCTCTTCGTGCTGGCCTACCGCGACGGCGTCGCGCCCTTCGGCGCCTGGACGTGGAGCAACCTGATCGTGTCCCCGGTGTGGGCCACCGGCGGCGGTCTCGTGCCCAACGCCGCCGACTACGCGATGATCAGCTTTCGCGACCAGCGGCTCCACCCCCATGGGCCGCTCATCCGGCTCGGCGACGTCACCGGCTGGCTCGGCTGGCAGACCGGCAGCCTGTTCCCCAACCACACCTCCAAGATCGGCTACCCCTGCAATCTCGACGATTGCGAAAAAATGCAGAACGTCATGAGCGGCAGCCTGCGCGCAACCGATTCGAACACCGTCGAATATGGCTCCGACGCCCGTGAAGGCTCCAGCGGCGGCCCGTGGGTGCAGAACCTCGAGCAGGTCTCGCTCGGTGGCGCCGGCGGCATCGACGCCGTACCCAACGTTGTCGTCGGCGTGACGTCGTATATCTACAACGACGAGGTCGAGAAAGCGCAGGGCGCCTCGGTGCCGGACGATCGCTGGCTGCAACTGTGGAAAGCAATTTGCGCCTCCAGCGGCAACTGCAACTGATGCGGCGCGCGCACAACGGCAGCGCCGGCGGCGCGTGCGCCGCTTGAAAACGCCGCGGTAGCACGGTAAAATACTGTATGCTTATACAGTATCGAGGAGTCACCCGTGACCGACAGCGATAACGAGTTCGAAGGGCAGGTCATGCTGCCGCCCAAGCCGCTCGCGCCCAGGAAGGGACGCGGGGCGGTGTCCAACATCCAGGGCCGCTACGAAGTCAACGGCCGCGAAGAGTTCGACGACGGCTGGGTGCACGACGACGAAGACGGCGGCACAGCCCCGTTCAAGACCCACGTCACCGACGAAGTCGCCAAGACCATCCTCAGCCGCAACGCGTCGCCCGACATTCCGTTCAACGTTTCTCTCAATCCCTACCGCGGTTGCGAGCACGGCTGCATCTATTGCTTCGCCCGCCCGAGCCACAGCTACCTCGGCTTGTCGCCCGGACTCGACTTCGAAACGCGCCTGTTCGCCAAGGTCAACGCGCCCGAGCTGTTGCGGCGCGAACTGGCCAAGCCCGCTTACGTGCCCGAGTCGATCGCGCTCGGCGTCAACACCGACGCCTACCAGCCCTGCGAGCGCCAGTTCGGCATCACGCGGCGCGTGCTCGAAGTATTGAACGAGTGCGAGCATCCGGTCGGCCTCATCAGCAAGTCGTCGATGATCGAGCGCGACATCGACATCATCGGCGCGATGGCTGCGCGGCGCCAGGCCTGCGCCTCGATCACCATCACCACGCTCGACCCGGAAATCTCGCGCACGCTCGAGCCGCGCGCGGCCGCTCCCGCGCGGCGCCTGCGCACCATCCGCCGGCTGACCGACGCCGGCATTCCCGTCAGCGTCAGCGTCGCCCCGATCATCCCCTTTGTCACCGAGCCCGAGCTCGAAAAAGTGCTCGAAGCGGCGCACGACGCCGGCGCCATCGGCGCCCATTACGTCGTGCTGCGGCTGCCGTGGGAAGTCAACCCGCTGTTCCAGGAATGGCTGCAGGCCCACTTTCCCGACCGCGCCCAGCGCGTGATGAACCGCGTGCGCGAAATGCGTGGCGGCAAAGACTACGACAGCGACTTCTCCATGCGCATGCACGGGGAGGGCGTCTGGGCCGACCTGATCCGGCAGCGCTTCACCAAGACGGTCGAGCGGCTCGGCATGGGCAGCAATTCGAGCCGCTTCGCCAAGCTCGATTTCTCGCGCTTTCGCAAGCCGCTGGTGGTCCCGCCCGCGCCGGGCAAACCGAGCGTCAAAGGCGCGGGCCAGCTAGACCTCTTCTGATCACGGCGCGCAAGCCGATTCGCCGGTGATTTTCGAAAACCTATCCGTGCGGGCCATTGACGTTGGCAAGCAGAGTGGAGTCACCATGAAAGAAATCGAATCGGCGTTTCTCCAGAAACAAGTACGACCGCTCGAGCGATTTTTACTCGGCCTGCCTCTGGGCAGACTGTTCACTGGCATCCTTTACACGATCCACAATCATCTGCTCGAAAAATTAGACTTGGAAGACTTCGGAAACGGACGATTGTCGCTTTCGTCAGCGGAAGTCGGACGAATGTTCATGGCGCCCGACGAGTCGGTCGTTTCCGTGTTGCGGCTGAGTGAACAGGACGACTTTACGCCCGCTGGCTTCAATGTGAAGTCCGATAATGAATTTGTGCAGGAGGGGAAACCTGTGGTGGTGGTAGCGTATCAGGACATTGACGGCCCGGGCTTAAGACTTGATTCGCTGCACCTGGCACGCGTGATGCTGATCCCGGATGCTCCCGCACGGTTTTGTACTGCTGCCTTCGGACTTATGGCATGTACTGCCAACCGTCACGGCTTCAAGAAGATCACGCTTTTTGCGGGAGGGAATGGGCCGCCTCCTGAGCAGGAGGAAGAGGGTGATTTGGTGGGCTATATGGTGTGGCCCAAGTTCGGTTTCGATGCTGAGTTGATTCCGGCCGATCTCAATCTGGAGCCACGGCTCAGTCACTGTCGTTCAGTGCTGGAGGTGACTCGTTTTGACAGCTGTTGGTGGGAGCAGCACGGGCGGGGCCGAGAGATGTGGTTTGATCTTGCGCCAAGCAGTCGTTCTTGGAAGGTTCTGCTAAACTACATTTACGTCGCACTTGCTGGGAGCGCGCAATGAGTGAAAAATTCACACTGGAAGCAAAAATGATTGCGGCCTATCTTCTCGGCGGTTCGCGACGGCGCGCGAGCAGTGTCTTAAGTAACTCTCTGGACGGGGACGCCCAAGGGGTTGCAAGCGTTGATGGCGTTTTGACCGTGAGAAAAGCCATAAACTCTCAACCTGTTTCCGCACTTGGTGGACCTACCAAGGTGTTCGGGCGATCCAGGATATCGATTCCTGACTTTAAGCGTCCACGGGGCTGACTCGCAGGGATTCAACTGGTCAAATCGCACGTATCCGTGCACTGCCATCATCGCGTTTCAATTTCCATTAAAGCGACGCTAGAGTTTACTACCCCAGTTCAACCAGGTGCCGTTCAAGGGCGAACACGTGCGGATCGTCCTTGCCGAGGGCGCGCAGGGCGTCGGCGAGCGCAGTGAGGTAGTCCCGGTTCGGCCCGCTTGGGCCGGCGGAGGCGGCAATCTGGCGCGCTATCTCGCGCTCCGGCGCTTCACCGAGGAACGCGGCGTTGTCCGCGGTGGCGATGTAGACCAGGCCTTCCTCGCTGCCGCCGTCGTCGAAAGCGATATCGATGGCCAGGCGCAGGTAGCCGTTCTTTTCGCGGTGGTCGAGGTGGGCGAACACTTCGGGCGTGATCAGGTAGGCCATGCCGGCGCAGACGGCGCCCGGCTCGGCGGTCAGCGTCAACACGCGGCCGGGCGCGGTTTCCGTGCCGCGGTGGTCGTGCGATCCCTGCCAGAAACGCCGCGACCAGCCCTCGATGCTGGCGAGGCGCCGCTCGATGAAGGGGAAGTCCGCCTTGAAGATCAGCGAGCCGTAGCCGAACAGCCAGACGCTGTGGTGGCCGTCGAATTTGTCCATGCGCTGGTTGATCGCGATGGTGTTGTGTGACATGAGCAAGTTCCAGCGTAAGCGAACGACAATTATAGCGGCCCCGCGGCCGGGGTTGCTTCCGGGGTCTGATCCCAGGGGGGCAGACCCCGGTGTGGCGATCGGCATTCCCGCACCCACCGCAAAAACATTTGTATGATTGCCAGTTTTGCACTCTAATGATGAACTCTATAGAGGAACACGCAATGCAAAGCAAAAACATCCCACAGGAGCACGCATGAAACTAGCCACCCTTAAAAGCGCGGGACGCGACGGCGTGCTGGTCGTCGTCAGCCGCGACCTCGTCACCTGCCAGCGCGTGCCGAAGATCGCCGCCACTTTGCAGTTCGCCATCGATAACTGGGACGCGGTGTCGCCGCGCCTGCGCAACGTTTTCAACGACCTCAACGAAGGCACCGCGCTGGCGGCCGAGCCGTTTGTCGAATCGCTGTGCCATTCGCCGCTGCCGCGCGCCTACCAATGGGCCGACGGCTCGGCCTACATCAACCACGTCGAACTGGTGCGCAAGGCGCGCAACGCCGAAGTGCCGGCCTCGTTCTACACCGATCCGCTGATGTACCAGGGCGGCTCCGATTCCTTCGTCGGGCCGTGGGACCCGATCTTCGCGCTGTCCGAAGAGTGGGGCATCGACCTCGAGGCGGAAGTGGCCGTCATCACCACCAACGTCGCCATGGGCGCCAGCGTCGCCGACAGCGCCGCGGCGATCAAGCTCGTCATGCTGGTCAACGACGTCTCGCTGCGCAACCTGATTCCGAACGAACTGGCGAAAGGCTTCGGCTTCTTCCAGTCGAAGGCGGCCAGTGCGTTTTCGCCGGTGGCGGTGACGCCCGACGAACTCGGCGCGGCATGGCAGGACAGCAAGCTGTGCCTGCCGCTGATGGTGACGCTCAACGAACTGCCGTTCGGCAAACCCAACGCCGGCCAGGACATGACCTTCAGTTTTGCCCAGCTTGTCGCCCACGCCGCCACCACGCGCGAGCTGGCGGCCGGCACCATCATCGGTTCCGGCACCGTGTCGAACAAGCAGGGCGGCCTGCACGGCTCCAGTATCGAACACGGCGGCGTCGGTTACTGCTGCCTGGCCGAATTGCGCATGTACGAAACGATCGAGAAGGGCATGCCGACGACGCCGTTCATGAAATTCGGCGACAACGTGCGCATCGAGATGCTCGACGCCGACGGCGCCAGCATTTTCGGCGCCATCGACCAGGAAGTGGCTCACTATCACGGATGCGCCAAATGAAGCTGTTCACTTACTTCCGCAGTTCGGCGGCGTACCGCGTGCGCATCGCGCTCAACCTCAAGGGCCTGCCTTACGAGGCCGTGCCCGTGCACCTCGTCAAGCATGGCGGCGAACACCTGCAGGACGCCTACCGCGCCATGAACCCGAGCGCGCTGGTGCCCACCTTCGAGGACCAGGGCGCGATGCTGACGCAATCGATGGCCATCCTCGAGTATCTCGAAGAGACGCATCCGGCGCTGCCGCTGCTGCCTGCCGCGCCTTTGGAGCGCGCCCGCGTGCGCGCGCTGGCGCAGATGGTGGCGTGCGACATCCACCCGGTCAACAACCTGCGCATCCTGCGCTACCTGGTGCACACGCTCGGCATCAGCGACGACGCCAAGAACGAGTGGTACCGCCACTGGGTGCGCGAAGGCTTCGCCGCGCTCGAAGGGCACCTGGCGAGCAATCCGGCGCCCGGCCGCTTCTGCCATGGCGACACGCCGACCTTCGCCGATTGCTTCCTGGTGCCGCAGGTGTACAACGCCCAGCGCTTCAACGTCGACATCGCGGCCTACCCCAACATTGCCCGCATCGACGCCGCCTGCGCGCAGTTACCGGCGTTCGTTGCGGCCCATCCCGCGCAGCAACCGGACGCGGAGTAGCAGCGCTCCGCATACATATCAAGAATTTCCCACATGCACCGAAACTGCCCCTACAATGGGTTTTTCGCTTCGGTGCATTTCATGAAACCTTTCAAGCTTGCTGTCGCCCTCGCCGCGCTCTCGATCGCGTTCCCGCTGCACGCGCAGAGCGTCGATCCGCTGTGGACCAAGACGCTGGCGCATGCCGCACTTGTCAAGAAGTGGGCGCCCGAAGAAAAGAACGTGCGGATCGACGCCCTCGCCGAGGACAAGCTCGAGCGCACCAAGGCGAAGCTGCGCTTGAAAGGCTGGGAAAACGGCAAGCCGGTCTACGAAACGGTCGAGATCGAACCGAAGCCGCAGCCAGGCAAAAGCGCCAAGGGCCAGGTCGAGATGAGCAACGCCGGCAGCATGAGCGACGACCTGATGCGGCCGAACGCGCCCGTCAAGCGCACCGATAACCAGGTCCTGCACGGCAAGAGCTGGACCATGTTCGACGTCGCCGAGTCGAAGGGGCCGGTCGATGTATCGCTGCGGCTGTGGGTCGATCCGGTCAGCGGTGTCGCCCATCACGCCGAATCGAAGATCCGCGGCACGCTGATGTTCGACATGTTCCTGGCCACCACCTACGCACCGCACAAACAGGCCGGCAGCTTGCCCGAACGCGCCGACTTCCGCATCAAGATACTGGTGCCGTTCGTCGATGCCAAGGTCGATATCGTCAGCAACATGGACAAATGGGTGCCGAGACCGAACTGATGATCGCCGCGCGGTTCCTCGCGCTCGCCTTGGCCGCTTCCTGCGTCGTCTGCCCGGCCGCCGCGCAGGCCGCCGCGCAGGTCGCCGCCAGGGCAGCGCTGCCCAAGGTCGAGATGCGCTGGAAGAAAAATCCCGGCCATTTCAGGTACCGCGAAGCCTGCCGGCTGCAGCAACGGGTGCTCTCGATCCTGCCTTTCGAACCGCGGCTGATCGATTTTCGCATCCGCGTGTCGATGTTTCCAAAGTCGAGAGCGGCGCCATCATCTCTTTTACGGCAGACTTGGAGAACCTGACACTCCATTACTGATGCTGATGATAACTTGCCGACTCCTTGTTGTGACCGTGGCCGCTTGCCTGGCTGCCCCGGCGTTTGCCCAGGACGCTTCCGACATCGTCCTTGCGCCGGTGGAAATTCGCTCGAAGAGAAACGCCGGCGACATGCCCTACCTGTCGGCCTACAAGGTCCAGCAGCGGCTGCTGTCCTTGCTGCCGCCCGAGCCGCGCGTCAGCGACATCCGCATGCGCGTGCTGTTCACCAGCCTTGCCGAGACCGCACAGGATGATTTCATGCCCGCGACCTGGGCCGTCGCCGTCGTCGGCGCCACGTTCGAGCAGGTGGTCCCGGTGAGCAGGGGCGGCTACTTCCTGCTGCCGGAGGTGCCGATCGCCACGGACGCAGACGCCACGCTGATGTTCAATACCCAGACCAAGAAGAAAACGCTGTCCGCCGTCTGGACTGTCCGCGCGAAGGAGGGCAATGCGCTGCCGTACCGCGACTTTGCGCGGGCGATCGAAGAATACGAGTTCGTGCGGCGCCGGATCGGCGTCAACGAGCTGGCGCTGCGCCAGATACGCGAACACCGGCCCAACGCGCTGCGCGCCTGCTTTGCCAACGGCGAAGGGGCGATCCTGGTCGATGGGCTTGCGTCCGGCGCGGTCGCGCGCGGCAGTTGCTGGCTGCTCAAGTTCGACGCCGCCAAGGGCAACGGGAATGCCGTCATCAGCTTCACCGGTGTGCTGGCAGCCTTGACGCTCGATGCGGTGGGGAATACGGCGCTGTTGCCGGACGCTGGCCAGCGCACGCGCCGCCCCGAACCGATCGAAGAGCTCGACCCCGAGACGGGGAAAATCCGCTGGTAGCTGGAAATGCGGGGCATGCGCGCAGGACGCGTCGCATGCCCTGTGGCTTTTAAGAAGCCTTGCCGTCGCTCGGCTTCGAAATTTCGCCGAGTGCCTGGTCGGTGCTGGCGCCGTGCTTGGTTGCCATGTCGCCCAGCGAAACGATGCCTACCAGCGAGTGCGAACCCTGGTCGACCACCACCACGCGACGGATCTGCACGTCGCCCATCTCGGCCAGCACTTCCTCTACCGTCTGGGTGGCGTAGCAGGTGCGCACGTCCGTGCTCATCACATCGCCGGCGCGCGTCTTGCTCGGATCTTGTCCGGCGGCGGTGGAGCGGATCGTAATGTCGCGGTCGGTCAGCATGCCAACCAGCTTGGCGCCGTCGACGACCGGAATGGCGCCGACATCGAGTTCCTTCATCAGCTCCGCGGCGCGGCGCACTGTATCTTCTGGCGAAATGCTTTTTACGTCGCGGGTCATTACGTCTTGAATCGTTTGCATGTGAACCTCCGTACTGAATGATTGGTTGGACCCCAAGCGGGGGAGCCCGAATCATGCACTTTTTTCACGAAGTCGGACGCATGGTTGAAATTGCATCATCGTGAGCGGCCTTTGGAGAGGCGCTGCGCTACAATCGCAGCTTTTCCGCGCCATCGCCACATGCCCGCCAATACCATCCCCGCCGCCATCCTCGACGCGCTTGGCCTTGCCGATCCCACCTGGCGTCCGATCCTGCTCGAGGGGCTCGACGCGGTGGCATCCGCCACTCCCGATTACCTGCCCGCGCTCGCTGCCGACAGCTACCTGCCGACCGGCCAGCGCCTGTTCGCCGCCTTTGCCTTGCCGCTGCCGGCGGTGCGCTATGTGCTGGTGGGGGAGGGGCCGTATCCGCGCGCCGAAAGCGCCACCGGCGTCTGCTTCATGGATGGCGCCGTCGGCGAACTGTGGAGCGAGGGCGGGCTGTCGAAGCCGGTCAACCGCGCCACCTCGCTGCGCAATTTTATGAAGATGCTGCTGGTGGCCGACGGCCAGCTCAGCGCCGGCGACACCGGCGGCGCCGCGCTGGCGCCGGTGTCCGCCAGCGCGCGCGGCAACGGCTCGATCCGGACCCTCGCGCAATTGCAGGAAAACCTGACGCGCCACGGCTTCCTGCTGCTCAACGCCGCGCTGGTGTTCCGTCCCCACGTCCCGCCGGTCATCGAAGCGCGCGCGTGGCTGCCGTTCCTGCAGGTGGTGCTGGCGGCGCTGGCCGGCACCGGCGCCAAGTTGGTGCTGTGGGGGAAAATCGCCGAACAGCTCAAGAAGCTGCCCGAGTGCGCAGACCTGGAGCAGCTCTGCTCCGAGCATCCGTACAACCTGTCATTCATCACCCATGCCGAGATGCAGCAACTGTTCGGACCGATGCAGTTGTTGAAGGCGCGTTGAGACGCTCGCTTGGCGCTCGCGGAAAAGGGGCGCTCCAAGACAAAGGTGTGGGGATTTGCTATACTTGACTAAATCATTCAACTAATCAGGGCATCGGATACTTCGAAGCGCGACATGGTCAGTTGGGTGGATGCAATATTCTAACATTGACCGGGGTTGAGATGCGTCTGACCACTAAAGGCCGTTTTGCTGTTACTGCGATGATCGATCTTGCCCTGCGCTCGGGCAAGGGTCCTGTCACGCTGTCGGGCATCAGCCAGCGCCAGGCAATCTCGCTGTCCTACCTCGAACAGCTGTTCGGCAAGCTGCGCCGCCACGAAATTGTCGAGTCGATCCGCGGCCCGGGCGGCGGCTACAGCCTGGCGCGCAAGGCCGACAAGGTGACGGTGGCCGACATCATCATCGCCGTCGATGAGCCGCTCGACGCCACCCAGTGCGGCAGCAAGGAAAGCTGCCACGGGGCGGACGCCGCGAGCGGCACCCGCTGCATGACGCACGAGCTGTGGGCCACGCTCAACGAGAAAATGGTCGATTACCTCGATTCGGTCTCCTTGCAAGACCTGGTCGACCAGCAGCAGCAAAAGAATTCGGAACAAGTCGTGGTCCTGCACCGCAGCCATGCCACCGTCGGACAAAATTGAAGCATATTGGAGTGATTTGATGAACGCGCCTTTGGACAAAAACCTCGAGCACACTTTCGTGACCGCCCCGCATTTTCCGATCTACATGGATTATTCGGCCACCACGCCGATCGACCCGCGCGTCGCCGACAAGATGATTCCGTACCTGCGCGAGCAGTTCGGCAATCCGGCGTCGCGCAGCCACATGTACGGCTGGACCGCGGAAGCGGCGGTCGAGGAAGCGCGCGCCGACGTGGCCAGGCTGGTCGGCGCCGATCCGCGCGAGATCATCTGGACCTCCGGCGCGACCGAGAGCAACAACCTCGCGCTGAAAGGCGCCGCGCAGTTCTACAAGACCAAGGGCAAGCACATCATCACCGTCAAGACCGAGCACAAGTCGGTGCTCGACGTCGTGCGTGAACTCGAGCGCGTCGGCTTCGAAGCGACCTACCTCGAGCCGCAGGACAACGGCCTGATCACCGTCGAGCAGCTGAACGCGGCGATCCGCCCGGACACCATCCTCGTCTCGGTGATGCTGGTCAACAACGAGATCGGCGTCATCCAGCCGATCGAAGAGCTGGCAGCGCTGTGCCGTTCGAAGGGCGTGATCTTCCATTGCGACGCCGCCCAGGCAACCGGCAAGGTGGCGATCGACCTGGCCAACAGCAAGGTCGACCTGATGACCTTCACCGCCCACAAGACTTACGGCCCGAAAGGCATCGGCGCCCTTTACGTGCGCCGCAAGCCGCGCGTGCGCCTCGAAGCGCAGATGCACGGCGGCGGCCACGAGCGCGGCCTGCGCTCGGGCACCTTGCCGACCCACCAGATCGTCGGCATGGGCGAAGCATTCCGCATCGCCCGCGAAGAGATGGACGGCGAACTGGTGCGCATCCGCGCGCTGCGCGACCGCCTCGCCAAGGGCCTGCAGGAGATCGAAGAGGTCTACATCAACGGCGACATGGACCACCGCGTGCCGCACAACCTGAACGTCAGCTTCAACTACGTCGAAGGCGAGTCGCTGATCATGGCCATCAAGGGCCTGGCGGTGTCGTCCGGTTCGGCCTGCACCTCGGCCAGCCTGGAGCCGTCCTACGTGCTGCGCGCGCTGGGCCGCAGCGACGAACTGGCGCACAGCTCGATCCGCTTTACCATCGGCCGCTTCACGACCGAATCCGACATCGATTTCGCGGTTGACCTGCTGAAATCGAAGGTCCACAAATTACGCGAACTGTCGCCCCTGTGGGATATGTTCAAGGAAGGGATCGACATTGCATCGATCCAATGGGCAGCCCACTAAACACCGTATTCAAGGAGCATCACCATGGCATATTCAGACAAAGTGTTGGACCATTACGAAAACCCGCGTAACGTCGGCGCCTTCGACAAGGGCGACGAGACGATCGGCACCGGCATGGTCGGCGCGCCGGCCTGCGGCGACGTCATGAAGCTGCAGATCAAGGTCGGCGCCGATGGCCTGATCGAAGACGCAAAGTTCAAGACCTACGGCTGCGGTTCGGCCATCGCGTCGAGCTCGCTGGTGACCGAATGGGTCAAGGGCAAGACGCTCGACCAGGCGCTGTCGATCAAGAACACGCAGATCGCCGAAGAACTGGCGCTGCCTCCGGTCAAGATTCACTGCTCGATCCTGGCGGAAGACGCCATCAAGGCCGCCGTGCTGGACTACAAGACCAAGCACCCGACGGCCGCTTAAAGTTTGCGGAGAAATACATGGCAATCACACTGACCGAAAAAGCGGCCAAGCACATCAACCGCTACATCGAACGTCGCGGCAAGGGTGTCGGCTTGCGTTTTGGGGTGCGCACGACCGGCTGCTCGGGCCTTGCCTACAAGCTCGAGTACGTTGACGAAGCCGCGGCCGAAGACCAGATCTTCGAGTCGCACGGCGTGAAGGTGTTCGTCGACCCGAAAAGCCTGCCGTACATCGACGGTACCGAGCTCGACTTTACCCGCGAAGGCCTCAACGAAGGCTTCAAGTTCAGGAATCCGCACGTCAAGGACGAGTGCGGTTGCGGGGAAAGCTTCCGTATCTAGTCGCATGCAGAACCACTTCGACCTGTTCCAGCTGCCGGCCCGCTACACGATCGATCTGGCCGCGCTCGACGCCGCCTATCGCGACGTCCAGGGGCAGGTGCATCCCGACCGCTTCGTCAACGCCACCGACGCCGAAAAACGCGTCGCGATGCAGTGGGCGACGCGCGCCAACGAGGCCTACCAGACGCTGAAAAATCCGCAAAAGCGCGCGCGCTACCTGTGCGAGCTGAACGGCGTGGATTTGCAGACGGAATCGAACACGGCGATGCCGATGGACTTCCTGATGCAGCAGATGGAGTGGCGCGAAGCGCTCGGCGAGGCGAGGGCGGACAAGGATGTCGAGGCGCTCGAAGCGCTCGACGAGCAGGTCAAGGGCGAGCGCAAGTCGCGCCTGGAGCAGGTGGGCGGCGAGCTCGATGCCGGTGATTTTCAGCAGGCCGCGGAAGGCGTGCGCGCCCTGATGTTTCTCGACAAATTCGGTGAAGAAGTCCACCACGCCTTCGAGGCCGCCGAGACCTAGGTGAAAGCGCGCTCAGCATGGATCCCCGCTTGCGCGAGGATGACGTGCTTGAGGCAACTATCTTTGAGACCGTCATCCTCGCGCAAGCGGGGACCCACAACCCGCCTTCGAAGCCGCACCATCCAATAAAAACAAGACAGATCAAACGACCATGGCCCTTCTCCAAATCTCCGAACCCGGCATGTCCACCGCCCCCCACCAGCACCGGCTGGCAGTGGGCATCGACCTTGGCACCACCAATTCGCTGGTCGCCACCGTGCGCAGCGGCATCCCTGAAGTGCTGAGCGACGAAGACGGCCGCCCGCTGCTGCCGTCGATCGTGCGCTACCTGGCCAACGGTCACGCCCATATCGGCTACAAGGCGCAGGCGCACCAGACCACCGACCCGAAAAACACCGTGGTCTCGGTCAAGCGCTTCATGGGCCGCGGCCTGGCCGACATCGCCCACGCCGAAAACCTGCCCTACGATTTCCAGGATTCCCCCGGCATGGTGCAGATCCGCACCGTCGCCGGCGTCAAGAGCCCGGTCGAGATCTCCGCGCAGATCCTCGCCACGCTGCGCCAGCGCGCCGAAGATTCGCTCGGCGACGACCTGGTCGGCGCCGTCATCACCGTGCCGGCCTACTTCGACGATGCCCAGCGCCAGGCCACCAAGGACGCCGCCCAGCTGGCCGGCCTGAACGTGCTGCGCCTGCTGAGCGAACCGACCGCCGCGGCCATCGCGTATGGCCTCGATCACGGCTCCGAAGGCGTGTTCGCCGTCTACGATCTTGGCGGCGGCACCTTCGACATCTCCATCCTCAAGCTGTCCAAGGGCGTGTTCGAAGTGCTCTCCACCGGCGGCGACTCCGCGCTCGGCGGCGACGATTTCGACCATCGCCTGTTCTGCTGGATCATGGAGCACGCCAAGCTGGCGCCGCTGTCGGACGAGGACACCGCCACGCTGATGGTCAAGGCGCGCCAGGCCAAGGAGCAGCTGTCCAACAACGCCGCCACCACCATCGACGCCATCCTCAACTCCGGCGAGATCGTGCACCTGCGCGTCACCGCCGAAGAGTTCTCGGACATGACGAAGCACCTGGTCGCCAAGACCATGACCGCGATCAAAAAGGCCATGCGCGATGCTGCGGTGTCGGTCGACGACGTCGACGGCGTGGTGATGGTCGGCGGCGCCACCCGCATGCCGCACGTGCGGCGCGCGGTCACCGAATACTTCAAGACGATCCCGCACGCGAACATCGACCCGGACAAGGTGGTCGCCCTCGGCGCCGCGATCCAGGCCAACCTGTTGGCCGGTAACCGCGCATCCGGCGACGACTGGCTGCTGCTCGACGTGATCCCGCTGTCGCTCGGCATCGAGACGATGGGCGGCCTGGTCGAGAAGATCATCCCGCGCAATTCGACCATCCCGTGCGCGCGCGCGCAGGAGTTCACCACCTTCAAGGACGGCCAGACCGCCTTGTCGGTGCACGTGCTGCAGGGCGAGCGCGAACTGGTGTCCGACTGCCGTTCGCTGGCCCGCTTCGATCTGCGCGGCATCCCGCCGATGGTGGCCGGCGCCGCCCGCATCCGCATCACCTACCAGGTCGATGCCGACGGCCTGCTGTCGGTGTCGGCGCGCGAAACGCGCTCCGGCGTCGAGGCGCACATTACCGTCAAGCCGTCGTACGGGCTGGCCGATGACGACGTCGCGCGCATGCTGCAGGACTCCTACACCTCGGCCGAAGTGGACATGGTGCTGCGCGCGCTGCGCGAAGAGCAGGTCGAGGCCGAGCGCATCCTGCTGGCGACCCAGTCCGCGCTGGACGGCGACGCCGCCTTGCTGTCGGCGGAAGAACGCGGCAGCATCGACGCCCTGATGGAAAAGGTGCGCGAAGCCGCAGCCGCCACCGCGGGCGAGCCGGCCGATGTGCCGGCGGCGCAGGCGGCGCTGCACGGCGCTGTCGAAGCGCTGGCGCAGGGCACCGAGGAATTCGCCTCGCGCCGCATGGACCAGAGTGTGCGCAGCGCGCTGGCCGGCAAAACGCTCGACGAAGTCTGAGCCATTTACAAAATCTGAAGAGGTAATCCCAGTGCCGCAAATCGTCATCCTGCCCCATCCCGTGTTCTGCCCAGAGGGCGCCGTGCTCGAGTCCGCGCCCGGCAAGTCCGTCTGCGACCTGATGCTCGAGAACGACATCGACATCGAACATGCCTGCGACCGCGTGTGCGCCTGCACCACCTGCCACGTGCTGGTGCGCGAAGGCTACGAGACGCTCAACGAGCCGGAAGAAAAAGAAGAAGACATGCTCGACAAGGCATGGGGCCTCGAAGCGGTATCGCGCCTGTCGTGCCAGGCGATCATCGGCACCGCCGACCTCGTGGTCGAGATCCCGAAATACACGATCAACCACGCCGCCGAAAAAAATCATTGAACAGGAAGCAGCCATGAAGTGGAGCGACATCACGGCCATCGCCGAAGCCCTGTACGAAAAATTCCCTGACGCCGACCCGGCCGCGGTGCGCTTCGTCGACCTGCACAACTGGGTTGTCTCGCTCGACGGGTTCGACGACGACCGTACCCGCGGCGGCGAGAAGGTCCTCGAAGCGATCCAGGCGGCGTGGATCGATGAAGCGCGCTGACGCCGGCGGCAAGCCAGCCGCACCCCAGGAACTCGCCCCGGAGATCCGTCCCGGCCAGTCGGTCGCGCTGCTGCAGGAACTGCACATCCTCACGCGCGACGGCAAGCTCAATCAGGACAGCCGCCGCAAACTCAAGCAGGTGTACCACCTGGTGCAGTTCATCGAGCCACTGCTGAACCAAATCCAGCAGGACCATCCGGCCATTTCGCTGGTCGACCATGGCGCCGGCAAGTCCTACCTGGGCTTCATTCTGTACGACCTGTTCTTCAAGAACAAGGACGACGGCTCGCACATCTACGGCATCGAAACGCGCGAAGAGCTGGTGCAGAAATCGACCGAGCTGGCCAAGCGCCTCGAGTTCCCCGGCATGTCCTTCCTGCCGCTGTCGGTGGCCGAGTCGACCACCTCCAGCAAGCTGCCGGCGCAAATCGATATCGTCACCGCGCTCCACGCCTGCAATACCGCCACCGACGACGCCATAGACTTCGCGCTGAAGAAGAAAGCGAAGTTCATGGTGCTGGTGCCGTGCTGCCAGGCAGAAGTGGCCACGGTCCTCAAGAAGAACAAGGGCAAGGACCTCGGCAAGAGCGCGCTGACCGAAATCTGGCGCCATCCGCTGCACACGCGCGAATTCGGCAGCCAGGTCACCAACGTGCTGCGCTGCCTGCAACTCGAAGCGCACGGCTACCAGGTCAACGTCACCGAGCTGGTAGGCTGGGAGCACTCGATGAAAAACGAGCTGATCATCGCCAGCTACAAGAACCTGCCGCGCAAGCGTCCGAGCGAGCGGCTGCAGGAAGTACTGTCCACGCTGGGTCTCGAAGAGATGGGCCAGCGCTTCTATACCGAACAACTGACTACCCCATAATCATGAGCGAACACTGGATCGACCTGCGCAGCGACACCGTCACCCAACCGTCCGAGGCGATGCGCGCCGCGATGGCGGCAGCTGCCGTCGGCGACGACGTCTACGGCGACGACCCGACCGTCAACCGCCTGCAGGACGTGACGGCCGAACTGTTCGGCTACGAGGCGGCGCTGTTCGCGCCGTCCGGCACCCAGAGCAACCTGATCGCGCTGATGCTCCATTGCGGCCGCGGCGACGAATACCTGGTCGGCCAGGACGCGCACACCTATAAATACGAAGGCGGCGGCGCAGCGGTACTGGGCAGCATCCAGCCGCAGCCGATCGTCAACCAGCCCGACGGCAGCCTGGCGCTGGCCGACATCGCCGCTTACATCAAGCCCGACGACATGCATTTCGCGCGCACCCGCCTGCTGGCGCTGGAGAACACCATCGGCGGCAAGGTGCTCGGCGCCGATTACATGGCGCAGGCGACGGCGCTGGCGAAGTCGCGCGGCCTGGCGACCCACCTCGACGGCGCGCGCATCTGCAACGCCGCCATCAAACAGGGCATCAGCCTGCGCGATGCGGTCGCCGGCTTCGACTCGGTGTCGGTGTGCCTGTCGAAGGGCCTCGGCGCCCCGGTCGGCTCGGTGCTGTGCGGGCCGAAGGCTTTCATCGAGCAGGGCAAGCGCTGGCGCAAGATGCTTGGCGGCGGCATGCGCCAGGCGGGCGTGCTCGCCGCGGCTGGCCTGTTCGCGCTCGAACACAACGTCGAGCGCTTGGCCGAGGACCACGCCAACGCGGCCAGGCTGTCGGAAGGCCTTCGCGCGATCGAGGGGCTGAAGGTCGCCACCCCGCAGACCAACATCTTCTACGTCGAAGTGCCGCCGGCGGCATGCGACGCGCTGCGTGAAGCGCTCGCGCGCGAACGTATCCGCGCCACGGTCGGTCCGCACACGCGGCTCGTCACTCACCTCGATGTGAGCGCGGCGGACGTCGAGCGCGTCATCGCGGTATTCACCGAATTTTTCAAATGAGCGATAACACCATCCGCCTCGCCAAGCGCGTGGCCGAAATGATGCCGTGCTCGCGCGCCGAAGCCGACAAGTACATCGCCGGCGGCTGGGTCAGCGTCGATGGCCACGTTATCGAGGAGGCGGGCGCCCGCGTAGCCGACGACCAGGAAGTGACGCTGCATCCCGACGCCACCCTGGTCGACCTGGCGCCGGTGACGATCCTGCTGCACAAGCCGGCCGGCTTCAACGCCGGCATGGACAGCGACGGCCAGGCCGCCACCAGCCTGCTGACGGAGGAGACGCTGGTGCTGCCCGATCACGGCAACCAGCGCTTCCTCAAGCGCCACCTGGCCAACCTCACGCTGGCGTCGCCGCTCGACACCAAGTCGAGCGGGCTGGTGGTCTACACGCAGGACTTCCGCGTCGCGCGCAAACTCGTCGATGAAGGACAGCGGGTCGAGCAGGAGATCATCGTCGAGGTGGCCGGCACGATCCGCGAAGGCGGCCTGGCGCTGCTCAATCACGGCCTGCCGTTCAACGGCAAGGAGATCCAGCCGATGAAGGTCAGCTGGCAGAACGAGACGCGCCTGCGCTTTGCGGTCAAGGGATTGAAGCCGGGGCAGCTGGTGCACATGCTGCGGATGGTGGGTTTGACGCCGGTGTCGACCAAGCGGATCCGCGTTGGCCGCGTGCCGATGGCGAGCCTGCCGGTGGGGCAGTGGCGCTACCTGCACGAGTACGAACGCTTCTAGATTACTTTGAGCTGCGAGAACGAGAAGCCGATCTGGTCGAGTGCCATGACGGCTTTATCGAGACTGGCGAAGCAATAGGGATCGAGGGTCTGGACGTCGAGCAGCATGCCGGCGTCTCCCTTGGCGCCGGAGAGGCGCACGGTCCAGTCGGACGCCGTCATCGGCACTCGGATCAGCGTGGCGCCGGTCAGCCGCCCCGAGGCGAAGTCGCGCTTCGCCTGTTCCATCGTGCGGTTACATTCGATCATATTGGCTTTTCCGCGAAATGGGATCCCCGCGTTCGCGAGGATGACGTGCTGGTTGCCACTGGCCGCAAAGCCGTCGTCCTCGCGCACGCGGGGACCCAAGTCCGTAGCGTAGCGATACAGCTAAACTTTAGCTTTCTTCTCCGGCTTGGGCAGCGAAATCAAGCGCGTTCCCGCCACCCGGTCATGCAGGAACTGCCGATCCTTGTCGAGCAACGCGGTCGCCGCCCAAGCCACGATGCCGACCGCCACCGCCGCACTGACCTGGCCCGCGCTCTTCCACCCGAACGCATAGCACGCCACGATCGCCGGCAGGAACCAGCCCCACGCCACCAGGTAGCGCACCGCCGACGTCTTGAACGGCACCGTCTTGTAGCCCAGCTTGACGACCTTGATGCGCCACGTCTTCATCGCCAGCGTATGCCCGCTGCCGCTCCACGAATGGATGAAATACAGCGCCCCCACCAGGAAGAACACGGCGTTGCGGCCATGCTCGACGATCGGCGAGTGCAAATTCTGGGTGGCGAACAGGTAGACGAACATCGCAAATGCCTCCACCGCAATGAACAGGAAGGCTTCATAAACCATACTGATCAGGCGGCGTTTGACGGTAGGCGTTGCAATCGGGGACTTGCTATTTTGCATTTGGGACAGGAGCTGCCGGGGAGCCCGGTGTTGGCGTGACGGGAGGAGTGGCTGCCGGAGCGGCGGCGGCCGGCGCCGGCACGCACGGCGGCGTCGGCGCGGCGGTATTTTTCACGGTGCCGGCAGGGCAGGCGGCGCTCGGCGCCGTGCGCTTGATCGGCGCTACCGGCTTGACGCTCGACTGCGCCGCCGATGGCAGGTTGGCAACCTGCTTCTTGCCGCGCGCAATGGCCGCGTCGGCGGCGAGCTTCTGCTTCTGTTCTTCCGGCAACTGCTGGTACTTTTCCCATTCTTCCGACTTGGTGCCCGGGCCGATTTTCTTGGTGCGCGTGTAGTTCTCGCGCACCAGACGGCGCTCGTCGGGCGTCAACTTGAGCCAGTCGCGCATGCGCTCGTGCACGCGCGCCTGTTCGTCCGGCTTCATCGATGAATAGCGGTTGGCGATCTCGAGCCACTTCTGCTTGCGCATGCCATCCATCCGGTCCCACTCGCCGGCCAGCGGCTCGAGCGCGACTTGCTGCGGGCGCGACAACGCGCTCCACAACGGCTTTTCAGGCGATTTCTGGACGGGAGGCTTGACGGCGGCCGCTGGCGGCGCTGCCGGCGGCGTCTGCGCGGAAACGCTGCCGGCCAGGCCGGCAAGGACCACCGCTGCTACGGCCGCTTTGAGGAGGGAATACAAATGCGCGCCGGTCACCTTATTGACCGCGCTGCGCGAGGTACGCGTTAAAACCCTGATCGAGGTAGGCGGTCAGGGGGAGTTCGTCGGACAACACCGCCGCGTCGAGCTCGGCGAGTTCGGCGATGCGCTGCTGCTGCTCGTACTGGTAGACACCGGCCAGGCCGGCCACCAGCGCAAGCAGCGGAATGATGGTGCCGGCACGGCCGAGCGACGAGAACGAAAAGAACGCGCCGATATTGCCGGCCAGCGCACGTTGCGCCACGCGGACAGGGGCGTGCGCCTTTTTGCGCGACACGGCCATCTTGCGCGCCGCGGCGAGGCGTTCAGCGGTGGAAGCCGGAATATTGTCGAGATTGGCGTTGAGTGCGTGGCGCACTTTGTAAGCCAGGTTGATGTCGTCGGTATTCATAGTTTTAATCCCTTGGCTTTCAGCGATTCGGCGAGGGTATGGGTCGCCCGTGAACAGTGTGTCTTGACGCTACCTTCTGAACACCCCATTGCTTCCGCTGTTTCAGCCACATCCATGTCCTGCCAATAACGCATCAGGAAGGCTTCCCGTTGACGCGCAGGCAGTTTTTGTACCTCCGCTTCGATCACCGCCAACGTCTGCACTCGCTCGAGCTGGTCGGCGCTCGATTCCGCCTGCGCGGAGCCTTCTTCCGGCTCGAACGATTCGAGTATATCAAAGTCGTCGTCGCCGCTGTCACGTTTGCCCATGCTGGAGAACAGGCTGACCCAGGTATTTCTGACTTTTTCGCGGCGGAAGTAGTCGAGTATGGTGTTTTGCAGGATGCGCTGGAACAGCATCGGCAATTCGGCCGCCGGCTTGTCGCCATATTTTTCGGCAAGCTTGATCATCGCGTCCTGCACGATATCAAGAGCGGACTCGTCCTTGCGCACGGCATACACCGCCTGCTTGAAGGCGCGCCGCTCGACATGTTCGAGGAAATCGGATAATTCTTTGTCTGTGGCCATGCGCGGAAGGAGAGGGTGGCGTCTTTACATCAATAGTGCCGAACTGCAAAACTGACGCATCCTAGCAAAAAACAGGCCATTTTGCTTGGTTTTTACGCAAAACAGGCTGGCCGGGGCCACTCAGTGCGCATTTGTCTTGACCAAAATGGTGCAACGCAGTAAGGTAACCCACGCTTTGCAACCCCGAAGCTGTATGGTCAGGTCGTGACCGGCACACAAGGCCAACATCGACGTGACGCGCTTTCATATGTAGGCAGTTTGCTCTAACCCGTGCCACAAGCACGAGAGGTTCGCAGTAACCGCTACAGAAACTCACGCCAAACGAGTTGCGCTGAGCGCCGGTTCGTAACGTATCTATGGGTACGTGAAAGATCGCCGTGACCGCAGAAAGAAGGGAAGCCTGAGCACTGTCGCGCCACGCGAATTTCGTTAGGAAAGAGCATCCGATCACCTCCCAATGGGTCTTGAAAGGAATGTATCATGAACAACGAAACGACAGCTCCCATCACGGGCGCTGAGATTGTAGTCCGCTGTCTGGCGGAAGAGGGCGTCAAGCACGTCTTCGGCTATCCCGGTGGTGCCGTCCTGTACATCTACGACGCCATCTTCAAGCAGGACAAATTCCAGCACGTACTGGTGCGCCATGAACAGGCCGCCATCCACGCCGCCGACGCCTATTCGCGCAGTTCGAATACGGTCGGGGTCGCCCTCGTCACGTCCGGTCCGGGCGTCACCAATGCCGTCACCGGCCTGTCGACCGCCTACATGGACTCGGTGCCGATGGTCGTCATCTCCGGCCAGGTGCCAAGCCACGCCATCGGCCAGGACGCGTTCCAGGAGTGCGACACCGTCGGCATCACCCGTCCCGTGGTCAAGCATAACTTCCTCGTCAAGGACGTGCGCGACCTGGCCGCGACGATCAAGAAAGCCTTCTTCATCGCCCGTACCGGCCGTCCGGGCCCGGTGCTGGTCGATATCCCCAAGGACATCAGCATGCACACCTGCGCATACGATTATCCGAAGGAAATCGAAATGCGCTCGTACAAGCCGGTCGACAAGGGTCACTCGGGCCAGATCCGCAAGGCGGTGCAACTGCTGCTGCAAGCCGAGCGGCCGATGATCTACGCCGGCGGCGGCGTCATCCTGGCCAACGCCGCGCCCGAGCTGAACAAGCTGGTCGACCGTCTCGGTTTCCCGTGCACCAACACGCTGATGGGCCTGGGCGGCTACCGCTCGTCGTCCGACAAGTGGGTCGGCATGCCCGGCATGCACGGCACCTATGAAGCGAACATGGCGATGCAGCATTGCGACGTCCTGATCGCCATCGGCGCCCGCTTCGACGACCGCGTCATCGGCAACCCGAAGCACTTCGCCTCGCACCCGCGCAAGATCATTCACATCGACATCGACCCGTCGTCGATTTCCAAGCGCGTCAAGGTCGACATCCCGATCGTCGGCAACGTCAAGGACGTGCTGGTCGAACTGCTGTCGCAGCTCGACGCCGCCGACGCCAAGGTCAACTCGGCGCCGCTGAAGGACTGGTGGAAACAAATCCAGGAATGGCGCGGCCGCGACTGCCTCAAGTTCCAGGACTCGGACACCATCATCAAGCCGCAGTCGGTGGTCCAGAAAGTGTGGGAAGTCACGCGCGGCGACGCCTTCATCACGTCGGACGTCGGC
The DNA here is from genome assembly GCA_040386255.1 of Pseudomonadota bacterium. Classification (GTDB taxonomy): domain Bacteria; phylum Pseudomonadota; class Gammaproteobacteria; order Burkholderiales; family Burkholderiaceae_D; genus JAFCUW01. Next base: position 22,738 of record JAZKFW010000057.1, read on the forward strand.
CAGCACCAGATGTGGGCGGCCCAGTACTATCCGTTCGACAAACCGCGCCGCTGGATCAATTCCGGCGGCCTCGGCACGATGGGCGTCGGCCTGCCGTACGCGATGGGCGTGCAGATGGCCAACCCCGGCTCGACGGTTGCCTGCATCACCGGCGAAGGCTCGATCCAGATGAACATCCAGGAACTGGCGACCTGCAAGCAATACCACCTGACGCCGAAGATCATCCTGCTCAACAACCGCGCGCTCGGCATGGTGCGCCAGTGGCAACAGATCGACTACGGCGGACGCTATTCCGAGTCGTACATGGATTCGCTGCCGGACTTCTCGATGCTGGCTGAATCGTTCGGCCACGTCGCCATGAAGATCGAAAAGCCGGGCGACGTCGACGGCGCCCTGAAAGAGGCGTTCGGCATGAAAGACCGCCTCGTGTTCATGAACTTCATTACCGACCAGTCGGAAAACGTGTGGCCGATGGTGAAAGCCGGCAAGGGCCTGTCCGAAATGCTGCTTGGCTCGGAGGATCTCTAACATGCGCCATATTATTTCTGTCCTGCTGGAAAACGAAGCCGGCGCCCTGTCGCGCGTGGTCGGCCTGTTCTCGGCCCGCGGCTACAACATCGAGACCTTGACCGTGGCGCCGACCGAAGACGCCACCTTGTCGCGCATGACGATCGTCACCAGCGGCTCGGACGACATCATCGAGCAGATCACCAAGCACCTGAACCGCCTGATCGAGGTGGTGAAGGTGGTCGACCTGACCGAAGGCGCCCACATCGAGCGCGAACTGATGCTGATCAAGGTGCGCGCGGTCGGCAAGGAGCGTGAAGAGATGAAGCGCACCGCCGACATCTTCCGCGGCCGCGTCATCGACGTCACCGAGAAGACCTACACGATCGAACTGACCGGCGCCAAGAGCAAGCTCGACGCGTTCATCGACTCGATCGACCGCGCCTCGATACTCGAAACGGTCAGAACCGGTGGATCCGGCATCGGCCGCGGCGAACGCATCCTCAAAGTCTAAAAGTCCCCACACCAAATTAAAATACAAGGAAATATCATGAACGTTTTTTACGACAAAGATTGCGACCTCTCCCTCGTCAAAGGCAAGAACGTTGCCATCATCGGCTACGGCTCGCAGGGCCACGCGCACGCACAGAACCTGAACGACTCGGGCGTCAACGTCACCGTCGGCCTGCGCAAGGGCGGCGCCTCGTGGAACAAGGTTGAGCAGGCCGGCCTGAAAGTGGCCGAAGTCAACGACGCCATCAAGGCCGCCGACATCATCATGATCTTGCTGCCGGACGAGAACATCGCCCAGGTCTACAACGAAAACGTCGCGCCGCACGCCAAGCAGGGCGCCGTGCTCGCCTTCGCGCACGGCTTTAACGTGCACTACGGCCAGGTCGTGCCACGCGCCGACCTCGACGTCATCATGATCGCGCCGAAAGCGCCAGGCCACACCGTGCGCGGCACCTACGCACAGGGCGGCGGCGTGCCGCACCTGATCGCCGTCTACCAGGACAAGTCCGGCTCGGCGCGCGACATCGCCCTGTCGTACGCGATGGCCAACGGCGGCGGCCGCGCCGGCATCATCGAGACCAATTTCCGCGAAGAGACCGAGACCGACCTGTTCGGCGAGCAGGCAGTCCTGTGCGGCGGCGCTGTCGAGCTGATCAAGGCCGGTTTCGAAACGCTGACCGAAGCCGGCTACGCGCCGGAAATGGCCTACTTCGAGTGCCTGCACGAACTGAAACTGATCGTCGACCTGATCTATGAAGGCGGCATCGCCAACATGAACTACTCGATCTCCAACAACGCCGAGTACGGCGAGTACGTGACCGGTCCGAAGATCGTTACCGAAGACACCAAGAACGCGATGCGCCAGTGCCTGAAGGACATCCAGACCGGCGAGTACGCCAAGAGCTTCATTCTCGAGAACAAGGCCGGCGCACCGACCCTGATCTCGCGCCGCCGCCTCAATTCCGAACACCAGATCGAAGTGGTGGGCGAGAAGCTGCGCGCGATGATGCCGTGGATCGCGAAGAACAAGCTGGTCGACCAGTCGAAGAACTAAGCCGGTATCCGTCATCCCCGCTTCGCGAGGATGACGGATCTTCGGTTGCGTAATTTTTGCAACCATTCGTGTCCGGCACTCGCCCACACTGCTTTTTCCGGTTATCTTTCGGGTTATAACAACACTTGAAAGAACCACATGTCCCTTCCCAAATTGCTCATCGCGGCCGCCTTCTTGCTCGCTTCGCAGGTGCACGCCCAGACCCTCGTCATCGTCCCCGCCTTCGGCGAGGTCACGCACCCGAACGACCAGGCCACCGCCACCTTCCTCGTTGAAGAGCAGGACAAGGACAAGGCTGCCGCCGCATCGCGCGTCAACGAGAAAATGAAGCAGGGACTCGACATCCTCCGCCGGCAAGACCCGCAAGCGACGCTGAAGACGCAGGGCTACTACACCTACCCGGTCTACGCGGAACAACGCCCGCTGCCCAACGGTTCGATGCCCAAGCCGCTATTGACAGGCTGGCGCGTCGGTAACTACGTCGAGTTGAAGACCATCAATCTGGCCGGCCTGCCGAAAACCGCGGCGGCCGCTCAGAAAATCCTCGCACTGAACAATCTCAGCTTCGGCCTGGCGCCGGCGACCTTGAAGAAACTGGACGACCAGCGCATCGCCGCGACTTACCGCAACCTCACCGAGCGGATCGCCTCGATCGCCAACGCAATGGGACGCAAGCCATCCGATGCCGTGCTCGACACCGTCGACTTTGAAGGATCCGGCAACTACGCTCAGGCGGATATGGCTGCGGCGCCGCCGATGGCGATGTCGCGCATGAAGGAATCAGCCGAAGTCAGCGAGCCGACCTTCGAGCCGGGCGAAACCACACTGCAAATGCGCCTGGTCGGCAAAGTGAAGTTCAAGTAACTTTTTGTGTCTTCAGCGCTCCATGTTTCGTTTTCCGGTTATCGTTTGTATTCATTAAGACAACCTGGAGAGAATCACATGTCGCTTCCGAAACTGTTCATCGCCGCCGCCCTCGCGCTGGCTGCGCAAGCGAGCGCGCAGACTACGTCCTCGACCTCGGGCGCGCTGGTGATCGTGCCGGCGTTCGGCGAAGTCACGCATCTCAACGACTTCGCCACCGCCACCTTCGCGGTCGAAGAGCAGGACAAGGACAAGGCGGTCGCCGCCTCGCGCGTGAACCAGAAGATGAAGCAGGGCACGGAGATAGTGCGGCGCGAAGACCCGCAGGCCGCGCTGAAAACGCAGGGCTATTACACCTACCCGATCTATCCCGAGCAGCGGCCGCAGCCGGGCGTGGCGATGCCGAAACCGGTGCCGGTCGGCTGGCGCGTCGGCCAGTACCTCGAAGTGAAAACGGCGAACCTGGCGAACTTGCCGAAAACCACCGCGGCGGCGCAGAAAGTCATGTCGCTCAATAACCTGCGCTTCGGCCTGGCGCCGGCCACCCTCAAGCAGCTGGACGAGCGCCGTATCGCCGCGACCTACCAGAACCTGAACGAGCGGATTGCCTCGATTGCCGCCGCGATGGGCAGGCGGCCGGCCGACGCGGTGATCGACACGATCGACTTCGAAGGCTCCGGTCGCTACGCCCAGCAGGGCGTCGAGATCCAGTCGAGTGCGATGCGCGCGGCGCCGGCGCCGTCGGCGGACGTCGCCGAACCGACGTTCGAGCCTGGCGAAACCACGCTGCAGATGCGGCTCGTCGGCAAGCTTAAGTTCAGGTAATAGTAACCGTTCGCTATGTTATTCGTTAGCCCACTATAATAGGTGGGTAAAGACGCGCCCACATTAGAAACGGATACTTATGCCAACATTCCCCCGCCGCCGCAAACCCGGTGCCAAGAAACTGTCGCGCTTCGGAAAAATTGGTCGTCAAAAGTTTGACGCCAGCGGCAACCCGGTGCGCCGGCGCGGGATTTACCTGTTGCCCAACGCCTTCACCACGGCGGCGCTGTTCTGCGGTTTCTACGCCATCGTCATGGCGATGAACCAGCGTTTCGAACACGCCACGTGGGCCATCTTCGTTGCCATGGTGCTCGACGCCCTCGACGGCCGCGTTGCGCGCCTGACCAACACCCAGTCCGAATTTGGCGCCCAGTACGACAGCCTGTCCGACATGGTCTCGTTCGGCGCCGCGCCGGCGCTGGTGATCTACGAATGGTCGCTGCGCGGACTCGGCAAGCTCGGCTGGATCGCCGCCTTTGTCTACTGCGCCGGCGCCGCCTGCCGGCTGGCGCGCTTCAACACCAACATCGAAGTGGTCGACAAGCGCTACTTCCAGGGCTTGCCCAGCCCGGCCGCGGCGGCGATTGTCGCCGGCTTCATCCTGATGATGACGGACCTCGAAGTGAGCGGCATGCAGATGTCGTGGATCTCGTTTGGCATCGCGCTGTTCGCCGGCCTGACGATGGTCACCAACGTGCCGTTCTACAGCTTCAAGGACGTCAACTTCCGCAAGTCGGTGCCGTTCATCGCGGTGTTCCTGATTGCGCTGGCGTTTGCACTGGTATCGATCGACCCGCCGAAAGTGCTGTGGCCGATTTTCGTTGCATACGGCTTGTCCGGTTATGCGGTGTACCTCTGGCGCCTGGCAAAAGGCAGGCCGGTGAGCATCGTGCAGACGGACGCCGAGCCGGTCGACCGAAGCGATCGCAGCTGACCTGTCGTAGTTCGGGGCGGTGCGTTCGCGTGTTTAACTTACGCCGAATGGAGCCGCCATGCTTGACCCCGACCGCCTGATCATTTTCGACACCACCCTGCGCGACGGCGAGCAGTCGCCCGGCGCCTCGATGACCAAGGACGAAAAGGTGCGCATCGCGCGTCAGCTCGAGCGCTTGCGCGTCGACGTCATCGAGGCCGGCTTCGCCGCGGCGTCGCCCGGCGACTTCGAGGCGATCCGCGCGATCTCGGCGGCAGTCAAGGATTCGACGGTCTGCTCGCTGTCGCGCGCCAACGAGCGCGACATCGCGCGCGCCGCCGAGGCGCTTGCCCCGGCCGCGCGCAAGCGCATCCACACCTTCATCGCCACCTCGCCGCTGCACATGAAAATGAAGCTGCGCATGGAGCCCGAGCAGGTGCTGGAGCAGGCAATCGCCGCCATCCGCTACGCCCGCCAGCACACCGACGACATCGAATTCAGCCCGGAAGACGGCAGCCGCTCCGAAGAGGATTTTCTGTGCCGCGTGCTCGAAGCGGTGATCGCCGAAGGCGCCACCACCATCAACTTTCCGGACACGGTCGGCTACGCGGTGCCGGAAGTGTTCGGCGCCACCATCAAGCGGCTGCGCGAGCGCATCCCCAATTCCGACAAGGCCATCTGGTCGGTCCACTGCCATAACGACCTTGGCCTGGCGGTCGCCAATTCGCTGGCCGGCGTGATGATCGGCGGCGCGCGCCAGATCGAGTGCACCATCAACGGGCTGGGCGAACGGGCCGGTAATACGGCGCTGGAAGAAGTGGTGATGGCGCTGCGCACGCGCGCCGATTACTTCAAGCTGCAGGTCGGCATCGACACCACGCAGATCGTCGCCGCCTCCAAGATGGTCTCGCAGATCACCGGCTTTGCGGTGCAGCCGAACAAGGCGGTGGTGGGCGCCAACGCATTTGCCCACGCATCCGGCATCCACCAGGACGGCATGCTGAAGGCGCGCGAAACCTACGAGATCATGCGCGCCGAGGACGTCGGCTGGGCCGCCACCAAGATCGTGCTGGGCAAGCTCTCCGGCCGCAACGCCTTCAAGCAGCGGCTGCAGGAGCTGGGCATCGAGCTCGAATCGGAGGCCGAAGTCAACGCGGCGTTTGCGCGCTTCAAGGAGCTGGCCGACCGCAAGTCCGAGATCTTCGACGAGGACATCATGGCGCTGGTATCGGACGAAGAGCACGCTGGCGAAGGTGAACACTATCGCTTCGTGTCGCTGGCGCAGCGCTCGGAGACCGGCGAGATCCCGCGCGCGAAGGTAGTGTTCTCGATCGGCGGCACCGAGTTCGCGTGCGACGGCGAGGGCGACGGCCCGGTCGACGCGATGGTCAACGCCATCGAGAAGCAGGCCGCCAGCGGCGCCGAACTGGTGCTGTTTTCGATCAACGCGATCAGCAGCGGCACGCAGTCGCAGGGCGAGGTGACGATGCGGCTGTCGCGCTCGGGGCGCATCGTCAACGGCGTTGGCGCCGATCCGGACATCGTCGTCGCTTCGGCCAAGGCCTACATCTCGGCGCTCAACAAGCTGCACTCGAAGATCGAGCGCGTCAACCCACAGCAGTAATAGCGAGTTCCTTCGCTCCCTCAGGATCCGTCGTCCTCGCGAATGCGGGGACCCCATTTCGACGCGTATCGTCGGCGTTCGCGACGACGCGTTTAACGAAAAAACCGCTTCTCCTCGTACATCGGATCCGGCCCGTTCTGCATCATGCGCACGATGCCGGCGCGGTCGAAGTGCACGTGCATCATCGAATTCCACACGCCGGCCTCCTTGTAGCGGTACGACCAGACCTCGAAGTCGCGCAGCGCCAGGTAGGATTTTTCGGCGGGCCGGCCAATGGCGCGCAGCACGTCTTCATGCGTGGCCGAGCCGACCTTGATGGTGGCGAACTTCTCGCCCGTGAGTACCTGCTCGAGCCTCGTCAGCCTGCCGTCGGCGCCGATGTGCGCCATCCATGTGCTCTGGCCCATCGGCCCGGTAGCATATTCGAGCAGCTGCTCCGGGCCGGCCGAGTACGACGCCGTCGGCTGGCCGAGCTTGAGCTTGACGGTGTCGATCGAGTCGCCCGGCAGCAGCGGCGGGCCGAACATGCTGGCGCAGCCCGCCAATGCCAGCAAAATTGTCAGTATTGATATTTTTATCACTCTTCCCATGGAATGACTCCAAAAAGCTGCAAAAATCCTATCATGCCCGACTCAGGCGCATTGAGCACTGGCTGCACGAACAGTTTTCGCATATACTTGCGGGTCTGGTCGTTTGGATCAGCTTGTTAATCGAAGTTCACGGTGCGCTGGGTTGCGACTCTTGCACCGCATGTGAAAGGTAATATCATGACCGTAGAAAACATCAACAAAGCCGCGATTATCGCGGACAACGCCCGTGCTCAAAACGACACCGGTTCGCCAGAAGTCCAGGTCGCACTGCTGACCGCGCGCATCAACGAACTGAACGGCCACTTCAAGGCTCACCAGAAGGATCACCACTCGCGCCGCGGCCTGATCATGATGGTCAACCGTCGTAAGAGCCTGCTGTCCTACCTGAAAAGCAAAGACGCTACCCGTTATCGCGACCTGATCGCTAAACTCGGCCTGCGCAAGTAATTTTTGCCAACCCCGGTTTAAACGAAAATGCCTGCGTCAGTCTGACTGTCGCGGGCATTTTGCGTTTCTGAGTATTACTAAAGTTGCATTAAAGCAGTAAAGGCAAGTTTCTTGCCTGCGGTGAGGTGAACGACAGCCCCTGAAAATCTGTCGGCAAATAGAAAGGGATTACCCATGTTTAACAAAGTTACGAAAACCTTCCAGTACGGTCAGCACACGGTCACCATGGAGACCGGCGAGATCGCGCGTCAGGCATCCGGCGCGGTGCTGGTGTCGATCGACGACACCGTTGTGCTGGCGACTGTTGTCGCGCGCAAGGACGCCAAGCCGGGCCAGGATTTCTTCCCGCTGACCGTCGACTACGTCGAGAAGACCTACGCTGCCGGCAAGATCCCGGGCGGCTTCTTCAAGCGCGAAGGCCGTCCATCGGAAAAGGAAACGCTGACGTCGCGCCTGATCGACCGTCCGATCCGTCCGCTGTTCCCGGAAGGCTACCTGAACGAAGTCCAGATCATCATCCACGTGCTGTCGGTCAACCCTGAGATCGATCCGGACATCGCCGCCATGATCGGCGCATCGGCCGCGCTGTGCGTGTCGGGCGTGCCATTCAGTGGCCCGATCGGCGCCGCGCGCGTCGGCTACGCCAATGGCCAGTACATCCTGAACCCGACCACCACCCAGCTCAAGACGAGCCAGATGGACCTGGTCGTTGCCGGCACCGAAACCGCCGTCCTGATGGTCGAGTCCGAAGCGCAGCAGCTGTCCGAAGAAATCATGCTCGGCGCCGTTGTGTTCGGCCATGACCAGATGAAAGCGGTCATCGATGCGATCCATGACCTGGTGCGCGACGGCGGCAAGCCGGAAGTCCAGTGGGCGCCGCCTGCCAAGAACGAGGCGCTGATCGCGCGCGTCAAGGCTTTCGCCGACGCCAAGATCAACGACGCTTACCAGACCAAAGACAAGCAGGCGCGTACCGCCAAGCTGAAGTCGGCGTTCTCGGAAGTCATGTCCGACCTGACCGCAGAGTCGATGGCCAACAACCTGGGCGAGATCGACAGCTCGGAAGTCGGTAACATCCTGTTCGATATCGAAGCCTCCGTCGTCCGTTCGCAGATCCTGAACGGCGAGCCACGCATCGACGGCCGCGACACCCGCACCGTGCGTCCGATCGAGATCCGCACCAGCGTGCTGCCGCGCACCCACGGTTCGGCGCTGTTTACCCGCGGCGAAACGCAGGCGCTGGTGGTGGCCACCCTCGGCACCGCGCGCGACAGCCAGAAGATCGATGCGCTGATGGGCGAGTACACCGATTCCTTCATGCTGCATTACAACATGCCTCCGTTCGCCACCGGCGAAACCGGCCGCGTCGGTACGCCGAAGCGCCGCGAAGTCGGCCACGGCCGCCTGGCCAAGCGCGCGCTGCTCGCAGCGTTGCCTAACCCGGAAGACTTCAGCTACTCGGTGCGCCTCGTTTCGGAAATCACCGAATCGAACGGTTCGTCGTCGATGGCTTCGGTGTGCGGCGGCTGCCTGGCACTGATGGACGCCGGCGTGCCGATGAAGGCGCACGTCGCCGGCATCGCGATGGGCTTGATCAAGGAAGGCGGCAAGTTCGCTGTCCTGACCGACATCCTCGGCGACGAAGACCACCTCGGCGACATGGACTTCAAGGTAGCCGGTACGCCTGAAGGCATTACCGCGCTGCAGATGGACATCAAGATCATGGGCATCACCAAGGAGATCATGCAAGTGGCACTGGCGCAAGCCAAGGAAGCGCGCCACCACATCCTCGGCGAGATGCAGAAGGCGATGCCGCACGTGAAGACCGAACTGTCGGACTTCGCACCGCGCCTGATCACCATCAAGATCAATCCTGAGAAGATCCGTGACGTCATCGGCAAGGGCGGCGCCGTCATCCGCGCGCTGACCGAAGAGACCGGCACCCAGATCGACATCAGCGACGAAGGCGTGGTCACCATCGCTTCCGTCGACGCTGCCGCCGGCCAGGAAGCCAAGCGCCGCATCGAAGAGCTGACCGCATCGGTCGAAGTGGGCAAGACCTACGACGGCGTCGTGCTCAAGCTGCTCGACTTCGGCGCGATCGTCCAGGTCATGCCAGGCAAGGACGGCCTGCTGCACATCTCGCAGATCGCCAACGAGCGTGTGAACGCCGTTGCCGACTACCTGAAAGAAGGCCAGGCAGTGCGCGTCAAGGTCCTCGAGACCGACGACCGCGGCCGTTTGAAGCTGTCGATGAAGGCCGCTGAAGGTGCCGACGGCGCCGCGCCAGCTCCTGCAGCGCAGTAATCCTCGCAGCGGCTTCGGCCGAATAGAAAACCGCCAGCGCGCAAGCCCTGGCGGTTTTTTTTGGGGCCGCTTGCGTGAAACGAAGCGTCGATCCTCACCGCCGAATCTCAATATCGTCGTTCCCGCGCAGGCGGGAATCCCTGCCATCTATGCACACAGAGATGGTAGAGATTCCCGCCTGCGCGGGAATGACGGTTCTAACTTTAGCGGCGATGGAATTTGTCCTCTGGTCGTCACGTGTGCTAATTTTCTCCAAGTCCGAAATTTCGCGTCATATTAGGAGGATGTGATGGAGATCCTTGTCGCCATCCATAAGGATAAGAACAGCGTCTATGGTGTTATCGTTCCGGGCGTGCCCGGTTGTTTTTCGTGGGGAAACTCCGTCGAGGATGCATTGATAAACACTCGGCAGGCAATTTCCTTGCACGTCGAGGCTATGATGGATAAAGGTATGCCGGTGGAAATCGGCCAGTCCAAGATCGAAGACCTGGTTGGAGGCGATGCTTATGCCGGCGCTACGTGGGCATTAGTGCAAATCGATCTACCGCGCTAGCAAGTGATCCCCGAGTCGCACACCCAGGCACAGCAGCGTCAGCGTTGGCGGCAGTCCCCAGGCCCGCGGGATCACCGAGGCGTCGCACACGAACAGGTTATCGGCGCCGGTCTGCAGATTGGCGTCGACGCCATCGCCGATACGCACGCTGCCGCCGGGGTGCGCGGCAAAGTGGTGGCTCTGGAACACGTGCGTCGCGCCGGCAGCAGCGAGGATGTCGCGCGCCATTCCCACACCGGTATTGAATCTCTTGCGGTCGGACGGCTGCAGCGATTTGCTCGCCCAGCGCGGGCCAACGGCGCCGCCGATCTCGTCGCGGATCTTGACCATGATGCTGAGCGTGCCCTTGTGCGCCAACAGGCGGTCGAACCTGCCGGCCTGCGCCGTAAAGCCCTGGTACATCGGCGCCGGCAAGGTCATGTCGGCCAGCGAAATGCCATCCTCATCCCAACGCGCGCCAGCCGCCATCGGCACTTCGGCGCCACCGTCGAGGTCGTCGACGCTGCCCATCACCGCAATCACCGGATCATTGAAGAAGCTGCTCTCGCGCGCCCGCAGTCCCGAACTGTGCAGCAGCCGCGGGCTGCCGACGCCGCCACCGGCGAGCACGACCACCGAAGCGTTCACGCTCTGCACCTGGCCATCGCGCTCGAACTCGACGCCGGTGGCGCGGCCATCCTCGATCACCGCCCGCAACACCTTCGCGCGGTCGAGCAGGTGCGCTCCGTGCTTGCCGGCCTCGTCGAGAAAATCGCGCGCGCTCCACTTCGCGCCGAACGGGCAGCCATACGCGCAACGCCAGCAGCCGCGGCGGCAGATCTGCGGGCGGATCATCTTGTCGAGCTTCTGCCAATTGAGCCCGATGGCGCGGGCGCCTTCCATGATGCGCGACGCCATCGGGCCGATCAGGTTGTCCGGCAGCGGGCCGATCGGTAGTTCGGCGCGCAGTTCGCGCAGCGCCGGCGCGAGGTCGATGCCGTACTCGGCGAACATCCCCGGCGGCGGGTCCGCCGCGGTGGCGAAGTTGATCGCCGAACTGCCGCCGGCGGTAACGCCTTGCACCAGCAGCGAGGCGTCGCGCTGGATGAACACGCCTTTGCCGGGCACCGCCGCGATCTTGGTCATTTGCCCCAGCGTGCCGGTCAGTGGCGCGGCGCTGCCTTGCTCGAGCACCAGCACGCGCCAGCCGCGCCGTGCGAGCTGGCGCGCGACGGTTGCGCCGCCAGGGCCGCTGCCGACGATGATCGCGTCGTACGAGGAGGAAAGCGCTTCGGTCATGGTGACGGGGGAGGGCGGCGATGTCCGACAGTATCCGCGCTGCGGCCGCCGCCGTCAAAATTCGTATTTTTTTGGCGCCAATAGATGAGAAAATAAACTCTATTTCAATCCCGCAGAACACCATGCCAACTATCGATCCCCGCATAGACGCCTACATCGCCGAGGCGCCGGAATTCGCGCAGCCGATCCTGACGCACTTGCGCGAAGTGATCCACGCCGCCTGCCCGCAGGTCCAGGAAACCATGAAGTGGAGCCGCCCTCACTTCGAGTACAACGGCCTGCTGTGCGGGATGGCGGCTTTCAAGGCGCACTGCGGCTTCGGCTTCTGGAAGGGTTCGCTGATGTTCCCTGGCGCCGGCGAGGGCGAGGCCGCGGCCGGCAATTTCGGACGCATCACGTCCGTGAAAGACCTGCCGTCGAAAAAGGTACTGGCCGGGTACGTGAAGCAGGCCATGCAGCTCAACGACGAGGGGGCCAAAACCCCCGCACGGGTCAAGCCGGCCACGCCGCGCGCGCTGACTGTGCCGGATTATTTCCAGGCGGCGCTGCGGGCGCGCGCGGAGGCGCAAGAGAAGTTCGAGGCCGGCAGCACCAGCTTCAAGCGCGAATACGTCGACTGGCTGGACGGGGCGAAGACCGAAGCGACCCGCCTGCGCCGGGTGGACCAGGCGCTCGAGTGGATCGCCGAGGGCAAGGGACGCAACTGGAAATACGAGAAATGCTGAGCCTGCCCAGGTCGATTTCGGGCACGCGCGGCCCGAATCGGTGCCGCGCCGGCGCATCATGCGCCAACTTGGTGAAGCAAACTCGATAGACGGGCGGTATTTGCTGGCATGAAACCTGCGTTGACTCCTGTACCCCTTGCAAAATCTCGGACGGAGTTCATCATGACAGCCCAGCTCACCACCACCGTCGCACCCAACGCCGCGACAGCTACCGCCGACGTGCACCTGTCCGGCGACGTGTTCGGCGCCCTGATCAACTTGTCCGGCCGACGCCGCTTCACGTCGCAGCGCGTGGTGCTGTACGCGGTGCTGGCGTCGATGGGTCACCAGGGCGCGGTCGCCACGGCGCGCGAAACGCTGGCCTTGTTCCGCGATGCCCACACCGTGCTGATCGACGGGAAGGGCAACTTGCCGGGCGTGTTCTGCACGCAGTTGCGCGATGCCTATTTCGGTACGCTGCAAGGCGACAAGGTGATCCGCGATTTCATCCGGCTGGCCGAATCGACGCTCGATGCGATCGTCGGCAATGCGCGCGGCGCGCCGGGGCTGCTCGATGAACTGGTGCGCGGCGCGACGCCGCTGCTGAGCGTTCTCAACGGACTGACGCTGGTCTACGAAGAACAATCCAAGCGCCATGCCCACGCCCAGAAGCGACAGTTGCAGGAATTGATGGGCGATATCAAGACCATCGCCAGGCATGCCCGCATGGTAGCGTTCAACGCGCAGATCGTTGCCGCGCGCGCTGGCCCGGTGGGGCGCGAGTTCGCGGTCGTCGCCAGCACGATGACAAACGTCACCACGGAAATCGACAAGCTGGTGCAGGAGGCGCTGAGCAGTTCGCTCGGGCACTGAGGTAGCGGTTGACGATGGACGCAATTTTTGGCCGTCGTTCCCGCACTGCGCCGGAACGACGGTGTTGAGGCTGGTGGCACTAAACGAATGTAGGCTAAGGTTCGGTCTAATGCGCTCAGGCCAGCGGCCAGTTCAACTCCGTCTGCCACTTCGCCGCGTCGGGCGTATCGCCTGGGCCGACGACGTAGCGTTCTAACATCTGCTGCTGCGCGGCATGGCCGTTTGCCTTGATCCATTCCTGCAATTCACCCCATGCCTGACCCAAGCCTTCCATCTGGCCGCGATACACCGTGCGCGCCACCCGAAACGCCGGCACTTCGCTCGAGATGACCCGCCCAGACGGTTTCACTTCGCGCGCGACCGGAAAGGCGATGTCGAAATCGAAGGGACCTGACGCCACCCGAGCTGATCGCGGATTTCCTCCGGCGATGGCGGCGGGTCTTCTTGTTCGGGATGCGTGCGGCGGTCAATCCATTCGCGGACGCTCACCTTGTCGGGCTTGGTCGTCTTCGGCATGCTTGCCTCGCGCGGAATCGGGACGTAAAAAAGCCCAGCCGCATTTCTGGGGCCGGGCTTTTTCTGATCTTCGTGGTACAGACTTCCTTATGGGAACCGCCACCGCAATTTTACGATGTCGCGGGCTACGCCCTAGAACGTTTCGACTATCCTTCCACCGATGCCGATATCTCCCTTGGGGAATCAGCGCGGCAATGGACTGAATCAAGTTGTATGTTGACAATCTGCACTATTTCCGCGCGGAATTCAATTCCTGCTGGAAAGCTTGTCCGATAACCTCAGGAACCCGACGCACACGACATACAGAAGGAAGGGGGCCAGCACCTTCAATTCGTCCGGCATTCCGTTACCGAGCCCCGTATGAAACAGCCTTTCCGACAAGCCAGCCATGACGGCGGCGGGGACGAGGTACAACGCCGCCCGGCACTTGATGCGCGCTATGTCCACAGAATGTCCTCCCACGATTCAGCGTCGCGCGAGTTCTGCAGGCCGATGATCGCGATCCCCGTGCCGAACTCTGGCAGGTCGACCGACTCTCCGCTGCGCGGCGCGGCCATGTGGTCGAACATTTCGAGCCGGCCCGGGTCTGCACGATCAGCGCCCTGGATCGGCCTCCACAGGTATTGATCGACGCTAGTCACTGGCGCGAGAATGTCGAGGATTGCCGTCTCGATTCTCTGCCATGTGTCGGACGATTCGATCAGGCCGCCGAGGTGCCAGCCGCTCAGGGCGGCAGCGCCGATCCCAGCACCGGCTGCGCCGTAGATCGGGATGAGCGCCGCGCCGCCGCCGCTGGTTGCGAGGCCCGCATCGAGCGCGAGACTAGCGCCGGCGCCCGCGCCGAGCCCTCCCGCAACCGTCATTATGTCACCCGATGTCACCGGCTTGTCGTCGGGCTTCTGCTGTTCTGGCATATGTCCTCCTGTTGGCTAGTGGAGACATAATCCCATTCGGCAGAGTCCGGCGTTTGCGGCCGCGCAACGGGTGGCGGGTCATTCGCGCGCGGCTTGGGGCAGGTCAAGGCGGATTGTCGCGCGGTCACTTTATATCCGGCAATTCGTCACCAAACTTGCTTGCGACATGGGCGCGCATGGGGCGACGAGGGGTGTAGGGCCGCCCATCGCCTCGCCTGCTAACTGGTCGATATAGTGAAGGCCACGCCCAATCTGCGCCTCCCAGGGTGATCCTGGCGATCCGCCGGCGCCATATTAGATAATCTCGATGTGCTCGCGCTCGATGATCGGGCCGGCGATGCTCCAATCTGCGGATGGCGAGAACTTCAACCGATAGCTTCGAACCTGTTTGACCTCGAAAAGCGCCGTTTTCTGTCGCCCAGGTAGCGAAATATGCATTTCATCGCAATCCGATGGGGGTGGTGTACCTGAATGGCTATAGTGACACCATTGTGCTTCTGTTAGTGTAGCGCCCAGCAGCTGCATTCCAGGTATTAAAAAAATAACAATGTATTGGAGAGTGTCATGAACCGGGTCATTCACTTCGGCATCGCCGGCGCGGCGTTGTGTGCGCTGGTATCCACCGCGGCGCTGGCCGCCGACGAACACGGCAGCGAGACGCGCGCCATCGATGCGCGCGTGGTGCGCGTCAAGATCGATGGCGTCATCGACCTCAAGCTCAGGCAAGGCCCGGTGCCGCTGTTGGTCATCAGCGGCGACACGCGCTACCTCGCCAAGACCACAACCATCCAGAGTGGCGACACGCTCGTCATCGATACCGAGCGCCACGACTTCAAGTTCAGCCGCGCCCGCCTGCGCGCCGAACTTACCCTGCCGAAGCTGCGCGAAGTGTCGTCGGAAAGCGTCGGCTCGACCGAGGTGGCCGGTTTCACCGGCGACGAACTCGACCTGACGCTCGACGGCGCCGGCTCGATGAAGGTCGTCGGCGACTACAAGGTCGTCAACGCCACGCTTGGCGGCGTCGGCAGCATGAACATCCAGGGCGTCAACAGCGACGGCCTTGACCTGAACTTGCGCGGCGCCGGCTATGTCACATTGGCGGGGCGCAGCAAGTGGATGAAGGCGAACATGGGCGGCCTGGGCGGACTCGACGCGAAGCAGTTCGAGGTCGAGGCGGTGACGCTGGAATTGAGCGGGCTGGGCAACGCGAAAGTGACGGCGCGCCAGAGCGCCACGCTGAGCGTGTCGGGCCTCGGCTCGGTGACGGTATATGGCAAGCCGCAGCACCGCAGCGTCAGCGTCGACGGCCTCGGCAAGGTCAGCTGGAAGTAAGCGTCGGTAAAAGCACCAAGAAGAAGAATTGGGAACCTGGTTTTCACCAAGAGACATGAAAAAATTATTTGTTGCGATCACCTTCGCGCTCGGCGTGCACGCCAGCGCGGTGGCCGGCTTTACCGAAGGCGCGAATGCCTACAACGCCCGCGATTACCCGCGCGCGCTGAAAGAAGTCACGCCCCTTGCCAAGGCCGGCCACGCCGATGCCCAGCATCTGCTCGGCCTGATGTACTACATGGGGCAGGGCGTGCAGCGCGACTACAAGCAGGCCATGCAGTGGCACCGCAAGGCCGCGCTGCAGGGCAAGGCCGACGCGCAGTACGTCGTCGGCGCGATGTATTACACCGGCAATTCGGTGCCGCTCGACCAGAAGCAGGCGGTGTCGTGGTTCCTCAAGGCCGCCGAGCAGGGCCATGCCGACGCCCAGTACGCGATCGGCCTGATGTATCGCTACCACCAGGCCGGCATGCCGCAGGACATGGTGCTGGCGTACATGCTGTGGAACCTCGCTTCGGCCAGCGGCAACACCAACGCCACCGAACAGCGCGCCGCCATCGCCCGCCACATGACCCAGGAGCAGATCGAGGAAGCGCAGGCGATGTCGCGTGCCTGGCGCGTTGGCACGCCGCTGCCGAGCCGTTCGCGCAGCGGCGCCCGGCAATCCTGAAGCGGTCGGCTACTGCGCCAGCGCGGTGTCGGCCTCTTGCGGCGCCGTCGCCGACAGGTGCGAGCGGAACAGATCGAGCGGAATCGCATTGCCCATCGCCTGGTAGCCGAAGTTGTTCGGATGCAGGCGGTCGCCGCTGTCGTAAGCGGGACGCAAGCTGAGCGGATTGGCCGGATCCTGCAGGGCGCGGTCGAAGTCGACCACGCCGTCGAGTTCGTTGGTGGTGCGGATCCAGTTGTTGATCGCCTGGCGCACCGTGTCCTTCGCCGTCGAATAGTAGCCCGAGCCCTGGAACGGCCCCAGCGTGGCGCCGATGACCGCGATGCCCCTGGCGTGGGCGCGCGCGATCAGCTGGCGGTAGCCGCCGATGAAGGTGGCGGCCGTCATCGGCGCCGACGACGACGCGTAGCCGATGTCGTTGATGCCGAGCGCGACGATCAGGTAGCGCGCGCCGGCCGTCGCCAGCACGTCGCGCTCGAAGCGTTCCAGGCCGTTGCGCCCGGCCAGCGAGCCGAGCGTGGTGCTGGTCAGCAGGCGGTTGCCGGAAATGCCGCGGTTGACGACGCCCAGCGTGGCGTTGACGCTGCCGCTGTCGGGCGTCGACTGCAGCCGCCGCGCCAGCCAGTCCGGCCAGCGGTTGTTGCTGTCGTTGGTGCCGCGGCTGCCGTCGGTGATCGAGTCGCCGATGGCGACGATCGCCGCCCCCTTGCCGACCACCTCCACCTCGGTCAGGAACGGCCACCACCAGGTCGAGCGCGACAGCGGGAAGCTGCCGCCGCCGGTATGGTTGCCGGCCGTCGAGATGTAGACCGTCTGCAGCGCATTCGGGTGCACCGTGGTCAGGCGCGTCGAGGCCGGCAGGTGGACGCTGACGGCCAGGTCGGCCAGCGCGGCGAAGGGCAGGTCGACCGGATCGCTCAGCGCCGGCGCGCCAGGGGGAATGGTGATCGAGGCCACGCCGCCAAAGGTGAGCACGCGGTTGCTGCCGGCGACGATCTGGTAGCCGCTGCCCTGGCGCAGCGCCACGCTGGCGGCGCCGATCTGCAGCGCGGTGGCGCCCATTTCGTTGGACAGGCGGATGCGCACGCGGTTGCCGCCGACGCTGGTGTGCGCCACCAACCGCACGGTCTGATTGGTCAGCACCTGGGTGTCGACGTCCTGCGGCGGACCGGCCGGCGCCTTGCCGAAGGTGCCGACCCACGGCTCGGCGCGCCAGTTGGTCGCGCTCTGGGCAAAGGCCGGCAACTGCAGCCAGGCCAGCATGGCGGCCAGCGCCGCCGCCGATATCAGCGCGCTCCGGCGCGCCCACCGCAAACGCAGGCTCATCATCAGCTCCCGTTGTTTATCTCGCCCCCTGTATGAATCTACGTGGCTGGCCTGCAGCGATCAAGATCGCGCGGCTGGGATGATTGAGCCAGGTCTAACGATGGGCGGGAATCGGCTGCCGGGCGGATATTTGCTGGATCCGCGGAAAATTCCCCCCGCGGTCCCTGCCATTGTTTGACCAGCTATGGAACGACGGTTAAAATAGCGGGTTAATCAAATCTGGGCTACTATGCGTCGCAAACTCGTCGTCGGCAATTGGAAAATGAATGGCAGCAAAGCGTCGAACGCTGCGCTGCTCTCCGGCATTTCCGCGGGCGTCGACGGCGCCACCGCGGCTTTTGCGGTCTGTGTGCCGGCGCCTTACCTGGCGCAGTGCGAAGCGGCCTTGAGCGGCAGCGCGCTGGCATGGGGCGCGCAAGACGTGTCCGCGCACGCCAGCGGCGCCTACACCGGCGAAGTGGCGGCGGCGATGCTGGCGGACTTTGCCTGCAGCTACGTCATCGTCGGCCACTCGGAGCGCCGCGCCTGCCACGCCGAGACCAGCGAACTTGTGGCCCAAAAAGCTGTCGCAGCATTGGGCGCCGGATTGACGCCGATCGTCTGCGTCGGCGAAACGCTGGCCGAGCGCGAAGCGGGCCAGACTGTGGCGGTCGTGTCGGCCCAGCTCGACGCCGTATTGACCTTGCTGCCTGAGAGCGACGTCGCGCGCATCGTGCTGGCCTACGAGCCGGTATGGGCGATCGGCACCGGCAAGACGGCGACGCCGGCGATGGCGCAGGAAGTGCACGCGCAGTTGCGCGCGAAGCTGAAACAGAAGAATGCGGCTGCGGCCGAGACGGTACAGATTCTGTACGGCGGCAGCATGAAGCCCGACAACGCCAGCGAATTGATGGCTCAGCCTGACATCGACGGCGGCCTGATCGGCGGGGCGGCACTGAAGGCGGCCGACTTCCTGGCCATCATCAACGCCGCCAACTGAATTTTTAAATAGTAGTTTTTAGTCCGTAAATCAAACTTGGAATGGAATAGCAATGAACACTTTGTTCAATCTGATCGTCGTCGTACAGGTTCTGTCAGCCCTGATCATCATCGCCCTGGTGCTGCTGCAACACGGCAAGGGCGCCGATATGGGCGCCGCCTTCGGTTCGGGCGCTTCGGGCAGCCTGTTCGGCGCGACCGGTTCGTCGAACTTCATGTCCAAGTCGACCGGCGTGGCCGCGGCGATCTTTTTTGCCTCGACGCTGGCGCTGGCTTACTTCGGCACCAACCGTACCGCCCCTACCGGCGGCGGCGTGATGGAGCGCGCCACCGTGCCGGCGACCAAGGCGCCGGTCACCAGCTCGGGCGTGCCCGTCACCACCACGCCGGCTCCGGCAGCTCCCGCAGTCGCTCCGGCGCCCGCACCGGCGGTGCCGACGAACGCGATTCCGAAGTAATCTGCACATAGTTTCAGCAGTGGCAGCGCAATGTTTGGCTGTGTAAGAAAAGAATTACAGTTTTACCCGCTTTTCCCTGCGCTAGCGCAACTTTAGCATTGAAAAATAGTGCTACGGCAGGTTAGAATAGCGGTCTCAGAGATGCCGACGTGGTGAAATTGGTAGACACGCTATCTTGAGGGGGTAGTGGGAGCAATCCTGTGCGAGTTCGAGTCTCGCCGTCGGCACCAAGAAATCTAGAAGCCAGCAAGGGCTGTGCGCCTTAGCTGGCTTTTTTTACGACGATCAGTCGCGCGGCCATGGTGGTCAGTATCGGGCCAGAGTCGTGGCGACAGGGCGCTGCAAGCAGCAGTGGTTCATTAACCGATCATTCAACATAGGCTCATCAACGTGAACCTCGAAAATTATTTCCCCGTATTGATGTTCATCCTGGTCGGCATCGGCGTTGGCGTCGTGCCTCAGGTGCTCGGCTATCTGCTCGGCCCCAACAAGCCAGACGCGGCCAAGCTGTCGCCGTACGAGTGCGGCTTCGAAGCGTTCGAAGACGCGCGCATGAAATTCGACGTCCGGTACTATCTGGTCGCCATCCTGTTTATTTTGTTTGATCTGGAAACGGCATTCTTCTTTCCATGGGGCGTCTCGATGAGAGAGCTCGGCTGGTCCGGGTTTGTCACGATGATGGTCTTCATCGCTGAATTCGTCGTCGGTTTTTGGTATATCTGGAAGAAAGGTGCCCTTGATTGGGAATGAGCCATGTCAATTGAAGGCGTATTTAACGAAGGTTTCATTACCACCACAGCCGACAAGCTGATCAACTGGGCCCGCACCGGATCGATGTTTCCGATGACGTTCGGCCTGGCCTGCTGCGCCGTCGAAATGATGCACACCGGCGCCGCGCGCTACGACATGGACCGCTTCGGCGTCGTGTTCCGCCCGTCGCCGCGCCAGTCGGACGTCATGATCGTCGCCGGCACGCTGTGCAACAAGATGGCGCCGGCGCTGCGCAAGGTCTACGACCAGATGCCGGAACCGCGCTGGGTCATCTCGATGGGCTCCTGCGCCAACGGCGGCGGCTACTATCACTACTCCTACTCGGTGGTGCGCGGCTGCGACCGCATCGTCCCGGTCGACGTCTACGTCCCGGGCTGCCCGCCGACCGCCGAGGCGCTGCTGTACGGCATTCTGCAGCTGCAGAACAAGATCAAGCGCACCAACACCATCGCACGCTAAGAGGCGCATTCAATGACGACAAAACTCGAAGTCCTTCAACGCGCCCTGCGAACCGCTCTGGGCGAGGGCGCGCAGATTTCCGCCGCGCTCGGCGAAGTGACGGTGGTGGTCAAGTCCGCCGACTACCTGGCGGCGATGCTGACCTTGCGCGACGACCCGGCCCTGAAGTTCGAGCAGCTGCTCGACCTGTGCGGCGTCGACTATTCGACCTACGGCGAAGGCGCGTGGGACGGCTTGCGTTTCGCCGCCGTGTCGCACCTGCTGTCGCTCGAACACAACTGGCGCGTGCGCGTGCGCGTGTTCGCTCAAGACGACGACATGCCGGTGCTGGCATCGGTGGTGGGCATCTGGCGCGCCGCCAACTGGTACGAGCGCGAAGCGTTCGACCTGTTCGGCATCCTGTTCGAAGGCCACAACGACCTGCGCCGCATCCTGACCGACTACGGCTTCATCGGCCATCCGTTCCGCAAGGATTTCCCGATCACCGGTTTCGTCGAGATGCGTTACGACCCCGAGCAGAAGCGCGTGATCTACCAACCCGTGACGATCGAGCCGCGTGAAATCATTCCGCGCGTGATCCGCGAAGAAACCTACGGGATGAAATAATGGCTGAGATTAAGAACTACACCCTGAACTTCGGACCGCAGCACCCGGCCGCGCACGGCGTGCTGCGCCTGGTGCTCGAGCTCGACGGCGAAGTGATCCAGCGCGCCGACCCGCACATTGGCCTGTTGCACCGCGCCACCGAGAAGCTGGCCGAAACGCGCACCTACCTGCAGTCGGTGCCGTACATGGACCGCCTCGACTACGTGTCGATGATGAGCAACGAACACGCCTACGTGCTGGCGATCGAAAAGCTGCTCGGCGTCCAGGCGCCGATCCGCGCCCAGTACATCCGCGTCATGTTCGACGAAATCACCCGCCTGCTGAACCACCTGATGTGGCTTGGCGCGCACGCGCTCGACGTCGGCGCCATGGGCCCGTTCCTGTACGCCTTCCGCG
>JAZKFW010000058.1:0-10369 GCA_040386255.1 Pseudomonadota bacterium
TCGATGTGCTCGTCGATCTTGTGGATGCTGGCATTCGGAGGGCCGAATTCTATCACTTGCGGGCAAATCCGCGCGATGAAGCGGCCATCCGAGGTCCCGCCGGTGGTCGACAATTCGGTGTGCACGCCGGTCTCGGCGAGGATTGCCGCGGCGAGCGCGCCCGACAAGGCGCCGCGCGGGGTCAGGAACGGCAGGCCGGACAGCGTCCACGCCAGCTCGTAGTCGAGATTGTGCTTGTCGAGTATCGCGTGGACGCGCGCTTCCAGGCCGTCGGCCGTGCTGGCGGTCGAAAAGCGGAAGTTGAAGTCGATCGCCAATTCGCCCGGGATGACGTTGTTGGCGCCGGTGCCGGCATGGATGTTCGACATCTGCCACGAGGTCGGCAGGTAGTACTCGTTGCCGCCGTCCCAGCGCTCGGCGGCCAGCTCGGCCAGCGCGGGCGCGGCCTGGTGGATCGGATTGCGCGCCAGCTGCGGATAGGCGATGTGGCCCTGCACGCCCTTGATCACCAGGTGGCCCGACAGCGAGCCGCGGCGGCCGTTCTTGATCGTGTCGCCGAGGATGTGGGCCGATGTCGGCTCGCCGACCAGGCAGAAGTCCATCCTTTCGCCGCGCTCTTCCAGCCAGCGGCAGACCACGACGGTGCCGTCGGTGGCGGGACCTTCCTCGTCGCTGGTGAGCAGGAAGGCGATCGATCCCTGGTGCTGCGGATGCGCGCTGACGAACTCCTCGCACGCGACCACCATCGCCGCCAGCGAGGTCTTCATGTCGGCGGCGCCGCGCCCATACAGCTTGCCGTCGCGCCGGGTCGGCACGAACGGCGGCGACTGCCATTGGTCGGCCGGGCCGGCCGGCACCACGTCGGTATGGCCGGCGAAGACGAACAGCGGCGCCTGCGTGCCGCGCCGCGCCCACAGGTTGGTGACGCCGTTCGAGGTGATGGCCTCGCAGGCGAAGCCGAGCGGGGAGAGCAGCTCGGCCAGGCGGCGCTGGCAGCCATTGTCGTCGGGAGTGACGGATGCCAGCGCGATCAGTTCTTCGGTCAGCGCGACGGTGCGGGAATTCATCGCGGCGCGCTCGTGAACAGCGTCGCGTACATGGCTTCCGAGAAGCCGACGCCGGGCGCGCCACAGCCGGCCAGCACCGGGCGCTTGATCACCGACGGCGATTCGAGCATCAGCTCCAGCGCGCTGGCCTTGTCGACCACGGCGGCGCGGCGCTCGTCGGTCAGCTTGCGCCAGGTCGTGCCCTTGCGGTTGACCAGCAGTTCCCAGTCCAGCCGCTCGAGCCAGGCGGCGACGGTGGCGCGTTCGAGGCCTTGCTTCTTGAAGTCGTGGAAGACGACGTCGTGGCCATTGGCGGCGAGCCAGGCGCGCGCCTTCTTGACCGTGTCGCAGTTGGGGATGCCGTACAGAGTAGGTTTCATGGTCGACATGGCGGGCGCCGCACCGGCTTGGCGCGGACAGCAATTATTGCGGGGAACCTGAGAGCATAGCACACCGGCCCTCACCTCGAAGATTTTACACGCGGCGCCGGGTTCTTCGCGCGCCGTTGATGGATCGCAATCTTGATGGGTTTTCAAACTGGCAATCCTTTTTCTGTGGCTATACTTGACGAGTATGCAACGTCCTGCTTCCAGAAAGGTCCCCCTCATGTGGTCGCAACTTCTGAAGAAAAGCCGCGATGCCGCCCCTCGGCAAGCAGCCGCCAGGGCAGTCATCCAGGCGCCCCGTCCCAGCTTGTCGCTGCCCGCTCTCGAACTGCTGACCCCGGCCGGCCACCTGAAGTCGGCCTATCCGCACATCTGGGAGCGCATCTGGCTGTTCTGCCACGACCCGGCGCACCTGAATAAATACCTGGTGTCGCTGTCGCTGCAGGAACGCGACGGCAAGCGCGCCGGCCTCAGTCCGGAAGCGATGGCCGAAGTGGCCGAGATCCTGGCCGCCAACCAGCGCTTCCTGGCGCCGCCGCCCGCCGGCCGCGCCTGGGATGCGGCCGCGCTGATGCGCTAGGTCCCGCGCATGCAAAACACGCTCGCCAAGCCGCGACCGGACGGGCGCGCCAGCCGCCTCAAATTCTTCGACGACGTACTGGCCT
This sequence comes from Pseudomonadota bacterium, assembly GCA_040386255.1. Taxonomy (GTDB): domain Bacteria; phylum Pseudomonadota; class Gammaproteobacteria; order Burkholderiales; family Burkholderiaceae_D; genus JAFCUW01. Next base: position 2,098 of record JAZKFW010000058.1, read on the forward strand.
TGAGCCAGCAGATCCGCTGCGCCACCGACGCCGGCCAGTTCCTGCAGGAGGCCGGCCAGGCCATCTGCGACCTGTTCGAATGCGAGTCGATGGTGCTGTACGGCGTCAGCGGCGACTACGGCTCGATCGTGCCGCGCCATCACTGCGGCCCTGGCGCCGACCACGACGTCGCGATGCCGATATCGGACCACAGCGTGGCCGGTTACGTCGCGCTGCACCGGCGCCCGGTGCGCGTCCGCGACGCCTACGACGACGCCGAACTGGCGTCGCATGCGCCGCCGCTGCGCTTTGCGCGCGAGGCGGACCTGCGCAGCGGCCGGCGCACCCGGCAGATGCTGGTGGCGCCGCTGATCGACGCCGCCGGCGACACCCTGCTCGGCGTGCTGCAGCTGGCGAACAGCCGCTCCGGCAGGTACTTCCGCTCGATCGCCGCCGAGGGCCTGCAGGAAGTGTGCGGCGCGCTGGCGGTCGCCCTGCGCAAGCGCCTCAAGCCGCCGCCCGGGTTCCGCTCGAAGTACGATTTCCTGGTGGCCGATTCGGTGCTGACCGCGGGGCAGCTGGAGCGGGCGCACTACAGCGCCGGCGCCGGCGGCGACGTCGAGAAGGTGCTGGTCCACGACTACCACGTCAAGCTGCCGATGCTGGGCGCGGCGCTGGCGCGTTTCTACGGCGTGCCGTACGAGCCGTTCAGGCTCGAGCGCAGCAAGCCGGCCGGCGTGCTGAAAAACCTCAAGCGCGAGTTCGTCGAGCACAACCGGTGGCTGGTCATCGAACAGGACCAGGACATGCTGGTGATCCTGGCCACCGATCCGGAAGCGGTCCAGCACTCGCGCATGGTACGCAGCATCTTCCCGAAGGCGCGGCTGGCGCTGCGCGTCACCACCAACCTCGAGTTCAGGCTGACGGTCGACAAATTCTTCGGCGGGCCGGCCGACGGCGCCTCGGTCGACGCCTTGCTCTCCGGCCTGCAGGCGCAGGGCGAGGAGCCGGCAGCGGCCGATCCGAGCGCGGTCGACGACAACGAACTGGTCAGGCTGGTCAACAAGATCATCCTCGACGCCTATCGCCAGGGCGCCTCCGACATCCACATCGAGCCCGGCATCGGCAACGACAAGACGCTGATCCGTTTTCGCAAGGATGGCGCGCTCGAGCCTTACATCGAGGTGCCGGCGCGCTACCGCAGCGCGCTGCTGGCGCGCATCAAGATCATGTGCGATCTCGATACGTCGGAACACCGCAAGCCGCAGGACGGCAAGATCAGGTTCGGCAAGTACGTCCCGCTCGATATCGAGCTGCGCGTGCTGACGATCCCGTCGGCGGGCGGCGTCGAAGACGTGGTGATGCGCATCCTCACCGCCGGCGAGCCGATTCCGCTCGAGCAGCTGGGCGTCCTGCCGCATAACCTGGCGCGCCTCAAGCAGGTGATCGCCAATCCGCACGGGCTGTTCTTCGTGTGCGGGCCGACCGGCTCGGGCAAGACCACGACGCTGCACTCGGTGCTGCGCTACCTGAACACGCCCGAGACCAAGATCTGGACCGCGGAGGACCCGGTCGAGATCACCCAGAAAGGGCTGCGCCAGGTGCAGGTCAACCGCAAGACCGGCCTCGATTTCGCCACCGTGATGCGCTCCTTCCTGCGCGCCGATCCCGACATCATCATGGTCGGCGAAATGCGCGACAAGGAGACCGTGTCGATCGTGCTGGAAGCGTCGCTGACCGGGCACCTGGTGTTCGCCACACTGCACACCAACAGCGCCGCCGAATCGATCGTGCGCCTGCTCGACATGGGCATGGACCCGTTCAACTGCGCCGACGCCTTGCTCGGTGTGCTGGCGCAGCGGCTGGCGCGCCGGCTGTGCGTGCACTGCCGCCGGCCTTACCTGGCGTCAGAGCAGGAGGTGGACAGCCTGCTGGCCGAATACTGCGGCGAGATCCGGCCGGCGGCGTCCGGGCAGGAAGCGCAGGCGCGCAAGGAGCTGGCGCGCCGGCACTGGACCGAGCGCTACGCCGACAGCGCCGGCCGCTTCACGCTGTACCAGCCGGTCGGCTGCGCGCACTGCAACAAAGGCTACAAGGGGCGCATCGGCCTGCACGAACTGATGATCGCCACCGACAGGGTCAAGCACATGCTGCAGGAACGCGCGCGCGTCACCGAGCTGCTGACGGCGGCGCTCGACGACGGCATGCTGACGCTGAAGATGGACGGCATCGAGAAGGTGCTGGCCGGCGCCACCGACATGAAGCAGGTGCGGACCGTGTGCATCAACTGACGTGCCCTGGCCCCCAGCCGGATCGTATTACCGGCAGCGCTGGCGATGATCGCATTCGCCGCCAATTGGTTGTTGTGCCGGCTGGCGCACCGAAGGGGACCCGATCTTGCTTCTGAAGGGTCAGACCCCTGCGGCTGTATAGTAGCCAGTTCTGGACGATTACTTCGGAATGATCGATGACTGTAGAAAACCTGTTCGTCAAGGTGCGTCGCGGCGAAGCGATGCTGGAAGTCGATGCGCTGTCATGCGTCGAGGGTCTGGGAATTGACGACGACATCCACGCGAATCGTTTGAGTCCACGACAGATTCTCGTCACGCTGCAATCGGAGTTGAATGCGCTGTCGCTGGCGCCAGGGGTACTCTTTGAAAACATGGTGATCTCGATGGTCGACCTGCGGGATTTTCGGCCAGGCACGGCAATCGTTACCGAAGGCGGCGTCGAGATCGAACTGACCATGTTTTGCGAGCCGTGCAAACGAATATTGCCGATTGTCGGCGATTTGCGCCCGATGCTCAATCGTCGCGGCATTCTCGGGCGTATTGTCCGTGGCGGGAAAATCCACGCTGGCGACGCGCTCAGCGTCATTCCCGGAAAATACGCGGCGCTGGCGGAATCGCCCCAGCAAAAATTCCGCGATTTCGTGACAACCATCCCTAGAGGCAAGGTGGTGAGATACCTGGATGTCACGATAGCGATGGGCGTGGACGCGAGTTTCAGAAGGGCGCTGCCAGGCTACATCAGGCGCAATGCCGCTGAACAGCTGCCGCTTCACCGCATCGTCGATGCGCGGGGGCGGCTGCTCGATGTCGTCGTCGGGCAAAGAGAAAAACTTATCGCGGAAGGGGTGCGGGTGGCCGCGGGCTCGGTGGATTTGAAGTCCTGCCTCTGGCAAGGATAGTTCGCACTGAAAAATGGAGAAGAAATGGAGATTCCGGAACCGCTGAGAAAACTGGTCGACTACTGGGACGATGGGCGCGAAACCGGCGATGCCGCTCGACTGGCGTCGTTCTATACGGACGATGGCGCCATTCTGCTGCCGACTGGCCAGCGTGTGTCGGGCCGCGACGCCATCGCAGAGCATTACCGCAACATGCCCGCGGTGCGCCAGCCGTCAATGTGATCGACGCGCATAGCTGACCGTCAGCATTTCCCACTGGTGGCCGTCCGGCTCGTTCCAGTAGATCATGTCGCCGCCGAAGTCCTTGTTGCTTTTCATGTCGACCGGGCCGCGGACGTTGCTGCGGTATTTGATGCCCGCGGCCTGAAGGCGCGCGAGGATGGCGTCGAATTCCGGCTGGCTGACGCGGAAACAGTAGTGGGCGGTCGGGTAGGCCTCCTCGGTCTGCTGGAAATCGAGCGTCAGGCCGTCGTTGACGTACACCGCCGAAAACGCCCCCGGCGTGGTTTGCTCCCACGGCACGCCGAGCAGTTCGGCCAGCAGCTTCGCCGAAGCGACCTGGTTGCGGCACGGGACGATGAAGTGATCGAGTTCGATTGCCATCGCGGCTCCTGTGAGACCTGTCCTGGCACTAGCGTAGCACAGGCTGCGGGCGGCGCAATGGCGATCGTTCGCTAGGGCGCCAGCTTGCCTTCGATGGAATCGTCGAGCGTCTTGCCGACCACCGCGCCGACCAGCATCTTCACGCCCGCCACCGCGCTGCCGTGCTTGTTGTCCCAGTAGTAGGCGTCCTTCGGCGTCACCTTGATCGCGGTGATGCGCGGGTCGTCCTCGCCTTCGGTAAACCAGGTCTTGAGCACGAAACTCCACAGCTTCTTGATGACCGCCTTGTCCCTGGTGATCGTGGCGACGCCTTCCATGCTGAGGAACTCGGCATGCTTCGATCCCTGAAAGTACAGGCGCACCGCTGGATCGGCGGCGATCGCCGCATTCTTGTGGCTGTCCGAGGCGCTGAGGAACCACAGGTTGCCCTGCTCGTCGACCTCGCGCACGCTCATTGGCCGCGTGCCGCCGGTTTCGCCCGCAGTGTCGGCCGTGCAGAAGAAGCAGGTCTCGGCATCCTCGACCATTTCCTTGAGCCTGGCGATGGCCTCCTTGCCGGCCAGGTCCTTGCGATTTTCTTCCGGTTGATTCTTGTTGATCGAGTCCATGCTGTTCTCCGTTTCATAGTTTTGTCCTGAACAGATACTACAACCGCAGCCCGGCGGCGAACGTTCGATACTTAACGGTGCGTCATCGAACTGTGGCAGCCGGAGATCGCTGGCATCCTCGCACCATTCAAACCACCAGGAGGAAACCGCCATGTCCGACAATCCATTGGAGCCGGGGCCGCAGGACTACGACCGCATCAACGTCAACGTCGAGTCGGAGATCGAATACTGGTCGAAAGAGCTGAACGTGTCGCGCGAGCGCCTGGCGCGGGCGATCGAGGCGGCAGGGGAGAAGGTCGTGGACGTGCGCCGGCAGCTGGGCCTGATGGGGTAGTCCCACCAGGCAGGCGCCTCAGGTATTGAGCGTGAACTCGGTGAACGAGGCGCCTTCGTCGGCCGGCTTGGACTGCTGCGCTTCCTGCTGCGCGTGCTGGCTGTCCGGTCCATTGTTGAGCAGCCAGAGCAGGTTGGTCGCCGAATCGGCATTCGCCAGCGCTTCTTCCTGCGACACCAGGCCGCTTTGCACCAGCTGCAGCAGCGCCGCTTCGAACGTCTGCGAGCCTGGCGACAGGCTCTTTTCCATCGCTTCCTTGATCTGGCCGATTTCGCCCTTTTCGATCAGATCGGCGACGTAGCGCGTGTTGACCATCACCTCGACCGCGGCCTGGCGGATGCCGCCGGCGCTTGACCGCACCAGCCGCTGCGAGACGATCGCCTTGACTGCCGACGACAGGTCCTGCAGCAGCGCCGGGCGGTTCTCGATCGGATAAAAACTGATGATGCGGTTGAGCGCGTTGTAGCTGTTATTGGCGTGCAGCGTGGCCAGCACCAGGTGGCCCGACTGCGCGTACGCCAGCGCCGCCGCCATGGTCTCCTTGTCGCGGATCTCGCCGATCAGGATGCAGTCCGGCGCCTGGCGCATCGAGTTGCGCAGCGCCGTGGCGAAGCTGGCGGCGTCGCTGCCGATCTCGCGCTGGTTGACGATCGACTTCTTGTTCTTGAAGAGGTATTCGATCGGGTCTTCCAGCGTCAGGATATGGCCGGCGCGCAGTTCGTTACGGTGGTCCAGCATCGAGGCGATGGTGGTCGACTTGCCGGAACCGGTGGCGCCCACCAGCAGCAGCAGGCCGCGCTTCTCCATGATCAGTTCGGACAGGATGGACGGCAGACCGAGGTCGCCGAGGGCCGGGATATTCGCCGGCACGAAGCGGAACACCGCGGAGATCGAACCGCGCTGGCGGAATGCCGACAGGCGGAAGCGCCCCAGGTTGGGCACCGAGATTCCCATGTTCAGCTCATTGTCGCGATCGAGTTCGTCCATCTGCGCCGGCGTGGCGATTTCCGCCAGCAGCGCGACGATGTTGTCCGGTTCCAGCTTCTGCTGGTTGATCGGGATGAGGTTTCCGTTGATCTTGATATGCACCGGTGAATTCACGGCGAAGAACATGTCCGACGCGTTCTTCTCTTTCATCAGCTGGAACAAGCGGTCCATCGCCATCATTGGTCTCCCGTGTGCATATCGTTGGCCAAGCTTAGATCCCGCGCAGCAGTTCGTTGATGCCGGTCTTGGCGCGCGTCTTGGCGTCGACCCGCTTGACGATGACGGCGCAGTACAGGCTGTACTTGCCGTCGTCGGACGGCAGGTTGCCCGACACGACCACCGAGCCGGACGGGATGCGGCCGTAGGTCACTTCGCCGGTGGCGCGGTCGTAGATCTTGGTCGACTGGCCGATGTAGACGCCCATCGAGATCACCGAGTTCTCTTCGACGATGACGCCTTCGACGATTTCCGAGCGGGCGCCGATGAAGCAGTTGTCTTCGATGATGGTCGGATTGGCCTGCATCGGTTCGAGCACGCCGCCGATGCCGACGCCGCCGGACAGGTGGACGTTCTTGCCGATCTGCGCGCAGGAGCCGACGGTGGCCCAGGCGTCGACCATGGTGCCTTCATCGACGTAGGCGCCGATGTTGACGAACGACGGCATCAACACCACGTTCCTGGCGATGAAGCTGCCGCGCCGCGCGACCGCGCCCGGCACCACGCGGAAACCGCCGCGGGCGAAATCGTCGGCGGTGTAGCCGGCGAACTTGCCTGGCACCTTGTCGTAGAAGCGCATGCCGTCGCCGGCGTCCATCACGCTGTTGTTCTCGAGGCGGAACGACAGCAGCACGGCCTTCTTGAGCCACTGGTTCACGACCCAGTCGGCGCCGGTTTTCTGCGCCACGCGCAGGCTGCCGTCGTCAAGGCCGGCGATGACGTGGGCGACGGCGTCGCGCAGTTCGGCGGCGCCGTTGGCAGGATTGATTTCGGCGCGCTGTTCCCACGCGGTGTCGATGATGGTCTGGAGCTGTTGAGTCATGATGTCTGCTTTGGTAGTGGAGTTTCAGGATGCTTTGAGGGCGCGGCAAAACTGGACGATGCGCTGGGCCGCTTCGAGGCCTTCGTCGACCTCGGCGACCAGCGCCATGCGGATGCGGCCCACGCCCGGGTTGACGCCGCGCGCCTCGCGCGCCAGGTAACTGCCGGGCAGTACCGTCACATTGTATTCGGCATACAGGCGGCGGGCAAATTCGGTGTCCGACAGGCCGCTCCTGCGCACGTCGGCCCACAGGTAGAAGCCGGCGTCGGGCAGCTCGACGTCGAGCACCTCGCGCAGCAGCGGCGTCACCAGCGCGAACTTCTCCTTGTACTTGGCGCGGTTCTCCTGCACGTGGGTCTCGTCGTTCCAGGCCGCGATCGACGCCGCCTGCACCGGCGGCGACATGGCGCCGCCGCTGTAGGTGCGGTAGAGCAGGAATTTCTTGATGATGGCCGGGTCGCCGGCGACAAAGCCGGAGCGCATGCCCGGCACGTTGGAGCGCTTCGACAGGCTGGAAAACACCACCAGGTTGGCGTACGGGCGCTCGCCGCCGCTGCGGCCGAGCTGGTGCGCCGCTTCGAGCGCGCCCAATGGCGGCGTGCTGCCGTGGTAGATCTCGGAGTAGCACTCGTCGGCGGCGATGACGAAGCCGTGGCGGTCGGCCAGCGCGAACAGCTGGCGCCAGTCGTCGAGCGACAGGATCGCGCCGGTCGGGTTACCCGGCGAGCACAGGTAGAGCAGCTGCACGCGCGGCCAGACCTCGTCGGGCACGCTGGCGTAGTCGCAGGCGAAATTGCGGGCCGGGTCGGAGTTGACGAAGTACGGCTCGGCGCCGGCCAGGTAGGCCGCGCCTTCGTAGATCTGGTAGAACGGGTTCGGGCACATCACCAGCGGCCGTTTGGCCGGGTCGATGACGCAGTGGGCGATGGCGAACAGCGCCTCGCGCGAACCGTTCACCGGCAGCACCTGGGTGGCGGCGTCGAGCGCCGGCACGCCGTACCGGCGCTCGAGCCACGCCGCGATCGCCGCGCGCAGCGGCTCGCCGCCGATCGTGCTCGGGTAACTCGCCAGCCCCTGAAGGCTGTGGGTCAGCGCCTTGTGGATGAATGGCGGGGTAGGGTGCTTCGGCTCGCCCATGCCCAGGCTGATGGGAGAATACTCGGGATTGGGCGTCACGTCTGAAAACAGCCGGCGCAGCTTTTCGAACGGGTAGGGATGCAGTTTTTCGAGTTGTGGATTCACGGCGGTACCCGGTTGGTAGTGTGACTTGGCATCACCATTATAGCGCCGTTAACTTGATGGAGCCGGAGGCGGCCACAGCGGCGCCGAAGCCGCCTATCAGCAAATCCCGCCGGGGTCAGTGCCGGCAAACGCACACAGGCTCGTCAATCCCGCCGGGGTCAATCCCCGCCGGGGTCAGTGCCGGCAAACGGACACAGGCCCGTCAGTAAGGTATCGATAGCGTTGAGTCCGTGTCCGATTGCCCCCTCTGTCAGACTAGTTGTCACCCTAAATTTTTGGGAGACAACATG
>JAZKFW010000059.1:0-12648 GCA_040386255.1 Pseudomonadota bacterium
AAGATCATGATCACGCCGTGCGCGGTGAAGATCTGGTCGTAGTGGTGCGGCGGCAGGAAGCCGGGGTTGTCGCCGAACGCCATCGCCTGCTGGGCGCGCATCATCAGCGCGTCGGCAAAGCCGCGCAGCAGCATGACGATGCCGAAGATGATGTACATGATGCCGATCTTCTTGTGGTCGACGCTGGTGATCCAGTCGCGCCACAGCGGGCCCCACAGCTTGAAGCGGGTCACCGCGCCGAGCATGGCGGCGCCGCCGAGCGCGACCATGATGAAGGTGCCCAGCAAAATGGGGTCGTGCAGCGGGATCGCTTCCCAGCTCAGCCGCCCCAACAGCAGCTTGGTCAGGTCAATGTTGTTTAGCATGATTCGTAGTCTCTGAAGTTGGCGGCGTGGTGGATGCGGCGGCGCCTGGTGAGGCCGGCTTGCCGGTGACGGCGGCCGCGGGCGCGGCACCGTGGTGCTGGTGACCCATCATCTCGCTCATGCAGACGGCGCCATGTTCGATGCAGCGCTCGACGACGGCGTCGAACAGGCCCGCTTCGGCGGCGCCGAAGTGGCGCACGGCCACTTTCTCGCTCGGTTTTTCGAGCTGCAGGTAGGCGGCGCGGTCGAGCGTGCCGCCGGCGGCCTTGACCGACTTGACCCAGGCGTCGAAGCCGGCGGCGTCGCGGCCGTGGAACTTGAAGCGCATGTCGGAGAAGCCGGCGCCGCTGTAATTGGCCGAGAAACCGTCGTAGACGCCGGCCTTGTTGATGACCGCGTTGAGGGTGGTCTGCATGCCCGGCATGGCGTAGATCTGGCCGGCCAGCGCCGGGATGTAGAACGAGTTCATCACGGTCGAGGCGGAAATCTTGAAGCGCACCGGCACGTCGACCGGGGCGACCAGTTCGTTGACGCTGGCGATGCCTTGCTCGGGATAGATGAACAGCCACTTCCAGTCGAGCGCGACGACTTCGACGATCAGCGGCTTGACGTCGGCGGCGAGCGGGCGCGCCGCGTCGAGGCGCGACAGCGGGCGGTACGGGTCGAGCAGGTGGGTGCTGATCCAGGTGATCAGGCCGAGCGCGATGATGATCAGCAGCGGCGCGCCCCAAATCACCAGTTCCAGCCCGGTCGAATGGTCCCAGTCCGGCGTGTAGGTCGCCTTGGTGTTGTTTTTACGATAGCGCCAGGCGAAAAAAATCGTCAGGAAAATCACCGGCACGATGATGATGAGCATCAGCACGGTGGAAATGACGATCAGGTTCGCCTGCTGGGCGGCGATGTCGCCGGAGGGCTTCATGACCACGCCGTTGCAGGCAGCGAGCAACAGCACGGGCGAGAGCAGCAGTGCGCGGCGGGCGGGGAGGGGAATCATGCGATGCGTAGCCGGTTTTTGTGAGTCGAGCCTGTCACGTTACACGCTTCGTTCCGGCAACGCGATTGGACAAATTGTCCTACCCTGCGCGCGCCGTTGCGCCGATGGACAAACCTTCCCGCCGTGATGCATGATGAGGTTGCGGCCCGTCCAGACGCGGCCATCGCACATCCAGAAAAGCAGGAGAATTCACCACCATGTCCACGCCCCACAGCCCCGCCGGTTTCCCGGCCGACACCGAGATCGGTGTCGACGCGCGCCGCATCAACGCCGACCATTCGGCCATTGCTCCCGGCGAAATCGCCATCGGCGTGGTGATCGGCCGCGCCTCCGAGTATTTCGACTTCTTCGTCTTCGCCATCGCCTCGGTGCTGGTATTTCCATCGGTGTTCTTCCCGTTCGCCGACCGCCTCGACGGCACGCTGTATGCCTTCGTCATCTTCTCGTTCGCCTTCATCGCGCGCCCGCTCGGCACCGCGCTGTCGTTCGCGATCCAGCGGCGCTACGGGCGCGAAGTCAAGCTGACCGTCGCGCTGCTGCTGCTGGGCATCTCGACGGCCGGCATCGCCTTCCTGCCGACCTACGCGCAACTGGGCACCAAGGCGATCGTGCTGCTGGCCGTGCTGCGCGTCGGCCAGGGCCTGGCGCTGGGCGGCTCGTGGGACGGCCTGCCGTCGCTGCTGGCGCTGAACGCGCCGCCGCACCGGCGCGGCTGGTACGCCATGCTCGGCCAGCTCGGCGCCCCGGTCGGCTTCGTCATCGCCGCCGGCGTGTTCTGGTATTTGCTGCTCAACGTCAGCAGCGCCGACTTCCTCGACTGGGGCTGGCGCTACCCGTTCTACGTCGCCTTCGCCATTAACGTGGTGGCGCTGTTCGCCCGCCTGCGCCTCATTTCCACCAATGAATACGCCCACTTGCTCGAGGAGCGCGAGCTGCAGCCGACGCCGTTTGGCGAGATGTCGCGCAGCCAGGGGCGCAACGTGCTGATCGGCGCGCTCGCCGCGCTGGCCAGCTACGCCCTGTTCCACCTCGTCACCGTGTTTCCGCTGTCGTGGATTTCGCTGTACTCGCCGCGCTCGGTGACCGGCTTTCTGATGATGCAGATGATTGGCGTCGGCCTGATGGCGATCGCCATCGTCGCCTCCGGCCTGGTGGCCGACCGCATCGGCCGGCGCACCACGCTGGGCACGCTGGCGGCGCTGATCGCCGTTTTCAGTTTCTTCGTGCCGTCGCTGATGAACGGCGGCCCCCAGGGCCAGGACACCTTCATCCTGGTCGGCTTCACGCTGCTGGGCCTGTCGTACGGCCAGGCCGCCGGCGCCGTCACCGCCAATTTCCCGGCGCGCTACCGCTACACGGGTGCGGCCATCACGTCCGACCTGGCCTGGCTGGTCGGCGCCGGCTTCGCGCCGCTGGTGGCGCTGGCGCTGGCGGCCAAGTTCGGCATGGTGTACGTCGGCCTGTACCTGCTGTCGGGGGCGGTCTGCTCGCTTGCCGCGCTGAGCCTGAACCGCGCGCTCGAGATTCGCGACTGATCCCGCCAGCCACCACCGGAGTCGCGATCGTGGAGTGGAAAACCCCGGGCGTCTACATCGCCGAACAGAATGCGTTCCCCAACTCGGTGGTGGAAGTGGCCAGCGCCGTGCCTGCCTTTGTCGGCCATACCGAGAAGGCCAGCCACCTCGGCCAGGCGCTGAGGGGCCGGCCCTGGCGCATCGGCTCGATGGCGGACTATGTCGATTGTTTCGGCGGGCAAGCCGAAAGCCGGTTCGCGCTGACGCCCTCTGCCGGGGACGCAACAGCCGGCCAGCCCGGCTACCAGCTGACCCGGGCCGGAACACCTTACGCGCTGTACGCCTGCATGCAACTGTTTTTCCAGAATGGCGGCGGGCCGTGCTACATCGTCTCGGTCGGCGACTATGCCGAGGCGATCGGCGGCGCCGCGCTGACGGGCGGGGTCGACGCGCTCAGGACAGAGCGGGAACCGACCGTGGTCGTCGTTCCCGAAGCGGTGATGCTGGCATCGGAAGCGGAGTGCGTCGCGGTGCAGCGGGCCGTCTTGCAGCATTGCGGCGTCGACATGAAGAACCGCTTTGCCATTCTCGACATTTACCAGGGCTACCTCGACCGCGCCGGCGCGACCGATCCGGTCGCGTCGTTTCGCGAGCATATCGGTAACAACGGCCTGCAATTCGCGGCCGCCTATTACCCGTGGCTCGAGACGACCGTCGTCGACCCGGCAACGCTCAGTTACCGCAATCTCGACGCGGCCGGCGCCGCCGTGCTTGGCGAACTGCTGCGGGCCGACATGCAGAAGGGCGACCTGTCGGCCGCAGCAATGGTTCAGGACGCGCTTGCCCTGAACGCGACGGCCATGACCGCGCGCGAGCGCGACGCGGTGCACGCGCGCTTGTCCGCGGCGAGCCCGCTGTACCGCGCCGTGCTGCATGCGATGGCGGACCAGCTCAACCGCCTGCCGCCGAGCGCGGCCATCGCGGGCGTCTACGCCAGCGTCGACAACGCCCGCGGTGTCTGGAAGGCGCCGGCGAACGTCGCCGTCAATGCCGTGCTTGCCCCGAGCGTGAGCATCGGCAATGAGCAGCAGCAAGACCTGAACGTCAGCACCGACGGCAAGTCGATCAATGCGATCCGCGACTTTTCCGGCGAAGGCGTGCTGGTGTGGGGCGCCCGCACCCTCGACGGCAACAGCCTGGACTGGCGCTACGTCAATGTGCGCCGGACCATGATCATGCTCGAGGAATCGCTGCGCCTGGCGATGGCGGCCTACGTGTTTGAGCCGAACACGGCCAATACCTGGGTCACGCTGAAGGCGGTGGCCAGCAATTTCCTGACCAGCATCTGGAAGCGCGGCGGCCTGGCCGGCGCCGTCCCCGGCGATGCGTTTTCGGTCAACGTCGGCCTTGGCGAGACAATGACGCCCGAAGACCTTCTCGAAGGCCGGTTGCGCCTGACGATCCTGGTGGCGCTGTCGCGGCCGGCCGAGTTCATCGAGATATCGTTGCAGCAGCAGATGCAGGCTGCCTGACGCGTTGATTGAAAACAACAATGCAGCTCACCCTATCGGAGTCGTGGCTTCGAGGGTGTCTCGCTACATTGATCGGTATCGAATTCGACAACAATACCGGGGGCAGCTGACAGTGCTCGAGTTGAAATACCCGATTCACCTCGCCGTGCAGCACTTGGAGAGGCGTACGAACGGGTGGCACCTTCCTGCAATACAATGACAATACCATCCAGCGCGGTTTGTTTTACCACGCCTTGAAAGTGGTGCGGGAGGTGGTGCTCGGGCGGGCAAATGGCGCGGCCGCATCCAGTTAAGGTGAGGGAGAGGCGTGAATGCCTTCAAGTTTTTCGCAAAATGATGAGGCCGCTGACGACGCTCTCGGTGCGCACGGCGCTGTTGCCGCGGTGTCGTCTGGCGAACCTATCGGTCACGCGCATGAGCAGATATCGGCGATTGTTTACCGCAATATCGAGGAAGTGGTGTTTCACCTGCAAGTCGAAGGCAGCGGCCGCTACCGCTTCCGTTTCGTCAATCCTGCGTTTTATGCGGCGACCCACCTAAGGCCTGAGCAGGTCATCGGCCAGTTGGTCACGAATGTCATCCCCGAGCCTTCCTGTTCGCTGGTGCTGCGCCATTACGCCGAGGCGATCGGCACGCGCGCGACGGTGCGCTGGCAGGAGGTGACCGACTATCCGACCGGGCGCAAGGTCGGCGCGGTATCGGCGACGCCGGTGTTCGATGGCGCCGGGCATTGCACCGACCTGATCGGCACGGTGCACGACATCACCGAATTGACAAGGCGCCAGGAAGAACTGTGGGAAGCCAACGCCAGCCTGCAATCGATGGCGGACCTGATGGAGCGGCGCGCGCATTACGATTCGCTCACCGGCTTGCCCAACCGCAGTCTGTTCAACGAGCGGCTGCGGCATGCCATCGACCGAGCGCGGCAAGGCGCTGACGCGGTGACGCTGCTGATCCTCGATCTGGACCGCTTCAAGGAAGTCAACGACATGCACGGCCATGGCCTCGGCGATGTCGTCCTGGTCGATGCCGCGCGCCGTATCGATGCCTGCCTGCACGCCGGCGAGACTGCCGCGCGGCTGGGCGGCGACGAGTTCACCGTCATTCTGGGCGGCGCGCCGGCCCGGGTTCCCGAAGTGTGCAACGCAATTCTTCACGCGCTGGCGGTGCCCTTCGTCATCAGCGGCGAGCACATCCACATGAACGCGAGCATCGGCGTGGCCACTTATCCCGCCGACGCGGCGACGCCGGAAGACTTGATGCGCAATGCCGACCTGGCCATGTACGCGGCCAAGCAGGGTGGCCGGGCCCGCTTCGCGATGTTCGATCGCGGCATGCAGCACGCGGCGCTGAACAAGGCGAAGATCGTGTCGGAACTGCGTTCGGCCGTCGCCGACAACGCGCTCGAGCTGCATTTCCAGCCGATCGTCGACCTGCACAGCGGCGAAGTCATCAAGGCCGAGGCGCTGGTGCGCTGGCGCCGCGCGCCGGATCGCCTGGTGCTGCCTGGCGAATTCATCGCATTTGCCGAGGATGCCGGCCTGATCCACGACATCGGCAACTGGGTTTTTTGCGCCGCGGCGCGCAGCGCGAAACGCTGGGGCGACATGCTGGGCCGGCAATTCAAGGTGGCGATCAACAAGTCGCCGGTCCAGTTCACCCATCCGCACCCGATGGACTGGTCCGGCTACCTCGACGAGATCGGGCTGGCGCACGACAGCGTGACGATCGAGATCACCGAAGGCGTGCTGCTCAGTCTCTCGGAGCGCGTCATCGACCGCCTGCACGCGCTGCACGCGAGCGGATTCGAAGTGTCGATCGACGACTTCGGCACCGGCTACTCCTCAATGAGCTACCTGAAACGGCTCGACATCGATTACCTGAAGATCGACCGGTCCTTCGTTGCCGACATGCTCACCGACCCCACCGCGATGATCATCAGCGAGACGATCATCCTGATGGCGCACAAGCTCGGCCTCAAAGTGGTCGCCGAAGGGGTCGAGACCGCCAGTCAGCGTGACTGGCTGGTGGGGCAGGGCTGCGACTATGCGCAGGGGTATTTCTTCTCGCATCCGCTTGCCGAAGGCGATTTCGAGCAGCTACTGCTCGGCGGGCAGGACGGCGCGCCATTCCGCCACCGTCCTGGCCCTGATGGCGAGACCGGCTAGGCCAGGGAGTATCGCTGCCCGCGCAGAACCTCAACAGCGCAGACAACTGTGAATGGCTGCGTGAGAGGCAGCAATTTCAACGCCGGCAGCGCGATCGGGGGCGCGCTGCACAGGCCGGTTCCAGCCACGCGGCGATGAGCGCAGCGCGGCGGCTGGCATTCGGAGAGTACGCTGTGCGGTGACTCAGGCGACGCGGCCGGCTGCGGCCTGTGCTAGCCTTTCGCTCTTGAGATCGATTGGGGAGCGGGCATGTCCGACATCAGCATGGACCGGCGTATTGCGCGTGCCGCAACGCTGATTGGCGAGGCCGATGGCATCGTCGTCGCCGCCGGCGCCGGCATGGGAGTCGATTCAGGCCTGCCCGATTTCCGCGGCAATGACGGGTTCTGGAGAGCCTATCCGGCGCTGGCCGAAGCCGGGGTCGATTTTCAGCAGGCGGCCAGTGCTTCAGGCTTCGTGCGCGACCCGGCGCGCGCGTGGGGCTTTTACGGCCACCGCCTCGCGCTCTACCGTCGGACTGTGCCGCACGCCGGCTTCGCGCTGATACAAAAGTGGTCGAAGGCCAAGCCACACGGCTGCACCGTGTTTACCAGTAATGTGGACGGCCAGTTCCAACTGGCCGGATTCGATGCGCTGCAGGTCAACGAATGCCATGGTTCGATCCATTACCTGCAGTGCAGCAGGCCGTGCGCCGAGGCGACCTGGCCGGCCGACGCATTCTTGCCGTTGGTCGACGAGCGGGCCTGCCGCCTGCTCGGCGCCGCGCCGACGTGCCCGCACTGCGGCGCTGTGGCGCGTCCGAACATCTTGATGTTTGACGATTGGAATTGGGTCGAACGACGCGCGGCCGAGCAGGGCGCGCGCCAGCAACGCTGGTTGGAGCAGGTGCGGCGTCCGGTCGTCATCGAGCTTGGCGCCGGTACTGCCATTCCCACAGTGCGTCATTTCAGCGGCCGGATCATTCGCCGGCACGACGGTACGCTGGTGCGCGTCAACCCGCGTGAACCGGATGTCGACCGTGGCGCGGATGTCGGGCTGGCGTTGGGAGGACTCGAGGCCCTGCTCGCGATCGATGGCGCGTTGTGAGCGTGCTGACTGCCTAGTCTACGGAAGTGACGGCCACTGCCGACACGTCGCCAACGACGACGGGCTCGAATTGCATGATGTGGGTGGGTAGCATGCGCAGGTCAGGGTAGGGCGGTTCGCCGCCGGCGTCGGCCGGCGCCGTTGCCGGCACCAGCGTGTAGGCGCCAGTAATCTTGTCCGCAGCGTCGGTGGCGGAAGGCGGGACGGCCAGATTGGAAGGCGCCGCAGCGGCGGGCGCGGTCGCTGCTGCCGCTGCTGCTGGCGGCGCGGCTGTGGCTGTGACGGGAGACGCGGAGCCGCCGCCACCGCCGCCGCATGCGGATAGCAGCACGACGATCGCAAAACTGGCAAGATGGGTGAAGCGGGGTTGGCGGTAAGGAGTCATGATCGAAGGCCTGCAATGGGTTGGGAGCTAATTGCCATACGGTAACAGATCTGCTTTTTGGTAGATTTTGAACATTGAAAAAATAGTGCCGAGGCGCAACAATATCGAACAACGGAGACGGATGACCGCTCGCACTAATCTTTTAGCCTTGCTGGCGGCCGCGCTGCACGGAGCGGCGTGTGCTGTCACGCCGCCGGCAGACCTGGTCTACCGCAACGGCTATGTCTATACCGTCGATGACAGCGACACGGTCCGGCAGGCGCTTGCCGTGCGAGCCGGCCGCATCGTCTATGTCGGCGACAATGCCGGCGCCGCCAGCCTGGTCGGCAAGTTCACCAAGGTGATCGACTTACAGGGCCGCATGCTGATGCCGGGTTTGGTCGACGGCCACATGCATCCGCAGTCAGGGGGCAGCCGGCTGCTCAATTGCAGCCTGAATTACGAGCCGCTGACCGTGCCGCAATTCCAGGCGCGCATCCAGTCTTGCCTCGATCGCGACAAGAACAGGAAACCCGACCGCTGGCTCGTGGTCGTCAACTGGTTCCAGCAGGGCATGCAGCCGGACGGCGTGGCGACCACCGCGGCGACGCTGGACGCCTTGACGACGAAACGCCCCGTCATCGTGCGCTCGTCGTTTGGGCATTCCGCGCTGCTCAATTCGAAGGCGATCGCGCTCGCTGGCATCAAGCGCGACACCGCCGACCCTGCGGGCGGGAAGATCATCCGCGATACCAGCGGCGCAGCAACCGGTCTGCTCGAAGACGCCGCGCAGGACATGGCGATGAAGCTGCTGCCGCCACTGACGGCGCCGGAGAATCTTGCCGCCTCGGGCCGTGCGCTGGAGGCGATGCGGCGGCGAGGCATCACCAGCTTCCTCGACGCCTACACCGATCCCGAAACGCTGACCGCGTTTGCCACGCTGCAGCGCCGCGGCAAGCTGACCGCGCGCGCGCACTTCGCGGTGCTGATCGATCTGGACAAAGGCGCGACGCCGCGGGACGCCGTCGCCGAGGTGCTGAAAATGCGGAAGCAGTTCGATCAGGGGCCGACCGCGGTGGCGCCATCGATGCAGGTGCGCCACGCCAAGCTGTTCATGGACGGCGTGATCGCCGCGCCCGCCTTCACCGGCGCCATGCTGGAGCCGTATCTGGTGGACAGGGGCACGCCAGGCAGACCGGACTGGCAAGACGGGACGAGCAAGGGGCCGGCAAGCTATTTCTCCAGGGATGCCCTGCAGACCACGCTGGCAGAGCTGGCCGCTGGCGGCATCGAGCCGCACTTTCACGCCGACGGTGACCGCGCGGTGCGCGACGCGCTGGACGCCATCGAGATGCACCGTGCCGCGCGCGGCGGCGATCGGATGCGGCCGGTGCTGGCGCACAATGAGATCGTCGCGCCGGCCGACTATCCGCGCTTCGCCAGGCTGGACGTGACGCCGGTGCTTTCCTTCCAGTGGGCCAAGCCGGCGCCGGACACGGTCGGCGCACTGAGGGACTTCCTGGGGCCGGCGCGCTACGCCACGGTCGAACCGCAGGCGCTGCTGCTCGCTGCCGGCGCGCGCGTGGCCTACGGCAGCGACTGGCCGGTCGATCCGCTCGACATCTGGTTCGCGCTCAAGGTCGGCGTGACCCGCACCGCCGCGCCGGACGCGGGCAAGGAATTCGCCGGGCGGTTGACGGCGCAGCCCGGCATGCCGCGCGCCGCCGTCCTGCGCGCGATCACGATCAATGCGGCCCACACGCTGCGCCAGGAAACCACGACCGGTTCGCTGGAGGTGGGCAAGCTGGCGGACCTGGTGGTCCTGGACCGAAATTTCTTCACGGTCGCCGACGGCGACATCGCCAATATCAAGGTGCTGCAGACGGTCGTCGGCGGCAGGGTGGTGTACCAGGCGGACGGCATGCGTTGATGAGGTTCCTGCCTGAGTGCCCTGCGATTATTGACGAGCAGGCATAAATGATTTCCTGTCGCTGTTTTGCGGATCGCAATGACCAGGCTATTGCAGCGCCCACGCCTTGAACGCGGTGTGAAAGGGGTCAAGCAGGGACGGCGGCGACGCCGGGCTTGGCACCTTGCGCCTGCATCAGCAGCACCAGCGCCACGCCGCACAGTGCCAGGCAGCCGGCGACCCATTGCGGCGCCGCGTAGGAGTAGCCGAGCGTCAGCGGCAGCCCGCCAAGGAAGGCGCCGATGGCGTTGCCGATGTTAAAGCCGGACTGGCCCAGCGACGAGCCGAGCATTTCGGCGCCGCGCGAATTGTCGATCAGCAGCATCTGGATCGACGGGCCGAGGGCCAGCGCGTTGGCGCCGGTCGCAAACGCCAGCACCAGCATCGCCGGCTGCGAATGGATCATCACGCCGTTCAGGAACAGCAGCGCCGCCATTGTGGACAGCAGGATCAGCAACGCCGGCAACGGCGCGACGCGGTCGGCGAGCTGGCCGCCGAGCAGCACGCCGGCGGTCATGCCGATGCCCACCACCGTCATGACCAGCGGAATGGTAGCCGCCGAGAACCCGGTCACTTCGGTCAGCAGAGGGGCGATATAGCTTATGTAGGCAAAGAATCCGCCGGTGCCGATCGAGGTGATGGCCATCGCCAGCCACAGGCGCGGCCGCCGGAAGATCTGCAGGTCCTGGCGGAAACTGCCGCCTTGCGGCGCGGCGAAGTGGGGCACCAGCTTCTTCAGGCACACCGCGGTGAGCAGGCCGATCGCGGCGACGACCAGGAACACGAGGCGCCAGCTGACGTTGTGGCCGAGCCAGGTGCCGAGCGGCACGCCGATGACGCTGGCGAGGGCGAGGCCGGCGAACATGGTGGCGACCGCCGAGGCGCTCTTGCCGCTGTCGGCCAGCCGCATCGCGACGACGGCGCCGACGCCGAAGAAGGCGCCGTGCGGCAAGCCCGCCATGAAGCGGCTCAGCATCAGGGCGTGGAAATTCGGCGCGAAGGCCGACATCGCGTTGAAGACGGCGAAGATCAACATGAACCAGATCAGCACGCTGCGCGGCGGGCGTTTGGCGAGCAGGCCGACCAGCGTCGGCGCGCCGACCACGACGCCGAGCGCGTAGGCGGCAATCAGGTAGCCGGCCTGGGGAATGGTGATGCGCAGGCTGCCGGCGATGTCGGGCAGGATGCCCATCATGACGAATTCCGTCATGCCGATGCCGAAACCGCCGAGGGCAAGCGGGAGGAGACTTTTATTGATCAATGTGAGGGAGACAGGCAGATGCAATTGTCCACTATAAGTGTTTGCGTGTGGTAAGTCCGCTTTTCGCTCGTGATGTCAGATATTCGCGGCGATGATAGCAGATCGCGAAAGTTCGTAAATCGTTGATGTCGTATAAAATCAGCGGGCTCAGCAACAAATTCAAGAGGAAATAATGAACAAGCACGCCGCAATAGTAGTCGCCCTGTCGCTGGCCAGCGCCGCATCGGCCCAGGAAGTCGTCAAGATCGCCCACGTCGGCGCCGTCACCGGCCCGGTCGCATATTTTGGGAAGGACACCGAAAACGGCGCCCGCCTGGCAATCGAGGCGCTCAACGCGCGCGGCGTGCTAATCGGCGGCAAGAAGGTGCGCTTCGACCTGGTGCCGGAAGACGATGCCGGCGAGCCGCGCCAGGCTACCACGGTCGCGCAGAAGCTGGTCGACGCCAGGGTCAATGGCGTGGTCGGGCACCAGACCTCGGGCACGACCATTCCGGCGTCGAAGATTTATCACACCGCCGGCATTCCGCAGATTTCGCACTCGAGCACCAGTCCCAAGTACACCCAGCAGGGCTTCAACACGACGTTCCGCGTGGTGGCCAACGACACCCAGCTCGGCAGCGCCCTCGGCCGCTACGCCGTCAAAGGCATGAATGTGCGCCGCGTCGCCGTCATCGACGACCGCACCGCCTACGGCCAGGGCCTGGCCACTGAGTTCAGCAAGGCTTTGCAGCAGCAGGGCGGCAGCGTCGTCGCGCGCGAATTCACCACCGACAAGTCGACCGACTTCAATTCGATCCTCACCAGGATCAAGGCGTCCAAGCCGGACCTGGTGTTCTTCGGCGGCATGAACGCGGTTGCCGGCCCGATGCTGCGCCAGATGAAGCAGCTCGGCATGAACACGAGGATGATGGGCGGCGACGGCATCTGCTCCGACGAAATCGCCAAGCTGTCGGGCGGCGCGATGGCCGACGGCCAGGTGGTCTGCGCCGAGGCCGGCGGCGTCGAGGCCAGCGGCAAGGCCGGCATGGACAACTTCCGCGCGGCCTACAAGAAGCGCTTCGGCATCGACGTCCAGATCAATGCGCCGTACGCCTACGACGCCGTGATGGTGCTGGCCGATGCGATGGTGCGCGCCGGCTCGTCGGCGCCGGCGAAATACCTGCCGGAAGTGGCGAAGACCCGCTACAAGGGCGTCACCGGTCCTGTCGCATTCGACAAGTTCGGCGACATCAAGGACGGCACGCTGACGCTGTACACCTTCAAGGGCGGCCACCGCACCGTGCTGGCGGTCACCAAATAAAGCAATCTTGAGCGCCTGCGGGACTGACGGCCCTAGTTTCAAAACCGGGGTCAGACCCTAATGGCGTTAAGTTAAGGCGTTGACGCAATTTTTCC
>JAZKFW010000060.1:0-21095 GCA_040386255.1 Pseudomonadota bacterium
CTCCCAAAAATTTAGGGTGACAACTAGTCTGACAGAGGGGGCATTCGGACATTTTCTCGAAATGTCCGAATGTCAGGCCTGACACCGGGGTTTCATTTTCAAGAAATGTCCGAATGTCAGACCTGACACCGGCTTTTTTCATGTTGCCAGTCTCTCGCCGGCGGCACCCTACTTAGCCGGTAGGGTAACTACTACACCTCGCCGCCGAGCGCGCTGCGCCAAGCCGCCACCGAGCCGCCCTCCCTATGCTGGACTCACACAGGAACGAAGCTGCGCGACCCGCGCCTGCCCGGACGGTCCCCCACTTCGGCGTCTATTGGAGAAACAGTCATGGCTACTCCCCAGTACAACTTCACCGTCAACCTCGACGACCTTGCGTTCATCCTCAAGCAGATCAAGATCGCCGAGGCCAGCACCAATCCGCTCACCGGGGCAGCCGAGAACCTGGCCCAGCTGGTCGGCAGCCCGCTGCTGCCGTACGGGCTGCGCACGGTGGACGGCACCTGGAACAGCCTGCTGCCCGGCCAGGAACGGATGGGCGCCGCCGACAACGTGATGCCGCGCCTGGTGGCCGGCACCTTTTACCCGGCCGAGGGCCGCCCGGCCGGCTTCTTCGGCCCCGGCGACCCCGGCAGCGCCGGCAGCCACTACAACCAGACGGCGCCCGGCAATATCGTCTACGATGCGCAGCCGCGCATCATCAGCAACCTGATCGTCGACCAGACCGCCAGCAACCCGGCCGCGGTGATCGCCGCCGACGAGCGCGCCGCGACCAGCGAATACCCGGGCCAGGACACGGTGCAGACATCCACCAACGGCACCATGTTCATCCCCAACCTGTCGCCCGACATCGGCCTGTCGCCGCCGTTCAACGGCATGATGGCGCTGTTCGGCCAGTTCTTCGACCACGGTCTCGACCTGATCACCAAGGGCGGCGGCACCGTGTTCGTGCCGCTGCAGCCGGACGATCCGCTGTACGTGCCGGGCAGCCCGACCAATTGCATGGTGCTCTCGCGCGCCGTCAATAACCCGGCCGGGCCGGACGGCATACTCGGCAACGCCGACGACGATCCGCACGGCCTCGGCGGGCCGGACGCGGCCAGCCGGCTGCTGCAGAAGAGCGCAGGACCCCGCCAGCCGCCCGGTGGTGGCGGCGCCGGCCGGCGGCGAGATCATCGACCTCAAGTTCACGTCGCCCGGCGCGGCCGCGTCAGCGGCCAGTCGTTCTTTCAACGTGCTGGTCGAAGCCGACGCGGTGTCGCTGAAGGCCGCCGGCGAACTGAAGCTGTCGGCCGGCATGCCGGCGTAGGCGTACCTGGAGGGATCGCGGCAGACGCCGCTGGAGTACCTGATGGAGCCGATCACCGCCGGCGTGCGCAAGGCGGCGCGCCAGCTGTGTTGTGATGTTATGACTAGCTCGCGCCCAGCACCCAGTTCGGTGCCGGTGCCGCTGAAGGCGACGCTGCCGGTGTAGCTCAGGTGCTCGACCGCCTCGCCGAGGGTGTAGGCGGCGAGCGACGTCGCCACGCGACCGCGTGCTGTCGACCAACAGCCAGGAGACCTTGCTGGTGCTGCTGGCCGGCACCGCCCTGGCGCTGGTGAACATGCTGCTGTTCGACGTCGTTTAATGCAAGCGGGGCGATTGCGCGGGCGGAACGTTGGTATTCTTTTATTGATTCTTGATGCGCTGCAAAGATGGAGGCGCTCACCGCGGGTAATGCTTGCAGGCCGGACATAATTGCCGCCGGTGCCGGCCTGGCGGCTACTGCTGCTGGTCCTGCATCCACTCTTTCAGGCCGGTGACCCAGCCCTTGGCCGGCAGGTTCATGGCGCGCTTGATGGCGCCGGCGCGTTCATACAGCACGCTGAAGTCGATCTGCGGCGACTTCTTGAAGGCGATCACGACGATGTTGGCATCGTGCACCTCGGGCAGCCACACCACCGCGTCGAAGATCTGCTCCATCGCCTGCAGGTTGATATCGTAGTTGGCGAAATCGCCGAACACGTTGGTGGTCATGATGCCGTCGGCGGTGAGGCAGTCGTGGCAGCCCTGGTAGAACTCGGGCGTGTCGAGCACCGGGCCGCGCGCGTCCTCGTCGTACAGGTCGACCTGCAGCACGTCGACGCTGTTGCGGTTGGCCGGGTCGAGCACGAAGTCGAGCGCGTTCATTTCGAGCACCGCCAGGCGGGCGTCGTCCGGCGGCAGCTCGAACAGCGCGCGGCAGATCGCGATCACGTTCGGATTGAGTTCGACGGCGGTGACGCGCGCGCCTGGCAGCCGGCGGTAGCAGAACTTGGTCAGCGCGGCGCTGCCGAGGCCGAGCTGGACGACGTGGCGCGGCTGCTCGCAAAACAGCAGCCACATCATCATCATCTGGATGTATTCGAGCTCGATCGCGTCGGGCTTGTCGATCCGCATGGCGCCCTGCACCCACGAGGTGCCCAGATGCAGGAAGCGCACGCCGCGAAATTCGGTGACGGTGGCGGGAGGATGGCCGGGCTGCTCGAAGCGGCCGCTGGACGCGGGGTTGGTATTGGTGGACTTCATGGGGACGATCGGCTGCGAAAGCCGATCTTACCATCCTCGCCGCCGGCGTCAGGCGTCCCAGGCCGCGACGTAGGCAGGCGTGACTGCGCTGCAGCCCGCGTCCGCCACCGGCGCCTGCCGCACCATGGCCATCGGCAGCACGCCGGTCCAGGCCCTTATGCCCATGTCCTCGGCATCGTCGTTGGGCCCGCCCGTGCGCACCTTGCATGCCGCCTCGGTGAGCGCGATGCGCATCACGGTGGTGGCCGCGAACTCCTTGTCGCTGCCGGGGCGCACGTCGGCCTGGCGGCCGGGCGCCACCTTGTCGATGAAGGCCGCCATCGACGCGCGCTTGGCCGCTTCGTCGTCCACCGCTTCGAACCGGCCGTAGATCATCGCCGAGCGGTAGTTCATCGAATGGCTGAAGGCGGAGCGCGCCATCACCAGGCCGTCGAGGTGGGCGATGGCGACGCAGGCCTGGACGCCCTGCATCAGCAGCTTCGTCAGCCGCCCGCCGTTGGAGCCGTGGATGTACAGGTGCTCGCCCTCGCGCCAGCAGGCCGTCGGGATGCTGTGCGTGCTGTCGCCGTCATGGAAGGCGACGTGGCACAGCCAGGCGGCGTCGATGATGGCGTGCAGCGTGGTGCGGTCGTGGCTGGCCGCCTTGGCATTGCGGCGCACGCGCGTGCGTTCGGTTGGAGCGGTCATCATGGTCCTGTCGAAAGAGTCAGGGTTCCAATATAATCGACGCATGGCTCTTTAAAAAGATCCACAACCGTACTAGTTTTTAGGGCCACGAATGGACTACGCACTGCTGCTCTCGCATTTTGAGTCGGCGCACGCCACTGATGGCTGGCCGCGCCAGCGCCTGCTGCACGAGTGCCTGCGCGGGGCGATCCGCAGCGGCCGGCTGGCGCCCGGCACGCGCCTTGCAGCGAGCCGCGCGCTGGCGGCGGAGTTGAGCGTGGCGCGCAACACGGTGCTGTATGCGTACGACCAGCTGGCCACTGAAGGCTACGTGCTGCCGGACCGGCGCGGCACCGTGGTGGCGCCGCTGCGGCTGGCGCCGGCCGGCCGGCCTGCCGCGGCATCGGCCCACGCCAGTCTGTCGCGCCGCGCGCGCCAGGTGCGGCCGGCGGCGGCGGAGGCCGGCCAGGCCGGCGCCTTTGCGCCAGGCGTGCCGGCGCTCGATGAATTCCCCGTGCAGCTGTGGCGCCGCCTGCTCGACCGCGCGTGGCGTGGCGCCGGTTCGGGCGCACTCAATTACGGCGACCCGGCGGGCGAACCGCTGCTGCGCGAGGCCATCGCCGACCATCTGCGCGCCGCGCGCGGCGCCGACTGCGAGCCGGGCCAGGTATTCATCACCGCCGGCACCCAGAACAGCCTCGAGCTGTGCGCGCGCGCCTTTGCCGACGCCGGCGACAAGGCGTGGATCGAGCATCCCGGTTATGGCGGCGCGCTGGCGGCGTTTCGCGCGGCCCAGCTCAAGGTGATCGGCATCGACACCGACGCCGACGGCATCAATCCGCAGGGTGGCGACTGGCGCCGCCACCGGCCGAAGCTGATCTACACCACGCCCTCGCATCAGTATCCGACCGGCGGCGTGCTGTCGCTGGAGCGGCGCATCGCGCTGATTGCCCATGCGCGCGCCGCCGGCGCCCTGATCATCGAAGACGATTACGACAGCGAATTTCGCCACGACGGCCCGCCGCTGGCGGCGATGCAGGGGCTGGCGGCGGACGCGCCGGTGCTCTACCTGGGCACTTTCAGCAAGACCATGTTCCCGGCGCTGCGGATCGGCTTCATGGTGGTGCCTGCCGTGCTGGCGCCGGCCTTTCGCGCGCTGCTGGCGGCGTCGGCGCCGCGCGGGCGCGCCGTCGAACAGCGCGCGCTCGCCGAGTTCCTGCGCGGCGGCCACTTCGCGCTGCACCTGCGGCGCATGCGGCGCCTGTACCGCCAGCGTCGCGACGCGCTGGTGGCGGCGCTCGACAAACATCTCGGCGCGGTGGCGACGGTGCATGGCGGTTCGGCCGGCATGCACCTGGCGCTGCGGCTCAATGACGATCGTCTTGACGATGCTGCCATCGCCACGGCGGCGCTGGAGCGGGGCATTGTGGCGCACGCCCTCAGCACACACGGCACCGGCGCGCGCGCCAATGGCTGGAACGGTTTCCTGCTTGGCTATGCGCAGGTGCCCGCGGAAGAGACGGATGCCCTGGTGCGCAGGCTTGCAGCGTTGGTCTAGCCCGCGGCAGTGTTTTTCACGCCCTCGCCAAAACACAGCGTGAGACGACGGTGATATTGCAGCGCCCTCGAACCGACGTCGATTTTAGCGACCGGCTTGAGATTCATCAGATTCACTCCTATGCCTTCGCGCAACAATTCCTTCTTCCAAAATACTTTCAGAACTCTTTTTTGCGTCTTCTCGACGCTTACCTCGCATAGTTCCTGCTTGCATCGATTGCGTAAGCATGATTTACCCGATCCACGCCGGCGGGCCGCCATACGCATCAGCTCGGGAGTTTGGAATGGTTTTCGATCAAATTTTACCTTTACTCTCAACATTGACGGAAGCGAATCGTCCCCTCCGCCTGAGAATCTCAACAGAAGCCGGTGTTGCGGACGACCTTCTGATGGTCAAGCATGTGCGCGGCACAGAATCGATCTGCGGCGGTATCAACTATTGCTTGCTGTGCGTGTCTACCAAAGCGGGGTTGCCCCTAAAACAGTTCAATGCCGCACCCATTGAACTGCAGTTCGTGACCGATTCGGGCGACCTGCGTTCGGTCTGCGCAATCGTCGTCCAGGCTGTGGAAGGGGAAAGCGATGGCGGTTTAGCTACATACCAGCTGACGGTTCGGGATAGCCTGTCAATCATGGAAAAGCGCGTGAATACGCGGGTTTTTCGCAACGCTAGTGAAGTCGACATCACGAGGACCATCCTTGGGGAATGGAGACACGTCAATCCTGTACTTGCGCGGACGTTTCAATTCGAACTGGGCAACCTGAAAGCCTATCCGGCGCGCGAGTTCACAATGCAATATAACGAGTCCGATGCTGCATTCTTACAGCGACTGTGGAAACGGCGCGGAATATGTTGGTTTTTTCAATCTGGAAAGGCAAGCGTTGCGGGGGCCAAGGACATACCGGGCCATGTGCTGGTGCTGTTCGACGATGTGAGCTCACTGATGGAGAACGCCGCTGGGGAGGTGCGCTACCACCGCGACGACGGCACCGAAACGCGCGATAGCATCACCGTGTGGAACGCAATGCGCACCCTCAGCGCTGGAAGAGTAACGCGCCAAAGCTGGGAATATTCCCAAAGCCGTTCGTTGGAGAACGAAGACTCTGGCCTGAATAACCAGGGTCCCTTCGGGAATCAGTTCGCGGCAAGCCTAGACGAATACCTGATAGACGTTCCCCACGCAGGCGCGGACGGTGAGGACTATCGAACCCTTTGCGCGCTACGCATGCAGCGCCATGAGTTCGAATCAAAGTCGTTCCATGGGGAGAGCTCCGTGCGCGACCTATCTGTGGGGCAATGGATAAGCGTTACCGGTCATGCCGAAATCGACACCCATCCGCAGGAAGAACGGCAGTTTGTGATCACGGAGTTGCACGTTGACGCGGAAAATAATTTGCCCAAGGCACTCAACGACAGGTCTCGGCGACTCTTTGCGCCTAATCATTGGCGAGACGATCGCGACAGCGAAGTACACGGCCAGGCTCCTGCGGAACGTGGGGGACGCTACTCCAATCAGTTTAGTTGCGTGAGACGCGGAATCGCCATCGTGCCTGCCTACGATCCCCGCATCGACCTGCCGCGCACCGCGGCCCAAAGCGTAGTTGTAGTCGGACCGGTTGGCGAAGAAGTTCACTGTGACAAGCACGGCAGGGTGAAGGTCCGGTTTCCTGGCTGCCGTCCCGCTGATCACGATCACGCCCAAGGTGCAGGGGCATCCGGCGCTGATGGCGATTCCGCCTGGGTACGCGTGGTCAGTTCGTCGGCGGGTGATCATTGGGGCGCGATCTCCCTTCCCCGTGCTGGCGATGAATGTATCGTCACCTTCATCGGCGGAGATCCGGACAAGCCGGTCATAACCGGCAGGGTACATGGTGGGATGACGCCACCTCCCACATTCATTCAGGCCGGCGGATTGCCAGGCAATCGGTTCCTTTCAGGCATCAAGACTAAAGAAGTCAACGGACGCCGGTCTAATCAATTGCGCATGGATGACACACCCGGCCAGATTAGCGCGCAGCTCGCCAGTGAATACGGAGCCAGCCAGCTAAACCTAGGCTATCTGACCCATCCGCGCATCGACGGAAAAGGCCAGGCGCGCGGCAATGGCGCGGAATTACGCAGCGATGGTCCCGTGGCGGTGCGCGGGGCGCAAGGCGTTTATATCACTTCGGATGCGCGCTTGCGTGCGGCAGGCCGACAGCTTGCACGCGAAGGTTTGACGGGCCTGGCCGCGGCTCTTGAAATCGTTCAGCAACAACTTTCAGATTTAGCCAAAACTCATCACGCAGAGGCGACCGACAGCAAGCAACTGTCGCAATTGGCCACTCGGTTGAATGAATGGGATGGCGGCGATAGAGGGACCGCCAAGCCAAGTGACGCGAGCAACCAACCCATTGTAGCGATTGATGCCCCCGCCGGCATGCTCCTTGGGAGCGGCGATAACGTCGCAATCGGCGCCCAAACCCATGTCGATATCGTGAGCGTAGGCAATACTCAAATATCGGCTGGCCGAAAATTGCTGATGAGTGCGACGGAGAGCATCAGCATGTTTGCATATATGCTCGGGATGAAGTTGATCGCGGCAGCCGGCAAGATTGAGATTAACGCCCAAAAGGACAATATTGAGCTGACATCCGCCAAGCGCATCGTCCTATCCGCTTCTGAGGAAATCGTGATTCAGGCGCCGAAAGTTAGCGTGATTACGCAAGGGGCGCAGGCAACCTACGGCGGCGGGGCGATCACATATCAACTGAGTGGGGAATACGCGATCAACTCCGCGACGTTCTCGCACAAGGGCGCCGGGGACAGCGCTGTCGCTGCCCTGAGTGTTCCCAAAAGCGAATCTGTTCATGACCAGCGCGTGCGCATTACCGACCTAAACACCGGCGAACCGCTAGTGGGTCAGCGCTTCCGCGCCAAACTCGAAGATGGTCAAGAAATCGTCGGTACCACAGACGCTGAGGGCCTGACGCAGATCCTCAAATCGTCTGTTCCGTTCGGGCGCTTCACGATCGAAGCATTGGACGACTGAGTCGGGACGTCGACATCACTGTTGGGAATACACATGGAAAAAAATCCGCCGCGTTTGCCTGGTTATCAACTCCCTACAGGGCCGCATCTGTCGCGGGGCCGGGAAGCATACGGCTTTCTAACTCCGATTCAGGACCTGATGCCGCAGGTATTCAGCATTCCGCCACGACGGGTTTTGCCAATTATTTTTTTACCGGGAATTATGGGGTCGAATTTGCGCACGAGCGCGGCGCGGCAGGCGGCACTAGACAGGGGAAATAATATCGCATGGTGTCCGGAGAGTAAGACCACATCCATAGCCCTTGCCAAGGCCTCTGCAAGACAACGCCAAAATCAGTTGGACTATGCCCAGACGGAAGTGGATATGTACGAGCCTGGGCGGGATTCAACGGGCGACGCGAAGGAGTCGTCCGATGAGCGGCAGGCTGCGGTCAAAGTTGGCTTCCGCTATCCGGTGGACGTCAGTATCGATATGCCCTTGCTCATGGATGACCCTAAATCGATGCCGCTTGCCAAGACGAAAGAACAAAAGGCCAGAGCGAGAGGATGGGGAGAAATTTTTTTCGGCAGCTATTGTGACCTGTTGGAAATGTGTGAGCTGCGGCTCAACACTGCGTTCCATCGCGGCAAGATGGACACTTGGTGGCGCGTGGTGATCGGTGTGGCGCCCGAAACCTGGCAAGCCAGCTTGCAGCCGAGGTTGCTGCCACTAGACGAAACCGCGCTCAAGAAAGCTGTCGAAAATTGTTGGTTTCCTGTGCATGCGATGGGTTACAACTGGCTCCAGTCAAATCGCAAGTCAGGGATTGTCATAGCGCATCGGATCAATGCTTTGATGGAAAAATACCGAACACAAGGGTTCCAGTGTGAAAAAGTGATAGTCGTGACCCACTCAATGGGCGGGATGGTGGGCCGTGCATTGATTCACCCGGAGATGGGAAATCTTGGAGAAAAGGTGTTAGGAATCGTGCACGGTGTAATGCCCGCCCTCGGCGCTGCTGCTGCATACAAACGAATCCGAACCGGTTTTGAAGACCCTGGCGTTGTCAGTATGTCCCCGATCGTTAGTGTAACTGCCAAAGTGCTGGGCAATTATGGGCGTGAAGTAACCGCGGTGTTGGCGAATGCGCCGGGAGGACTTGAGCTGCTTCCAAGCCAGGCTTACGGAAATGGATGGCTCCAGATTAGACAAAATGGGCAAACACTGCGTAGCTTGCCTGAGCAAGGTGATCCATATGAAGAAATATACAAGTTGCGAGGCAAGTGGTACGGATTGCTTCGTGAAGAGTGGATCAATCCCGCGCGCCAGCCCCAGTCTGGTTTCGATCGTACTGCCAAGATGCTTGACGAGGCGAAGATGTTTCATAAAGAAATTGGCGCCACATACCACGGTCAAAGCTATGCCCATTACGGTGCCGATAGCGCCCGTGCTGCATGGCATAACGTCGTTTGGAATTTGGGTAGCAAGTCAGATATATCAGGAATGGATCAATTTCAAATCCGTACAGACGACGAACAG
The DNA here is from genome assembly GCA_040386255.1 of Pseudomonadota bacterium. Taxonomy (GTDB): domain Bacteria; phylum Pseudomonadota; class Gammaproteobacteria; order Burkholderiales; family Burkholderiaceae_D; genus JAFCUW01. The sequence goes on from JAZKFW010000060.1 coordinate 9,322, forward strand.
GGAAATTTGACGCTCTGCAAGCCTGGAAGTGCGGTCCATGTTGCGAACACAGATGACGTTCCTGCTGCCTTATTACCCGCAGGTGAGCCAGGTGATCAGACGGTCCCTCTACATTCGTCGGAACATCAGTATCACAGTGGTAAATTCAAGGGGATTTTTCGCCAAACTGGCTACGAGCACCAAGCGAGCTATAAAGACGAGGGTGCGCTGTACTCGACACTCTACAGCTTGGTTTGTATTGCGCAAACGATGAAATGGACGAAATAGATGCTTTCTCCCACTCCGTCCGGGCGGCGATCGATGTTCGTATCGATCATGGTTGTTTCTACACTTTGGATAGGCGGGTGTAACCGCATTCCAGCAAACGCCGAAAGATCCCCGATGACCCCTTTATCGCAACGTTTAGCGCCATTGTTCACCCATACGAAAATTGTCTGTTTCAGCCAATTTCTTGTCGAGGTCCCCGTCACCGCCACGGTTGTCTACGGCCCTACAACAGTGGAGTGGCCGATTCAACACTATCCTCATGAGAGTGAGAGGGTCGATCAGCGGGTGGCAGCGATTTTAGTTGGAGCTGAGAAGAATCGAAGATTTCTCGCTACACGACATCTAGCCGAGCTACATCGCTTCGGGACCGTCATCGATGGAGCAGTGCCTGGGCAAAAGCTGATCTTTGGTTCCAACGATGAGATCAGCTACACGATTGATTCTGTAATTCCGATTGGCGATGATTTGTTCATCCAACATGCGGAGAGCGTGCCGAGCAACAAAGATAGTGAACAAATAGCTCTGCTAAACGCGGTCGCGAAAAAATTGCGCCTGCGGGACGGGAACGAAATTCCTCTTGAGACGGGCGCCTGTATTGAAGGCGGTTTTATCGGGCGGCATGCGGAATTTGAAAGCCTGGCATTAGGTATCCGATTAAAAGAGTTCCCCGACGTGCATTTTTCGATAGAGACTCTCAAGCGGCACAACCTTGTTGATTCTGATGCACTTGAGCCGCGGCTGAAACAGGCCGAACAGGACGCCCATAATGAAGGGAAGGGGCATGTTTTCTCTAGAATTAAAACCTTACGTCGTGGTAGTCGGGAGTTTAATAATTGGAAAGGATTTGAAATACTTACGCGAAAGCCAGCCCATGACGACGACACGGAGGCTCATGAGTTCCTATTTGTTAGCTCGGCCGTCCCTAATGATCCCCTACGGCCCATGATCGAACTCCAGCTAAACACCGGGGTGGCAAATAACGCGAAAGCAAGCGTCAAGCCAAGTATTACAGATGAGGAAGCTATCGCTTTATGGGAGAAGCTAACCGGCTCGATACGTGTTCGTCCGATCGGCGGCATCAAGAACAACGCAGAGATGCCACTTAAAACCCCGCTCGGCGCGTTCATTGACAGCGGCGAGAAGTGTCCGCATACAGGTTTGTGGCAGTGCAGCGACGACGGCGAAATCGCTGGCGGCCGTCGTCGGCACTTTACGGCAGGAGAACGCATGGCGGAGGCATTGTTGTTGGGCAAACCGAGCTTTTTACAAAAGCTTATGCGAACACGTCCAACTCGTGAAATCTCGACCACATGGGAGCTGGTGAGTTACCAGCAAGTGGCGGCTTCTGCACCCCCTGCAACGTCCGCATGGCCGCCACAACAAGATAGTAGCGCTGACAATAGCTTGTCGGATTCCCGCAATGTGTAATCGATGCAGGGGGCAGTCCTGTTATTGAACCTTTCCCCGCTACACCAGCAACCTTTTTGGACGGTCTAATGCCAAATGTCATTCGAATGAACGATAGTACCAGCCACGGGGGTAGAGTCGTAAGTACTGCAGCCTCCCACTATATCGTAGGCGGTGCGGCCGTCGCATGTATGGGCGATAAATGTACTTGTCCACAGCACGGATCCGGCGTGATTGTCGAGGGGGATCCAAAGCATACGGTAGACGGCCGTGCTGTCGCCTACCATGGTCACAAGACCAGTTGCGGAGCGACCCTGATAGCCACTACCTCTGCATACGGCCACGGATAAGCGACGTGATAATCGTCGACGCGAACATCAGGATTCGAGGGGCAACCGGAATCCTCTGCAACCCCGCTCGCGCTAGGCTGGCAGGATCAGCGCCACCGTCAGGCCGCCGCCTTCGCGGTTGCCGAGCGTGATGCGGCCGCCATGCGCTTCGGCGATTTCGCGCGCCAAAGCCAGCCCGAGTCCGGTGCCGCTGCGCTTGGTGGAGTAGAACGGCACCAGCGCGTTGGTCAGCACCGCTTCGTTCATGCCGGGACCGCGGTCCATCACTTCGATGCGCAGCATGTCGGCCGCGCGCTTGATGTGCAGCTCGACGTCGCCGGGCGGGGAACCGGATTCGTGCGCGTTCTTCAGCAGGTTGAGAAGCGCCTGCTCCATCTGCGCCGGGTCGATCAGCGCCGGCGCCGGCGGCGCTTCGCCCACCAGCTTGAACACGATCTGCGACGACAGCTGCGCCAGGAAGCCATTCCACCCGCAGGCTTCGATGCGCGGCGTCGGCATCTTGGCGAAGCGCGCGTAGCCGAGGATGAAGCTCTCCAGGTGGCGCGAGCGCTCGCCGATCGTCTCCAGAATCTGCGGCAGGCGCTCGGTCTGCCCGCGCCGTACCAGTTCGGCGCCGGAATGGGCCAGCGACGTCAAGGGCGCCAGCGAGTTGTTCAACTCATGGCTGATCACGCGGATGACCTTTTTCCACGTCTGCACTTCCTGGCGCCGCAGTTCGACCGTCAGCTGGCGCAGCAGCAGCAGTTCGTGGCGCCGCCCGTTCAGGCTGAAATTGCGGCGCGCAAGGTGATACACCTCTTCGTCTTCGCTGTCGCCGGTGGTGAACAGGCCGTCGCCGCCGCGCGTGACGGCGTCGCGCAGCGCCGGGTCGGTCTGCCGCAGGATGTCGCCGAGCTGGTGGCCTTCGAGCTTGCGGCCTTCGTTGAGCAGCTGGCGCGCGGCGAGGTTGGCGTAGACGATCGGGCGCGCGCCGCCGGCGCCGTCGGCCACCAGCAGCATCGCCACCGGCGTGTTCTGTACCATCGTGTCGAGCAGCAGTTCGCGCTGCATCAGGTCGAGCCGCTGCTCGCGCAGCACGTTGCCGAGCGCGTTGTGGGCGTCGATCAGGTCGGCCAGCTCGTCGTTCTGCTGCCAGTGCAGGCTGAACGAAAAGTCGCCGTCCTTGTAGCTGGTGACGGTGCCGGCCAGCGCGCGGAACAGCGACAGGATCGGCTGGATCTGCGAGCGGATGGTGATGATCGACAGCGGCACCATGCACAGCAGGCAGATGGCGAACACCAGGCCTGGACGGTCCGGCAGCAGGCGGCTCAGGCCCAGCGCAATCAGGATGCCGAGCGCCAGCAAGGTGCCGACCAGCGCCGACCAGCGCGTCACCAGCGAAAGGCGAAACCCTTTGCCAGCGCCGCCGCTCATCCGGGACGGGCGATGCCGAGCCGCTCCATGCGCCGGTACAGCGCCTGGCGCGACAGCCCGAGTTCGGCCGCGGCCTGCGCCACCACGCCGCCGGCGCGCGCGAGCGCCGCAGTGATGGCGTCGCGGTCCGGCTCGACCTCGAGCGCCGGCGCGGCGCCGGCCGGCAGCCCGAGGTCGGCCGCCTGGATCACCGCGCCGGACGCCAGCAGGCTGGCGCGCGCCATGACGTTTTTCAGTTCGCGCACGTTGCCCGGCCAGCCGTGCGCCAGCAGCGCCGCCTCCGCGTTGGCGTGCAGGCTCTTGCCGGCGCCGAGAAAACTGGCCGCCAGCGGCAGGATGTCGGCGGGGCGCGCGGCCAAGGGCGCGAGCCGCAGTTCGATCAGGTTGAGGCGGTAGAACAGGTCTTCGCGGAAGGTGCCGGCGCGGATCATCGCCGGCAGGTCGGCGTTGGTGGCGCTGATCACGCGCACCTTGACCTGGCGCTCGCGGTTCGAGCCGAGCCGCTCGAAGCGCCCGGTTTCGAGCACGCGCAGCAATTTCATCTGGCCGGCCAGCGGCAGGTTGCCGATCTCGTCGAGGAACAGGGTACCGCCGTCGGCCGCCTCGAACTTGCCCTCGCGCGCCTTCGACGCGCCGGTGTAGGCGCCGGCTTCGGCGCCGAACAGTTCGGCCTCGATCAGTTCAGCGGGCAGGGCGCCGCAGTTGAGCACGACGAAGGGGCCGTCGCGCACCGTCGAATTGGCCTGGATGATGTCGGCGATGCGTTCCTTGCCGGTGCCGTTCGGGCCGCTGATCAGCACCGGCACGTCAGCGCGCGCGACCTGGCAGGCCAGGTGCAGCACCCGTTCGGTGGCGGCGTCCTGCCACACCATGCCGCGCAGGTCGAAGCCCTGTTCGAGCTCGCGCCGCTGGCGCCGTTCGCGCTGCACGCGCTGCTGCAAGGCGCGGTTGGCCTGGCCCAGTTCGATCAGGTTGGTGACGGTGGCGATCAGGCGGTGGTCGTTCCACGGCTTGGACAGGTAGTCGGCGGCGCCCGACTTGACCAGGTCGACGGCGGCGTCGAGATGGGTCCAGGCGGTCAGCAGGATCACCGGCAGGTCGGGGTGGCGCTTGCGGATCTGGCGGAACAGCGCCGCGCCTTCCTCGCCGGAAGTGGTGTCGGCGCTGAAGTTCATGTCCTGGATGACCAGGTCGACGTTCGCGCGCTCCAGCAGCGCCAGGCCTTCCTCGGGGGAGGCGGCGCGCAGCGCATCGATGTCGTGGAGGGAAAACAGCACATCGAGTGCGATGGCGACGGCCGCGTTGTCGTCGATGATCAGTACAGTAGGCATTCGGCTAGTCTACCATTGCGACGGGCGCCTCAGGCGGTGCGGGTGGCGGTGGCCGGCGAAATGGTGGCCGCCCGCCATGCCGGTCCGTACACGGCGATGATGCCGAGCGCGAAAAACACGCCGGTGCCCCAGACCAGGTACTCGAGCGGCAGCTTGGTCATTTCGAGCTTGCTGACCAACAGCTGATTGAGCCCGATCGCCAGCAGCACGCCGCCGGCCACGCCGGCGCCGGTGATCATCACGTTCTCGGCGATGAAGTAGCGCAGGATGTGGGCGCGGCGCGCTCCCAGCGCTCGCCGCACGCCGATCTGCTTGCGCCGCTGCGTTACCCACAGGCTGGCCATGCCGACGATGCCGCTGGCGGTAATCACCAGCAGCAGGACGCTGACGGTGATCAGCATCCACGACAGCGCGTTGTCGGCGCGGTAGCGTTCCTTGCGGTCGTCGAGCGTGTTCTTCACACGGATCACCACCGGCACCGGAGCCGACTTGGCCATCGCCGCCTCGGCTTCCTTCATGACGCGGTCGCGCTGGCCAGGTTCGGTGCGCACGGTGTACATCGCGCCGGGAATGCCGCCCAGGCCGCGGTAGGCGAGTATCGCTGAGAGCTCGCCTTCCTCGCCGATTTGCGCCCACGGTTTCTGCAGGCGCTCGACCACACCGACGACCTGGGTGGCATTGGCGTCCTCGCCGACGCCGAACAGCAGCGTCTTGCCGACCGCGCTCTGGCCAGGCCACAGCTTGTCCGCCAGCGCCTTGGTGATGATGGTTACCTTCGCAAACTCCTTGCTGACCTGCTCGTCAACTTCGACGACGTCCGCCTTGGTGAAGTCGCGCCCTTCGACCAGCTTGAGCTGCCAGGTCTTGATCAGCGAATCGGCAGTGCGGTAGTTGGCGGCGTTGGCGCTCTGGTTAACCTGCTTGCGGTCGAGCGAGACGCTGCTGTTGCCGCCGGAATTCCCGAGGGGGGTCTGGTTCGTCGTCGCCACCGAGGCGACGCCGGAAATGGCGCGCAGCAGTTCTACTTCGCGGCGCTGCACGGCGGCGTCATACTCCGCGCTTTCGCGCGTCAGATAGCGGCTATTGATGGCGAAGACCGAGCTTTCGTCGGCGATCCCGCTTGGGCGCGCGGCCACTTCCTGGCGCACGCTGACGATGTGCAGCGCGTTCGACAGGATGGCCAGGCTCAGGGCGACCTGCACCGCGACCAGCACCGCGCCGGTCTTGTTGCGCATCAGCGCCGAAAGGATAGGACTCATGGACATGATGGTTTCCTTTTCCGTGATATTGCGTAGATCATTGCGATTTGAGTTGCATGGCCGGCGTGACCTGGCAAGCGCGCCAGGTCGGCAGCAGGCCGGCCAGCACCGCGGCGAGCACCGACAGCACGAAGGTAAACACCAGCATCACCCAGTCCATGTGGGCGATGTTGCCCATCTCCTTGGACTGCATGGCGATCAGCACCAGGGCGGCCACCGCGAGCAGCAGGCCGAGGATGCCGCCGGCCAGGCCGACCACCGCGGTCTCGACGAGGAACTGGCGGAAGATCTCCTTACGCGACGCGCCCAGCGCGCGGCGAATACCCACTTCGGCGGCGCGCACCGAGAATTTCGCCAGCAGCAGGCCGATGGTGTTGACGAGGCACAGCAGCAGGAAGCCGAACGCCAGCCAGGCCGACAGCTTGCTGTCGTTGCCGACCACCTTGTTCACGGCCATCCATTCCATCACGTCGTACAGGTTGTTCTTGGCGGCGCGCTGCATGCGGCCCAGCTTGCGCTGCTCGGCGGCGTAGCTGTTGAGGTAGTCCTGCAGCGCCGCGCGGTCGCCCGCCGATTTGGTCTGGAACCAGAACTGGATCCAGGTGCAGTCGGACGCCTGGATGCCTTCCAGTCCGGGCCCCGGGTTGCCGGAGCAGTTCATGTTCCCCTGCGGGCCGACCTGGTTGCGCACGGCGCTCTTGAAGGGGATGAACAGTTCGTCCTCGTTGCCGAACTTGCCGGCGCCGCCGATCAGGCGGTAGTAATGCGGCATCGGCGCCCACGGCTTGAGCACGCCGACGATCTGGAACTGCTGGCCGAGCATGGTCACGCGCTTGCCGACCGGGTTGGCGTCGCCGTACAGCTTCTCGGCGATCTTGCGGCTCAGGACGACGACGTTGGCGCCGCTGTCGTCCTCTGCCTCGCTCCACGCCTGGCCATGCAGGAAGGGTGCGTCGAACATGGCGAAGAAGTCGTGGGTGAGGGCCAGGCCAGAAGTCTGGAACACGCCGAGATCCTTGCGGTCCGGCTCGATGGGCGCACCGATGCCGAAGATCGCGGTGCGCCGCTCGCCCTGTTTGCCCTTCAGCAGATTGACGGCGTCGGGGTAGCTGATCTGGAAGTCGTCGAGCTCTTCGCCCGGCGTGTAGCCGGCCAGCGGGCCGACGTCGAACAAGGGTACGAACAGGCGGTCGCTCTTGTGCGGAATCGGGTCGCCCGACATCACGTGCAGGATGGTCAGCGTCGACACGCTGGCGGCGACGCCGATGGCGAGCGTGAGCACCATCAGCGCGGTCAGCGCCGGATTGCGGCGCAGGCTGCGCAGGCCCAGTTTCAGGTAATAGGAAAACATGCTCGCTCCTTAAGCGCCGTGGGTGGCGGCCTTGGCGTCGAACAGCGTCGGCGCCTTGCGCACCAGGTCCGACACCTGGCCGTCGATGATGTGGACGTTGCGCTGCGAGCGCACCGCCAGTTCCGGATCGTGGGTGACCATCAGGATGGTGGTGCCCTGGGCGTTGATCTCTTCGAGCAGTTCCATGACGCCGCGCGCCATCTGGGTGTCGAGGTTACCGGTCGGTTCGTCCGCCAGCAGCAGCTTCGGGCTGCCGGCCAGCGCGCGCGCGATCGCCACGCGCTGCTGCTGTCCACCCGACAGTTCGGCTGGATAGTGCTTCATGCGCGAGGCCAGACCGACCTTGGCCAGCGCGTCCTCGATGCGTTCCTTGCGCTCCTTGGCGTTGAAGCCGCGGTAGCGCAGCGGCACGTCGACGTTATCGAACAGCGACAGGTCGGGAATCAGGTTGAAGCCCTGGAAGATGAAGCCGAGCTTTTCGTTGCGCAGGCGCGAGCGGGCGTTGTCGTCCATGCCCTTGACGTTGACGCCATCGAGGATGTATTCGCCGTCGGTGAATTCCTCGAGCAGGCCGGCGATGTTGAGAAAGCTGGTCTTGCCGGAGCCGGAGGGACCGGTGACGGTGACGAATTCGCCTTTGTTGACGGTGATCTCGAAGCCGCGCAGCGCGTGCGTTTCGATCATGTGGGTGCGGTACACCTTGGACAGGTTAGTCATGCGCAGCATGGGGCTTCCTTTCGATGTGAATTGTTATTGGTGCGGTTACTGATTGACCGAGACGCGCGCGGCGTTGTTGAAAGCGTCGGTGCCGGCGATGACGACCTTGTCGCCGACCTTCAGGCCGGACAGGATCTCGACCGCCATGACGCTGGTGGCGCCCAGCGTGATCGGGGTGCGCACCGCAGTCCCGTCTTGCATCACATAGGCGAAGCGGCCGCCTTCGCTCTCGACGAACGGGCCGCGCGGCAGCATCACCACGTTCGGCTTCTCCTCGATCAGCAGGCGCGCGGACACGCGCTGGCTCTGGCGCAGGCCTTTCGGCTGGGCGCCGTCGAAGCGCACGCGCGCGAGCACCTGGTTCTTCACCACTTCCGGCGACAGCGCCGCCAGCTTGCCGGTGGCGCGGCCCTCGCCGAGCTGGATTTCGGCGGTCATGCCGAGGCCCATGTCGGCGACGTAGGTCTCCGGCACCTCGAGTTCGACCTCGAGCTTGGACAGGTCCACCAGCGTCATCAGCGGCGTATTGGCCGCCACCACGCTGCGGTTCTGGACATTGAGGGTGCCGACGAAGCCGTCGACCGGCGCGCGCACGGTCAGCTCGTCGAAGCGGCGCTGCGCGTTGGCCAGCGACAGGCGCTGGCGGTCCAGTTCATTGACCTTGGTGCGCAGCGCCAGCGCGACGTCGTCGCCTTCCAGCGCGGCCGCCTTGGAGGCGTGGCTGGCGCGGATCTGCGCCGAGCTGAGGGCGTCCTTGGCCTTCTGGAAGTCGATCTTGGCGATGATGCCGACCGTCGCTACCGCTTCGTAGCGCTCCAGCGTGCGCTGCGCCGACAGGCGGTCGATTTCGGCGGTGTCGGCCTCGCGCTGGGCCAGCAGCTTCTGCTTCCTGGCGAGGATCTGCTGGCGCGCCACTTCCGCCTGCAGCTGGTTGTAGCTCGATTGCTCGCGCTTGAGGGCGTCGGCCAGGTCGGGCGACTCGAGCACCGCCAGCACGTCGCCTTTCTTGACGGTGTCGCCGGCGTTGGTTTTCAGCGTCACGGTCGACTGCGCAGTGGAATACAGGGTCGGGCTGATGGCGGCGACCACGCGGCCGTTGACGGAGGCGTCGCGCACCAGCGTGCCGCGGGTGACTTCGGCGATGCGCAGGCGCGACGCGTTGACCGAATGCTCGCTGCCGCGCCAGGCCGACAGCAGCAGCGCCGCGCCGGCGAGGACGGCCACGGCGGCGCCGGCCCACAGCGCGCGCCGTTTGAAATTCTGCGCCGGTGCAGCGGGAATCATGGCGTCTTGGGATGAGGTGTCTCGGATCATGGTCAAAGTGGTGGCAACAATGCCATTCCACTATGCAGGATCCGTGCCACGCATTAAGTCATTGATATGCCACGGGTTTTCCAGTGGCGGACGGTGTCCGCCGACGTCCGCGCGGTGTCCGCGGGGTCGTCAGTGGGCTGCCGCCGTCCGGGCGATGGCGCCGCGCGCGCGCCAGCGCAGCCAGAGAATCGTCAGCAAGTACATCAGCACCAGCAGCCCGGCCCACGCCGCGTACACCACCGGCAGCGAGGGCTCGTACCCGGCCGGCATGACCGCCTGGCCGTTGGAGAAATCGGGCGTCCCGCCGAAGCGCAGCGTGAAGTACAGGTTGCCGAGGAAGTGGGCGAGGGCGATGTGGACGACGTAGAAGAACATCGGCGTGCGGCCGAACAGCGACAGCAGTTTCACTTCGCGCATGCGCTCGAACAGCGCGAGCAGCAGCAGGCCGATGCTGCCGGTGACGCACAGGTACAGCAGCGACGGCGGATACTTGTGGACGCGCGCGAACGACATCAGGTCGAACATGGCGCCGCGGCCTTGCGGCGACCACGGATGCGGGTCGCCGTACAGGTTGAAGGAGCGCAGCGCGACGAAGGCCAGCATCAGCAGGAAGGCCGCGGCCAGCAGGAAGCGCTGGCGGCGCGCGCGCTCCCACAGGAACACGGGGCCGAGCGCGTAGCCGGCAGCGATCAGGCCGAGCCACGGCATCAGCGGATACATGAAGACGATGCCGAACTGTTGGGAGAGCGGGAAGTAGCCGCCCTGATGCCAGGCGCGCCATAAGAGCCCGCCGGTGTAGCCATCGAGCGCGTTGTGCGGCACGATCAGCAGCACGGCGATCAGCGCGATAACGGGCCGCGGCAGCCACACCAGCAGCGACAGCGCGATCATGCCGGCGCCGAGCGCCCACAGCACCTGCAGGATCATGACGTCGTAGGCGAACTGCCAGCTGAAGCTGATCCAGGTGGCCTCGAGCAGCAGCAGCATGGCGCCGCGGGTGGCGAGGTAGCGCGACAGGGCGGGGATGCCGGCGCCGCGGCCGCGCAGGAAGGCCGAGCTGCCGGCCACCAGCACGAAGGTGGTGGCGCACAGGTGGGTGATCCAGCGCGTCCAGAACCAGGCCGGCGTGGTCTGCGCCAGGTCCTCCGGCTGGAACGGCGTGAAGCCGAAAAAATCGCGGACATGATCGAGCGCCATCAGCACGATGACGAAGCCGCGCAGCATGTCGATGGCGGGCAGGCGGGCGGCTTTCGTCATGGATGGCTCCATTGTCGGTATCGCCACAAGGTTAGCACGCCGCATGCTGTCTAGAAACCCTGGTGTCAGGTCTGACATTCGGACATTTCGAGGCGAAATGTCCGAATGTCAGACCTGACACCAGTACTTGCCGCCTTGCTTATTCTTTTCGATACCGGCGCGCTTGATGATCTCGTCCCATTTCTTTGATTCGGTGAGCTGGAATTTGGCCAGTTCGTCCGGCGACGTCAGGAATACCTCGGTGCCGCTGGTGGCGTAAAAGCCGGCGTTCGCGGTCGGGCTTCTGGCGGCTCGGCTCAGGAGTTCTTTGAGCCGGGCGACCAGCGGCGGCGGCGTTTTCGCCGGCGCATAAGCCGCGAACCAGTAGTCGACGTCGTACCCAGGCACGCCTGCCTCGGCGATGGTCGGCACCTCCGGCGCCAGCGCCGTGCGGGTGTTTCGCGAATAGCCGAGGGCGCGCAGCTTGCCGCTCTTGATGTGCGGCAGTCCGGTCGCCGAATCGGTGATCATCATCTGGATCTGGCCGCCCAGCAGGTCGGTCACCGCGTAGGTATTGCTCTTGTAGGGCACATGCAGCAGCCGGGCGACGTGCTGACGGTGGACTCCGGGTTCGAGGTGGAGCATCTGGCGACCGTGGCCGGCCTGGTGGAGCAGGGCCTTGGCGTCAGCCTGGTGCCTGAACTGACCCTGTTCCAGTTTCGCCAGCTGGACCTGGTGGCGATTCCGTTGGAGGCGCAGGATCAGACGCGGCCCATCCTGGTCGTCAAGCGCAAGGACCAGGCGCTGTCGATTGCGGCGCAGGCCATGCTGGAACTGATCGAGAAGCACATCGGCCCAAGCCGCGCGCGACGGAAGTACCACCATATATAAGCGCAATGTTGGGGGCAGACCTGACCCCAGTGTTACTTTTCTTGCTTGAGGGGCTTGCCCTTGTCGATCACTTCGTGGCAGTCGCCCTTGAGAGTGGAGTTGTCATAATCCGTCCAGCCATAGCTGTCGACCACGCGCTTGTGCTGCTTGAACTCGGTGCTGAGGAAGCTCCATTCGAGCTTCTCTTCGCCGTAGCGGATGTCGGCCAGGTCGAGCAGCGTGTGGAACATGTTCTCGG
>JAZKFW010000061.1:0-7023 GCA_040386255.1 Pseudomonadota bacterium
GTTATAAGAGAAAAACCCCGCGCAGAAATGTGTGGGGTTTTTTTTCGTCCGATGGGTTGTGTTAGGTCCGACCTAACTAGTGCTACAGTCTAAATAGACCCGGAGCGAATTACTACGATGGACTACCAGCAACTTCTCATTCAGCGCCGCACGCATCCGGCATGGCGCCTGCTCGCCGCCGATAACGCGCCGATGATCGCGAGTTTTCTGCACGCCAGCTTCATCGTGCCCAATGTGCGCACGATTTCGCGCCAGCAGCTGGCATCGCAGCTCGACGATCATTTGTACCACCTGCACGATGACGCCGGCGAAACGCTGTTCCCCAAAGCGGCGACTGCCTACCTCGACGACTGGGCGTCGGACGAACGCGGCTGGCTGCGCAAATATTATCCGTCCGGGCAGGACGAGGCGCATTACGACCTGGCGTCCGCCGCCGAACAGGCGATCGACTGGCTGCGCGGCCTCGGCCAGCGCGCTTTCATCGGCACCGAGTCGCGCCTGATGACGGTGTTCGACCTGCTGCACCAGATTGTCGACGGCACCGAACTCGATCCGCGCGCCCGCATCGCCGAACTGAAACGGCGCAAGGCCGACATCGACATCGAGATCAACCAGATCGCTGCGGGCAAACTGGACCTGATGGATTCGACCCAGGTGCGCGAACGCTTCCTGCAGATGGCGGCCACCGCGCGCGAGCTGCTGTCGGACTTTCGCGCCGTCGACCAGAACTTCCGCACGCTAGACCGCCAGGTGCGCGAACAGATCGCAACGTGGGACGGCAGCAAGGGCGCGCTGCTGCAGGAGATTTTCGGCCAGCGCGACCTGATCTCCGAGACCGACGAGGGCAAGAGCTTCCGCGCGTTCTGGGATCTGTTGATGTCGCCGTCGCGCCAGGACGAACTGTCCGAGCTGCTCGACACCGTGCTGAAACTCGGGCCGGTGCGCGAACTCGAGCCGGACGGGCGCCTGCAGCGCATCCATTACGACTGGCTCGAAGCCGGCGAAGTCACGCAGCGCACGGTCGCGCGACTGTCCGAGCAGTTGCGGCGCTATCTCGACGACCAGGCCTGGCTCGAAAACCGCCGCATCATGCAGCTGATGCGCGACATCGAGCAGAAGGCGCTGGCCCTGCGCGGCCAGGTCGACGAGCGCGCGTCCTTCATCGAACTCGACGAGCCGTCGCCGGCGGTCTCGCTGCCGATGGACCGCACCTTGTTCACGCCGCCGTTCAAGCCGAAAATCACCCAACAGATCCTCGACGACGAGGGCGAAGCGATCAGCGCGGACGCCTTGTTCGAACAGGTCTACGTCGACCAGCTGCGGCTGATGTCCAATGTGCGCCGCGCGCTGCAGACCCGCAAGCAGGTGTCGCTCGCCGCGCTGGTCGGCCAATATCCGATCGAGCAGGGCCTGGCCGAACTGGCCACATACCTGAAGCTGGCGATGCAGGACCTGCACGCCGCCATCGACGACGACCGCACCGAAATCGTCGCCTGGACCGACGACCGCGGGCACCGCCGCCAGGCCACCCTGCCACTCATCATCTACACCGCATGAATACCGAAACCACCATGAGCGATCACAACCGTCTGGGCCAGCTGCTGGTTGTCCTGTTCCAGGGTGTGCTGTACCGCGACGGCGACGCCGCGCTGTGGCAGCCGCTGATCGATTTGCAGGGGCGGGTGCGCGACTACTGCGCCACCGTCGGCCTCGAACTGATCCTCGACGAAGCCGAAGGCTACGCCTACTTGCGGCACCGCCCCTCGGCACCCGGCGAAGCGGAATTGCCGCGCCTGATCCAGCGCCGCCAGCTCAGTTATCCGGTCAGCCTGATCCTGGTCCTGCTGCGCAAGAAGCTCGCCGAGTTCGACGCCACCGGCGGCGAGACGCGCCTGGTGGTCGGGCGCGACCAGATCGCCGAGCAGGTACGCCTGTTCCTGCCGGAGACCGGCAACGAGGCGCGCCTGCTCGACCGCATGGACGCGCACCTGAACAAGGTCATCGAACTCGGCTTCCTGCACCGCTTGCGCGGGCAGGAACATCAGTTTGAAGTACGCCGCATCCTGAAGGCGTTCGTCGACGCCCAGTGGCTCAGCGAATTCGAACAGCGCCTGGCGCAATATGGCGCGCACGCGGGCGCGAGCGAGGAGGGAGCATGAACGATACGCCGCCGCTGGACATGGAGACGCCGTCGCTCGAATTCTCCGCCGCCGCCGAACGCGCCGGATTCCGCCTGCATCACTTCGAAGTATTCAACTGGGGCACCTTCCACGAGCGCGTCTGGCGCCTGCATCCGGGCGGCGACAATATCCTGCTGACCGGCGACATCGGATCCGGCAAGTCGACGCTGGTCGATGCGATCACCACCTTGCTGGTGCCGGCGCAGAAAATCTCGTACAACAAGGCGGCCGGCGCCGACGCGCGCGAGCGCAGCCTGCGCACTTACGTGATGGGCCATTACAAGTCCGAGCGCGGCGACAGCGGCCTGGCCGCGCGCGCGGTGGCGCTGCGCGATCACAACAGCTACTCGGTCATCCTTGGCGTCTTCCACAACGAAGGCTTCGACCAGACCGTCACGCTGGCCCAGGTGTTCTGGCTGAAGGACGCGCGCGGCCAGCCCGAACGCTTTTACATGGTGGCGGAGGGCCGGCTGTCGATCGCCGAGCATTTCGCCGGCTTCGGCAGCGATATCGGACAGCTGCGCAAACGCTTGCGCGCGATGCCAGGGGTGACGCTGCACGACAGCTTCCCGCCGTACGGCGCGGACTTCCGTCGGCGCTTCGGCATCGCCGGCGAACAGGCGATGGACCTGTTCCACCAGACGGTGTCGATGAAATCGGTCGGCAACCTGACCGAGTTTGTGCGCGACCACATGCTCGAGGCATTCCCGGTCGAGGTACGCATCGCCGCGCTGATCGCCCACTTCGATGACCTCAACCGCGCGCACGAAGCAGTCCTCAAGGCCAAATTGCAGATCGACCAGCTGACGCCGCTGTCGGCCGACTGCGACCGCCACCAGCTGCTGCAGCAACAGGTCGAGCAGCTGCGCGGCTGCCGCGACATGCTGCGCACCTGGTTCGCCCACCTCAAGGGCGAGCTGCTCGAAAAGCGCGTCGACCTGCTGCAAGCGGAGCTCGACCAGCTGGCCAGTCGCCTCGCGCGCCTGCAGCAGGAGCGGCGCGCTCAGGCGCAGCGGCGCGATGAAATCACCCACGCGATCGCCGCTAACGGCGGCAATCGGATCGAGCAGATCAAGGCCGATATCGCCCGCCTGCAGGATGTAAAAAGCGAGCGCGCGCGCCGCGCCGCCCAGTACGATGCGCTCGCCACGGCGGTCGGCCTGCCGCGCGTCAGCGAAGCGAGCCTGTTTGCCATCAACAGCCGCACGATCGACGCTGGCCAGGCCGGCTGCATCGCGCAGCGCGACGACTTCCAGAACCGCCTGACCGAGGCGGGCGTCAGCCTGCGCGAGCTTGGCCGCCAATACGGCGAACTGACGGCCGAACTCGAATCGCTGCGCCGGCGCCGCTCGAACATTCCTCGCCAGATACTGGACCTGCGCGAGACCCTGTGCGGCGCGCTGCGCATCGCGCCCGACAGCTTGCCGTTCATCGGCGAATTGATCCAGGTGCGCGAAGACGAGCGCGCGTGGGAAGGTGCCGCGGAGCGACTGCTGCACAATTTCGGCCTGTCGCTGCTGGTGCCGGAGATGCATTATGCCGACGTCGCCGCGTGGGTCGACAGCACCAGCCTGGGCAACCGGCTGGTGTACTACCGTGTACGCCCCGCGGTCGTGGCCGACCAGCGCAGCCTGCCGGCGAGCGCGCTCGCCCGCAAGCTGGCGATCAAGCCGGAGTCGCCGTTCTACGCGTGGATCGACGCCGAACTGGGACGCCGTTTCGACCACGCCTGCTGCGACACGCTCGACCAGTTCCGCCGCGAGAAGCGCGCGGTGACGCGCAACGGGCAGATCAAGGCCGCCGGCGAGCGCCACGAGAAGGACGACCGTCACCGGCTCGACGACCGCTCGCGCTACGTGCTCGGCTGGTCGAACCAGGCCAAGATCGCCGCGCTGGCCAAGCAGGAACGCGACCTGACCACGCGGGTGCAGGCGATCCGTACCACCATCCAGTTTCTCAGAGGCGAAGTCGACGGCCAGAACCAGATGCTCGGCCACTGGCAGCAGCTGGCGATGTTCAACAATTTCAATGAACTGGACTGGATGCCGCTGGTGAGCGAGATCGACGCGCTCGAGCGCGAGCAGCAGGTGCTCGCCGCGTCGTCCGACCTGCTGCGCACCTTGCAGCAGCAGTTCGCCGAATTGTCGGCGGCGCAGGAAAAGACCGAAGACGAGTGGGGCGCTGTAAAAACCACCCATGCCAGGACCGGCGAGAAGCTGGAGCAGGCAACCTTGAGCCTGGCCGACTGTGCGACACTGCAGGATGCCACGCCGGAAGACGCGCGCGCCTGGTACTTCCCGCGCCTCGAGTCGCTGCGCGCGCAGGCGCTTGGCCAGCACACGCTGAGCGTGGAATCGTGCGACAACCGCGAGAAGGACTTCCGCGACTTCCTGCAGACCCACATCGACGCCGAAGACAAAAAAATCTCGCGACTGCGCGACGCCATCATCGGCGCCATGCAGAACTACACGCGCGCCTGGCCGCTCGATTCGCGCGAGGTCGATGTCAGCATCGACGCCGCCGGCGAATTCAAGAAGATGCTGGCTGCGCTCGAGTCGGACGACTTGCCGCGTTTTGCGGTGCGCTTCAAGGAACTGCTCAACGAGAACACGATCCGCGAGATCGCCGGCTTCCAGTCGCAGCTCAAGCGCGAACGCGAGACCATCCGCGAACGCATCGCCACCATCAACGGCTCGCTGCACCAGATCGACTACAACCCGAACCGCTACATCGCGCTCGAGGCGGAGAACAATCTCGACGCCGACCTGCGCGACTTCCAGCAGGACCTGCGCAGCTGCACTGAAGGCGCGCTGACCGGATCGGCCGACGAAGAGTATTCGGAAGCGAAGTTCCTGCAGGTGAAGCGCATCATCGAGCGCTTCCGCGGCCGCGAGGGCAGCGCCGAGATGGACCGGCGCTGGACGCGCAAGGTCACCGACGTTCGCAACTGGTTCGTGTTCTCCGCCTCCGAGCGCTGGCGCGAGGACGACCGCGAGCACGAACACTACACCGACGCCGGCGGCAAGTCGGGCGGGCAGAAGGAAAAGCTGGCTTACACCGTGCTCGCCGCAAGCCTGGCCTACCAGTTCGGCCTGGAGTGGGGCGTGACCCGCTCGCGCTCGTTCCGCTTCGTCGTGATCGACGAAGCCTTTGGCCGCGGCTCGGACGATTCGGCGCGCTACGGCCTGGAGCTGTTCAAGCGCATGAACCTGCAGCTGCTGATCGTCACTCCGCTGCAGAAGATCCACATCATCGAGCCTTATGTGGCCGGCCTCGGATTCGTGCACAGCGAGGAAGGGCGGCTGTCGAAGCTGCGCTACCTCAGCATCGACGAGTATCACGCCGAACGCTCCGCGCGGATCGCATGAACGCGCCGCTGGCCTGGTCGACGCCTGGCGCGATCCGCGTTCAGCTGCAGCGGATCTGGGATGACGGCCGCGTGCTGTCGGCGCGGCTCGGCGGCGAAGCGCTGTTCCCGTTCGAGCTGCGGCTGCGCCAGCCGGGCGTCGCCGAACTTGGCGAGCAGTTCGACGCGGTGCGCGCATGGATCAAGGCGCTCGAAGCGGGCAGCAAGGCCGCCATCGGCCATGGCTACGATATCGTCTGGCGCGAGATCAATCACCGCCAGCTGGGCCGCAACCGCATACCCGACCGCATCGTCGTCGCGACGGCAGCCGATGCCGTGCGCCTGCTCGGCCGGACGATCGACGTCGGTCGCTTCGATCAGCTGGCCGCGCTGACGCTGGGCGCCTTTCCCCAGCTGAAGGACTGGCTGGGCCGGCGTTCGCTGGCGGTGCTGGAGCATGCAGCAGCGTGGGAACGCATCGTCGCCATCCTGCAGTGGTTCGTCGCGCATCCGCGCCCCCAGCTGTACTTGCGCCAGCTCGACATCGCCGGCGTCGACAGCAAATTCATCGAAGCGCGCAAGGCTTTGCTGAGCGAGCTGCTCGACCAGGTGATGCCGGCCGATGCCGTCGATGCCAGCGCCGGCGGCGCGCGCCAGTTCGAAGCGCGCTATGGCCTGCTGGGCAAGCCGGCGCTGATCCGCTTCCGCATCCTCGACCCCGCGCATTTCATCGGCGGCCTGTCCGACCTGAGCGTGCCGGTGTCGCAATTCGCCGCGCTCGACCTCGATGTCGAGCATGTCTTCATCACCGAAAACGAAATCAACGGGCTTGCATTCCCCGCCGTGCGTTCGGCGATCGTCATCTTCGGCGGCGGCTATGGCATCGACCGGCTTGGCCAGGCCGACTGGCTGCGCCGGCGCGACATCGCCTATTGGGGCGACATCGACACCCACGGGTTCGCGATTCTCGACCGCCTGCGCGCCAGCTTGCCGCACGCGCGCTCGGTGCTGATGGATGCGGACACGCTGCACGCGCATCGATCGCTGTGGGGCGCCGAGGACAAGGACAAGCGCTACCTTGGCGAAGCGTCCCGGCTCGACACCGCCGAGCGCATGCTCTTCGATGCGCTGCGCGACGATGTATTCGGAGAACGCATCCGCATGGAGCAGGAACGTCTTGGCTACACGTGGGTGAGCGACGCCATCCACGGCCTTCGATAGCAGCATGCAGCGGTCGAATTGAAACTCGTTTTAAAAAAAAGCCTTGCCAGCCGCCGAGCGGGTTTGCTATAGTTCGCCTCCCCGATGAAACGGTTATCAAAAACGAGCTTTGGGGACGTCGGAAACGACGGCGCGGTAGAAAAAAAGAGGTTGACGAAATAAGCGAAACGCTTCATACTCTTCCTCCTTCGCTGCTGATGAACACAACGCTTCATCACTGAGCAGCAGGCAGTACCGAACAAGTTCTTTAAAAATTAACAGTCGATAAGTGTGGGC
>JAZKFW010000062.1:0-44315 GCA_040386255.1 Pseudomonadota bacterium
GCGCAGCAGCTTGAAGGCGCCGGCCATCTGCCGGTTGTCGAGGTAGCCCTGCTGCCACATCAGGTCTTCGAGCCAGTCGATCTGGCCTTCGTCGATGAACAGCATCAGCTCGCCCGCCTCGGAGAAGTCGGTCTGCGCCGCCAGCAGCGTCAGCGAATTGATCTGCGAGCGCCCGCCAGGGGCCAGCGCGGCGGCGGAGATCGCCAGCAAGGTGCCGCCGAGGCAATAGCCGACCGCGTTGATGCGCTGGCCCTGCACCTGGTGGGTGACGGCATCGAACGCGGCGATGACGCCGTCGCGCACGTAATCGTCCAGGCCCAGCTCGCTGTCGGCGGCGGTCGGGTTGTGCCACGAAATCATGAACACGGTGTGACCGTGCTCGACCAGGTGGCGCACCAGCGAGTTGTGCGGCGACAGGTCGAGGATGTAGTACTTCATGATCCAGGCCGGCACGATCAGGATCGGCTCGGCGTGTACGGCGGCGGTGGCCGGCGCGTACTGGATCAGTTCGATAAGTTGGTTGCGGAACACCACCTGGCCGGGGGTGGCGGCGACCTCGATGCCGGGCCGGAACAGCTCGGCGCCGGCGGGCGGCTGGCCGGCGGCGGCGCGCTGCAGGTCCTCGATGAAATTGAGGGCGCCGCGCACGAAATTGGCGCCGCCTTCACGCAGCGCCGCTTCGCAGACATCGGGATTGGTGGCAATGAAATTGAGCGGCGAGGCCATGTCGAGCAGCTGGCGCGCGGCGAACGACACCACCTGTTCGTGATGGCGGGTGACGCCGTCGATGCCGGTGGTGACGTTGTGCCACCATTGCTGGTTCAGCAGGAAGGCCTGCTGCATCAGGTTGTATGGCCAGCTCTGCCACGCTGGGCTGCGGAAGCGCCGGTCTTGCGGCAACGGCTCGATGCAGGGCTGGCACGGCAACCCGCAGCTTGCATGGTTGGCGTAGCTCAGCCAGCGCATGTTCTTCTTGACGGCTTTCTGCACCAGCTGCTGCCACTTGGCCGGCGACATCGCCAGGTGCATCAGCCAGTCAGCCGCGGCCAGCGCCAGGCTGGTCGGCGCCACGCCCTGGGTCGCTTCGGCCATGGTGGCGTGCAGCAGGCGGTCGGCGTCTTGCGGCGGCTCGGCCTCGTAGCCGCGCGGGGCCAGCAGCTCGGTGCGCTGGCGCGCGAGCGGCAATTCGAACGACGGTGACACGGCTTGCGACCACATGGCAACCTCCGGCGCATGGCAGCGCGCTTTGTTCCAGCTTCGCCCGCGCGGCAAAATCAAACTTGAGCGAAGTCAATGGTGCGCGGGGACGCGGCGCTTTGGAGTAATCTGGGTTGTCGATTCGGCGGGGCTTTCCCACGCTTCGGCAAGCCGAACTCGGTGGCCTGGAATCACTTGGAGGAACCATCATGCAACGTACACTCATTGCCGTATTCGACAACCGCGGGGACGCCCAGTCCGCCATCGACGCGTTGACGGCGGCCGGCTTCGCGCGCGACCAGATGAACCTGAGCGAGGGCGATCCGACCGGCGCCCCCGGCCAGGACACGACGGCGCCCAGGGAGGGCATCGTCGACAGCATCAAGCATTTCCTGGGCAGCATGTTCGGCACTGACGACAGCGAATACGTGCAGAAGTATTCGGACGCCGTCACGCGCGGCCACCACGTCGTCACGCTGACGGTGCCCAACGAGCCCGAGGTCGAGCGCGCGGCCGACATCGTCGAGCGCTTCGGGCCGGTCGATATCGACGAGAAAGCGGCGGCCTGGAGCGGCGGCGCGCTGGCCGGCGACGCCATGCGCATGGGCGCCGCCACGCAGCAGCAGTCGGTGTCGGCGTCGCAGCAAAGCATGGCGGCCAGCCAGGGCTCGGCACAGGGCACCACCGGTGCCGCCTCGAGTGCGGCCGGTTCCGCGCAGGGTTCGATGCAGGATGCCACGCAGCAGGGTTCGCAGCAATTCTTTGAAGGCGCCGCCGGCGTCTCGCCGGTGCGGGTGCAGCGCCCCGGCGTGAAAGTGTTCGAGCACCTCGCCGATCCGGCGCTCGACATCGAAGCGGAAACTGCCGAAGAGGTCGAGGCCTACTACCGCAGCCACTACAATGCCAACTTCGCCGGCGCCGGCGACCAGTTCGACGATTATCAGCCGGCCTATCGCTACGGGTCCGACATGGCCGGCGGCGAAACCTATCGCGGCCGCGCCTGGAAGGATGTCGAGCCGGCGCTGCGCAGCGATTGGGAGAGCAGGAATCCGGGCTCGGCCTGGAGCAAGTTCAAGGCGGCGGTGCGCCACGGCTGGGACAGAATGACGTCCTGAGCCGCCTGGCAAGCGTGCCGCGCCATCAGCACGCTTCGGCGAACGGCAGGCTGATGCGGTTGCGGCCCATGTGCTTGGCGCGGTAGAGGGCGGCGTCGGCGATGCCGACCAGCTGGCTCGGATTGGCTTCCGGCGAGGCGATCGCGGTGGCGGCGCCGATGCTGACGGTGACATGGCTGTCGGCGCCGAGGGCATTGGGGACCTTCAGGCGCTCGACGCGGCAGCGGATCCGTTCGGCGACGATGGCGGCGCCCTTGAGCGATTCGTTCGGCAGGATCACGGCGAACTCTTCGCCGCCATAGCGCGCCACCAGGTCGTTGGCGCGCATTTCGCTGGCCACCGCGGTGGCGATGCGCTTGAGGCATTCGTCGCCGCCGAGGTGGCCGTTGGCGTCGTTGTAGGCCTTGAAGTTGTCGACGTCGACCATCAGCAGCGACAGCGGCTGCTTCTGGCGCAGCGCGCGCGCCCATTCGGCGTGCAGCGTCTCGTCGAAGCAGCGGCGGTTGGCCAGGCCGGTCAGGCCGTCGCGGGTGGCCAGCTGCTCGAGCTTGATCTGCGCCATCTTCTCGTCCGTCAGGTCGCGCAGCGTCTGCACCACCGCCATCAGCGCTCCGCCGTCGTCGAGGATCGGGCTGGCGTCGGCCGCCAGGTAGCGCGGCTCGCCGACGCGCGGCATGTCGCACCAGCTTTCGGCGCACAGCGCGCTGGCATCGTCGGTCTTGTCCTGGCGCGGATAGATCTGGCGGATTTCGTCGGTCCGCTGCTGGATCACCAGGTCGGCCAGGCTCGGTTGCGGCTGCTCGTGGAAGCTGCGCCAGTGCTCCGATGTGCCAACCACCTCGCCGCTGGCGACGCCGGTGAGGCGCTCGCAGGCGCGGTTCCAGATGATCACCTTGCAGCTGCTGTCGAGCACGAAGGCCGGCACCGCCAGCATCTCGAGCAGCTTGTTGGCAAACGCCCGCTCGTGGTCGGGAGCGACGATGTCCAGCGCGTGGGTTCTTGTTGTTGTCGTGTGCATGGCGGTCCTGTAGAAAAACTATCCTGAGGGCAAAGATTGACTACCGACAAGTTCCGATTCTGCTACGACGCGATTGGTAATTATTGATATTGAGCAAGTGATGCGCGATTCAGCCGGATTGAACTGTTGCTGGACGCAACAGGGGAATCGACAGCGTCAGCGACGTGCCGGCGCCCGGGGTGCTGTCGATGACAAACTTGCCGCCGGAGGCCGTCACGCGGTCGGCGATGCCGGCCAGACCGCAGCCGCGGGTGGCGGGCGTGCCGGTCATGCCGATGCCGTTGTCGCGCACGTTCAGCGTCAACAGGTCGCCGTTGCGGGTCAGCGCAATCTTCACTTCGGTGGCCTGGGCATGGCGCACGACATTCGCCAGCGATTCCTGCAAGATGCGAAACAGCATTGCATCGATGGCATGGTCGGGGCTCGCCTTGAACGCCTCCGGATCGGCGTCGAGTTCGTGGCGGATGCCGTTGACGCGGGAAAACTCGGACAGGTGCGTTTCCATCGCCGTGCGCAAGCCGTGTTCGAGCGCCAGCGGACGCAGGTCGTTGATGATGCGGCGCAGCGACTGGATGGTCGCGCCCACCTGGTCGATCAGCGCGCCGGTCTGCTGGTGGATCGGCGGATGGGCGCCGTGGGTGCTCACCTGCATCAGCGTCAGTTCGATCTTGAGCGCCAGCAGATGCTGGCCGAGGTCGTCGTGGATGTCGCGCGCAATGCGGTTGCGTTCGCGCTCGCGCACCTGTTCCTGTTGCCCGATCTTGCGGCACAGCGCGGTGTGCGCTTCCTCCAGGGCCTGCTCGGCCTGCGCGCGGGCGTGGCGCTCGCTGCCGAGTAGAGCGTGCGCAAACGCCAGCTGGTCGTGGAATTGCAAGTGGCGGCGCAGCGCGGCATGGAAGCCCCAGCCCAGCAACACCAGCCACATCGCGGCAAGCGGCACCAGCGACCGGGCCGGCGGCCATTTGCCGGCCGCGGCGGCGGCGGCCAGGCCGATCGCGGCCAGCGCGATGGCGCTGGCGGCTAGACGACGGGTTGCACTCTTCATGGCATCCTTCGCGCTTTGATCGAATCGTATGGCGTGAAGTTACATTGCTGTAGGAACTTCGACCTTGTCCAAACTCAACATTATCTGGCGACCTCGCCGATGCCTCTTCCGTGACCACAACGCGGCGCCGCGTTATAATGGCCGGTTGACGATCGAGGTTTACAGTGACATACAGCATCAAAGAAATTTTCTACACGCTGCAAGGCGAGGGCGCCCACGCTGGCCGGCCGGCGGTGTTCTGCCGCTTTTCCGGCTGCAATTTATGGACCGGGCGCGAGCGCGACCGCGCCAGCGCCGTCTGCCAGTTTTGCGACACCGACTTCGTCGGCACCGATGGCGAACGCGGCGGCAAGTTCGCGGAGCCGGCGCAGCTCGCGGCCGAGATCGACAGCCTGTGGCCGCCCGCCTACCCGGCCAGCAAGTACGTGGTGTTTACCGGCGGCGAGCCGCTGCTGCAACTCGACGAGGCGCTGATCGCGGCGATGCACGCGGTCGGCTTCGAGATCGCCATCGAGACCAACGGCACGCTGCCGGTGCCTGCCGGCGTCGACTGGATCTGCGTCAGCCCGAAGATGGGCTCGACGCTGGTGGTCACCAAGGGCAACGAGATCAAGGTCGTGATCCCGCAGCTGGACCAGAACCTCGCGGCCTACGAGCGGCTCGATTTCGACAACTTTTTCGTGCAGCCGATGGACGGCCCGCTGGCCGCGCACAACACGCGCCTGGCGATCGAAACCTGCAAGCTGCACCCGCAGTGGAAGCTCAGCTTGCAAACCCATAAACTTTTACAGATTCCTTAAGACATACCCGGAGATACCCGAAGCAATGCTCACCATCACCCGCAAGCTCGAATTCGATGCCGGACACCGCATTCCCGACCACAAGAGCCAGTGCCGCAACCTGCACGGCCACCGCTACACGCTGGAAATCACGCTGACCGGCGCGGTCATCGACGTCGAAGGCAGTTCCGACAACGGGATGATCATGGATTTTTCCGACGTCAAGTCGCTGGCCAAGGAGCACCTGGTCGACGTCTGGGACCATGCGTTCATCGTCTACGAGCGCGACGACGCGGTGCGCGAATTCCTCGCCACGCTGCCCGGCCACAAGACGGTCGTCATCGACCGCATCCCGACCGTCGAAAACCTCGCGCGCGTCGCCTTCGACATTTTGAAGGCGGCCTTCAAGGACCGCTTCGGCACCGGCCTGCACCTGCACAAGCTGGTGCTGCACGAAACGCCGAACTGCTGGGCCGAGATCACCGATGCCTGATGCCGACTTCATGCAGCTGGCGCTGGCGCAGGCGCAACATGCATGGACGCTGGGCGAGGTGCCGGTCGGCGCGGTCGTCGTCAAGGATGGCGAAGTGGTATCGGTCGGCTACAACCAGCCGATCGGGCGCCACGATCCGACCGCGCATGCCGAGATCGTCGCCTTGCGCGCGGCCGCCGAAAAGCTCGGCAACTACCGGCTGCCGGGCTGCGAGCTGTTCGTCACGCTCGAGCCGTGCGCGATGTGTTCGGGCGCCATGATGCATGCGCGGCTGGCACGCGTGGTGTACGGCGCCACCGATCCGAAGACCGGCGCCTGCGGCTCGGTACTGAACCTGTTCGGCCACGATCAGCTGAACCACCACACCGAGCTGCTTGGCGGCGTGCTGGCCGATGAAGCGAGCGCGATGCTGCGCGGTTTTTTTGCCGAGCGGCGCGCCGCGGCGCGCGCCGCAGCGCCGCAGTAGCGTCCGCAGCGCGCGCGCGGACCGTCCGCGTAGTAATAAATGGTATGCTGGCCGCAGGAGACCAGCCTTCCATCATGCCCAACCTTACTGCCAACGGCATCAGCATCGGCTACCAGACAGATGGCGACCCCAGAGGGATTCCGCTGCTGCTGGTGATGGGCCTCGGCATGCAACTGACCGCCTGGCCGGACGATTTTGTCGATGGCCTGGTCGAGCTCGGCTTTTACGTCATCCGCTTCGACAATCGCGATTCCGGCCTGTCCACCAAGTTCGTGGCGGCCGGCACGCCGAACCTGACCTTGGCCTGGCTTAAGTCGCGGCTGCGGCTGCCGGTGCGCAGCAGCTACCGGCTCGACGACATGGCGGCCGACGCGCTCGGCGTGCTCAATGCGCTCGGCGTGGCCAGGGCGCACGTCGTCGGCATATCGATGGGCGGCATGATCGGCCAGGTGCTGACCGCGCGCCATCCGGAGCGCGTGCTGACGCTTACCTCGATCATGTCGAGCAGCGGGCGGCGCGGCCTGCCGGGGCCGACGCCGACGGCGCGGGCGGCGCTGACGCGGCGCGCGCCCGATCCGCTCGATCACGAAGGCCTGGTCGGCAACGCCGCCGCCATGTTCCGCATCATCGGCAGCCCGGCTTATCCGACACCCGACAAACAGTTGCGCGCACGCGTGGACGCGGCGATGCGGCGCAATGTCTGCATGGCCGGCGTGGCGCGCCAGCTGCTGGCGATTATCGCGTCGGGCGACCGCTGCGCGGTGCTGAAATCGATCGACCGGCCGACGCTGGTGATCCACGGCGCCGCCGACCCGCTGGTGCCGCTGGCGTGCGGCGTCGACACGGCGCGGCTGGTGCCGGGCGCCCGCCTGGAGGTCATCGAGGGAATGGGCCATGACTTGCCGGCGCAGCTGGTCGAGCGGCTGCTGGCCTTGATCGACCTGCATGCGCGCGGTAAGATGACGCCGGACAACCTTCCACGCCTATTCGAAAAGCAGTAATGACAAAACCACTCGGCATTGCAATCTTCGCGCCAGCCGGCCGGCCGGCCGATGATGCGGTCCTTTCGCGCGGCATCGCGCTGTTGGAGCGCCGCGGCTGCATCGTCCACAATTATTACGATCCCGCGCAGAGCTTCCAGCGTTTTGGCGGCACCGACGACGGCCGCCTGGCGCAACTGGAAGCGGCGGTGGCCGACCCCGACGTGCAGGTGGTGATCGCGCTGCGCGGCCAGTACGGCTTGACGCGTTTGCTGCCGCGCATCGATTTCGACGCGATCGCCGCCAGCGGCAAGATCTTCGTCGGCTTCTCCGACATGACCGCTTTCCACATGGCGCTGATGAGCAAGACCGGCGCGATGAGTTACGCCGGCCCGATGCTGGCCGGCGACTTCGCTGCCGCCGAGCCGGTCGGCTTCACCCTCGACAACTTCTGGCAATGCCTGGCGGGGCCGACCCACACCATCACCGAGATTGCGGCGGGCAATCCGTCGGTCAACGTTGCCGGCCCGATCTGGGGCGGCAACCTGGCGATGCTGGTGTCGCTGCTTGGCACCGAATACTTTCCGAAGATCGATGGGGGCATCCTGTTCGTCGAAGATATCAGCGAGCATCCGTACCGAATCGAGCGCATGCTGCTGCAACTGATGCAGGCCGGCGTGCTGGGCCGGCAGCAGGCGCTGGTGCTGGGCGATTTCTCTGGCTACCGGCTCACGCCGGCCGACCACGGCTATGATTTCGACGCCATGCTGGCCTACCTGCGCGAGACTCTGCCGTTGCCGGTGCTCACCGGCCTGCAGTTCGGCCACATCGACAAGCGGGTGACGATCCCGTTCGGCGCGCACGCCACGCTGGTGTCGGACAGCGAGCGATTCCGGTTGACGATGAGCGGCTATCCCACGCTCGGCGATGCCTGAGCCGCTGCCCGGTCAACACTACTACCGGGCAACAGCGGCCGCGGCCGACTACCCGGCCATCGAGGGCAAGGCCGATTATTCGATTTGCATCATCGGCGGCGGTTTTGCCGGCCTGGCGACGGCGATGTCGCTGATGGAGCGCGGCCAGCGCGACGTCGTGATCCTGGAAGCTGACAGCGTCGGCTTCGGCGCCTCGGGGCGCAATGGCGGCTTCGTGTTCGGCGGTTTTTCGCTCGGCGAGCGCAGCCTGGTCGGCGCCGTCGGGCTGGACGATGCGCGCAAGCTGTACCGGTTGACGCTGGACGCCGTCGCCACCATCCGCCGCCGCATCGGCCAATACGCCATCGACTGCGATGTACGCGAGGAGGGCGTCTACCTTGCCAACTGGTTCGATGATGACCGCATCCTCGACGCGCAGCAGCGCTTCATGGCGGACAGCTTTGGCGTCGAGTGGTATCGCATCAAGCGCGCCGAACTTGCCGGCCGGCTGCTCACCGAGCGCTATTCGGGCGCCTTGTTCGAGCCTGGCGCCTTTCACTTTCATCCGCTCAAATACGCCCGCGGGCTGGCGCGCGCCCTGGCCGCCGGCGGCATCCGCATCCACGAGCGAAGCCGCGCCACCGGCATCGCGCGCGACGGCGAGGGCTGGCGCGTGAGCACTGCGTTGGGCGAGGTGAGGGCGCGCGACATCGTCCTTTGCTGCGGCGGCTACCTGGAGCGGCTGTCGCCGAAGCTGGCCGGCGCGATGTTGCCGATCGCCACCTACGTGATGGCCACCGAACCGCTTGGCGCGCGGATGCAGACAGCACTGCGCACTGGCGCCGCCATCTACGACACCCGCTTCGCCTTCGACTACTACCGGCCGCTGGCGGATACGCGGCTGCTGTGGGGCGGCCGCATCGCCGTGCGCGAACGTGGTGCCGGCGACGTCGCGCGGCTGCTGTACGGCGACATGCTGCGCGTCTACCCGCAACTGGCCGGCGTGAAGGTCGAGTACGCGTGGAGCGGCAAGATGAGCTACGGGCGCCACAAGATGCCGCAGATCGGCCGCCTGGCCGACGGCCAGTGGTACGGCATGGGCTTCGGCGGCCACGGCGTCGCGCCGACCACGCTGGCCGGCGAGGTACTGGCGGCGGCCCTGTGCGGTGACGGCGCCGGCCTGGCCCGCTTCGCGCCCTGGCAGCTGCCGCCGACGGGCGGCCAGGCGGGCCTGTTCGCCGCCCAGCTGACGTACTGGTACTACGAGCTGCGCGACCGCCTGCGCGAATAGCCAGTCTTAAAAAGCTGGTGTCAGGTCTGACATTCGGACATTTTGTCCGAATGTCAGACCTGACACCAGCGTTGAGCCAGAGAAATTCGGCGCCGGGCCGGTGCGGTGCACTGCACAATGGTAAAATAACCGGTTAATAGAAATCCTCGCTTAAAGGCTTTACACAGTGCTCTCCACAGCTAACATCACCATGCAATTCGGCGCCAAGCCGCTGTTCGAAAACATTTCCGTCAAGTTTGGAGACGGCAACCGCTACGGCCTGATCGGCGCCAACGGCTGCGGCAAGTCGACCTTCATGAAAATCCTCGGCGGCGACCTCGAGCCGTCCGCCGGCACCGTCATGCTCGATCCGAACGAGCGTCTCGGCAAGCTGCGCCAGGATCAGTTCGCCTTCGAAGACATGCGCGTGCTCGACGTCGTCATGATGGGCCACACCGAACTGTGGAACGCCATCTCGGAACGCGACGCGATCTACGCCAACCCGGAAGCGACCGACGACGACTACATGCACGCGGCCGAACTGGAAAGCAAAGTGGCCGAATACGACGGCTACTCGGCCGAAGCGCGCGCCGGCGAACTGCTGCTCGGCGCCGGCGTGTCGATCGACCAGCACCAAGGGCCGATGAGCTCGGTAGCGCCCGGCTGGAAGCTGCGCGTGCTGCTGGCGCAGGCGCTGTTCTCGAACCCGGACATCCTGCTGCTCGACGAGCCGACCAACAACCTCGACATCAACACCATCCGCTGGCTCGAAGACGTGCTCAACGACCGTAACTCGACGATGATCATCATCTCGCACGATCGCCACTTCCTCAACCAGGTCTGCACCCACGTCGCCGACATGGACTACGGCACCCTGAAGGTGTACCCGGGCAATTACGACGAGTACATGTTCGCCTCGACCCAGGCGCGCAACCAGCAGCTGGCCAACAACGCCAAGGCGAAAGACAAGGTCGCCGAGCTGCAGGACTTCGTGCGCCGCTTCGCCGCCAACAAGTCGAAGGCGCGCCAGGCAACGTCGCGCGCCAAGCAGATCGAAAAGATCAAGGTCGACGACATCAAGCCGTCGTCGCGCGCCTACCCGTTCGTGCGCTTCGAGGCCGAGAAGAAACTGCACCGCCTGGCGGTGGAAGTGGAAGGCATCTCGAAGAAGTACGACCACCAGCTGTTCAAGAATTTCAGCATCATGGTCGAAGCGGGCGAGCGCATCGCCATCATCGGCGCCAACGGCGCCGGCAAGACGACCTTGCTGCGCGCCATCGGCGGCGACCTGTGCGGCCTGCAGCCCGACACCGGCCGCGTCAAGTGGGCCGAGAACGCCAACGTCGGCTACATGCCGCAGGATCCGACCGAAGAATTCCCGACCGACGCCGTGCTCACCGACTGGATCGGCCAGTGGACCAAGGAAGGCGACGACGACCAGGCCGTCCGTTCGATCCTCGGCCGCCTGCTGTTCGGCGGCGACGACGTGCGCAAGTCGGTCAAGGTGCTGTCCGGTGGCGAGAAGGGCCGCATGATGTACGGCAAGCTGATGCTCGGCCGCCACAACGTCATGCTGATGGACGAGCCGACCAACCACATGGACATGGAATCGATCGAGTCGCTCAACATTGCCCTTGAAAAATACACCGGCACCCTGATTTTCGTCTCGCACGACCGCGAATTCGTGTCGTCGCTGGCCACGCGCATCCTGGAAATCAAGGAAGACGGCATCGTCGACTACCAGGGCGGCTACGAAGATTACCTGAAGAGCCAGGGTATCGATTAATCACGACGGGAGATTCAGCCATGCAGCAAATCGTGCCAATCAAGTCCGTCGAATACGACCATCCGCAAGCCGGCCTGTCCTGCACAGCGCAGGCCTGGGCGCGCGCGCCGGAAACGCCGACCGCCGACGAACGCAGCGAGTTGAAGGACAAGATCCGCCGCCTGCTCAAGGAAAAGCAGGCGGTGCTGGTCGCCCACTATTACGTCGACGCCGACATCCAGGACCTGGCCGAGGAAACCGGCGGCTGCGTCTCCGATTCGCTCGAGATGGCGCGCTTCGGCCGCGATCACCCGGCCAGGACGCTGGTCGTCGCCGGCGTGCGCTTCATGGGCGAGACGGCCAAAATCCTCAGTCCCGAAAAACGCATCCTGATGCCGGACCTGGACGCGACCTGTTCGCTCGACCTCGGCTGCCCGGCCGACGAGTTCGCCGCCTTTTGCGACGCCCATCCGGACCGCACGGTGGTGGTGTACGCCAACACCAGCGCGGCGGTGAAGGCGCGCGCGGACTGGATGGTAACGTCCTCGATCGGCCTGGACATCGTCGCTCACCTTCACGCGCAGGGCAAGAAGATCCTGTGGGCGCCCGATCGCCACTTGGGCGGCTACATCCAGAAAAAAACCGGCGCCGACATGCTGCTGTGGCAGGGTTCCTGCATTGTCCACGATGAGTTCAAGGGCGTCGAGCTGGACCTGCTGAAGGCCGAGTATCCAGACGCCAAGGTGCTGGTCCATCCCGAGTCGCCGGCCGGCGTGGTGGCGCAGGCGGACGTGGTCGGCTCGACCACGCAGCTGATCAACGCCGCGCAGACCTTGGACGCCACCACGTTCATCGTCGCCACCGACAACGGCATCTTCCACAAGATGCGGATGGCCGCTCCCGGCAAGCATTTCATCGAAGCGCCGACCGCCGGCAACAGCGCCACCTGCAAGAGCTGCGCGCACTGCCCGTGGATGGCGATGAACGGCCTGCGCAACCTGGCTGCCGTGCTGGAAAACGGCAACAACGAAGTGTTCGTCGATCCTGAAATCGGCAAACTGGCGGTGCGCTCGATCGATCGCATGCTCGATTTTGCGGCGGCGAAGAAGGCCAAGGCATTGCCGACCGGCGAGCTGGCACAAGAAACAGCACTGTTTTCAGGAATTGGACCGGCATGAGTAACTTACAGAATCCGCACAAGATATTCGACGATGCGCTGCAGTCGGCGTTCGAATCGAACCTGCTCGCCGCGCTGCTCGAAGACATCGGCAGCGGCGACCTGACCGGCAAGCTGGTGCCGGACGACACCCGGGTGCGCGCGCGCGTGATCGTGCGCGAGGACGCGGTTCTGTGCGGCGCGCCGTGGTTCGAGGGCGTGATGACGGCGCTCGACCAGAACACCGAGATCGAGTGGCAGTACGCCGAAGGCGACATGATGCGCGCCGGCAGCGTGGTGTGCACGATCGAGGCGGCGCCGCGCTCGCTGCTGACGGCCGAACGCGCCGCCCTCAATTTCCTGCAGCTGCTGTCGGGCGTGGCGAGCGCGACGCGACGCTACGTCGACCTCATCGCCGGCACCAAGGCGGCCATTCTCGACACCCGCAAGACCTTGCCGGGCCTGCGCCAGGCGCAGAAATACGCGGTGCGCGTCGGCGGCGGCAAGAACCAGCGCATGGCGCTGTACGACGGCATCCTGATCAAGGAAAACCACATCGCCGCAGCGGGCGGCGTCGGCAAGGCGCTGGCCGCGGCGGCCGCGCTGGACTCCGGCAAGCCGGTACAGATCGAAGTCGAAACGCTGGCGCAACTGACGGAGGCGCTGGAAAACGGCGCGACCTCCATCCTGCTCGATAATTTCGAGCTCGATGCGATGCGCGACGCGGTCAAGCTCAACGCCGGCCGCTCGGTGCTCGAAGCATCCGGTGGCGTCAACATCGAGAGCGTGCGCGCGATCGCCGAAACCGGTGTCGACCGCATCTCGATCGGCAGCCTGACCAAGGACGTGCAGGCGACCGATTATTCGCTGCGGATCGTCGACTGACTCAAGCCCCTCAGCTGCCCGTGCAATGCGGGCAGCAGCTGTTCGGCCGAGGCATCCAACTTCAGCGTCAGCAGATCGTCGGCGCGCGTGATGCCCTGATTGATGGCGGCGATCGGCTTGCCGCTTGCCGCCGCCATCCGGCAGAACCTGAATCCCGAAAACACCATCAGCGAAGAGCCGACCACCAGCAGTGCGTCGGCCGCTTCCATGCGCGCCAGCGCCTCACTGGTCGCCGCCGGCGCCACGCCGTCGCCAAAGAACACGACATCGGGTTTGAGCGTGCCGCCGCAGTGGACGCAGTGCGGAACCCGGAACTGGTCGAGCGCCTCCGGCTCGAGATGGGCGTCGCCGTCCGGTGCGGCCGCTGCCGCCGTCCCTTGCACGTCGGGGTTGAGCTCTTCCAGTTGGCCCTGCACGAAGGTGCGCGCAAAGCTGGCGTGGCAGTCGAGGCAGATCACGTGGTGGATATTCCCGTGCAGTTCGAGCACGTTCGCGCTGCCGGCGCGCTGGTGCAGGCCGTCGACGTTCTGCGTGATCAGGGCGCCCAGCATCGCATCGGCCTGCAGCAGCGCGATCGCCCGGTGGGCGGCATTCGGCTCGGCGCGCGCCAGGGCAGGGTAGCCCACCATGCTGCGCGCCCAGTAACGCTTGCGCACGGCCTCGAGCTTGCGGAATTCCGGTCCCTGCACCGGCGCGCGGCCGCGCCGCACCCCATCGCGGCCGCGGTAGTCCGGGATGCCGGAAGCGGTGCTGATGCCGGCGCCGGTCAGCACCAGCACCTGGCGGTGGCGCTGCAGGAAGCTGGCCAGTTCGTCGAGCATGGTTTTCAGCGCGACGACCACGCGATGCCGCCGGCGATCAGCGCGAACGCGGCGATGTGGTACAGGTGCGGCAGCTCGCCGAGGAAGGCCGAGGACATCAGCGCGGCGAACAGCGGCGTCAGGTTGCTGAAGAAGGCGCCGACCGTCGGGCCGGCGCGCTGCACGCCAGCGCCCCAGCAGCCCATCGCGATCACCGCCGGGCCGATCGCCACGAACAGCAGCGCGGCCGCCACCTGCCAGCTCCAGGCGATGTGCACGTCGCGCACCGACCATTCGATCCCGGCCAGCACGCCTGACCACAACACGCCATACGCCACCTGGCCGAGCAGGAACGCCGCCCAGTCGCCGCGGATCGCGGGATTGTCCTTCTGCTGCATCAGCAGCCAGCTGTAGAACGACCACGAGATCGTCGCCAGGATCATGTAGATGTCGCCGGCGACGAGGCGCAGCGCCGCCAGCTGGCGCCATTCGCCGCGCGAGAGCACCAGCAGCACGCCGCCGATCGACAGCACCGCGCCGACGATCTGGCGGCGCCGCACCGGCTTGCCGAAGAACGTGGCGCCGACCAGCAGCATCCACACCGGCATGCCGGCCGCCACCAGCGTGACGTTGATCGGCGTCGACGTCTGCAGCGCCAGGTACTGCAGCGAGTTGTACAGGCCGACGCTGAGCAGGCCGAGCATGCTGTAGCGGCGCCAGTCCTTGACCAGAGCGCTGCCGGGGCGCAGGATGGCGTGACCGAGCGGCAGCAGGATCAGCGCCGCGATGGTCCAGCGCAGCAGGTTCAGCGTCATCGGCGGGACGGCGTCGCGCACCAGCCGGCCGACGATGGCGTTACCGGCCCACAGCAGCGGCGCGACGGTCAGCAGCAGGGCGGTGGAGGCGGTCAGTTTGCGGTTCATGAGGTGACAATGAAAAAACCCGCCGGGCAGCGGGTCGTTGAGGGCGCGCCGGCGGTCAGCGCCGCGGCGGCGTCAGCACGCTTGGCAGCGCCTTCGGCAGGGTGGCGGGGAAGTCGCGGCTGAAGTGCAGGCCGCGGCTCTCGTGGCGCGACAGCGCGCTGTTGACGATCAGGCTCGCCACGTCGACCAGGTTGCGCAGTTCCAGCAGGTCGTGAGTGATGCGGAAGTTGCGGTAGTACTCGTCGATTTCTTCCTTGAGCAGCGCGATGCGGTGCTGCGCGCGTTCGAGCCGCTTGGTGGTGCGCACGATGCCGACATAATTCCACATGAAGCGGCGCAGCTCGTCCCAGTTGTGCGAAATGACCACTTCTTCGTCGGCGTTGGTGACGCGGCTCTCGTCCCACTGCGGCAGCGCCGGCACGGCGATCCGCGGCTGCGCGGCGACAAACTGCGCGCAGGCGCGGCCGATGACCAGGCACTCGAGCAGCGAATTGCTGGCCAGCCGGTTGGCGCCGTGCAGGCCGGTGCAGGCGGTTTCGCCGACTGCGTACAGGCCCTGCAAATCGGTGCGCCCGGCCAGGTCGGTGACGATGCCGCCGCACGTGAAGTGCACCGCCGGCACCACCGGAATCGGCTGCTTGGTGATGTCGATGCCCAGCTCCAGGCAGCGCGCGTAGATGGTCGGGAAGTGCTCCATCAGGAACTCGGGCGGCTGGTGGCTGATGTCGAGATTGACGTAGTCGATGCCGCGCTTTTTCATTTCGAAGTCGATGGCGCGGGCGACGACGTCGCGCGGCGCCAGTTCGCCGCGTTCGTCGTGCATCGGCATGAAGCGGGTGCCGGCGGCGGCGCCCGCTTCAGGCGGCAGCAGCAGGCGGCCGCCTTCGCCGCGGATCGCTTCGGTGATCAGGAAGGACTTGGCGAACGGGTGATACAGGCACGTCGGGTGGAACTGGATGAACTCCATGTTCGACACGCGGCAGCCGGCGCGCCAGGCCATAGCGATGCCGTCGCCGGTGGCGGTGTCGGGGTTGGTGGTGTACAGGTAGGTCTTGCCGGCGCCGCCGGTGCACAGCACCGTGTGCTCGGCTTCGAAAGTGAGCACGGCGCCGGTCTTCTCGTCCTGAACGTACAGGCCGAGGCAGCGCGGGGTGACCGCCGCCGCGTGGGGCGGACGCGCGCCGAGCTTTTCGGAGCTGATCACGTCGATCGCGCAGTGCTGCTCGAACAGCGTGATGTTCGGGTGCGCGCGCACCTTCTGTTCGAGCGTGAGCTGCACCGCGTGGCCGGTGGCGTCGGCGGCGTGGATGATGCGGCGCTGGCTGTGGCCGCCCTCGCGCGTCAGGTGGAAGCCCATTTCGGCGGTGGCGTCGCGGGTGAACGGCACGCCTTGTTCGATCAGCCATTCGATCGCTTCGCGCCCGTGTTCGACGATGTAGCGGGTGGCCGCTTCGTCGCACAGGCCGCCGCCGGCCACCAGGGTGTCGGTGATGTGTTCTTCGTGGCTGTCGCCCGAGTCGAGCACGGCGGCGATGCCGCCCTGGGCCCAGTTGCTGGCGCCGTCGAGCAGCGCGCGCTTGGAGATGATGGCAACGGTGCGGGTCTGCGCCAAATGCAGGGCGACCGACAGGCCGGCCAGTCCGCTGCCGACAATAGCGACGTCAAATTTCATGGGGGTTCGCGGTGATGTGTACAGAAGCATCACTATAGACGATTTGCCGGGGCCGTGCCGGACGTCCGTTTCCACCAGGCTTGCTTGTCCCGAATCAATGCCTCTTGAGCAATACTCGGCCATCATCGTGGGGGCGGCCGCTTGTCCACGCGCGGCTGCAGCGTGCCGGGAGGAGCCGTGATACGGATTTTCAATCACTACGTTTCCAAGATGGCGTTCATTTTGCTGGTGCTGGAACTGGCGATGCTGCTGGCGTCGGCCAGCCTGGCGTCGGCCTTGTGGTTTTCTGACGTTCGCGGCAACTTCCGCGCCGACAACCTCTACCTGTCTTCGCTGACTTTTGCGCTGGTGATCATTTTCAGCATGAGCGCGCTGGGCATGTACCAGCACAGCGCGCGCGAAGGCATCCGCACCACCTTGATCCGCATCATGCCGTCGTTTGCGCTCGGCTTCGCGCTGCTGTCGGCGCTGATCGCGGTGCGCCCCGAGATCTACTTCGGGCGCGGCATCAGCAGCGTGATTTTCGCGCTCGGCGCCAGCGGCGTGCTGCTGACAAGGCTGGTGGTATTCAAGTCGGCCGAATCGGCGCTGCTGGAGGCGCGCCTGATCTTTGTCGGCAGCGGCCCTTTGGCGCGCGAGTGCATGGATCTGGCGGCCAGCAAATTCGGCTTCCACCAGTTTAACGTGGTCGGCTGCGTGCCCTTGCCGGGTGAAGAGAGCTGCATCGGCGAAGCGAGCCTGCTGCCGATGGGCGACTCGCTGCTGGAGATGGCACGCCGCTACGAGGCGAGCGAAATCGTCGTCACCGTCAGCAACCGGCGCGGCAGCGCCTTCCCGATCCGCCAGCTGCTCGAATGCGCGCTGGGCGGGGTGAAAGTGATCGACGCGGCCACCTTCTTCGAGCGCGAGGCGTGCCAGATCCGGATCGATTCGCTGCAGCCGAGCTACCTCATTTTCGGCGGCGGCTTCGACCAGAGCTTCATCCGCGCCAGTTCGAAGCGCATGATCGACCTGCTGGCCAGCACCCTGATCGGCCTGGTCACCTTGCCGGCGATGCTGGTGGCGGCGGCCTGCATCGCTTGGGAGGACGGCGGGCCGGTGTTCTACCGCCAGGAGCGTGTCGGCAAGGACGGGCGCCTGTTCCAGGTGCTGAAATTTCGCAGCATGCGCAAAGATGCCGAGGAGGGCTGTCCGCCGACGTGGGCGGCGCCGGACGATCCGCGCATCACCCGCGTCGGCCACTGGCTGCGCATGCTGCGCATCGACGAGCTGCCGCAGGTGTTCAACGTGTTCAAGGGCGAGATGAGCTTCGTCGGCCCACGCCCGGAGCGCGCCTATTTCGTCGAGCGCCTGATCGGCGAAGTCCCTTATTACAACGTCCGCCACAGCATCAAGCCGGGCATCACCGGCCTGGCGCAGGTGCGCTACAAGTACGGCGCCTCGACCGAGGATGCCATCCGCAAGCTGCAGTACGACCTCTACTACGTGAAGAACAACAGCCTGTTCCTCGACCTGCTGATCCTCATCGATACGGTGCAGGTGGTGGTGTTCGGCAAGGGCAGCCGCTAGCAATTTAACCAAGGAGCGATTCTATGGGTAAGCCGAAACTGCTGGTCATCGAGGACGATCCTGGCCTGCAAAAGCAGCTGCGCTGGAGCTTCGACGCCTACGAGGTGGTGCTGGCCTGCGACCGCGAGAGCGCGCTGGCGCAGGTACGGCGCCACCAGCCGGCGGTGGTGACGATGGACCTGGGGCTGCCGCCGCACCCGGACAGCGCCACCGAAGGGCTGGCGACGCTGCAGGAGATCCTCGAACACGCGCCCGACACCAAGGTCATCGTCCTGTCGGGCAACCAGGAGCGCGGCCACGCGTTGAAGGCAATCGGCCTGGGGGCTTACGACTTCCACCAGAAGCCGTTCGACCCCGACTTGCTGGGACTGGTCGTGCAGCGCGCGTTCTACCTGCACCGGATGCAGCAGGAAAACCGCCGCATGCTGCAGATCGAGGCCGACTCGCCGCTGGCCGGCATCGTCACGCGCGACCCCGGCATGCTGCGGCTTTGCCGCGACGTCGAGCGGGTGGCGCCGTCGTCGGCGACGGTCATGCTGTCGGGCGATTCGGGCAGCGGCAAGGAGCTGTTCGCGCGCGCGCTGCACACGATGGGCGGGCGCGAAGGCCACCGCTTCGTGGCGATCAACTGCGCGGCCATTCCGGAGGAGCTGCTCGAGAGCGAATTGTTCGGTCACGAGAAGGGCGCCTTTACCGGCGCCGGCCAGCAGACCCTCGGCAAGCTCGAAATGGCCCACTGCGGCACCTTCTTCCTCGACGAGGTGGGCGACATGGCCTTGGCGTTGCAGGCCAAGCTGCTGCGCTTCCTGCAGGAGCGCGTGATCGAACGGCTTGGCGGGCGCGCCGAGATCGCGCTCGACGTGCGCATCGTCTGCGCCACCCATCAGGACCTCAAAGCCCTGGTGCGCGAGGGGCGCTTCCGCGAAGACCTGTACTACCGGCTCAGCGAGATCGTGCTGAAAATTCCTTCGCTGCGCGAGCGCAGCGGCGACAGCGTGCTGCTGGCGCACCACTTTCGCAACCGCTTCTGCGTCAGCGAGGGGCGGGGGTCGATGGCGCTGTCGGAAGCGGCGCTGCAGGCGATCGAGCAGTATGCCTGGCCGGGCAATGTGCGCGAGCTCGAACACTGCATCCGGCGCGCCGTCATCATGGCGGACGGCCCGCGCATCGGCGTGGCCGACCTCGACCTGCCGGGCGTGGTGGAGCTGGAGGCGCCGGTCAACCTGCGCCAGGCGCGCGACGCCGCCGAATACAGGGTGATGGTGCTGGCACTGGCGCGCTCGGACGGCAATATCGCCAAGGCGGCCGAGCTGCTCGGCGTCAGCCGGCCGACCGTGTACGACCTGATGAACTACCACGGCATCCGCGGGTAGCGCGGCGCCTTACCAGGACATGATCCAGTTGGCGCTGGCCTCGGCCACCTGGTCGCGCCACTTCTCGCTCGAGAAGGTGTGGTTGGCGCCGCTGATGTCGACCCGCTTGGCGCGCACGTGGTGGCGTCCCATCAGGCGCGCGAATTCGGCGGCCGTCAGGTCGTCGCCGCTGAGCACCACCATCACGCGTCCTTCGAACCGCGCCAGGCAGTCGAGCACGCGCTCAGGCAGCAGCGAGCCGTGGTCGCTGGCGGCCAGGCGGACGTTCTGGCGCAGCGTGGCGGCGCTGGCTGAGAAATCGAGATTGCCGCTGGCGACCTTCTTCCAGAACGCCACTTCGCCCAGCCGAGCCAGGTAGTAATGGCGCAGCATCGCGCGGGCGGCGCCTTCCGGCGTGCGCACCCAGGGATTGAGCAGCACCAGGCCGGTGACGCGCTCGTCGCTGCCGGCGTAAAAGGCGGCGGCGGTGGCGGCGTCGCACAGGCCCCAGATCACCACTTCGCGCATCTCCGGCACCTGCATGAAAAATTCCTTCATGGCGGCGCGGATGTCCTCGTCGATGCGGTCGAAGCTGCGCGGCTCGCCCTCGCTGTCGCCCATGCCGCGGCGGTCGAAGCGCATCACCGGGATGCCGCGCTGCGACAGCGTGCGCGCCAGCATGGCGAACTGGCGATGGCTGCCGACCCGGTATTGCGGCCCGCCGGTGACCACCAGCACGCCGCGCGGCAGCGGCCGTTCGGGCACTTCGACAATTCCGACCAGGCCGCTGCCGTTGCAGGTAAAGCGCAGCGCGCGCTGTTCGGGGCCGCTCATGACGACGCGCTCGGCGCAAAGACGGCAGCGGTGGCGGCCAGCAGCGCGGGACACTCGGCGATGTCGCTGGTGGCCCAGAACGGCACGCCGTCGAGCGGGTGGAAGTCCAGCTTGACGCCGAGCGGCTCCCAACGCTCTGCCAGCCGCGCCGCGCTTGGCGACAGCTTGCGCGCCGCCGGCGCGCCGCTGGCGAACCAGTGCACGGTGCACGGCAGCAGCTTCAGGCTGGCGGCATCGACGGCGTCGATCCCGCGCACCATCGCGGCGTCCAGTTCGTAGCCGGCCACTTCAAGCTTGCCGGCGGCGGCCAGTTCGGCGCGCAGGGCGGCGGTGCTGCGCGGCGCGGCCGGGTCGTCGCTGTCCATTCCGGCGGCCAGGCGCAGGCGCAGGAACTGGTTGATGCAGGTGCGCCCGCTGACGAACGGCTGCCACAGGATGACGCTGTCGACCTTGCGCTGGGTGGCGAAATCGAGCGCCAGCAAGCCGCCCAGCCGCACGCCCCACAGGTGCAGCGGCCCGTCGGTGCGCGCGGCGACCCAGTCGGCGGCGACGGTGAGGTCGCGTTGCCACTGCTCCCAGCGGCCGGAGTGGAAGTCGCCGCAGCTGTCGCCGCAGCCGAACAAATCCATCTGCAGCACCGCGAAGCCCATCGCGGCGAACGCGCGCGCCTGCTGCGCGGCCATGCGGCGCGTCTTGTTGATCTCTTCGGCGAACGGGTGGACATACAGGATCGCGCCGCGCGGCGGCACGCTCTTGCTGGGCGCGTGATACAGGCAGAAGCGGGTGCCCGGGTCGACGTTGAAAAAGAACGGCAGGACGTGGGGCATAACGGGTAGCGGGGCGTTCATGGTGCTAGCATCTCCTGCACGAATTCGGTGAGGCTGCCGACCGTGGCGAAGTGGCGCGCGCTGATGTCGTCGTCATCGACGGCGATGCCGAAGTGGTCTTCCAGCGCGGCGATCACGCTGATGACGGCCATCGAATCGAGTTCCGGCACGCTGCCGAGCAGCAGGGACTCTGCGTGCAGGTGGGCGGCGTTGAAGCCCAGCGAGTCGCCGAGGATGAGCTTGACGGTGTCAAGGTGTTTCATGCCGGTTCCAGCCAATGGGAGGCAACGTGGCGGCGCCGAAGCGGTGGGCTTTGTTGCAGTGTTAAATCGCGAGTGTGTTGTTGCGCTTTGGTTCAACGAACATATGAATTAGACACCCCTGAAATTCCGCTGATCTTGATGGCGCACAAGCTAGCGACTCAGCCGTATTGATTGACTAGTGTCAATGAGCAAGGGGCGCTTTTTCTCAATGATGGATTCCTTGACGCAAGGCATTTCGAGGAAACCATGGCCGAGCTACTACACGCATTGATTCTCGACTCCGCCTGGCGCACCCCGGCCGCGCCGGCGCTGGCCGGCGAGCAGGCGCCCCGGTTCGCCGAGGTGGCGTCATGAGCGGTTTGTGCGGCTGGTTCTCGCACGATCCCGGCGCGCTGCCGATCGAACAGATGGCCTGCGTGCTGAGCCGCTTCGACCACGCGCCAGTGCGCGTCGGCCAGCACGGCGCCGGCGCGCTGGCACTGGCTGCCGTTGCCGGCAGCGGCGACCTGCTGCTCGACGACGGTGTGCTGGTGGCCGCCTGGGGCGAGCCGGCGGCGACGGTGGCGCGGTTGTGGCGCAGCCACGGGCCGAAGGCCTGCTCCGCGCTGTCGGGCAGCTTCGTGTTTGCGCTGCTCGACCAGCAGCGCGGCGAAGCCCTGCTGGCTGTCGACCGCAGCGCGTCGCGGCCGCTGTTCTACCAGCAGGTCGGGCGCACGCTGGTGTTTGCCAGTTCGGCCGAGGCGCTGGTGCAGCATCCGGGCGCCGGCCGCGAAATCGACCCGCAGGCTCTGTATAACTACCTGTACTTCCATGGCGTGCCGGCGCCGGCGTCGGTCTACAAGGGCCAGCGCCGCCTGCAAGCGGGCGAATCGCCGCATTTTCAAGGCGGCCGGCTGGCGCGCACGCGCTACTGGAAGCTGCAGTTCCACGAGCAGCTGGCAGAGGGCGGGCCCGCCCTGAAGCAGGAACTGGTCGACACCGTGCGCAGCGCCAGCGTCGCCGCGCTGCGCGGGCAGCAGGGCGGAGTGCTGCTGTCCGGCGGCGCCGCCAGCGCGTCGGTGGCGGCGCTGCTGGCGGCCAGCGGCGCGCCCGTGGCGACGTATTCGGTCGGCTATGAGGGCGCCGATGACACGCTGGGACGCGCCCGGCTGCTGGCGCGCCAGCTCGGCACCGCACACCACGAACGGAGGATCGGCGCCGCCGAGGTGGCCGCCGCGATCCCGCGCCTGGCGGCCGGGTTCGACCAGCCGCTTGGCGACCCGGCGGTGGTGGCCTTGCTGTACGGCGCGGTGCTGGCGCGCGCCGACGGCGCGCAGCGGCTGCTCGGCGGTCATGGCGCGGCCGAACTGTTCGGCGCGCGGCCGCACTACTCGCAGCAGGCGCGCCTGTCACAGTACGAGAGGATTCCGTCGGCGCTGCGCCAGACCCTGGTCGAGCCGTTGCTGTTCCAGCTCGCCGGCGGCGTGCCCGGCGCCCCGTTGCGGCGCGACCGTACCTACATCGAGCAGGCGATGGCGAGCCTGCCGGCGCGGCTGCAGGCGACCAACCTGCTGCACGGTTACGCCAGCGCCGAGGTGTTCGAGCCGGGCTTCCTGGCCGCGGTCGATCCGACCGCGCCGGCGGCGCTGCTCAGCCAGAGCTGGTGGCTGGCCGACGGCGCCAGCCAGGTCAGCCAGCTGATCGCGCTCGACTTGCAGTACGCGCTGGCCGACGTGCAGTTGCCGTCGGCGGCGAAGGCCTGCGAGCTCGCAGGGCTGGAGGCCGGCTTCCCGTACCTGGCCGACGCCGTGGCGGCGTTCGCCGCGCGCCTGACGCCGCAGCAAAAGCTCGATGGGGTGCGCTCCAGTCCATTTTTCACGGACGCCATGCGCTCGGTGGTGCCGCGCAGGGCCGCGCGGCCACGCATTGGCGCCGGCATGCCGTTCGGTCTCTGGCTGCAGAGCGATCCGCGCATACGGACCCTGGCGTACGACAGCCTGGTGCAGCTCAAGCGCCGCGCGATCGTGCGGCCCGCCTTCATCGACTCGCTGCTCGCCACCCGGGTCGGCGAGCATCCGGCCTACCACGGCAGGATGGTGTGGCTGCTGATGATGCTCGAGCAGTGGTTCGGCCAGCGCCGCTTCGGCACGCTGCATGCACCGATGATACGGAAGGCCGAGGATGAACCGGAAACCTGCCGCCAGTGAGCATGGCTGGAATACCGGCAGCCACGATCACTTCTACCGCTACCAGGCGGCGCTGAGCACGGCGGCGCCGGCGCGCCAGCGCTTTGTCGCGATCCAGGCGGCGTTGCTGAGGGCGCTGGGCGGCGCGCCGCACCCGCTCAACGTCGCCGACGTCGGTTGCGGCGCCGGCGCCCAGGCCCAGTTGTGGGCGGCGCAGGGACACCAGGTGTACGGCGTCGACATCAACGAGGCGCTGATAGCGCTGGCACGCCGGCGCGCCGGCGCCGCCGGCCTGCAGATCGTGTTCGACGTCGCCGCCGCCAGCGCGCTGCCGTGGCCGGACCATTCGATGGACGTCTGCATCTTGCCCGAACTGCTCGAACACGTGGCCGACTGGCGCGGCTGCATCGCCGAGTGCCTGCGCGTGCTGCGGCCAGGCGGTGCGCTCTACATCAGCACCACCAACGCGCTTTGCCCGCGCCAGCAGGAGTTCGGCCTGCCGCTCTATTCGTGGTATCCGGGTTTCGTCAAGCGCCGCTGCGAGCAGCTGGCGCGCACCACGCATCCGCAACTGGCGAACTACGCGACCTATCCGGCGCTGAACTGGTTCACCGTGTACGGCCTGCGGCGCCATCTTGGGCGCCAGGGCCTGCGCTGCCTGGACCGCTTCGACCTGGCCGCCGGCGCTGGCCGCAGCGCGGCGGCGCGCGTGATCCTGGCGCTGGTGCGCGCGCTGGCGCCGCTGCGCTTCTGCGCCCACGTGGCGACGCCCTACACGGTGCTGATGGCGATCAAGCCCGCGGCATGAACAGGTTGCGCACCATGCGCAGCAGGAAGCGGCCGTCGTCGCGGTCCCACGGCGTAAAGCGCGGCAGGTAGAACGGGTCGGTGCCGGCGCGCGCGGCACCCCACGCGGTGGTGACCGCGCCGTCGAAGCCCTGGCTGCGCAGCATGGCGGCGTGGCGCTCCTCGAAATCCTGGCCCGGCTTGCCGTTGGGGTAGGCGAACAGCGCGACCTTGTGCTGGATGATGTCCTGCAGCCTGGCGCGGCCGCCGGCGATCTCGGCGCGCGCGGCGGCGTTGGAGATCGAGGCAAGGATCGGATGGCTGATGGTGTGGGCGCCGATTTCCATGCCGGCGCGGTGCAGCGCGATCAGCTGGTCGGAGCTGAGCATGGTGGGCGTGAAGCGCTGCGCCATCCGCTTGACGCGCTCGATGCGCTCTTCCGGCGGCAGGTATTTGAGGGCGGCGATCAGCATGTCGATCACCGCGCGGCGCCGCAGCGGGCAGCCGATGTCGAGGATGCCGAAGCCGGCGCGGCCGAGATTGATGCGGTCGCCCGGCGCATGGCGCACCACTTCGATGACGGCATCGTTCCACATGCAACCGCCGTCGAGGAAGCCGCTGGCGACGAAAAAAGTGGCGCTGACGCCGTGCCGCTGCAGGATCGGCAGCGCCACCTGCGCGCTGTCGGCGTAGCCGTCGTCGAAAGTGATGCAGGCGGCGCGCGGCGGCAGGCTGCGTTCGGCCAGCCGGCGTACCGCTTCGGCCAGCGGGATCACGGTGAACCAGCGGTTCAGCAGCCGCATGTGCTGCTCGAAGCGGCGCGCGTCGACCTGTTCCGGGAACAGCGGGTCGGGCCCGGCCAGCACGCGGTGGTAGATCAGGATCGACAGCGGCAGCTGCAGCCTCATGTCGGCACCGCCGCCGGCCGCACGGCCGCTTGCTGCGGCGGCGCCAATCCCCGTTCGACCAGCGCGCGGGTGGCGACCAGGATGCCGAGCAGGTAATAGGGAACGTCGAAGTACGCCAGGCTGAGGAAGGCGCCGCCGACGGCGAAGCCGGCCAGGCTGGTCTGGATCATGGCGGCCAGCCCGGCGGCCCAGCGCAGTGCGGCCACCGGCGCGGCGTGGCGGATGATCCAGGCGGCGTCGCGCCACGCCAGCACCCCCAGCAGCAGGTACAGGCCGAGGCCGACGAAGCCATGCTCGCCGAGCACCTGGAAGTAGATGCTGTGGGCGGCATGCAGGTCGGCCGGATCGGGCGCGTAGATGGCGAACACCGGCGCCTCGTAAATGGCGAAGCCGCCGCCGAAGAATCGGTCGCGCGCCAGGTTC
The DNA here is from genome assembly GCA_040386255.1 of Pseudomonadota bacterium. GTDB lineage: Bacteria > Pseudomonadota > Gammaproteobacteria > Burkholderiales > Burkholderiaceae_D > JAFCUW01. Next base: position 25,606 of record JAZKFW010000062.1, read on the forward strand.
CACGCCATGCCCCAGGCGTTGAGGCGGCCCTGCGCCGAGCCGTCTTGCTGGTAGCCGCGGATCGATTCCATGCGGCTGGCCCATTCGGGCGGCATGAACGCCAGCAGCACCGGCACCGCGGTCGCCAGCAGCGCGCCGGTCGCCATCTTGCTGCGGCTTTTCAGCCACAGCACCAGCACCATCGCGGCGATCGCCAGCAGCGCGCCGCGCGAGTAGGCGCCAAGCGCGGCCAGCGCGCACAGCAGCATGGCGGCGGCGAGGCCGTGGCGCAGCCAGCGGCGCGCGCTGTGCTGGCGCAGGAACACCATCAGCGGGATCACCATGATCAGCGCCAGCGCGATGGCGTTGTTGTCGCCGATGAAGGTGCCGTCCGGGCCCCACACCCGTTCGCCGCCGCCGCGGCGCAGCGTGAACAGGCCGCCCTTGATGCCGTAGTAGCCGAGCGAGATGGCCAGCACCCACACGAGCCGGTGGATGTCGCGCTCGGACTTCACCAGCATCAGGCACACGAAGCTCATCAGCATGATCTTCATGACCTTCCACCACATGTCGAACGACAACTCGGGAAACATCGCGAACGGCATCGTCAAGCACATCCAGGCGGTGAAGGCGAGCAGGACCTTGGTCACCGGTGTCGACGGCAGGCGGCGCGGCTCGCGCGTGATCGACATGCTGAACATGGTGGTCAGCGCGACGATCATGGCGAACGGGAAGGCGGTGGCGAAACCCCAGCCCTGCGTGTGCGGGTTCATCACGCTGATCCAGACCCACAGCAGCACGCCGTTGACGGGCGAACGCAGCACCCAGGGAAGAGCGCCGAACACGATGAGGGTAACGAGGATGTCGCGCACGGACAGGACTCCTTGACACCACGCAACGATAGGACCGGACTCATCGTTAGACTGGAATTCTGTGGTTGAGGCAATACTAGATCAGGGGGGAAGCGCGCTTGTTGACCGTTCTCATGGCCAGCCGGAATGGCGCGCCGACCCTGCCGAGCGCGCCGCCGTGAGCACCACCCGCGTCTCGCTGCTGTTTTCGTTCGTCGAAAAGTACGTGCTGGTGCTGCTGTCGCTGGCCGGCGGCATGATCATCTCGCGCCTGCTGACGCCGACCCAGGCCGGCATCTATGCGGTCGCCGCGGTGCTGCTCGGCGTGGCGCAGGTGCTGCGCGACTTCGGCGCCGGCCAGTATCTGGTGCAGGAGCGCGAACTGACCGAGGCGAAGCTGCGCGCGGTGCTCGGCGCCAGCTTCCTGTTCGCCTGGCCGCTGGCGGCGGCGATCGCGCTGCTCGGCGCGCCGCTGGCCCGCTTCTACCGCGAGCCGGCGCTGGCGCCGCTGCTGCAGCTGCTGGCGGTAAACTTCGTGCTGCTGCCATTTAGCTCGGTGATCCTGCCGATGCTGCGCCGCGAGATGCGCTTCGGCGCGATCTGCGCGATCAACCTGACGCACGGCCTGTGCAGCGTGCTGGTGGCGGTGCTGCTGGCCTGGCGCGGCTTCGGCTTCATGAGCATGGCGTGGGGCTCGGTGGCGGCGACCAGCGCGGCGCTGCTGCTGAGCCTGTATTTGAGCCCGCCGCGGATGCCGTGGCTGCCGGCGCGCACCGGCATCGGCAAGGTGATCGTGTTCGGCGCCTACGCCACCGGCGGCAACCTGATCGACGAAGCCGGCGCCGCCGCGCCCGACCTGGTGATCGGCAAGATGATCGGCAAGATGATCGGCATGGACGCGGTCGGCATCTTCGGCAAGGCGCTGGCGGTGTTGGCGATCTTCCACAAGGCGATCACCAACGCCGTCACGCCGGTGGTCTATCCGCTCTACGCGGCGCACGTGCGCGGCGGCGGCGACGCCCGCGACTCGTACCTGCGCACGGTCAGCTACATGACCGCGCTGGCGTGGCCGTTCTTCGCCTGCGTGGCGGTGATGGCGCTGCCGATCCTGCGCCTGCTGTACGGCGAGCAATGGGACGCGGCGGCGCCGTTGATCCGCATCATGTGTTTCTCGTCGGCCATCTATAGCATCTCCTGCATGTCGCGCTATTTCCTGGTGGCGATAGGGCAGGCGGCCCCGCAGGCGCGGCTGGACGGCATGACGGTGCTGCTGCGCATCGTGCTGCTGATCGTGGCGGCGCCGTTCGGCCTGTCCGCGGTGGCATGGGCGATCGTCGGCGCCACCGTGTTCCGGGTGACGCTGACGATGCGCTGCCTGACCAGGTTCGGCGGCATCAGCATCGCCCAGGTCGCCGCGGCCTCGTTCAAGGGGCTGCTGCTGACCGGGCTGGCGTTGCTGGCGCCGCTGTCGGCGCTGACGCTGTCGCCGTACTCGCCGGCGCTGGCGGTGCTGGCCAGCGGCGCCAGCGTGCTGCTGTGGCTCGCTGGAATCGTGTTGGTCCGCCATCCGCTGATCGACGAACTGGACCTGGCGCGCCGCAAGCTGGCGGCGGCGCTGCTGCACTGAACCCGGAGGCGTGATGCGTGTTGGCATATTGTCCTACCCGATGCTGTTCCAGCGCGACGGCAGCGTGCAGCAGCAGGTGCGCGAGACCGTCAACGCGCTCAAGCGCCTGGGGCTGACGCCGGGCCGCGCCGCGCTGGAGGCCGAACTGGTCGACCCGTTCCGCTCGCGCCTCGACGATTACGACCTGGTGCACGTGTTCGCGGCGGTGCACGGCAACCACCGCATCGTCGAAGAGGCGGTGGCGCTGAAGGTGCCGGTGGTGCTGTCGGCGCTGATCGCGCCCGGCTGGAACCGCAGCAACGGCACCCGCGCGCGGCTGGCCGACCGCCTGCTCGGCAACCTGACCGCGTGGGACCTGCAGAGCAGCTACGCGCAGAGCCGCCACGCGCTGCAGCTGGCCAGCCTGGTGGTGGCGCTGGGCGAATCGGAGCGGCAGGCGATCCGCACTGCGTTCCTGATCAATCCGGCAAAGGTGCGGGTGCTGCCGAACGGCATCAGCCCGCACTTCTTTGAGGCCGATCCGGCGCTGTTCCGCTCGCGCAGCGGCGTGCAGGGCCAGTTCGCGCTGATGGTCGGCGCCGTGTCGCCCTACAGGAACCAGCTGGGGATTGCGCAGGCGCTGTCGGAACTGGCGCTGCCGTTCGTCGTCATCGGCGAGGCGCAGGAGCGCGACACCGATTACCTGCGCCGGCTGCGCGCGGTGCCCGGGGTGATCTGCATGGGCCCGCTGCGCCAGCAGGCGCGCATGCTGGCCAGCGCCTACGCGGCGGCGACGGTGTTCGTGCTGCCCAGCCAGGGCGACGCTTTTCCGATCACCGTGCTGGAGGCGCTGGCGGCCGGCACACCGGTGATGATGAGCGACGAGAGCGCGCTCGAACTGCGCAATTGCGAGTTCGCCGTCAGGAAGGCGCGCTGGGACGACAGCCGCGCGCAAAAGAGCGCGCTGCTCGACCTGCTGGAAGCGCCGCCGGCGCGCGAACGGGTGCGCGCGCTGGTGCGCCAGTACACCTGGGACAGCGTGGCGCTGCAGCTGGCCGACTGCTACAGCGACGCGCTGGCGATCGGGCGGCGCCTGCACGGCGGCGCGGCGCTCGCCGCCGGCCGCGCCGCGCAGGGCCTGGCGCGCTAGCGGCTGCCGGCGGCGGCGCCGGACGCGTGGCCGAGCAGCGCATCGTACACCGCCAGGTAGCCGCGCGCCATCGCCGGCAGGCTGTGGCGGGCGATCACCTGGCTGCGCGCGCGCATGCCGTGGCGCGCGCCCATCTCCGGAATGCGGCAGTAGTCGGCGATCGCCGCCGCCATCAGGTCCGGCGAGCGGGTCGGCACGAGGATGCCGGTGAAGCCCGGGTGCACCAGTTCGGTGTTGCCGCCGACCGCGGTGGCGACCACCGGCAGTCCGGTCGCCATCGCCTCGAGGATGGTGTTGGAGCTGCCCTCGGCCAGCGACGGCAGCACGAACAGGTCCATCGTGCGCATCAGCTGGGCAATGTCGGTGCGTTCGCCCGGCAGCCAGGCGCGGTGCGAGGCGCCGGCGCGGGTCAGCATGTCGAGGCATTCGGCGCGCTCGGGACCGTCGCCGACGATCAGCAGGCGCAGGCGCTGGTGGGCCGGATGCGGTGACGCGATCAGGCGCAGGAACGCTTCCACCAGGGTCGGGTAGTTCTTGACGTCGACCATGCGGCCGACGCTGCCGATGACGAACACGTTATCTTGCATGAAGCCGGCCGGCCCGACCGCCGCCGGCGGCCCGAGGCGCGGGTGGAACTGCACGCTGTCGACGCCGTTGGCGATCTGCGACACGCGTTCCGGTTCGGCGCCGACGCTGTCGATCAGCCAGTGTTCGAGGTCGGCGGAAACGGCAATGAAGTGGCCGATCAGCGGGCGCAGCATGCGCCGCAGCAGCTGGTACTTCAGGCGCTTGCCGTACAGGTCGCTCATGTCGCGGCCGTGCTCGCCGTGCACGCGCAGCTTGATGCCGGCCAGCGCCGCCACCAGCTGGCCTTCGAAGCCGCACAGGTTGCGCGTGTGGATCAGGTCCGGCTGCAGCGCGCGCAGCGTCTTGTACATGCGCATGTAGTGGCCGAAGTCCTTGCCCTCGCGCTTGTTCAGGCTGATGATCTCGACGCCGCGCTCCTTGATGTGGGCGTGGAACTCGGTGTAATCCTTCAGGCAGACGATGGCATGGCGATAGCGCTCCGGCGGCATGTGCCTGATCAGGTTGATGAGGCCGTTCTCGAGACCGCCGACGTCGAGCTGGTGGACCAGATGCACCACCAGCCGGGGTTGTTCTACTGTCGCTGCCATGATCTACTCCGCACGAAGGGTTGTGCCGCGCAAGGTGAAGGAGACAGGTCAGCGCGGCGGCTGCCTGGTCCGGTTTCAATGGCGCCCATCACGGCAGCACCGGAAAGATGTTGTCGATGCGGTCCCAGTGGAAGTCGCGGCTGAGCAGCGCGAGGCGCAGCTCCATCCGTCCCAGGCTGGCGTAATGGCGCACGGCGTCGAGGCGCGCCAGCTGCGCCACGCGCGGCTGCGCCGGGTCGAGCATCGACGGCTCGAAATAGAACACGGTCGGATGGCGCTCGACGACGTTGATGCGGCGCAGCAGCGCGCGCGAGACGATGTAGGGCAGCAGCTGGAAGTTGTTGCCGCCTCCGGCGGCCAGGCTGCGTCCGAGTACGCGCACGGTGCTGACCGGCAGCTCGAGGATGCCGGAGGCGCCGGACGGGAAGAACGCGAAGCGCGGCGTGCGCGCGGCCTGGCGCAGCCGCTCGGTCCAGGCCGGGTAGATGCTCGAGCTGTAGCGGTAGCCGTTGCGAAACAGGGTGTCGAAGATCCAGCGGTTGTCGACGTTGACGGAGAAGTAAGGCGCCCGGTAGCCGAGCACGGCGGCGCCGCCGAGGTCCTCGAGCAGGTGCTTGCTGCCGACGATGTCGCGCCGGAACTGGGTGCGCGACTGTTCCCAGGCCCGCTGGTGCGCATAGCCGTGGCTGGCCACTTCATGGCCGCCGGCGACGATGGCGCGCACCAGCGCCGGATAGCGGCGCGCGATCGAGCCGACCGTGAAGAAGGTGGCCTTGACGCCGGCGCGGTCGAAGGTGGCCAGCACCAGCTCGACATTGCGCTCGACGCGCCCCGGCAGGCTGGCCCAGCGGGTGCGCGGCAGGTGCGCGGCCAGCGCGGCGGCGTGGAAATAGTCTTCCACGTCGATCGTCATGGCATTGTGCTGGAGCGGCCGGTCCATGATGTTCTTTCGTCGACATCAATCGTAGTACCCGTAGTAATCGTCGCCGGGGAAGGCGCGCGTCTTGTTGCAGATGAGATTGACGGTGGCGCAGTGATCGAGCCGGCGCAGCGCTTCCCTGACGGCGCGCTGGGTGGTCGTCTCCGACTCCACCACCAGCACCACCTGGCCCATCTGGCCGGCCAGCACGGTCGCCTCGGTGGTCAACAGCAGCGGCGGCGAATCGAACACGACGATGCGGTCCGGATAGCGTCCGGCGATGTCGTCGAGCAGCAGGCTCATCGCCTGGCTGGCGAGCAGTTCGGTGGCGTGCTTGTTGCTGCGCCCGGCCGGCAGGATCGACAGGCCGGCGATGTTGGTTTTTAAGATGACGTCGGCCAGCGCGCGCCGCTCCGACAGCAGCACGTCCATCAGGCCGGCGCTGTTGGGCAGCCCGAGCACCTTCAGCACCGACGGCCGGGCGACGTCGGCGTCGACCAGCAGCACCGTGTGGTCCTTTTCCATCGCGATGCTCATGGCCAGGTTGATGGCGCAGAAGGTCTTGCCTTCGCCGGGCAGCGCGCTGGTGACGACGATCAGGTTGCCGTTCTTGCGGCCGGCGGCGACCGCGCTCGCCGCACTGCGCAGCAGCGGGCGCTTGATGATGCGGAAGTCCTCGGCCGCCGGCGTGCGCCCGCCGTCGTGCGTGACCATGCCCATCTGGTGCAGCCGCGCCAGGTTGATGTCGACGAAGCTGTCGCCGGCGGCGGCGGGCGGCGCCGCCGCGGCGGCGCTGTCCGGTTCGAGGGGGGGAAGGGACATGGCGGCCTCCTCAGGATCGCACCAGCGACGAGGCCAGCATCGCCGCGTACAGCAACAGCAGCGCGCCGAACGACGCCGCCAGCGCCACCTGGGCGCGCCGCCGCTTGACGGTTTCCGCCGCGGTCCAGTTCATCTGCACGGTGCCGAGCACGGTCAGGCCGGTCACCTGGCGCATGGTGCCGGGGCCGTCGAAGGTCGGGCGGGCCTGGCTGATGAACCAGGCGACGGCGGTGCCGGCCACCAGCGCGGCGAGCAGCACCGCGCTGTGCAGCAGCGCCCGGTTGGGTCCGCTTGGCGCCACCGGCATCGTCGGCGGGTCGATGATCTTGAAGGTCATCATCTCGGTGGTCGAGGTCAGTTCGCCCGACAGCTTGGCGGCCTCGCGCCGGCCGATCAGCTTCTCGTAGTTGTCCTTGTTGATCAGATAGTCGCGGTTGAGCTGGGCCAGTTGCGACTCCACCTCCGGCACCGCGGCGCTCTGCGCGCGCAATCGCTCGTGGCGGGCGGCGTATTCCTCGACCCGCACCTTGATCGAGGCGACCTTGGCGTCGGCCTCGGTCAGCGCCACTTTCAGCTGCTGCAGCATGGGGCTGTAGTTGCGGCCGGGATCGCGGTCGGCGCCGCGGTTGCGGCCTTCCTCGATCTTGCGCGCTTCGAGCTGGGCGACCAGGCGGCGCGCGGCGACGATGTCCGGATGCAGCTCGGTGTATTGCATGCGCAGGTTGTCGAGCTGCTTGTTGATGGTGCTGATGCGGGCGTCGATTTCCGGATTGAGCAGTGCGGCCGGGCGCAGTTCCAGCGTCGACACCGGCTCGTCGCCGCTGACCTGGGCCTTGATCGCGCGCCGCGCCTGTTCGGCCTCGGCCAGCTCGAGCCGGGCGGTGTTGAGGGCGTCCGCCGCCAGCGCCAGCTGGGCGCCGTAGTCGATGCCCTGGCGCGGCAGCAGCGCGCTGTTGCGCATCTTGTATTCCTTGACGGCGTTTTCGGTTGCCATCAGCTTTTCCTCGACGCTCTTGATCTGCTCGTCGATGAACTGCACCGCCTTCTGCGAGTCGCCCTTCTTGCCCTTGAAGCTGCCCTCGACGAAGATGGTCAGTAGCGACTGCACGACGTCGCGCACCAGTTTTGGATTGTGGTGGTTGTAGCTGATGGTGTAGATGTCGTAGGTGCTGGTGCCGCTGATCTTCAGCTTGGCCATCAGCTGGTCGACCTGCTGCTCGTGCTCGCGCGGGGTGGTGGCGCGCACGTCGAGGTCGACCATGCGCATGACGCGCTCGACGTTCGGCCGCGACAGCAGCGTGCGGCTCATGATGGCGACCTGCTGTTCGACGTTGGGCATCGTCGCCATCCCGCTCAGCAGCGGCTTGAGCATGCCCTGGGTGTCGACGAACACGCGGGCGGTCGACTGGTAGTCGTCGGGCAGGGTGGCGACCCGGGTCCAGCCGGCGATGCCGACCAGCCACATGAGCGCCACCGCGAGCCAGCGGTATTTCCAGATGCCTCTCACACTGGACAGCAGCTGGGTGATGAGCTCCTCCATGTCCTGTCGGTCTCCGTGTCGCGCGGCGAGGGAAGCTGCACTGCTGGCTCCGCCACTGCATGATTATATGGCTGGCAAAAGTGCCAAAATCTGCTACATCCGAACCTGTTGATTACCGTCAAAATTGCGGGGCGCTACGCCGGCGGGCGCGCGCGCCGTCGGCGCCGGCTGAGCGCGGCCATCGCCAGCAGGCCGGCGCCGATGCCCGACAGCGTGCCCGGTTCCGCCATCGGCTGCGACTGCAGGGCGCTGGCGAACGTCGACTGCGCGATGGTGACTTGATAAGTGTCGCCGCCGGTGAGCAGGCCGGTGGTGGCGGCGAACGACTGCCAGCCGGGGTCATAGGTGGTGGCGCCGGTCAGGCCGCCGCTGCGGCTGACGTTGCCCATGGCGTTCAGTTGTTCCGGCTGAAACGTGAAGACGGTGGCGCCGGTGCTCAGGTCGCGCACGCTGATACTCCAGGCCAGGTGCGCGCTGGCGCCGATTGCGGCGCCGTCGCTGTCGGTCAGGAACGCCTGGGTGAAGGCGAGGGCGTCGAACGAAATCGTCATGAACTCGTCGGCGCCGAGTTCGAACGTGAAGGTGGTGGCGCCGACCAGCCCCGAGTTCGCCATCGCCGCGCCGGCGCCGGTCAGCGACGCATCGGCGCGCAGCTGCAGCAGCGCCCCGCCGCCGTCGGCGCCGGCGATCATGGCGCCGGCCATGTTCTGGTCCGCCGAGCTGTAGCCGGCGTCTTCGAAGGCGGGCCGCGCAAACGGTGCGAAATCGTTCTCGGCACGCGCCGCGGCGCCGACGCCTTGCTGGGCGATGTCGGCGCGGCCCGCCTGGACGTCGTTGGCGAACACGCCGTTGAACTGGGCGCCGGCATGCGCCACGCTGGATTCGGTCAGCTGCGCGAAGTCGCCGGCGGTAAGCGAGGTGCCGTTGGCATGGCGCAGGCGCAGGTTGTCGATCACCAGGATCGACTGGGCGAATGCGTCGGCGCGCGCCGGCACGGCAGCGCCGAGCGCGCTGAGCGCGACGGCGGCGCCGACCAGCGCATTGAGCATGTTCGTTTGCAACGGGTTCATCGCTGGCCCTCCTGTTGGTCGATGACTGCGCGCTCGGACAGTGCGGCGCCCTCGAGGACTCATATCGCAACCTTCGTGCCACAGGTGTTTTTCCTTTCGAATCAAGCACATGCCGTTTGCCGACCGGCGCGCGCAAGCGGCCTCGGCCGGAAGTGCAAAAATTTCCGACACGGACACGCATTTGTCCTAAGGCAAACTCTGTTGCTGAGGCCGGAACTGAGCTACACATGACCCTGTCTGACGTTGACAACATCTCATCGCGCCGGCTCGCGGCGTGGTTGGTCAACCGGAGGACGACATCATGATTCAGGACGAATTACCCATCGCGACATTTGCAGCCCCCGCCAGCGTGCGCGAACTGTGCATCGGCGAACGCGGGACCGATCCCGGGCTGGACCATCCGCTCGACATCCAGATCTTCCATATCCGCATGGCCAATTCGGCGCGCCATCGCGAAGCGGCGAGCCTGCTGATCCGCAAGATGTACAGCTGGCGCGGCTACGCCTTCGAGGCGAACCGTTTTCACGAGGCCAACAAGATCACGCTGTACGCCGAGACTGGCGGCAAGGTGGTCGGCACCATGAGCCTGTGCCTCGACAGCGACATCCTGCTGCCGGCCGACGACAACTTCGGCGACCGGCTCGACGCGCTGCGCGCGCAGGGCCGGCGCCTGTGCGAGCCGTCGCGGCTGGCGATCGACAAGGGCGTCAGCAAGCGCGTGTTCGCCTCGCTGATCCACATCTCCTACATCTACGCGCGCAACATCCACCGCTTTTCCGATTACGTCATCGAAGTCAATCCCCGCCACGTCATGTTTTACCAGCGCATGCTCGGCTTCCACGACTTCGGCGCCGAGCGCGAGTGCAGCCGCGTGGGTGCGCCGGCGGTGCTGCTGCGCCTGCCGCTCGAGCACATGGGCGAGCAGATCGGGCGCTGGGGCGGCCGGATGGAACAGCACGGCGACGAGCGTTCGTTCTACCCGTACTTTTTCGCATCGACCGACGAACCGGGCATCACCGCCCGGCTGATCGCCGGCCTCAACTGAGGAGTGGACATGGCTGAACAGGATGCAAGGCAGGATGGCGGGAGAGGTCCCGGCAGCGCCGCCCGCGGCGCGCTGCTGCTGCGGGCGATGCGCGACGTCGTCGGCGTCGGCCACGTGCGCGACGACGCCGCCACGCTGGAACGCTATGCGCGCAGCACCTCGTCGCGCAGCACCGCGCCGCTGGCGGTGGTCAGCGCCGCCTCGCGCGCCGAGGTGATCGCGCTGGTCGACCTGGCGCGGCGCCACCAGACCCCGCTTTACCCCGTGAGCACGGGCAAGAACTGGGGTTACGGCGACGCCTGCGCGGTGACCGACGGCCAAGTGGTGCTGGAGCTGTCGCGCATGAACCGCATCGTCCAGGTCGACGCGCAGCTGGCGTACGCGGTGATCGAACCGGGCGTGACGCAGCAGCAGCTGTCCGATTACCTGCGCACGCACAAGATCGACCTGTGGACCGACTGCACCGGCGCCGGCCCCGACACCAGCTTTCTGGGCAACATCCTCGAGCGCGGCTTCGGCCATTCTCCCTACGGCAACCGGCTGCAGCACATCGCCGGCCTGCAGGTGGTGCTGGCCAGCGGCGAGGTGCTCGACACCGGCTTCGGCCACTATCCGAACGCGCGCGCCGCCCACTTGTTCCCGTACGGCGTCGGCCCCTTCCTCGACGGCCTGTTCACGCAGTCGAATTTCGGCGTCGTCACCCAGGTCGGCATCTGGCTGATGCCCAAGGCCGAGTGCATCAACCACTTCATCTGCAGCGTGCCCGAGCATGCCGATATCGGCCCGGTGGTCGATGCGCTGCGCCCGCTGAGGCTCGATGGCACGCTGCGCAGCATCGTTCACATCGGCAATGACCTGCGCGTCATTTCCGGCGGCCGCGCATTTCCGCGCGAGCAGGCCGGCGACGAGGCGCCGTTGCCGGCAGCACTGCGCCGCAATTTGCGCGACCAGGCCGGCGCCGGCGCATGGACGGTGTCGGGCGCCTTGTACGGCAGCCGCGCCCAGGTGGCGGCGGCGCGCGACGCGCTGCGGCGGGCGCTGCGCGGCACGGCGGCAACGTCGACATTTCTTACAGAGGAAAAGCTGCGGTTCGGGGCGCGCCTGGCGCGCCTGCTCGGCTACTGCGGCGCCGGCGCGCGCCTGCGCGCCAAGGTGGCGATGGGCGAAGCCCTGTTCGCGATGAACCGCGGCGTGCCGAACGGACGCTTTCTTGCCGGGGCGTACTGGCGCCGGCGCGGCGGCCTGCCCGCCGAGTTCCCGCGGCAAGCCAACCCGGCAGCCGACAACTGCGGCCTGCTGTGGGTGTCGCCGATCCTGCCGATGCGCGGCGCCGATGCGCTGGCGCTGCACGCGATGGTGGCGCCGATCTTCGAGGCGCACGGTTTCGACCTGTTCGTGACGTTCAGCATGATCAACGAGCGTTCGCTGGGCGGCGTCATCACGGTGGCATACGACAAGGAAGACCCCGCCGAGGTCGAGCGCGCCAAGCAATGCTATCGGGCGCTTTTCGATACGGTGATGCGGGCCGGCTACATTCCGTACCGGGTCGGGATCCAGTCGATGGCTGGGCTCGACCCGCACGGCGACGTGTTCTGGAAAGTTGTCAGCCGGATCAAGCGCGCGCTCGACCCGGACGGCATCATCGCGCCGGGCCGATACGAGCCCGGCAGGGCGGGCGCGCAGGTGTGTCAAATCCACCGACAAGCGGGCCGGCAGCGCGGCACTTCATAACGATGCCAGCAAGGCCCTGGCTTCGGCGCGCCGCGCGGCATCGGTGCTCGAGGCGAGCAGGCGCTCGAGTTCGCGCCGGGCGCCGCGCTTGTCGCCCGACTTCGCCAGCACGACGCCGAAGTGGTAGCGAATTTCGTTGGCGTCTGGCGCCAGCGTACTGGCCTTTTGCAGCAGCGGGAGCGCGCGCGCCAGGTCGCCGTTTTCCAGGCAGATCCAGCCGAGCGTGTCCATGATGGCCGGGCTGCCCGGGGCCAGCTTGTAGGCGCGCTCGGCAAACGCCAGGGCCCGCTTGTCCCTGGTACGCTGAAAGCTCCAGGCCAGGTCGTTGAGCGCCAGCACGTGGTTGGGATCGCGCTGCAGCACCGCTTCGAGCTGCTCGATGGCCAGCCGGAACTCGTTGCGCACCAGCTTGCTGCTGGCGTCGTGCAGCCGTGCCGGTATATCGTCGGGATGGCTTGCCAGCCACTGCGCCATGCGCTGTTGCGCCGTTTCGGGCTCGCCGGCCGCCACCAGCGCGCCGTACAGCTGGATCATCAGGCCGCTCGAGGGCTCCAGCGCGAAGGCGCGTTCGTACGCCGCCATCGCCGCCGCCGCCTGGCCCTGCGCGGTGCGCAGGTCGCCTTCCAGCTTGTGGCCGCCGCCAAGCTGCGGCTGGCGTTGCTGCAATGCCTTGGCAAGTTGCTCACCTTCAGAAAATTTCTTCTGCGCCACCAGGATCGACATCAGCGTCTGCTGGGCCTCCATCGAGCGCGGTTCGATGGCGATGGCCTTGCGCAGCGAAGCGCTGGCGGCGCGCTCGTCGCGCATTGCCAGTTGCAGCGCCGCCAGCTTCATGTGCGGCGTGGCCGAGGCCGGCAGCAGCACCGCCAGTCTGGCGTAGGCGTCCGCCGCCGCGGGCAGGTCTTTCTTGACTGAATGGACGTGCGCCAGCATCGCCAGCGCGTCGGCATTCGATGGATTGCCGGCCTGCAGTTTCTGCGCCAGGGTCAGCGCCTTGCGGGTATCGCCGCCGCGCAAATAATAGTCGGCCAGCCGCAGCGCCAGCGTGACCGACTCCGGATTGTCGCGGCAGGCACGCTCGAGCCAGGCGATCGCCTCGGCCGGACGGCCTTGGCCGATCGCCAGGCGCGCCAGTGCCTCCAGCAGGGGCGCATGTTTCGGCGCGCGCGCCAATGCCGCCAGGTAGCGCTTCCTGGCGTCGTCGGGACGTTTCTCGAGGATATCGAGTTGCGCCATGTTGTCGAGCGCCGGCAAGTACAGCGGGTCGTGCGCCAGTGCCCGTTCGAAACTGGCGCGCGCGCCGGCGGCGTCCTTGCGCGCCAGGAACACGCCGCCCTTCAGGTTCTGCACCAGCGCGCCGTCGCCTTGTTTCTCCATTGAACGCACCGCCTCCAGCGCCTTGTCGGCGGCGCCCGCGCGCAGGTAGCCCGTCACCAGCAGCGTGCCGGTGCGCGGCGACTTGATGTCGAGTACCGCGGCGCGCTCGAGCTCGGCCAGCGCGCGCTCCTGCTCGCCGTTGGCCAAGCGCCCCAGCGCGGCGGCGGTGTGCAGGCTCGACGTGCGCGGACGCAGCGCGCTGGCTTGCTCGAAATACTCTGCCGCCTGGCCGAAATGGCGCGCGCGCATGTGCGCTTCGCCGGTCAGCGTCAACAGGTCGACGTCGTCCGGGTGGGCGGCCAGCACTGGCGCGACCAGCTGCAGCGCGGCCGCGTTGTTGTTGGCGCGCAAATTCAATGTGGCCATCAGCTTGGTTGCGTGCAAGTGGCCCGGATAGGCCGCGAGGAATTTCTGGACGTGCTGTTCGGCCAGCTGATTTGCGCCTGTGGCGGACTCGACGGCGCCGAGCAGCAGGATCGCCGGGTAATAGTCGGGGACGGCGCGCAGGATCTGTTGCAGCGCCTCGGTGGCGGCCGGATACTTCGCTTCGCGATACTCCAGCATCGCCTGCGCATAGAATACCGACAAGCGGCCGGGCGACACCTTGCGCGCCGCCCGCAGTTCGGTGCGCGCCTCGGCGAACTTGCCCTGGTCGGTCAGCAGGCTGGCGACGTCGACCCGCGCCTGGGCATTGTGCGGATGCAGCATGAGGATGGCGCGATAGGCGGCCAGCGCCGCGTCCGGCCTGCCGGCGACGCGCAGCAGGTCGCCCTTGAAGCGCATGGCGTCGACGTCGCCGGGGTGGGCCGCCAGCGCACGCTCGGCGAGAGCGGCGGCCGGTTGCGGCTGGCCGTCGGCAAAGGCGATGCGCGCCAGGCCCAGCAGCGCTTGCGGCAACTCCGGCGCCGACTGCAGCGCCTCGTTGAACAGCGCGCCCGCTTCGGCGCGCTTGCCCAGGCCAAGCAGGGCGCCGCCGCGCAGGGCCAGCATGGCGGGCCGGCCGGCCGCATCGGTCACGTTGTGGAATTCGTCGAGCACGCGCTGGAACTGTCCTTGCAGCAGCATGCTCTTGCCCACCAGTAGCAGCAGCTCGGTCGTGGGCGCGCCCAGCGCGAGGGCGCGCCGCAGTTCCTTTTCGGCCGACACCGCATCGGCCTGGTCGATGTAGACCTCGCCGAGCAAGCGGCGCGCGTCGCGGTTGTCAGGATCCTTTTGCAGAGCGTTCTTCAGCTGGATCACGGCGGCGTTGATGTCGCCCTGCTGCCGGTATTGGCGTGCCTCGGCAATCAGTGCGCTCGGATCGCTGGTGCGCTGGCAGCCGCTCAGTGCCATGCCGAGCGACAGCGCCAGCGCGACGCGCCTGTGGTAGCGCGGCTTGAGGGACCTGGTTTGCCGGATCATGAAATCCTCCCGAAATGCGACAGTTGATGTGCGTCACTGACAGGGTAGGCAAGCGGCGAGGGTGCTTGTTGAGGAACATCAACATAACCGGGGGCAACAATTCCGGCGCTCGCAGCGGCCCCGAGGGCGCGCCGAAGCGGCAGCCATCGTTCGAATGCCCGGTATGGACCTGCGCCTTCGTCGAGGATGACGAGTCGAAGGTCCTGGGGCCGGATGGCGGTGCGTTGGCTCAAGGAAGCGGCTTTTTTACGGGCAGTACCCGTACGACGCCGCGGAAGTCGACGGTATGCAAGGTCACCGGACGCCGCCACACCCGCGTCACATAATCGACGACGCGCTCGGCCTGCGCCAGGTCGAGGCCGCGGCCGTCGCGCAGGTAGTCGTGGCGCACATCGAGGCTGCCGTCGGCGCCGACCTTGAATACCGCCACCGCCGGCGCGCCAAAGTTGAACTTGGGCGCCAGGATCGCCTCGCGGATCGCATGGATGTCGCGGCTGACGACCTTGGTCTCGCCATCCTTGCGCGTCTCGTAGACGAACAGGTCGAGCTGGTCGGCCAGTTCGCGGTCCAGGTAGTTGCGGATGAAGCCGAAATCGTCCTCTTCGCGCACCACCTGGCGTGCCGTTTCCATGCCGTGCTTGTCGATGATGTGTTCCCACATCGAAAAGCCCAGGTGGTAAGGATTGAGCGACAACGCCAGCTGCTGCTCGCCGGCGAACGGGCGCACGACGTCGGAATGGGACTTGATGGCGGCGACGTACAGGTCGGACGGCAGGAAGGTCGCTTCGCGCAGCAGCCGCGCATGCCAGTAGGAGGCCCAGCCTTCGTTCATGATCTGGCAGGCGAAGATCGGGTGGAAGTAGAACGCCTCTTCACGCACGGCCAGAAAGATGTCGCGTTCCCAGTCTTGCATGTCGGGCGCGTAGTGGGCGATGAACCACAGCAGGTCGGTTTCGGGCTGCGGCGGCAGCGGCGCGCGCTGGGCCGGGGCGTTGACGGGCTCGGCGCGCCGTTCGCCGGGCAGGCGCGCGAAGCGGTCGCCGAACGGGTCGGCCGGCGCCGCCGCCGGCGCCGCCGCGAACTCGGGGTAGCGGTCGCGGTGCAGCGGCTGGTTGATGTCGATATGGGTCTCCAGCGCGAGCGCGGCGTCGAGCACGGCTTCGACCCGCTGCTGGCCGTGCGCGGCGAGCGCGCGTTCGAGCCGGTTGGCGCGCGCCGCGCTTTGCTCGAGGATGTGGCTGCCCGCCATCGCGATGAAGCGGGCGAACAGCTGGTTGTTCTTGGCGAAATCTGCGTGGCCCAGCACGTGGGCGGTGACCAGCGTGTTCTCGGCCAGCGAATTGTGTTCGAGCATGAAGGCCTGGCACGGGTCGCCCGGGAACATGACCTCGAAGATCTTCGAGTGGCCCATGTGCTGGCGCACCAGGTGGTGGATGTAGCGCACGCCGAACGACCAGTGGCGCATCCGCACCGGCAGGCCGTACACGGCGATCTCGACCATGAAATTGCTCGGCACCAGGTCGAAGTTGACCGGGTAGAAATCCATTCCCAGCTCGCGCGCCAGCGCCTCGATGCGCTCGGCATACTGCGCCAGGCGCTGCGCGCTGGTGTCGGCGGCGGCGTTCATCGGCTTGCTTCCCGGCCGGGGCCGCGGCCATCGCCGCGGGGATTGCTGCCTGCATCGGCTGGTCCGTCGGCGCCCGCTTCCTGGGTGAAGAACTTGCGCAGCGCGCGCCAGACGTCGTCGGTGCCGGTCAGGATGCTGCTGCCGATCGGCAGGCCATGCCGCTCCAGTTCGCTGCAAAGACGCCGCATTTCCGTGTCGAGCGAACGCGGCATGCCGGGCAGCGTCTCGACATAGCCGATGTAGTTCAGCATGCCGGCCAGTTCCGTCAGCGCGGCGCTGGCGGCGGCGCGGTCCTCGGTGAAGTTCTCGCCGTCGGAGGCGTAGAACATGTAGACGTTGTCGTGCGCGGCGTCGAGTTCGCCGCGCACCAGGTCGAGTGTCAGCCGGAACGCACTCGACGCGATGGTGCCGCCGCTGCCCGAGACCTGGAAGAATTGCGCTTCGCTAAATTCCCACGCGCGCGTGGTGTGGGCGATGAAGCGGGTGGCGACCTTGGCGTACTTGCGGCGGATTCCCTGTAGCGCAAAGAAGAAGAAGGACTTGGCGAGCTTGCGTTCGAGCTGCGTCATGCTGGCGGAAACGTCGATGACGAACAACACCACCGCCGACGTGCTCGGCCGCTGGCGTGCGACGATCTGGCGGAAGCGCAGGTCCTCGTTGGTGAACGGCACCGGGTCGGCCTGCACCGCGCGCCGCTTGATCGCTTCCTTGGCGGTGCGGCGGCGGTCGAGGCGCGATGGCGCGCCACGCTTGTCCCAGCCTTCGCGCACCAGTTCCGGTTCGTCGACGCGGGTGTTGGGCCTGGGCTTGAGGTCGGGCAGCTTCAGCTCTTCCCACAACCAGTCCATCACCTCGTCGACCGAGAATTCGAGCATCAGCTGCAGCGCGCCTTCGCCGTTGCCGCCATCGCCCGCCTGTCCCTCGCCGGCGTCGCCCGGGTCGGCCGGCTGCAGCACGTCGCCCGGCTGGCCGTCGCCCTGGCCGGCGCCGCTGTGCGAGCGCCCCTCGGCCAGCTTGAAGCGCGCGTGCTCGAGCAGGCGCACCGGCACCTGCACGGTGCGCTGCTGCGAGCCGGTGATCAGGTCGGGGCCGGCGATGAGGTCGGGCAGGTGGCTGTGAACGGCTTCGCGCACCTTGTCGTTGTGGCGCAGCCAGTCGCGCGCCCCGCGCGAGAACAGGTCGTACCACGCCGTATTGATCGTCGCCGTCACACCGCCTCCAGCACTGGCTCTCGCTGACTACTCTTGCGCCAGCAAAGTGGTCACATAATTGAGCGCTTCGCGCGCGCTGTGGCTGTCGTAGCCATATTCATCGACCAGCCGCTTTTCGACCGCCGACACCTTGGTGCGCACTTCATCGTCCGGCCGCTTCGCCGAACTGACCAGCCGCAGCACGTCACGGCGCTGTTCGAACAGGTACTGCTGCACCGCGTCGTTCAGCTGCAGGTGGCTGTCGAGGCCGAACTTGACGCCGCGCTTGTAGGCGCCCATCGCCTTGCGCACCACCTCCTGGCGGAACGATTGCTTGCCCGATTCCGAGATGTGGATCTTTTCTTCGACCGCGCGCAGGAAGCGTTCGTCGGGGCGCCGTTCTTCGCTGGTGATCGGGTCCTTGATCTGGCGGTTGTCGAGCATGGCCTCGACCTCGTCGAGGTACTTGTCGAGCAGGTCCTGCGCTTCTTGCTCGAACGACACGAACAGCGCCTTGTGGACGTCTTCCTTGACCCAGCGGTTGTAAAAATCCTTGCGCGTGAGTACAAGGTAGTCGACCCACTTGCGCTTTTTCTTGGGGTCGATGCGGGCGTCGCTCTCGATGCCGTCCTTGAGCGCGAGCAGCACGTCCATCGTCGACAGACTTTTCTGGTTCGACTGGATGATCGCGTTCGACAGCGCGTTGATGACGAAGCGGGGCGATACCCCGGCCAGGCCTTCATCCGGCGCCCTGTCCTTTTCCTTGACCCGGCGCACATCGGCGCGGTTCACGCCTTCGACTTCCTCGTCGGCGTGGATGCGCACCTTGCGCACCAGCTCGACCTCCTTGTCGTCGCCTTCCTGGATACGGCTGAGAATGGCGAATACGGCGGCCGCGTGCAGCACGTGGGGGTCGAGGTGAACGTCGCGAAATGCCGGCGCCGCCGAAGAAATGAGCTTGTGGTAAATGCGCGCCTCTTCCTTGTAGTTGAGGGTGTAGGGCACCTGGATGATGACCATGCGGTCCAGCAGCGCCTCGTTTTCGCTCTCCTGCAGGAATTTGCGGAACTCGGCCAGGTTGGTGTGGGCGAGGATGGTTTCGTCGAGGTAGATCAGCGGAAAGCGCGACACCTTGACGTTCTTTTCCTGAGTCAGCGTCAGCAGCAGGTAGAGGAATTCGCGCTTGACCTTGAGGATCTCGATCATTTCGAGCACGCCGCGGCTGGC
>JAZKFW010000063.1:0-44060 GCA_040386255.1 Pseudomonadota bacterium
GCTCGATGGGCCGCACCTACAAGCACTACGCGCGCCACTCCGGCCAGCAGACCGCCTGGATCCGCGCCGTCGTCGACAACAAGACCGTCGGGCGCCAGCTGTCGAACCGTCCCTTCCGCAGCTCCGGCTTTTTCAGCGACGACGAAGTCACGCTGTTCTGCCAGATCCAGAAGAACGGCGGCGACTGGAAGCGCCAGTACCTCATGCGGCCCGGGAACATCCAGATCGAGGATGTGACCGAAGCGAGCGACTGGCTCGGCGTCGAGAACTACCGCAAGCGCCTCGCCAACGCCGGCCTGTCGCCGGCGATGGCGAAAGTGCTGGCGCTCGAGCAGGGCGAAACCGACAAGCTGTGCGAATACGCGCCGCGCCAGCTGCTCGACCTGGTGTTCCAGGTCTTCGGCGACAAGGAAGTGCTGGACGCGTACGACGAAGCCAAGCGCCACCAGCGCGACACCGAGACGGAACTGAAGCGCTTCGAGACGGAGCTGGAAGCGTCGCGCACCAACCTCGAAGGCCTGCGCCTGCGCGTGGCCAACTACCACCAGTGGGAAGACCTGCACAAGGAGCGCCGCAACCTGCTCGAGGAAGTGCTGCCGAGCCTCGAATACCACGAGGCGCGCGAAAAAGCCGCTGCCGTCAGCCGCCAGTTGCGCGACGCCCGCAAACCGATGGCGCAAGCCGACTCGCAGCTGATCGAAAAGCGCAACGCGCTGGCCAACCAGGCCCGCGTGCTGACCGACGCCGGCGAGCAGGAAACGCTGCTCGAACAGGAAGCGACCGTGCTCGCCTCGCGCCTGGCCCAGGTCAACGGCAAGCTCAAGCCGCTCGACAGCCTGCTCGAACAGAAGGAACGCCTGCGCAAACTGGCCGCCGATTCCGGCGCCGACATCGCCGAAGTATCGGCGCAGCTCGAAGGCAAGGAAGCCGAACTGGCCAAGCAGAAGCAGGCGCGCGACGCGCTGTCGGCGCGCATCGCCGGCGACCAGACCACCATCTCCGCGCTGCAGGGCAAGAGCGCCATGCCCGAGCCGGAAGCCGTGCGCGGCATGCGCCGTGCGCTGCGCGACGCCGGCATTGCGCACGCAATGCTGTCCGATATCGTCGAAGTGACGGATGCCAAGTGGCAGGGCGCCGTCGAAGGCGTCCTCGGTGGCTACGCCTCGGTCGTGCTGCTCGAGAAGTCGAAAGACGCCACCGCAGCCTACAAGCTGGCCGAGAAGGAACGCTATCGCCACTTCATCGTCCCCGAATGCGTCAGCGCACCCGTCAGCAAGGACGACAGCTTGCTGTCGGTGGTGCGCTTCTCGGCATCGGCGCCGTCGTGGCTGATCGACCAGCTGGCGCGCATCGACCGCGTCGATTCGGTCGAAGCGGGCGCGAAGTCGTCGTCGGATGAATGGATCACGCCGGACGCGTATCACCGCGAACGCCGCGGCGGCCGCTCGCTGTTCGTCGAGGCGTCGCGCTACCGCTTCGGCCAGGCCGGCCGCACCGGCCGCCTCGAAGCGCTGCAACGTTCGCTGCCCGCGCTCGAAGCGCAGGAAGATACGCTGACGCTGGCGATCAGCAAGCTCGCCGCCGAAGTAGGGGCGCTGAAGGCCCGCATCGCCGGCGTCGACGCCGCCAAGGAGCTGACCGCGCGCCATGAAGAATTTGAAGAAGCCGTGCGCAACAGCGCGCCGCTCAAGGCCGAGCGCCTCGAAGTGGGCTCGCGCCTGGGCGAGCTGCAGGGCTTGACCAAGGCCGCAACAGTCGCGCGCACCCGCGCCGACACGGCATGGCAGAACACGCGCCTGGCCTTGTCCGAAGCCGAAGCCGGCCTGCGCCTCGGCCACAAGCGGCAGATCGAACAGCGCGCCGAGCATGCGAAGAACCTGGTGGAGCTGCGCCGCAGCTGGCGCCACCTGCCGCACGGCTGGCGCCGTCCGGCGCGGCGCGCGTCGCTGGTTGCCGAACACCAGAACAGCCACCAGGTCGACCTGCGCGTGTCGTCGCTGCAGCACAGCCTCGCGCGCGACGACTGGGAGTTGGATGCCACCGTCATCGACCAGCACCATCGCCTGGGCGAACAACTGCACGGGCGCCAGAGCGAGACCGACGAACGGCGCTACCAGAACAACCGCGCGATCGAAGCGACCGGCAACGCGCGCGGCGCCTACATCGAGCGGCTGCGTTACACCATCAAGACCTACAGCAAGAACATCAAGGAGCTTGGCGAACTGGCCGGCATCGACGTCCACGCCGATCCGGTGCGGCTCGAGAACGACGACGTCCAGCTGTCGCAGGCCGGCCTGCACGTGCGCTTCAAGTTCGACGGCAAGGACCAGATCGGCATGAACGACGGCGAGGCGTCCGGCGGCCAGCAGGTGATGAAGTCGCTGGTGCTGCTGATTGGCTTGCTGAAGTCCGAAGACGGCTCCGGCGGTTTCGTCTTCATCGACGAACCGTTCGCCCACCTCGACATCCGCAACATCCAGCTGGTCGGCGAGTTCCTCAAAAACACCGAGGCGCAGTATTTGATGACGACCCCGCTGACGCACAACACCGACGTCTACGACCCGTCCGAGCTGACGCTCATCACCAGCAAGAAGAAGAAGGACATGCCGTGGGCGCAGCCGATCTTCGTCCTTCAGCGGCGCGTGGCTGCTGCTGTTGCCGGGGTCTGACCCGGCGGCTCAGCCCCCAGACGCACCGAACGCCTAGTTTGCGGCGGCTTTTTTCAGTTTGAGGCGCCAGCGCCACAGCCCCGCCGAGAAGGTGCCGAAGTAGCCGCCGGTGAGGCCGACCACCAGCATCGTCAGCGGGCTGTCGGTGAAGCGCGGGGTCGGCACGTTGCTGCCCTGGTTCGCATAGATCTCGAAGCCGATGTACAGCACGCGCGCGGTGAACAGCATCGCAATCAGGATGCCCAGGCGCGCGTTCGGCGTGAAGAAGTAGCCTTCGTCGGTGTCCTCGAAGCGGGTCAGGCGCAAGCCCCACACGCCGTAGGCGATGCCGGCGGCGGTGCCGCCCAGCAGCCAGGCCAGGCCTTCCGGGCGCGACACCAGTTCGGACGCCGGCACCAGCACCATCGCCGCGAACACGCCGACCCCGGTCCAGTGGCGCGACATGATCGAGCGCTGGCGCGCCATCATCGTGCGCAGCCGGGAATAGACGCGCCATACCAGGAACGGCGTCAGCACAAGGAGGGCGAGGGTGGTCAGGTTCATGGCCGTTATTGTAATCGAAGCATGCCGCGGCAGAGCGCATGCATACACTTTGACGATTGACATTCGGCGCCCGAGTGCGCAACATGCATCATCCATAAACTGGCCGCAACGACGGCGTAAACACAAGAGAGATCCATGCGCAAAAGCCTTCCACTCGTACCGCTCGCCCTGTCGCTGATCGCCGCAGTCCCGGCGTACGCGCAGTACCAATTGCCGCCGGCGCCGCTGCAGGCGATCGTCGACGCACCGCGCTCCCCGGGTCTGGGCCTGTCGCCGAAGCGCAACCTGGCGACCATGATCGGTACCCCGGCGCTGCCGTCGATCGTCGAGGTCGCGCAGCCCGAACTGAAGCTGGCCGGCCTGCGCATCAATCCGCGCACCTATTCGCCGAGCCGCTTCAGTTTCGGCACCGACCTGTCGCTGCTCGATATCCGCACCCAGGCCGAGATGAAAGTCGCCGGCCTGCCAAAATCGCTGCGCCTGGCCGACACGGCCTGGTCGCCCGACCAGCGCTACCTCGCGTTTACCCACGTCGCCTATGCCGACAAGGCCGGCGAATCGAAGGTCGAACTGTGGCTGGTCGACGTCAACACGCGCGTCGCCAGGCGCCTCACCACGCAGGCGCTGTCGTATGTCGCCGGCTCCGGCTTCAGCTGGCTGCCCGATTCGAGCGGCCTGCTGGTCACGCTCAAGCCGGCGGCGCTGGGCAAGGCGCCGGCCGCCACCGGCATCCCGGGCGGCCCGGCCACCCAGGACAGCGGCCAGAGCGCCGGCGCGCGCACGCTGCGCACCTACCAGGACCTGCTGAAGAACGAAGAAGACGCCAGGCTGTTCGAGCACTACGCCACCGTGCAGCTGGCGCTGGTCGACGTCGCCGGCAAGACGCGCCTGGTGGGCGCGCCCGACCTGTTCACCGGCGCGCGCGTTTCGCCGAACGGCAAATACATCCTGTCGCAGGCGATGCAGCGCCCGTTCTCGTACGTGGTGCCGGCGTCGGCGTTCGCCAGCCGCGTCGACGTGCGCGACCTGACCGGCAAGGCAGTGCACCTGGTGGCCAACAAGCCGCTGGAAGAAGGCCTGCCGCCCGGGAACGACGCCGTGTCGTCGGGCGTGCGCAGCGTCAGCTGGCGCGTCGATGCGCCGGCCACGCTGGTTTGGGCCGAAGCCCAGGACGGCGGCGACCCTGCCAAGACGGCCGAGATCCGCGACATCGTCTACAGCCAGGCGGCGCCGTTCGCCGACAAGCCGGCCGTGCTGGCCAAGCTCGGCTCGCGCTTCGGCGGCATCCAGTGGGGCCGCGGCGACCTCGCGCTCTTGAGCGAGCGCTGGTACAAGACGCGCGCCGTCAAGACCTGGCGCATCGCGCCGGACCAGCCGGCCGCCGCCCCCGACCTGGTGTTCGCGTACTCCGGCGAAGACCGCTACAACGATCCGGGCCGCCCGGTCACCCAGCCTGACGCCGCCGGCCACCCGCGCCTGCTGATCGGCCCCGATTCGACCATCCTGCTCGACGGCGCCGGCGCCTCGAACGAAGGCGACCGCCCCTTCCTCGATCGCTACAGCCTGGTCACCAAGAAGAAGGAGCGCCTGTTCCAGAGCGCCGCGCCGTACTACGAGAACGTGGCGGCGGTGCTGAACGACGACGGCACGCGCATCCTCACCACGCGCGAAGCGCCGACCGAGCGCGCCAACTATTACGTGCGCGACCTGACCAAGCCGGCCGCATCGCAGCTGACCGCGCTGACCCGTTTCCCGCATCCGACACCGCAGCTCAAGGACGTGCAGAAGGAGCAGATCCGCTACAAGCGCGCCGACGGCGTCGACCTGACCGCGACGCTGCTGCTGCCGCCGAACTACGAGCCGAAACGCGACGGCCCGCTGCCGATGATCATGTGGGCTTACCCGGCCGAGTTCAAGAGCGCAAGCGCCGCCAGCCAGATCACCGGTTCGCCGTACCGCTTCAACGCGGTCAGCTTCTGGGGCCCGGCCGCCTTCCTGGCCATGGGCTACGCGGTGCTGGATAATCCGTCGATGCCGATCGTCGGCGCCGGCGCCGCCGAACCGAACGACACCTACCTGCCGCAACTGATCGCCAACGCCGAAGCGGCGGTCAACGAAGTGGTGCGGCGCGGCGTGGCGGAACGCCACCGCATCGCCATCGGCGGCCATTCCTACGGCGCTTTCATGACCGGCAACCTGCTGGCGCACACGCGCCTGTTCCGCGCCGGTATCGCGCGCAGCGGCGCCTACAACCGCACGCTGACGCCGTTCGGCTTCCAGTCGGAAGAGCGGCCGTTCTGGAAGGCGCAGGAGGTGTACCACACGATGTCGCCGTTTAATAACGCCGACAAGATCAAGGATGCGATGCTGATCATCCACGGCGAGCAGGACAACAACTCCGGCACCTTCCCGATCCAGAGCGAGCGCATGTTCCAGGCAATCAAAGGGATGGGCGGCACCGCGCGCCTGGTGATGCTGCCGAACGAGAGCCACGCCTACCGCGCGCGCGAATCGATCATGCACATGCTGTACGAGACGAACAGCTGGCTCGAAAAGTACGTGAAAAACGCGAAACCTTAAGCGATTTTTGGGGTCTGACCATAGGTCAGACCTGCTTCACCGACTACAGTGAAAAAACGTCATTCTCGCGGGGATGACGTTGCTTTTTTTGGACTGCACGCTCACTTTGCGATTTCTGGCCTTGCCCTGGCGTACGCGACCCGCGTGCCGTTTGTGGTAACTTCGACACTCCATCCCCAGGAGTGACCACCATGAATTTAGCTGTTATCCAGGCGCATCGCGCGCCCGATCCGGTGCCGGCCGACGAGCCGACGCCCGAGCCGTTCGACAATCCCCATCCGCACCATCCGCCCACCCATCCGGACCAGGGCGACGACGACGTCCCCGATCCGAAGCCGTACGTGACTTTTCACTAGTCGAAGGCCCACGAATACAGCACGTCGAGCGCGGTGTTGGTGCCGGTCTGAAATTGCAGCGTGATGCGCGGATTGAGCTTGTAGCGCAGCTTGACGAGGCTCGAGGCGGTGGTGGCGCCCTGTTCGAAGCTCAGGTAGGCACGCGCCGAAATGCGCTTGCCGACCGTGACCACTGTCGATTCGAGTCCCTTGGCCTGCGACAGGCCCAGTTCGTCCACGCCCAGCGAGTTGGCCAGGCGCGACTGGAAGCCGCCGCCTTTGCCGCCCAACAGGGCGCCCGCCGCGGCGCTCAGCACGCCGGCTTCATTGCCGGAGGTGCCTTCCATGCCGTGCCCGAGCACCAGCCATGACAGCTTTTCGCTGTCCGGCACCGACGGCGTCGCCACCAGCTTGGCCACCGGCGACTGCGCGGTGCCGCGGATTTCGACGCCGGCCTCCACATTCGTCTCGGACAGCATCTCGCCCTCCGGGCGCTTGCGCACCGCCAGGATGCTGAGCGCGGGATTGTCGTACGGGCCGCTGAAAGTGAGCACGCCGCGTTCGATCGCCAGCTTCTGGCCGTAGGCGGCGTAAGTGCCGGTAACGACGCGGATGGTGCCGTTGGCGCGCGGCGCCCGCCCGCCCGCAGCGCGCAGGCGCACCACGCCGGCCAGTTCGGCATCGACGCCCATGCCGCGCAGGCGGAAGGCGTCGCCCAGGTCCGCTTCGAGGTCGACCGTCAGCGGCAGCGACGGCGCTTCCTTTTCCTTGACCACGGTGCCGTTGCGCCCGCGCCCGAGCACGACGACGTCGTCGGACATGGTCGGGCGGCCTTGCGGCGCCAGTTCGATCTGGGCGCGGTCGGCGCGCAGCTTGCCTTCCAGCGCAAACTTCCTGGCGTCGCGCGTCAGCGTGGTCTGGCCCGAGATCACCAGAATGCGGTCGGGCCGCGACAGCACTTCGAGCTTGTCGGCCACCAGCTTGAGGTTCATGCTGGCCTCGCCGCCGGCAAAGCGAACCGTGCCATCGGCGACGGCGCGGCCCTGGGTGCCGTCGAAGCTGAGGCGCTGCAGCACCAGCTGGTCGCCGGCCAGTTGCGCGCGCAGCTGGCCGTTGCGCAGCTTGACGCCCTGCTCGGCCCAGCGCAGCGCCAGGTTGTCGCCGTTGACGCTGCCGTTCAGGCTCGGCGTGCCGACGGTGCCTGCGCCGGTCAGGTCGAGCTTGAGGGTGCCGTCCATCTCCAGCGCCGGCTGGCCGGTCAGCGGCGCCAGCCAGGCGATCGATCCCATGTCGGCTTTCGCGCTCAGGGTCAGCGGGCTGGCGTTGCCGAGGCGGCCTTCGATCATGCGCGCGGTGGCGTCGATGCGGGCGTGGCCGGCGCGGGTGCCGTCCAGTTCGAGCTGCATGCGCAGCGCGCCGTCGGCGATGTCGGCGCGCGCATCGAGCTGGCGCAGGCCGAGCACCACCGGCACTTCGGCGCCGGCGACCAGGTCGCCTTTTTCGCGGAACACGTGCAGACTGCCTTTCAGCGCGGGGGCGCCGCCGGCGACCGCGGCGGCCTGCATGTCGAGGCCCCACTGCGCGCCGAGCGTGAGGTCGCCCGACAGGTTGTCGCGCATGCCTTGCGAGAACTGCGCGAGGTAGCTGAGCGGCACGCCGGTGGCGGTGCCCTTGCTGGCCCAGCGCGCGCCGTTTTTCTCGAGCGACTGCAAGGTGATGCTGCCCTCGGGCAGCTTGATGACCGCGTTCGACAGCGACACTTCCTGCGGCTGCGCCAGTCCGAGGACGCCGGCGCCGGGCGCGACGGCCAGGCGCAGCGGCGCCGGCGCCTGCAGCGTCAGCGCGTAGCGGCCGCGGTTTTGCAGCGTGCCGACGGTGCCGTTCCAGGCGCCGGCATTCCAGCCGCCGCGCACTTCGGCGAGGGCGTCGAAGTCCTCGCCGCGCGCAGCCAGGCGCAGGCTGTGGGCGCCGCGCGTGCCGCTGGTCTGCAGGCGCGCGCTGGCGACGCGCGCCGCGCCGCTGGCGTAGCCGGTGATTTCGATATCGCTCACCAGCGGATCGGCGGCGCCCTGGCCGCTGCCGACGCTGGCGGTGGCGCGCAGCAGCTTGACCTGGTGCTTGCCGAGCAGGCGCAGGTTCTGGCCGTCGAGTGCGAGGGTCAGCGCGGGCGCCTGCATGCTGCCCGACAGCGAGCCGTTGCCCTTCAAGGCGCCGCCGAAGTCGGGGCCGAGCACCGCCAGCTGGCCGGCGTCGATGCGCCAATCGAGCTTGTCGCCGGCGGCGCCGAAGCTTCCTTTGGCGGCTGCGACGTTGGGACCGAGGTGCAGGTCGATGTCGGCGTTCGACACGTGGCGGGCGTCGGCGGCGAGCCTGGCGTGGCCCCACAGCGGCGCGTTCGACAGCGTCGACGGCTGCAGCGCGAGGTTGACCGCGCCGCGCCAGTCGGCGCCGAGGCGGCCGCTGGCATCGAAGGCGCCGTTGATGCTGCCCGGCAGATAGGCGCCGAAGGCGGCCGGATTGAAGCGCTGGGCGCTGCCGCTGGCCTTGGCCTCGACGACGCGGGCGCCGCCCGCGGCGGCCACCAGCCAGGCTTCGCCGCTGGCGTGCAGCACGCCGTTGTCGGCCTTGCGCACGGCCGGCACCCAGCCAAGTCCATTGGCGTCGACCACGAAGGTGGTGCGCGGCGCGGCCATGGTGCCGGTGATGGCGCCGCTGGCCTTGACGGCGCCGTACAGATCGCTGCGCGCGGCCGACAGCTGCCGGCCGTCGAGCTTCCACAGCAGGCGCTCGCCGGGCGCGCCGAAGCTGCCGCGCAGGTCGACGGTGTTCTGACCGAGGGCGAGGGTGGCGACGACGTTCTTGACGTGGGCGGCGTCGGCTTCGAGCTTGCCGTTGCCCGACAGCGGCTGGTTGAACAGGCGGCTCGGCCGCAGCGCGAAGTCGGCCGCCACTTGCCATGCCGGGCTGACGTGGCCGGCGGCGTTGACGCCGGCGTTGATGTCGGCAACCGGATAGTCGCCGAACGCGGCGGGGTTGAAGCGGGAAGCGCTGGCGTTGAGCTTGAAGGCCTGTGCGCCGGTGAGGTTGGCGGTGCCGGCCAGATCGACGCGGCCGCCGCCGGCCACGAGTTGCGCCTGCTCGATTGTCAGCAGGTTGTCGGCCAGCGTGGCGCGGGCGTCGAGCCGCATGCCGCTGTCGGCCAGTTTCGCGATCAGCATCTGCGCATCGCCCGCGTTGGCGAGCTTGATGTCGCCGGCGATCTTGGTCGACTTCATCCGGCTGTGCAGGCTTTTCAGATCCAGGCGGTCGGTGTGCAGCACGAATTCGGCGGTGCCCAGGCCCGTGTCTTGCGCGGTGCGGGCGACGGCGCCGGTGCCGGTGAATTTGCCGGCCACGCCGAAATCGACCAGCACGTCGGACACCTGCAGCGCCGCCAGGTTGCCGCCGAGTTTGCCGCGCATCGCGCGCAGGGGCAGGCGCTGCTTGTCGATGGTGCCGGCCGGCCCCTGGTTGTCGACGCTGACGCTGCCGGCGATGTCGCGGTTGGCGCCGATGGTCGCGGACACGGCGATGGTCAGGTCGGCGGTCGGCAGCGCCGGGTTGAAGAAGCCGGGATCGATGCCGCGGCCGTTGATGGTCATCGCGCGCAGCGGGATGGCCTCGAACGGCGCCAGCGAGAATTTGGCGTCGCCGACCGCCGCGCCGGACTGGCCGGTGGCGGAGATTTCGGTGGCGGTGAGGTCGCCGCTTGCGCGCAGGTTCAGCTGCGCCGGTTTCTGGCCGGCCTTCGGCTGCAACTGCGTCAGGCTGGCGGCGGCGTCGAGCTTGAACGGTTTGCTGGCGCCGATGCTGCCGCTGGCCGTTGCCAGGCCGAACGGTGTGACGGCGCTGGCGTCGCGCAGCTCCCACTTGTTGCGGTCGCCGTGCAGCTTGAAGCGCACGTCGGTGAGGACGCTGCCGGCGGTGGCGCCGACGGGAAATGTCGTCACTTTGGCCAGGCGCGCATTCTCGATCGCCAGCTGGAACGGCGGCGCCAGGCTGACCGGCATCTTGGCCGGGCCGGTGTCGCGCAGCGTCTGCAGGGTGAGGCTGGCGACATCGAGCTTGCTGATGGCGACTCCCTTGGACAGGTACTGGAAGGGCGACCAGTCGATGTCGATGTTGTCGCCGGTGATCAGCTGGTCGGGACTGCGGAACACCACGTGCTTGACGTGCATCGAGCCGTACAGCGAGCCGGTGACGCCGGTGAGGACGATGGCGCCGCCACTGGAGGAGGCCACCTTTTGCGCCAGCGTCTGCAGCGTCGATTCGCGCCCGCCGTACCAGTAGCCGGCCGCCAGCAGGGCGGCGGTGATGGCAACGCCCATGGCGAGCCGGCGCGGCCAGCGGCGCGGACGCACCGGCGGCAGCGCCTTTCCTACAGGGCGGGGAGCGGGAGTGTCGATATCGGCCATCAGAACGTGAATCCAAGTGAGAAGTGCAGGCGAGCTTTCTTGACCGCGTGGCCATAGGCGAGATCGACGTTGATGGGGCCGACCGGGCTGCGCCAGCGCGCGCCGACGCCGTAGCCCGATTTAGGGTGCAGATCGCGCAGCGAGTCGGCGGCGTTGCCGGCGTCGTAGAACACGGCCACGCCCCACGGCGGCTTGAACCAGTACTGGTATTCGGCGCTGCCGGTCAGCAGGTAGCGGCCCGGCACCACCGCGGTGCCCTCGATGACGCCCAGCTCCTGGTAGGCGTAGCCGCGCACCGACTGGTCGCCGCCAGCGCGGAACAGGAAGGTGCTCGGCACGCCGGCCTTCTGCTTGGAGCCGACGACGCCGGCTTCGCCGCGCAGGATCAGCGTGCTGGCCGAGCCCATCGGCCGGTAGTTGATGAAGCGGGTGGAGGCGCGCACGAAGCGCTCGTCGGTCAGAACCGGCAGCACGGCGCCGCCGATCTGGGCGTTGATGACGTAGCCGCTGGTGGGCACCAGCAGGTTGTCGAGCGCGCGCTTGGTGATGCTGTAGGTGAGCGGCACGCTCTTGCTGCTGCTTTTCATCTGGCCGTCGACGGTGCGCTGTTCGCTCAGCACTTCGAGCGTCAGGCTGCGTTCGAACAGCGGCGAGCCCCATGCGCGGCGCGCCGCGAGGGTGGTCACGCTGGTGCGTTCGCCGCGCAGGTCGTTGCGCTCGAAGCCGCCGCCGATGCTGTCGTTGTAGCCTTTCGGCGTGGTCGGGAAGTAGAAGTCGGCGCGCGCAGTCTGGCGCAGCGTCTCGAGGATGATGTTGCTCTTGAGGCGCAGGCCGAGCACCGACAGGTCGTCGTAGGTGACCTGGGCGCGGTTGCCGGTGTTGGTCGAATAACCGAGACCGACGGCGACGTTCTTCTGCTTGTTCTCGGTGACGCGCACCAGCACCGGCGTGCTGACCGGGCCAGCCACGGGCTTGCGCGCGGCGCGCTGTTCTTCGGTCAGCGTCTCGATGCTTTCGTCGAGCAGCGCGCTCATGTCGGCGCTGACCTCGACGCCGCTGAAGTAGCCGGTGTCCTGCAGGCGCGCCTGGAAGGCCTGCAGCGCCGCCTCGTCGTAGACGTCGCCCGGCTTGATCAGATTGAGGTTGTTGATGATGGTCGGCGGGTAGCGCTTGAGGCCTTCGATGCGCACGCCGTCGAAGCGCACTTCGGGGCCGCTGTCGAGCACCACCTTGAGCAGCGCGCGCAGCACGTCGGGGTCGACCGTGGCCTGCGACTCGATCAGCTGGGCGCGCGGATAACGCACCTGCATCACCTGGCGCAGCAGGTCGCGCTTGGCGACTTCCCAGTCGGCCTGGCGGAAGCGGCGCCCGACCGGCAGGCTCCACTTGCGGCGCAGCGCGTCGGCGTCCAGCGCCGGAGCGCTACCGGCAAGTGGGGCGAAGCCCTGCAGGACCAGGTCGACGTCGCCGACCAGCACCGGCGGGCCGGGATCGACCATCACGACCGCTTCCGGCTGCGGGCGATCGACATTGAGGCCGGCGGTCACCTTCGGCGAATAGTAGCCTTCGGTGGCGACCAGGATTTTCACCTGGTCCGGGGTGTTCTTGACGAGGCGCTGCAGCTGGTCGCGGTCGAGGCGGGGATCGCCGCGCCAGCGCACCAGGTCGAGGTTTTCCTCGAGCAGCGTGTCGAGCGGGCGCGGCGCCTCGATGCGCACCGTGTAGCTGACGCCCTGCGCGTACGCCGATGCCGTCGCCAGCATCGTGAACACGGCCACCCCGATCTGTGCCAAAATTCGTGGTCGCCGCGGCGCTGGTGCCGATCTGTCGTCAGGTAGTGCGAGAAACATGTGGCTCCATTCGGGAAAATGCTGAGCGCATCTTACCGGATCGCCGCAAATGATGGCGAACGTCTAATCTCCTGGAAATCATACCCATGCCCCATACCGATACCGCCCTGGTCCTCTTTAGCGGAGGGCAGGATTCCACCACTTGCCTGGCGTGGGCGCTGGAGCGTTACGCGCGCGTCGAAACGATCGGTTTCGACTACGGCCAGCGCCACGCGATCGAGCTGACGGTGCGCCCGGCAGTGCTGGCCGGCGTGCGCGCCATCAGGCCGGCATGGGATGCGCGGCTGGGCGAAGACCACATGGTCGACCTGTCGGTGATCGGCCGCATTTCCGACACCGCGCTGACCAGCAACGTCGAAATCGCGATGCAGGAAAACGGCTTGCCGAATACGTTCGTGCCGGGCCGCAATCTGCTGTTCATGACGGTGGCGGCGACGCTGGCGTACCGGCGCGGCCTGAACGTGCTGGTGGGCGGCATGTGCGAGACCGATTTCTCGGGCTACCCGGATTGCCGCGACGACACGATGAAGGCGCTGCAGGTGGCGCTCAACCTGGGCATGGCGACGCGCCTGAAGCTGGAAACGCCGCTGATGTGGATCGACAAGAAAGAGACCTGGCAGCTGGCGCAGGCGGCCGGCGGCATGGCGCTCGTCGACCTGATCCGCGAGCAGACCCATACCTGCTACTTGGGCGAGCGCGGCCAGCTGCACGCGTGGGGCTACGGCTGCGGCCACTGCCCGGCGTGCGAATTACGGGCGCGCGGCCATGCGCAGTTCGCGGCGGGCGAGGGCGCGCCGGCCGGTTAGGCGCCGGCGAGCATGCCTTGTTCTTCAGGGCGCAAGGTCAGCACCGAGACGCCTTTGGCCGTCACGGCGACAGTGTGCTCGAACTGCGCGGACAGCGAGCCGTCGCGCGTCACGACGGTCCAGCCGTCGGCCTCGGTGCGTACGCTCTTGCCGCCGCGGTTGAGCATCGGCTCGATCGTGAACACCATGCCCTCGCGCAGCACGAGGCCGGTGCCGCGCGTGCCGAAGTGCAGCACCTGCGGTTCCTCGTGCATCTCGCGGCCGATGCCGTGGCCGCAGTATTCGCGCACCACCGAGTAGCCGTTGCGCCTGGCGTGGCGTTCGATGGCGAAGCCGATGTCGCCGAGCCGCGCGCCCGGGCGCACCGCGCGGATGCCTTTCCACATCGCTTCGTAGGTGGTCTGCACCAGCCGCCTGGCGGCGGCATCGACTTCGCCGACCAGATAGGTCTTGCTGGAATCGGCGATGTAGCCGTTCTTTTCGAGCGTGATGTCGAAGTTGACGATGTCGCCGTCGCGCAGCACCTTCGACGGCGACGGCACGCCATGGCAGACTTCTTCGTTGACGGACGAGTTGAGCACGAAGCCGAAGCCGTACTGGCCCTTGCTGGCCGGCCGCGCCTCAAGATCGCGGACGATGAAGTCCTCTACCAGCGCATCGACCTGCAAGGTCGACATGCCGGCGAGCGGAATTCGATCGAGCATGCCGAACACGGAGGCCAGCAGGCGGCCAGATTCGGCCATCAGGGCCAGTTCCTCAGGCCGCTTGGTCATTCGCTCAGGTCCAACTGCGGCGGCATCACACCCCCGGCGCGACGCTCGCGCTCGATGATTTCGTGGAAGCTGAGGGTTGGATTGGTTTCGCACAGCATGCCGACCTTGATCCACCAGGCAGCCTGCGCGTTGATCGAGCGAAACGATACCTTGCTCGCCTTGCGCACCTCGTCGTGCAAGTCGTCGTCGATGTTAACAATGCCCATTGTCATTCCTTATATACGGTTCGTATACGAAGTATATACGTGGTGTGAGAGAATGCCAAGCCCGCAATGCCATCCGTTTGCGCTGCCTTAGGCTCTCGCTGCCCAAAAAAATCCCGGCTGCGCCGGCGCCGCGGCGCCGAATGCGGATAGCGGCCGGTCTCACAGCCAGCCATTGGTCGCCATCCGCTGGGCAATGAACTTCGCCACCAGCGCGTGCTCGTACGGCGTCGGGTGGGCGTCGTCGGCAAACATGTAGTGGCTGACGTCGCCCGGCTTGAGGTTGCTGGTGTTGCACAGCAGCGAGGAGCCGCCCAGCAGGTTGGGGCCGCACGCCCCGGTGACGACATTGGTCAGGCCGTACAGCGCCGGATTGGTCGCCTGGTCGTGGGTGAAGGCGAACAGGTCGACCTGCAGCACCTTCGGCGCGCCCGCCAGGCCGTTTTTCAGGGCGCTGTTGAAGCCATCCACCATGGCCCCGATCAGGGCCTGGGTCGGCGGCGGCTGCGGGCGCGCGATCGGCGTGATGGAGATGTCCGGCATGTTGTTGACGACGACGAAATTGGCGCCGTTGGCGACGATGCGG
Organism: Pseudomonadota bacterium; assembly: GCA_040386255.1. Taxonomy (GTDB): domain Bacteria; phylum Pseudomonadota; class Gammaproteobacteria; order Burkholderiales; family Burkholderiaceae_D; genus JAFCUW01. Next base: position 14,800 of record JAZKFW010000063.1, read on the forward strand.
TTGCGCACCAGCTCGGCCAGCTCGGCGCCGGCCCTGGCCATGGCGGCGACGACGGCAGGGCCGTTCGCCGCGGCGTGGGCGGCGCCGGCAGCCTGCGCGTCGGCCTGCGCGCGCGCGACGATCGGGCCGTAGACGGCGGCATCGGCCACGGCGGCGTTGCCGGGTTGCCGGGCGGCCGCGCCGACTGCCGCCTGCACCACGCTGGCATCGGTGTGGCCGGGACGCGCCAGCTCGGCCTGCAATGCGGCGCCGATGGCGGCGGCGGCCGCCGCGGGGTTGGTGGCGCCCGCCGCCAGCGCGCCGACCAGGGTGTTGCCGAACGCGGCCGCGCCGGCGGCGGTGGCGCCGGCGGCAAGCTGGTCGAGCAGGAAGATGGCGTCGTTGCCGCCGGCCGTGACGAACACCACTTCGGTGCCGCTGAAGCGCCCGCCCGACAACGCCAGGTGGTTGGCGATCTGGGTGACGACAGGAACGGTCAGCTGGCCGAGGGGCGAGCCGGTCAACTTGTGGCGCGGGCCGATCGGCTCGGTCACGCGGGCGCCGGGCTGGGCATAGCCGAAGCAGCCGGGATGGTTGGCCACCGGCACCGAGAAGCCGAGGGCGGGGTCGCCGTCGAGCCCCGTCTGCGCCGCGCACGGCGCCGGCAAGCCCAGCTGCACGGCGATCAGTTCGCTCCAGACCTTGCCCGTCAGCGCGGGGTTGACGGCGGTGCTGTCGCCGTTGATGGTGAAGCGGCCGCCGCCGGCCGCCGCCACCGCGCCGACGCGGTCGGTGCCGACGTCGGCCAGGCTGTCGCCGAACACCACTTGCGCACTGTAGCGCGGGCGCTCGTCGGAGCTGCCGCCGCATGCGGCCACCAGCATGGCCACAGCCAGTGCCAGCACATGATTGAGTGGACGCATCGTCGCTCCCGGTGAATGGGGGCCGCCGTGCGGCCCTTCACCAATATGCCAGCGTCGAGCTGCGCGGCAGGGACGCACGCGCGGCGAAACGCCGGCTCTTTGAGGGCCGTCAAGAGCGAATCCGGCGGCCAGCGAAATTCGACGCGCGCGGCGGCCATGTTATGATGCGCTCCCGGCCCGCAGCCGCTGTTGCCGCGGGCGCCACCCTCGCACGTCCCGCGTTCGACCCCACTCCATGCGCCTCGCCCTCCTGACCGATTTGCACGCTAACCGCGAAGCGCTGAGCGCCTGCCTGGCGCACGCCGAGCAGCAGAACGCCGACCAGTACGCGTTTACGGGCGACTTTGTCGGTTACGGCGCCGATCCGGCGTGGGTGCTCGACACCGTGATGGATTACGTGCTGCAGGGCGCGGCGGCGGTGCAGGGCAATCACGATTTTTCGGTGACCCACGCCACGCGGCCGCAGATGCACGCCGAGGCGCGCGAAGTGATCGAGTGGACGCGCGGCCAGCTCAATGCGGCGCACCTGTCGTTCCTGGCGGGGCTGCCGCTGACCGAAGAGCGCGGCAACATGCTGTTCGTGCACGCCAGCGCGTTCGATCCGATCAAGTGGGAATATGTGACGGGGCTGGAGGAGGCCGAGCGCAGCCTGCGGGCGACGCGCAGCCGGATGGTGTTCTGCGGCCACGTGCACACGCCGGCGCTGTACCGCCGCGCCGACGATGGCCGCATGGGCAGCCATTCGCCGGCGCCGGGCGTGCGCATCGCCATCAAGCCGCAGCACCAGTACCTGGTCATCCCCGGCGCGGTGGGGCAGCCGCGCGACGGCAATTGCGCCGCCTGCTATGCGATCTACGACGACGTGGCGCGCGAGCTGACGTACTTCCGGGTGCCGTACGACCACGGCGCGGCGGCGCGGCGGGTGATTGCGTCGGGCTTGCCGATCGTGTTCGCGATGCGGCTGATCGAAGGGATCTGACGGGTCAGAGAGCAGGCGTCTTGAGGCGGTTGCGGCGCGAGCGGTCCATGAAGAACCAGATGATGGCGGCCGGGATCAGGATCGGCAGCAGCAGCGGCGACAGGGCGGCGGCCAGCACCAGAGCGCCGACACCGAGGCCGAGCGTGAGCAGCAGGCCGACGCCGGCGAACACCACCGCCAGCACGGCGCCCACCACCAGGACCACCAGCGCGGCGATGATCAGGCCGCCGCCGGCGAACAGCAGGCCGATCAGCGCGCCGAGCGGGCCGTCGACCACATCGCCGTCGAGATCGAAGCTCGTGTGGAACGGATCGGCAAAGACATTCCAGACCAGCAGGAAGCAGAGCAGCAGGATGACGACAGGGGCGATTTTTTTCATGGCCGGGCCTCGTGATGGAAAAGTTGTTCGGGTCGTTTCGTTGGGGTATGCATGCACTGTAGACAGGCGCGGGCGCACAGGCCATCGGATTGCGACAGGCTGCAAGTTTGGCAGGTCAGAGTTGTTGAAAGGGGCGACGAGTTGCAGGCGCGGCAGCGGTTCCCGCGCAGGCGGTGGCCAGCGACGAACGCCTGCCGAGGTTTGCCTTGAAAACCGCACCTCATTGCCTATACTGAACCCCTGCATATCGAAGGGAGAGCCAATGCCAGCCGCCTGTTTTGCACTGACCATGCCGGAGTCCTTCTCCTTCGGTCGGGATGGTCCGAAGGGACCGCCCTCGGCGCCGCCGGCAATACCGCCGATCATCATCAACCCGTTCAGCTACCAGACGCCGGGGCCGGCCATCGACCCGCGCGTGCCGCCGATGGGACCGCCCGTGGCGCCGCCGCCAGGTCCGCGCCAGCGGCTGTGAAACGCTGCCCGCCGCGCGCGGGCTTTTTTTCGCCGGCCGCAAACGTGCGCGCGCGCGCGCCATCGGCGTCGATTCGGTAAAATCGTGCTGTTGAGCCGGCCGTGGAGCCGGTTCGTCCACCAACGCTACCGAAAGTGATGCCCGATGATCGATGACACAACCGAACACGAACCCGACGAGGATGCGCCGGTCCAGGAACCGAGGCTGTGGAAGGGCAACGGCTGGACCGCGCGGGTGATCAAGAACGAGGACGACGAGGGTTGGGCGGTCGCGATGATCAAGGATGGCGAGCCGGAGCCGGCGCTGGTGGGGCCGTGGACGATGGGCCGCGACAAGAAAAATCCGAAGCCGCTCGACGTCAACGCCTTCCACACGTTGGTCAAGACCGCGGCCGAGGTGCTGCGCCGCCACGAGCAGCAGCTGCATGCGCTGCTGCACAAGAGCACGGTGGTGGCGGCCGACGGCGTCGAGCTGAAGGTGGCGCTCGATATCGTGCCCGACGACGAGCATCCGTACGCGCTGCTGAGCGCGTTCGACGAAACGGGCGAGCGCATCGCGCAAGTGCGGGTGGCAGCCAATTTCAAGCTGTCGCCGGCCAGCGCGGCGGCCTGGGTCGAGAACGAGTTCCGCGCGCCGCGCTGAAAACCCACACTTTGCCCTCCTTTTGTTAAACGACCGGCCCGCCGGGCGGGGAAACTGATAATATTTCCCCAATGCATTTAACAAAAGGAACATGATGGAAAGTCGCCTCAGCCGCCTGGAAACCGTCCAGGCCATGCTGCTCGAGCTCGGGCAGATGTCGACCGCCGGCGGCGACATCACCGAGTTCATCCGCGCCGTGCACCGTTCGCTGGGGCGCATCATGTATGCCGCCAATTTCTACGTCGCGCTCAGCGAGCCGGAAGGCAACGTGGTGCGCTTCGTCTACTTCGTCGACGAGGTCGACCCGACGCCCGATCCGCTGATGAGCATCAAGCTGGCGTCGCCCGACCAGTCGCCGACGGCATGGGTGATCCTGAACCGGCGCCGGCTGGTGACGACGGCCGAAGAGCACAATGCGCGCGGCGACGGCACCAAGTGGGGCAACGGCAGCACCGCCGAGCACTGGATGGGCTGCCCGCTGCTCGACCAGCAGCACCAGGCGCTGGGCGCGATCGTGATCCAGAGCTATTCGCCCGAACATACCTTCAGCGACGAAGACCAGGCCTTGTTTTCGCTGCTGGCGAACCACGTGTCGAATGCGCTGCAAGGGCTGCGCAGCATGGACCGGCTCGAGCGCGCCGTGCATGAGCGCACCGCGCTGCTGGAACAGCGCAACGTGGCGCTGCAGGAGGCGCAGTCGGAGCTGGTGCGGCAGGAAAAGCTGGCCTCGCTCGGGCGCCTGGTGGCCGGCGTCGCCCACGAAATCAATACGCCGCTGGGCATTTGCGTCACCGCCACCAGCCACCTGGTGCAGGAACTGAAGCTGACGCGCGAAGAACTGGCGGCCGGCGCCATGACCGCGGACAGCCTCGAGCAGTTCCTCGACATCGTCGACCAGTCGCTGCGCATCATGACTACCAACACCCAGCGGGCGGCGGCGCTGGTGCGCAGCTTCAAGCAGGTGGCGGTGGACCAGTCGTCGGACGACATCCGCAGCTTCAACCTGAAGACCTACCTGAGCGAAGTGCTGCTGTCGCTGCAGCCGAAGCTGAAGGGCCGGCCGGTGAAGGTGGCGGTCGACTGCGCGGCCGACATCGACCTCGAGAGCTACCCAGGGGCGGTGTCGCAGGTGATCACCAACATGCTGATGAATTCGCTGGTGCACGGCTTCGAGCACGAGCAGGCGGGAACGGTGGTCCTGAAGGCGGCGCTGGACGGCCAGACGGTGGTGCTCGACTACAGCGACGACGGCGCCGGCATGGATGCCGACACGCTGGCCAAGCTGTTCGACCCGTTTTTCACGACGCGGCGCGGCAGCGGCGGCAGCGGGCTGGGCGCGCACATCCTGTACAACCTGGTGACGGGCGCGCTGGGCGGGACGGTGCGGGTCGAGAGCGCGCCGGGAAAGGGGCTGCACTACCACCTGCGTTTTCCGCGCAGCCTGCGCAAGGAAAAGGCTGCGGCTTGAAGGCGCAGAAATCGATGAAGGGAAAAAGCCTTCTCCCTTATCGGCGTCATCCCCGCTTCATTCGCGAGGATGACGTAGCGAGGCAGTTCAGTCCGGCCAGCGCTTGTTGATGTCGACGGCCTTGTCGATGTTGGCGATCAGCAGCTCGACGTACTGCGGGTCGAGATGGTGTCCGGCCACTTCGCGCAGGTGGCCGACCACCTGCTCGACCGGCCAGGCATCCTTGTAGCAGCGCTTGTGGCACAGCGCATCGAAGACGTCGGCCACCGCCACGATCCGCGCGTACTTGTGGATGTCGAGGCCTTTCAGGCCTTGGGGATAGCCGGTGCCGTCGAATTTTTCGTGATGCTGGTGAGCGATCACGGCGGCCGCCTTGAGGATCGGGCGCGTCGAGCCGTCGAGGATCGACAGGCCGACGTCCGGATGCTGCTTCATGATTTCCCACTCTTCCGGCGTGAGCCTGCCTGGTTTCAGCAGCACCGCGTCGGGCGTGGCGATCTTGCCGATGTCGTGCATCGGCGCCGCGTGCATCAGCACCGCGGTTTCGTCTTCCGGCAGGCCGGACGCCTGCGCCAGCAGATGGCATACCTGCGACATGCGCCGCACGTGGTTGCCGGCCTCGTGGGAGCGCGATTCGACGACGTCGCCGAGCCGCAGGATCAGCTCGGCCTGGGTGTCGGTGATCTCCTGGTTCAGCAGGATGTTGTCAAAGGCGATCGCGACGCCCGAACAGAATACTTCGAGCAGTTGCGCATCGATGTCGGAAATCTCTTCGACGCCCTTGAGCACCAGCAGCGACGCCTTGCCGCTGTGGTTGGGGAAATAGCCGACATAGGTGTCGCCATGCAGGCGCGAGATGCGGTTGCGGCGCGCATCGTCGAGCTGGGCGAGCAGCTCGGGGCCGATCACGTCGCCGCCGAGGTCGCCGATCCGGGCCAGCACTTCGTATTCGGTTTCGCCCGTGATGACGCTGGCGCCGGACAGGCGCAGCAGCATGCTTTGCTCGAAACGCAGCAGCGCGACAACTTGCTGGAGCAAGCCGCTGGCGAAATCCTTGAGGTTGCGTTGCTGGAAGATGTGGGCGGACGCGGCAATCACCCGCTCCAGGCCTTCGCGGTAGTTCAACTGGGCGCGGCGGGCTTCCTCGACCTTCATGATGTCGCGGTAGGCGCGCAGCGCGGCGAAGGTGGTGGTGAACAGTTTCGTGCGGTCGAGCTCGGTCTTTTCCTTGTAATCGTTGATGTCGTAGTCGACGATCACGCGTTCCTCCGGCGCCTGCCCGGGCTGGCCGGTGCGCAGCACGATGCGGGTGAACTGGTTGCCCAGATCCTTGCGCATCCAGCGCGCCACTTCGAGGCCGCTGTCTTCCTTTTCCATCACGACGTCGAGAAATACCAGCGCGATGTCGGTTTCGCGGGAGAGGATTTCCTTCGCCTCGGCGCCGCTGTAGGCGTGCAGGAAGCCCAGGCTGCGCTCGTCGAGGCGGAAACGCGTCAGCGTCAGCTTGGTAACGTCATGAATATCAGGCTCATCGTCGACAAGCAGTACTTTCCACGGGGCGAGTTTTGGCGCGGCGGGAGAGAGGAAGGACATTGGAAGTATTCCGATACCGGTGATGATTCACAATAAAGTTATTGCCTGCGTGCAGGCTTCCAGTCGATTGTAGTCTGAGAAATGCCTCTTAACAACAAAGATTGTTAAATGTCTTACTGTAAAGCATCGGATTTGTTGTAGCAGCTATTTCGGATAGCGCTTCTGGCAGTTTTCGCAAAAAAAGCTGCGGCGGTTGGTCTTGCCGAGATGGGCCTTGGTGAACTTGATGTTGCAGCGCGGGCAGGTCACTTTGTTGTGCGCCAGCCATTGTTTCCTCAGTACCAAGGCCTTTTTCCACGCGAGGAAATCGAAGCAGTATTGACGCGCCTCGGCGACCAGTTCGCGCAACTTGGCCGGCGGCAGGTCGCCGACCGGGCTGAGCGGATGCACCTTAATCCGGAACAGCACCTCGTTCTTGATGATGTTGCCGACACCGGCAAAAATGTCCTGGTCGAGCAGGGCGTCGCAGGCCAGCATGGCCGGGGCGGCGCGCAGTTTCTTGAGCGCCTTGCGCGCGCTCCACTGGTCGGACATGGCGTCCGCGCTCCAGTCGTACAGCGCATCGAGGTCGGTGTCGACTTGCTTGATCGAGCAGCCGTAGAAATTGAGTTCGCCGCCATCTTCCATGCCGAGGGCGAGCCGCGGCGGGCGGTCCTTGCGCTCGTCGATGCGGTAGCTGCCGAACAGCATGAAATGGACGCGGAAGGCCATGTCGGGCAACTCGACGATGAACTGCTTGCCGAAGGTGCGCAGCGACAGGATCGGCTGGCCTAGCAGCTCGGCCGGTTCGAAGGCGGCAGTGTTGCCTTCGGCGGTGATGATATGCTGACCTTCGAAACGGGCTGCTTCCTCCCTGAGGATGACGAGCGACGGTCCTTCTGGCATGGTTGAGTCTCCTTTGCACTCATTCTGGAGGGAAGGTTGCCGGCGCGGCGTGCGGTGACTAACATTTCGATACAAACGGAGATTATCAAGATACAAACTCGGACGCGGAAAGGCGTATATTGGTCATGCTGGATTGCAGCGTGAAAGGAATCGACATGAAGACCGTACTCAAGAGCCTGGCCCTGTCGGGCCTGTTGCTGTTATCGGCCGGCGGCGCCTCGGCTGGCGTGACTGTGACGTTTGCCAATCCCGACCAGTTCCGCGACATGCCGCTGTCGCCGAGCGACCGCGCCGATATGCTGAAGGAGCTGACCGAGCATTTCGAGCGTCTCGGCAAGGACTTGCCGCCGGGGCAAGACCTGCGCGTGGAAGTGCTGGACATGGACCTGGCCGGCGAGCTGCGGCCCAATTTCCGCGGCCACGAGATCCGCATCCTGCGCGGGACGGCCGACTGGCCGCGCATGCAGGTGCGCTATACGCTCGAAGCGAATGGCCAGGTGGTCAGGCGCGGCGAGGATGCGCTCAGCGACATGACGTACCTGAACCGCACGCCGCGGTATGCCGACAGCGACACCATGCGCTATGAGAAGCGCATGATCGACGAGTGGTTCAAGGAGAAGTTCGCGGCGCCGAAAGCGGCGCGGCGATAAAAAACCCGGCGCGCGGCCGGGTTGCGAAGCCTTGGGCGGCACGGCCGCTCAGGGCGCCTTCTTTTCGATCATGCGGTGCACGTTCGCCATCGCATCCTTGACGGTGTAGTCGGTCGGCACGGTGAACAGCGCCGCAGCCGGCTCCTCGCGCTTGAGGGCGGTCACCCGATAGCTGTGTTCGCCCACGCGCGGGTCGCTGTGCTTGGTCAACAGCGTTACATGCAACTCAGGCGAATACCAGTGCTCGTCGGAGACGACGATTGCATTGCGGTTACCCACTTCGCCAGCCGGGATCTCGTAGCTGCGCAGCTTGCCTTCGGCCTTGACGCCTTCGATGTCGCGGCTGCCGAGGTCTTTGGTGGTGGCGTTCCTGGCCCACTTCATGTCGGCCAGCGCGCCGGTGAGCGGGCCCAGCCGCATCGCCAGGTCGCGGCCATTCGGCAGCGCGCCCAATCGATGCGACTCGATGCGCGCGCCGGCGCCGTCGGCAGCCGCCGAGCCCGCTTCGCCGCCCGGTCCGTCGTAGCGGCGGATGATGATTTCGCGGCGCTCGCCGGCCGCCAGCTTGCCGTCCTTGCGCAGCTGTTCGACTTTGGCGCGCGCCGCTTCCGCCGCCGCTTTGCCGATCTCCTTGTTGATCTTGATCTTGGTGGCGGTCTTGGTGCCTGGGCTCAAGATGTAGGTGACCGACTCGACCGGGTCGTGGATCGTCACGGCATGGACTTCGCCCTTGGCATCGCGCATTTCCTGGCGCGTGCGGCCGGCGCTGTCGCGGTAGCTGAGCGAGCTGGTCTTGTGGACGATCTGGTTGCCGTCCGCCAGGTTTTGCTGGCGTTCGGCGACCACTTCGGCGCTGTAAGGGGCGTTCTTGAGCGCCTTGGCCAGCATCCCCATCCGCGGTCCGAGGTGCATGCCGGGCATGCCTTCGTGGCCGCGCAGCTCGAACCGTTGATGCGTGACCACGCGTGGCTGCGGTGCGGGATCGGTTTCGTCTGCGAAAGCCGGCGCGAAGTTCATGCCGACTAATGCTGCTAGAAATATTTTTTTGCTGTTCATGGGAGTCCTCGTGCGGTTGGTGGAAGGGTGGTGAAAGAATTATTCGGCCGCCAGGCGCAGCGCCAGCGGGTGGCCGTCGTGGCCGACCAGCATTTCGGCATGCACCAGGTCGCCGGCATTTTCCGGGCTGACCGAGACGCCGAGCGAGGCCAGCGCGGTGCGCGGCACGATTGCCTCGACCATGCGCGGCGCCGGATCCTGTTCGATGCGTTCGAACGAATCGAGGGCGACGAACACGGCGCCGCTGTCGTCGCGGCCGGTCAGCGCGCCGGCGGCATCGGCGGCGGGGCCGATTGGCTCCCGCGGCGACAGCATCGTCACCAGCAGCAGCGCGGCGATGCTGCCGAGGCTGCCGGCGACACCCCATTGGGCCAGCGACAGCGTGTGGTACCAGCGGCGCGGGCGGTGCCGGGTGGCGAACGCCGCCAGCAATTCCTTGCGCACGCCGCGCGGCGTGTCGAGCTTGGCCATTTCGTCGCGCAGCGCGGTGAGCGGGGCGGCGAGGGCGGGGTCGCGGGTATCGTTGGTTTGCATGAGGGTGCCTCTCGGTTCAGGCTGCGTGATGGATGGCGGGGCGGTGCGCCGCCAGCCTTTTGGCCAGGGCGGCGCGGCCGCGCGACAGGCGCGAGCGGACTGTGCCGATGTCGAGCCGGCAGATGTCGGCGATCTCCTGGTAGGACAAGTCGTGCATTTCGTACAGGATGACGACGTCGCGGTAGTGCGGCGCCAGCAGCGACAGCGCGCGGCGCACGTCGTCGGCCTGCTCGTTGCCGAGCACGCGGGCGAGCGGCTCGGCCGCTTCGCTGGCGATTTCGACGGCGTCGTCGGACTCGTCGTCCTCGTCCGGGGCTGGCGTGGTGGCGCAGCGCTGGCGCGGCAGTTCGTGCTTCATGACCAGGTTGCGCGCCACGCCGAACAGGAAATTTTGCAGCAGGCCGCGGGTCGGATCGAAGCTGAAGCTGGCCGTCAGCAAACCCATGAACACTTCCTGGACGACGTCGGCGGCGGTGTCGGCCGAGCCGCTGCGCAGCAGTGCGAAGCGGAACAGCGGGCCCTGGTGACGCAGGTAAAGCGCCTCGAAGGCGGACGCGTCGCCGGTGCGTATCTTGCGCAGCAGGTCGGTGTCGGCGGGGGCGTGGGTTGGCGTCATGGCGGTGTCTTTAATGGTATTCCCATTTGACCGCCATAAAGTTCCAATTATTTTCACCCCCGGGGGTCACCCCCGGGGGGCAGTGCCGACAATCGGACACGAACTCGACTGTATTGGCGACGTACCGATGAGGCCGTGTCCGAATGTCGGCACTGACCCCGGCGTGACCCCGGCGTTAGTCAGTCGAGTTGGCGCGGGGAAATTTGGCGCGGAAGTCGTCGGGCATGGCGACCACCTGGCCTACCTTGTAGTTGTAGAAGACGAAGCCGGACTTGGCCATCGCGACCAGCACCTTGTCGCGCGGCCGGGTGATGCGGAAGGTGATGTCGCCACCGTATTTGTTGAAGTCCATGACGCCGACTTCGAACAGCAGGGAGTCGCGCGCGTGCGCCTCGGCACGGTACGTCGTGGCGAGGTCGGTGACGATGATGCCGGTGCCGTCGCGCTCGGTCTCGGGGACGCCGAACTCGAACAGGAAACGCGCCCGCGCCTCGGAAATCATCGAGATCATCGAGTCGTTGCCGAGATGGTTGGCGCCGTTGACGTCGGTCACGCGCACCGTCAGCGGCGTGGAGTAGTAAAACTGGTCTTCGGGGAAGTCGAGATGTAATCTGGCCATCCGGTAATTTTACCCCGCGGGCACCGTGCCCCGGATGATTTTGTGGATGGCGCCGCTGGCGGCAATCAGGTACAGCTCGCCATCGGCGTCGCGCCCGAACGAGACCACGCGGCCGATGTCGGCAATGCGCCAGTCGGTCTGCTCGACGACGCCGGCACCGGCCGCCAGGAAACTCTTGAGGAAGCCGCCGCAATAGTCGGAATAGAAGTAGCGCCCGGCCAGCTCGGGCAGGGCGGCACCGCGGTAAACATAGCCGCCGGTGATCGAGCAGCCGTTGACGTCGGCCGGGCCATGGTCGTATTCGAACACGGGCGGCGCCAGGCCGGTACTGTCGCAGGCGGCAGCGTTGTAGCACAGCGTGCCTTCGACGATGTTCCAGCCGTAGTTCTGCCCGCCTTGCGCGGCACTGGCGACGTCGACTTCTTCGCGGTGGTCCTGGCCGACGTCGGCAATGTAGAGCTGGCCGGCATCGAAGGCGTAGCGCCACGGATTGCGCAGGCCGTAGGCCCAGATCTCGCCGCGCCGACCGGCCTGGCCGGCAAACGGGTTCGACGGCGGCACCGCGTAGGGCGCGCCGGCGCTGGCGCCGCTGACGTCGAGCCGCAGTATCTTGCCGAGCAGGCTGGCGAGGTTTTGCGCATTGCGCGGCGGGTCGCCGGCGCCGCCGCCGTCGCCGGTGCCAAGGTAAAGGTGGCCGTCGGGCCCGAACGCGACCAGCCCGCCGTAGTGATTGCTGAAACCGGGATGCGGGATGCGGATGATCTCCAGCGCCGAGGTGGGATCGGACAGGCTGGGATTGGCCGACACGCTGCGCCGCTCGACGACGATGTCGCCGGCGCCATCGGTGAAATAGATGAAGTACTGGCCGTTGGCGCCGTACTGCGGATGGAAAGCCATCGACAGCAGGCCGCCTTCGCCGGCGGTCGAGACGCGGGCGCTGATGTCGAGGAAGGGCACGGCGCGCACCAGGCCGTCCTGCAGGATGCGGATGCGGCCGGCACGCTCGACGATAAACTGGCGCGCATCGGCAGGCGGCGAGGCGAGGAAAGTGGGATTGTCGAGGCCGGTGGCGACGACGCGCAGCGCCAGCGTCAGCGGCGCCGGCGGGACCGGCACCGGCAGCGGCGGCGCTGTCGGGCCGGAAATGCCGGGACTGCCACCGCCGCCGCCGCACGCAATCAGCAGCGCAGCCAGCAACGCCGCCAGTGCCGGCAGCAGGAAAGCGCGCGCGCGTTCGACCAGCATGACAGCCTCCCGACAGAGAACCCGTTGGATTCCACGTTAGCGCGGCGCTGGCGCACGGTCTGTGCGCCAGCGCACCGCGCCTAGCGCGTCAGCCGATACAGCATCAGCGCGGCGCGGATGGCGGCGCGCTCGAGCGAGGCGACATCGAGGTCTTCGTCGGGCGAATGGGCACCGTTGCCGCTCACGCCGAGGCCGTCGAGGCTGTCGACGAAGGGCGCCGCGAACTGGATGTCGCCGGCGCCGCGCGCTTCGGCCGGCACGGCGTCGACCACGCCGAGGCCGGCGTCGTCGCTGGCCTGGGAGTACAGCGCCAGCAGCTTCAGGTTGCCAGGCGTGACGGCCATCGGCGGATACGATTCGCCGAAATTGACGGTCGCGCTGGTGCCCGGCAGGCTGGCGGCGGCGACCGCGCGCATCTTGGCGTGGGCGCGGTCGCGCTGCGGGTAGTCGAGGTAGCGCAGGTCGCCCTTGATGGTGACGGCGTTGGCGATGACGTTGGTCTTGCCGAAAGCGTTGCCGCGCGACTGAGCGGCGTCGTAGTTGACGTCGGTGCCGCCGAGGATGACGCCGGGATTGAAGGTCAGGCCCGGTTCGATGACCTGCTGGCGGAAACCGTCGAGCACGCGCGCCGCCTCGTAGACGGCGCCGTAGCCGCTGCCCTGGCTGAAGATGCCGGACGAATGGCCCTGCTTGCCCTTGATGTCGAGTTCGAACGAGGACGACGCGCGGCGGCCGACGGTGCCGGTGGCGCGGCCGTCGCGGGTCAGCATCTGCGCCTCGAAACTGAGCACGGCGTCGCTGCGCTTGGCCAGCTCGACCATGTCGCCGCGCGAGATCGATTTCGGATTGCCGGCATTTTCTTCGTCGCCGGTAAACAGCACGGCGATGCTGGTGTTGTCGAGCACGCCGGCGCGCTGCAGTGCGCGCAACGCCTGCACCACCACCATGTTGCCACCCTTCATGTCGCTGACGCCCTGGCCGCGCACGCGGTCGCCGTTGCGGGCCCATTTCTGCACCGGGCTGTCGGCTTCGAACACGGTGTCGAGGTGGCCGAGCAGCAGCAGGCGCTTGCCCTGCTTGCCTTCGCGCACGGCCAGCAGGTGGCCGGCGCGGCGCATCTCGGGCGGCATGTCGATCCAGCGGGTGGCAAAGCCGAGCTGGTCGAATTCCTGGCGGAACAGCACGCCCACCTCGCGCACGCCGGCCGGATTCATCGTGCCGCTGTTGATGTTGACGCTCTTTTCGAGCAGCGCCAGCGCTTGCGGCGACTGCGCCCTGACCTCGGCGACGATGCGCTGTTCGATCGGCGACAGCTGCGCCGCCGAGGCGTTGATCGAAGCCGCCAGTGCCAACAGGAGAATGCCGCCGCAACGTTTCATGCGCATCGAGGTGCCTTTTCTATAGTTTGAGAAAAAGAAACTATACGCCGGATTGCGCGGCGTCCAGCCGTTTATTGCTGACCTGCACCGAGGCGGACTGGATCTTGCCGTCGGCGACTTCGTAAATGGCGACCATGTCGACGCGGCCGGCGCCTTCCGGGAAGGTGCGGGTGACTTCTTCGTGGTCGATGACGATGTTACCCATCACCACGCGCTGCAGCAGGCGCGCGTGCAGGTTGGGCTCCTGCAGGCGCGGCGCCATCCGTGCGCGCATTTCGGCGGCGCCGGTCGCCAGCAGGGTGCCCGGGTGTTCGTACTGGCGCGCGTCGGCGGCGTAGGTGGCGAGCAGACCTGCGCGGAGAGGCAGCGGGTCAGGCGCCTTTCAGCATGCTTTCGAAGGCGTGCGCCGGCATCGCGTGGCCGAACAGGTAGCCCTGGCCGAAGTCGCAGCCGGCGCGCTGCAGCACTTCGGCCTGCTGGCGCGTCTCGACGCCTTCGGCCACCACCCGCAAGCCGAGCTTGTGGGCCATGACGATGATGGCCTCGCACAGCGCGACGTTGGCGGCGTCGTACTCGAGGTTGTAGACGAACGACTTGTCGATCTTGAGGAAGTCGAGCGCGAACTTGCGCAGATACGACAGCGACGAATAGCCGGTGCCGAAGTCGTCGAGCGAAATCTTGATGCCGGCCTGCTGGAACGCCAGCAGCTGCTTGAGCACTTCCGGGTCGGATGCCAGCAGCAGGCCCTCGGTAATTTCCAGCCCCATCTCGGGCACTGCGGCGAGGCCGCCGTTCTTGGCATTGCTCAGCCATTTGCGGCAGTGCTCGCCGTCGCCTTCGTAGAACTGCACCGGCGAGACGTTGACGTTGACGGTGAGCTGCGGGTCGCGGCTGCGCCAGGCGCGCGCCTGCGCCAGCGCCTGCTCGTACACCCAGTTGCCGATCGGCGAGATCAGCCCGGTATGTTCGGCGATCGGGATGAACTCGACCGGGCTGATGTCGCCGCGCTCGGGGTGGCGCCAGCGCACCAGCGCTTCGGCCTTGCAGATGCGGCCGGTGCTCATGTCGACGATCGGCTGGTAGTACACCTCCAGCTGGCGCTCCTCGACCGCGCGGCGCAGCTCGTTCGACAGCATCATCCGGCTCTGGGCGGCATCCTGCATGCTGCTCTTGAAGTAGGTGAAGCGGTTGCGGCCGCGCTCCTTGGAGCGGTACATCGCCTGGTCGGCATTGCGCAGCAGCTCGCCCGGCGTGGTGGCGTCGCGCGGGTAGACGGTGATGCCGATGCTGGCCGATATATAGGCCAGTTCGTCGCCGACCATGAACGGGCGCGCCAGGTCGTCGCAGATCTTCTGGGCGATGTCGGTGACCAGAATGACGTCGTGCAGGTCCGACAGCGTGATGGTGAATTCATCGCCGCCGAGACGGGCGACGGTGTCGGTGTCGCGCACGTGGCCCTGCAGGCGGCTGGCGACCTGCTTGAGCAACTTGTCGCCGGCCTCGTGGCCGCGGGTGTCGTTGATCTCCTTGAAGTGGTCGAGGTCGATGAACAGCAGCGCCAGCGGCAGTCCGCTGCGGGCCGACTTCTTGATGTCGATGTCGAGCCGGTCCTGGAACACGTTGCGGTTCGGCAGGCCGGTCAGGCGGTCGACGTTGACTTCGCGCAGCGCCTGCTCGATCGCCTTGCGGTCGTGCACCTCGCGGCTGAGCGCGTACGCCTGCTGCTGCAGGCCGGCGATGGTGCGCTGCAGCGTCTCGCGCTGGATGTTGGGGTTGTAGCTTTCGGCCGGCATCACCTCGGTGTGCAGCGCGCACACCTCGTGGAAGGTGGCCATGTCTTCGGCCGACGGGAACGCCGACAGCGGATAGGCGCACAGCAGGGTGAACGGGAAGTGCGTCAGCAGGCTGTTGAAAAAGCGCTCGACGTGGAGCGCGGCGTCGTGCTTGACGGGCGGGCACAGCGGACAACGCGGATTGGACCGCAACAGCGCCACCATTTCGCCGAACACGAACAGCTTGCCTTCATGGGCTTCGGTGGCGTCGAGGATGGCGTTGCCGATGGTGTCGCGAAAGCGCATTTCGTCAGGCAGGCCTTCTTCCATGAACAGCGGAAGCTGCATGTCGGCATCGAGTCGGATGTAGGAGCCTTGCCTGGCGCCGCCCTCCGGATCGAGCAGCCCCTTGGACGCCAGCGATTTTTCGAGGCGGGTCAGGTGGTCGCCGGTGGCAATGGCGATGGCGGTATCGCCGCCGGCCAAGGCCTGGCCGACGTAGTCCGTCAACCCCTTGATGAGGAAAGTGTCGTCCTCGTAAAACTGTACCAGGTGTGCGCCCATGTTGATCCTGCCTGTACGACAGGTGTTTGACAGCGCGTGGCGGGTTTAGGTTTCCGCTATTTCCTGGCCGGCGCCTGGTACGGCGCCGGCGCGTCGCGCACCTTGGAGACGATGCCTTGCGGATCGATCACGACGACGAATTCGCCGACCGGACCGGCCGGGGAGGGCGTCAGGTAGCGCCATACTTCGTAGCCGCTGTCGAAGCGGATCGAGGTGGTGGCGCCGAGTTGGGCCAGCAGCATGGCCTTGGTCGTCACGCCAGGCTGCACCGCTTGCTGCAGCCGTGCCGCCGGCACCACGGTGCCGGGCGGCGCCTGCGGCGCGGTGACGCAGCCGGCGATGAGGACGCAGAGCAGTATCGCCAGGCGCTTCATGGCGCGCTCCCGATGTAGTCGAATTCGAGCACGGTGTCGTCCGGCCAGGCCGGATCCCAGATCGGCGCGTAGTAGCTGCGGTCGAGCAGGACCTGGCAATCGCAGAACGGCAGCGTTTCGGTGGTCTGGTCGCCGGCGGCGTAGAGCATCTTGAACGGCAGCGCGGCAGTGCGGGCGCCGTGGCGCAGCGTGACGCCGTAGATCGGCCGCTCGGCAAAGAACAGGTAATTGCCGTCCGGGCTGGAGCAGGTCTTGTCGGTATCGGCCAGCATGTTCGACAGCCAGCCGAAGATCGGCGCGCTGTTCGAGATCAGGCCGGCGTCCATGCCGACCTTGCATTCGAGGCGCAGGTCGCCGAGGCGGCGCACGCCTTCGGGCAGCCCGGGCGTGTGCACCGAGGCGCGCCAGGTCATGCTATTGGTCTTGCGGTTGGCCAGCACCGCGGCGTCCTCGCGCAGCGCCTGTTCGCTGCGCGGCAGCACGAAGCTGTTGTCGTCGGCGACCGGCACCGGCAGGGTGAGGTTGTTGCCGGCCACGCGCAGCGTAATACCGGTCATCTTTGCCGTCGACAGGCGCGGCAGCAGGCGGAAGCGCAGTGTGGCGGCGGGCGCCAGCGCGTGTTCGCGCTCGAAGCGGTCCATGCCCTTGATCATTCTGCGGTAGGACTTGTCGACCGGGTCGCGGGTGGTGGACACGGTGACGCTTTGCATCGGGGCGGCGTCCTGCGCCAGCGCCGTGCAGCAGCAGGCGGCGGCGCCGAGGGCAAGGAGAAAGCGGAGTGGAAAAGAAATCATGTCCAGATGGTACGTCGATCGCCGTTGGCGTGACGCACCACTGAACAATTGGCTTACCAGTGGCGCAGGCGGCCGGTATCCATGTGGACGAACTGGTCGTTAGGATAATAGCCGACGCCGCCGCCGCTGGCCTGCATCGCGGCCTTGTGCAGCTTGGCCAGGTCGTGGCCCGGCAGGCGGATGTCGATGGCCTTGCCCTCGAGGTGCATGCTGTGCTTGGCGACCCCGCCGGACCGTTCGGCCAGGCGGCGGTTCGTTTCCGGCGAGCGGTAGCCGGAGATGACGTGCAGCACCTTGCCGCTGCCGACCTGGGTGCTGACCTGGTCGAGCAGCACCAGCAGCTTCGGATCCATCTGCGCGACGGTATTGCTGCGGTGATCGCGCAACAGCTTGTTGATGTCAATCAATGCTTCAGGCACGAACTGGCCCTCCGCCCAGAAGACGGTGCGCAGGGTTTCGCCGGTGTGGGTGTTATACAGCCGCAGCGTGCGCTCATGCGGCAAGGTTGCCGCGGCGCGTCCGATGGCGGGAACGCTCAGGGCCGAAGCCAGCAGAGCGGAGCTTTTCAGGAATGATCGGCGTTGGTTCATGGTACCTCCTCAAGCAGATTCGCTAGGTTTCATGATACAGGTTTTAGGGCCGTGCTGCATAAAATAGCCGCACAGCAATAGTTCCAAAACCAGGGTCAGACCCAGGTTTTGCAAATTTGTAGTTCCAAAACCGGGGATAGTTCCAAAACCGGGGTCAGACCCAGGTTTTGCAAGTTTGAGGATTTCCGGCGGGGCACCGCCGAGGAGGATATTCCAAAACCTGGGTCTGACCCCGGTTTTCGAACAGTTGCTTTAGTGGCATGGACGACGAGAAAAATGCACAGCGATTAGAATTGGCCATCCCACCCAACGATTGCGAAACCATGATTCCCTTGTCCGTGCTTGACCTTGCCCCGATCACCGAAGGCAGCGACGCCAGCCAGTCGTTCCGCAACTCGCTCGAGCTGGCCCAGCATGCGGAGCGCTGGAATTACCAGCGCTTCTGGCTGGCCGAGCACCACGGCATGCCAGGCATCGCCAGCGCCGCCACCGCCGTGCTGATCGGCCATGTGGCCGCCGGCACCAGCCGCATCCGCGTCGGCGCCGGCGGCATCATGCTGCCGAACCATTCGCCGCTGGTCATCGCCGAACAGTTCGGCACGCTGGCGTCGCTGTTTCCGGGCCGCATAGACCTGGGCCTCGGACGGGCGCCCGGCTCGGACCAGCTGACGGCGCGCGCGCTGCGCCGCAACCTGGGCTCGGACGCCGACGAGTTTCCGCAGGACGTCGTCGAGCTGCAGGATTATTTTTCGGAGCAGCCGCGCCAGCAGGTGCGCGCGGTGCCGGGCACGGGCCTGGAAGTGCCGCTGTGGATCCTCGGCTCGAGCCTGTTCGGCGCCCAGCTGGCCGCGGCGCTCGGCCTGCCGTACGCGTTCGCGTCGCACTTCGCGCCGCAGCAGATGATGCAGGCGGTGGCGCTGTACCGCGCCACCTTCAAACCGTCGGCCCAGCTCGACAAGCCGTACGTGATGCTCGGCTTTAACGTGTTCGCCGCCGACACAGACGACGCGGCGCGCCTGCTGGCGACGTCGATGCAGCAGGCGTTCGTCAACCTGCGCACCGGCCGCCCCGGCAAGCTGCAGCCGCCCAAGCCGGGCTACCTGGAAAGCCTCGGGCCGCAGGAGGCGGCGATGCTCGAGCAGGTGCTGTCGTGCTCGGCCATCGGGGCGCCGGCCACCGTCAAGCGCGAACTCGACGCCTTCATCGCGCGCACCGGCGCCGACGAGCTGATGGTGACGTCGCAGATCTTCGACCACCAGGCGCGCCTGCATTCCTATGAAATCACCGCCGCCGTGCGGGATGGGCAGGTGTAAATATCGATATATGCATGGCAAATAAAGCTATATTTCCCAGACGGAAAAGCAATAAAATGGAACGGTAACGTTCAATTTCATCGTTTTTATTCGGCCATCCGAGCCGATCCCAAGGAGATACAGCATGACCATGTTATTTCGCACCAGCGTGCTGGCGGCGTCGATCGCCCTGATGGGCGCCAGCGGCCTGGCCCAGGCAGCGCCGGCGGCCAAGCCGTCCACCAAGGTCGACATCGCCATCCCGGACATTCCGTACACCAAGTTCGTCCTGAAGAACGGCCTGACCTTGCTGGTGCACGAAGACCACAAGACGCCGGTGGTGGCAGTCAACACCTGGTACCACGTCGGCTCGAAAAACGAAAAGGTCGGCAAGACCGGCTTTGCGCACCTGTTCGAGCACCTGATGTTCGGCGGCAGCGAAAACTTCAAGCAGGCGACCTACATCAACGCCATGGAGCGCATCGGCGCGACCAGCCTGAACGGCACCACGAATAACGACCGCACCAACTATTTCCAGAACGTGCCGACCTCGATGCTCGACTACGCGCTGTTCGCCGAAAGCGACCGCATGGGGCACCTGCTCGGCGTGGTCGACCAGAAGAAACTGGACCTGCAGCGCGGCGTCGTGCAAAACGAAAAGCGCCAGGGCGAGAACCAGCCCTACGGCGTCGCCTACCAGATCCTGACCGAGAATACCTATCCGGTCGGCCACCCGTATTCCTGGACCGTGATCGGTTCGATGAAGGACCTCGACGCGGCCTCGATGGCCGACGTCCAGGAGTGGTTCAAGACCAACTACGGCCCGAACAACACGACGCTGGTGATCGCCGGCGACATCACGCCGGAGCAGGCGCGCGCGAAGGTCGAGAAGTACTTCGGCGAGATCCCGGCCGGCCCGCCGCTGGCCAAGCACGCGGCGTGGATCGCCAAGCGCACGGGCACCCATCGCACCACCGTGCAGGACCGGGTGCCGCAGGCGCGCCTGTACCGCGTGTGGAACGTGCCGGGCGCGCACACGGCCAGCGAGCCGCTGCTCGACCTCGGCGCCTACGTGCTGGGCGGCGGCAAGACGTCGCGCTTCTACAAGCGGCTGGTCTACAAGGACCAGCTGGCCACCAGCGCGACGGCCTCCAACGATTCGAATGAAATCGCCGGCCAGTTCGACCTGACCCTGACCGCGCGCCCGGGCGTCGAGCTGCGCAAGCTGGAAGTGGCGGCCGACGAGGAAATGCGCGCGCTGATGAAGTCCGGCCCGACCGCGGCCGAGCTGGAACTGGCGAAGACGGCGATCCTGGCGCGCTTTACCCGCATCGTCGAGCGCGTCGGCGGCTTCGGCGGCAAGAGCGACCTGCTCGCTTCATGCACGACCTACACCGGCAACCCGCATTGCTACAAGGATTACCTGAAGGCGATCAAGGCGGCGACGCCGGCGCAGATCAAGCAGGCGATGAACGAGTGGCTGCTTGATGGCGACTACAACCTCGAGGTGCAGCCGTTCCCGACCACGCTGAGCACCACCGCCAAAGTCGACCGCAGCAAGGCGCCGGCGCTGGGCAAGGCGGAATCGCTGAAGCTGCCGCCGATGCAGAGCACGACCTTGTCGAACGGCCTGAAAGTGGTGCTGGCCGAGCGCCACGACGCGCCGATCGTCAATTTTTCGATGATGGTCGACAGCGGCTACGCGTCCGATCCGGCCGACATGCCTGGCCTGGCGAGCTTGTCGCTGCGCATGATGCAGGAAGGCACGCCAACCCGCAGCTCGCTGAAGATCGGCGAAGAGTTCGAAGCGCTGGGCGCCAATTTCTCGGCGCGCACCAACCTCGACGGCGCGTTCGTGCAGATGGACGCGCTGAAAGCGACCATGCCGAAAGCGCTGGAAGTGTATGCGGACATCGTGCTGCATCCGGCGTTCGCGCAGAACGAACTGGAGCGCCTGCGCAAGGACCAGCTGGCCGCCATCCAGCGCGAGAAAGTGAACCCGAACGCGATGGCGACGCGCGTCATTCCTTCGCTGATCTACGGCAAGGGCCACGCCTATTCGCTGCCGATGAGCGGCAGCGGCACCGAGGCGGCAGTGGCGCGCATCTCGCGCGCCGACCTGGTCAACTACCACCGCACCTGGTTCAAGCCGAACAACGCGACCTTGCTGGTGGTGGGCGACACCACGCTGGCCGAGATCACGCCGCTGCTGGAGAAAAATTTCGGCAGCTGGAAAGCGGGCGAGGTGCCGAAGAAGAACGTGGTCGAAGTGCAGCAGCCGGCCAAGACGGTGGTGTACCTGATGGACCGTCCGGGCTCGCAGCAAAGCGTGATCTACGGCGTGCAGCTGGCGCCGCCGCGCAATTCGCCCGATGAAGTGCAGCTCGGCGTGGTCAACAACATCTTCGGCGGCAGCTTCAGTTCGCGCATCAACATGAACCTGCGCGAAGACAAGCACTGGTCGTATGGCGTGCGCTCGTTCATGCCGGCCGCGGTGGGCCAGCGCCTGTACGTGAGCCAGTCGCCGGTGCAGACCGACAAGACGAAGGAGTCGCTGAAGGAACTGGTGCGCGAGTATGGCGACGTCGCCGGCGGCCGGCCGATCACCGTCGACGAGTTGCGCGACGCCCAGGCCAACGAGACGCTGGCGCTGCCGGGCTCGTTCGAGACGGCCGGCCAGCTGAGCGGCGCGTATTCGACCATCCTGCAGTACAAGCTGCCCGAGGACTACTACAACAAGTACACCGGCACGGTGATGGCGATGACGCCGGCGCAGGCGAATGCGCTGGCGGCGCGCATGATCATGCCGGGCAAGCTGGTATGGGTGGTGGTGGGCGACATGAGCAAGGTCGAAGCCGGCATCCGCGACATGCAGCTCGGTGAAGTGCGCAAGATCGACGTGGATGGCAATCCGGTGCAGTAAGCCGGGCTGGCCCCTCCTGAAAAGCCCCGCCGGCGTCATGCCCGCGGGGTTTTTCTTTGGCTATGCGCGCACGCCGGCGGGCGGCGCCAGCAGCCGCTCGAACTGGTCGACGGCGACCGGATGGCTGAACAGGTAGCCCTGGCACGCCTCGCAGCCGATCTCGGCGAGGAAACTGCGCTGCGCTTCGGTCTCGACGCCTTCGGCGATGATGCCCAGGCCGAGGGCGGCGGCGAGCGCGACGATGCTGCGCGCGATGGCGGCGTCGTTGGGGTCGACCAGCAGGTCGCGCACGAAGGAGTGGTCGATCTTGAGCTGGTCGAGCGGCAGCCGCTTCAGGTAGGCCAGCGACGAAAAGCCGGTGCCGAAATCGTCGAGCGCGAAGCCGATGCCGCGCGCCTTGAGCCGGTTCATCTTGGCCACCGTGCCCTCGACGTTATCGATCAGCAGCGACTCGGTCAGCTCCAGTTTCAGGCGGGTCGGATCGGCGCCGCTTTCTTCCAGCAGCGCCAGCACGCGCTCGACAAAATCGGCTTCGCGGAACTGGTGCGCGCTGACATTGACCGCCAGCGTCAGGTGGCGCAGATGCGGCATGCGCGCCCACGCCGCCAGTTGCAGGCAGGCGGTGCGCAGCACCCACTGGCCGAGCGGGACGATCAGGCCGGATTCCTCGGCGACGCCGATGAACACAATCGGCGCCACCATGCCGCGCTGCGGATGCGGCCAGCGCAACAGCGCCTCGGCGCCGGTGATGCGGCCGGCGCCGTCGACCTGCGACTGGTAATGCAGCGTCAGTTGCGACGCTGCGATGGCGGCCCGCAGCTCGCTCTCGAGCTCGGTGCGATTCGACACCGCCGACGCCATGTCGCCGTGAAAGAAGCGCAAGGTATTGCGGCCGTTCTTCTTCGCCTCGTACATCGCCAGGTCGGCCCGCTTCATCAGGTCGTTGACCTGCAAGTCTTCGTCGAGGTAGAGGGCGGCGCCGATGCTGCAGGTGGCGTGGTGGGCGCTGCCGTCGATGACGAAGGGGCGGCCGATGACGTCGAGGATTTTCCATGCGGCGGCGGCGGCGCTGTCGGCCACCTCGCTCTCGCTGCCTTCGACGCCTTCGAGCAGGATGACGAATTCGTCGCCGCCGAGGCGCGCCACGGTGTCGCCGTCACGGCTGCAGGCGGCCAGCCGCTGCGCCACCTGCAGCAGCAGCTGGTCGCCGATCTCGTGGCCGCGGGTGTCGTTGAGATCCTTGAAATTGTCGAGATCGAGAAACAGCACGGCGCCGCCGAGCTTGCTGCGGTGGTGCACCGTCAGGCTGTGCTCGAGCCGCTCGAGCAGCAGGCGGCGGTTCGGCAAGCCGGTCAGCGGGTCGTAGAAGGCGAGCTTGACGATTTCGTCCTGCGCCAGCTTCTGCGCCGTGATGTCGATCTGGGTGCCGACATAGTTGGTGGTGGCGCCGTGGGCGTCGCGCACCGCGGTGACGCTGAGCCAGGCCGGATACTGCGCGCCGTCCTGGCGCCGGGTCCACACCTGCTGGCGCCACTGGCCCTCGCGCGCCACCACTTCCCACATGAAATCGCGCATGTCCGGGCCGTCCGGCTCGAACGAGAACGGCGGCAGCTGCATGCCGATCGCGGCGCCGTCGGCCAGGCCGCTCATGGCGCTGAACGCGTGGTTGGCGTCGAGCATGCGCCGGTCCGGCCCCATCACGAACATCGCTTCCTGCGACTGGAATACGGTGGCGGCGACGCGCAGCGAATCCTCGATGTGCTTGCGTTCGGAGATGTCGGTCGAGATGCCGCACAAGGCGTACACGCTGCCGTCGTCGCGGCACAGCGGCAGCTTGCGCGACTGGAACGTCGCGGCGGACGGATTCGGGCGCGCCGGCACCAGCTCGGCCACCACGCGGCGGCCGCGCTCGATGACCTCGCGGTCCTGCTGCCTGATCAGCGCCGCGGTGTCGGCATCGAACAGCTGCTCGTCGTCCTTGCCGATGATCTCGGCGCGGCTCTTGCCCATCATCTTGCAGACGGCCTGATTGACATAGTCGTAGCGATAGCTGGCATCCTTGATGTAGATGAGGCTGTCGACACTGTCGAGGATGGTCGACAGCTTGCGTTCGCTGTCGCGCCAGTCGCGCGTGCGCGCCGCCACTTCGCGGCGCAGCCAGCCGGCGGCCAGCAGGGCCGATACCAGCAGCAGCAGCACCACGCCCAGGCCCCACCACAGCCAGGGCGGGATGCGCGCCTGCGCGGCGGGACCCTGCCAGCGGCGCAGGATGTGGAAGTAGACCGAATCCGGGTCGGCCTGCCAGCTGGCCAGGTGGCGGTCGATGGCGGCCAGTTCCCCGGCCAGGCTGCCCTTGCGGGCGGCGAAAAACAGGCTGGCCGGCTGGAACACGATGGGCGTGTCGGCCAGGCGGTAGCGCGGCGCGTACAGGTCGCCGAAAAACTTGTTGGCGACGACGGCGTCCGCCTCGCCCTGCTCGACCAGCCGGAACGCCTGTTCCATCGAGGCGGCCGGCACCTCCACCGCGTTCAGGCCGAAATTGCGCGACATGGTGGCGAAGAACGGCTGCTGGATCGAGCCGCCGAGCAGCGCGACGCGCTTGCCTTTCAGGTCGAGGATCGAGGTGATCGCCACGCGCGGATGGCGGTACACCTGCGACCAGCTGTGCAGCGCCGGGACGCGGTGCAGGGCAAACGCGGCGTCCCGTTCCTCCGAATAGGCGACGTCCGGCAGCAGGTCGATCTTGCCGGCCTTGAGCTGGTCTAGGCAGGTCTGCCATTCGCACGGCACGAACGCCAGCGTCCAGTTTTCGGCCGCCGCGATCTCGCGCAGGATATCGACCTCGATGCCGCTGGCCTGGCCGGCGGCGTCGAAACCGAGCTTCGGCGCGTTTTCATAGATGCCCACCGTGAGGCGCGTCTGCGCCGACGCGGCCATGCAGGAAACGAAGGTGAGAATGGCAAGAAGCGTGAATCTGAATCGGTGCAGGCGGAACCTCAGCGCCATTGTGCGTCTCCTTGAGCAATGAATGGCAATACGACTGGGCAGGAGATTCCGTGACGTACGCACGCGCGCCGCCTCAGCGCGCTCGCGAGCCAGCATCGCATGGGGTTGGTGTCGCGTCAACATCGTCAGCGTGAATTGATTGTCTACAAGACATTAATGTGGCGTGGATGCACGCGTGGCGGGCTGACAGGGCGCGCTCAGGGCACCTTTGCCGTCTTCTTTTCCTTCTCGTAGGCCTGGAACTGTTCGATGTGCGGCGCCCGCCGCAACAGCTTCGAACGCGGGTCGAGCGTGTAGGTGAGCGCGTCCGGCAGCGCGATGCTGCCTTCGCCGCCGGCCATCGCGACCGTCTCGACCTTGGCGCCGACGCGCACTTCCACCGGCATCGGGAACGGCTTGCCGCCCGCCGTCTTCCAGCGCAGGTTCAGCCTGCCGTCGGCCTTGCTGGCGAGCAGTTCGGGCAGCTCGGCCTGGTACATGTAGACGTCGAAGAACCAGCCGAGGTCGCGCCCGCTGGCCTGGTTGACGAAGCCGATGAATTCGCGCGTGGTGGCGTAGCGCGGCGCCAGCGCGCCGGGCACAGGCTGCTCGGTGCCGTACACCAGCTTGCGCACCGCGCGGAAGAAGGCGTCGTCGCCGACCAGCGCGCGCAGCGTGTGCATCGCCAGCGCACCCTTGACGTAGATGTCCTGGCCCGGTCCGCCGCGCTTGATGTCGTAGACGTCTTCGACCACCTGCGGCTTGCCCGACACCATGGCGGCCTTGTTGACGATGGTCGAGCGCAGCTTCATCAGGCTGGCAAAATATTCCTGGTCGCCGCGCAGGTACTGCATGTACAGCGGCTGCATGTAGCTGCCGAGTCCCTCGTGCAGCCACATGTCGTCCCAGTTCATGTTGGTCACCTGGTTGCCGAACCACTCGTGGGCGAATTCGTGCTGCAGCAGGTCGTCGTAGCCGTACATCGTCTTGGCGTACTTGTTGCCGTAGGCGTTGATGGTCTGGTGCTCCATGCCCTTGTGCGCGGTCTCGACCACGCCCATTTTCTCGTCGCCGAACGGGTAGGGGCCGATGGTGCTCTCGAAAAAATCGAGCATCAGCGCGAATTCCTTCAGCAGTTCGCGCGCCTGCGCGGCGCTTTGCGGCAGGTGCCAGAAGCGCAGTGGAATGGTGTTGCCGAAGCGGCTGCGGTAGTCGTCCGACAGCAGCTGGTAGGGACCGACGTTGACCGAGATCCCATACGTGCTCGGGTTCTTGGCGCGCCAGTGCCAGGTGCGCCAGCCGTCGGCCTCGTCCATGCCCATGGCGACGCCGGCGCCGGCGGCCACCAGCGGCGACGGCACGGTGATGTGCTGGTCGACCAGCTTGGCCTTGCCCATCGGATGGTCGATGCACGGCCAGAACAGGTCGCAGCCTTCGCCCTGCACCGCGCTGGCAACCCACGGCTGGCCGTCGGGCGTGCTGGACCAGACGAAGCCGCCGTCCCATGGCGCGTTCCTCGCCACGTGCGGCTTGCCGTGGTAGCGGACCCGCACCGCCACCCTGGCGCCGGCGGCAAGCTGGCGCGGCAGCGTGATCGCCAGGCGCCCGTCGGGGTTGCTGTAGGCGCCGGCCGGCAGCAGCTGGCCGTCGATCTCCACCGAGTCGACCGGCAGGTTGTTGTCGAGGTCGAGCACGATGCGGCTCAACGGCGCCAGCGCCTGCAGCGTCAAGGTGGCGTCGCCACGGATGGTGCGGCGGGCCGGCTCGATGCGCAATGCCAGGTCGGCCTTTTCGAACACGACGGCCAGCTGTTCGGGCGCGCGTTCGGCGCCGGAATTGACGGTCCGGGCGGTCAGCGCGGGCTGGCTGGCGCAAGCCGACAGCAGCAGGCAGGTAGCAAAAATCAGGGATCTGGTCATGGCACGCGGGGCGGGAAAACAAGGCGAGAAATTTAACACATCGGCTGGTGGCGCTGCAATCGATCACGCTGCGTCGCGCACCGGTGTATCCTGACCGCCTTCTCTCATCACGCCATTATCATGACAACCGACGCAATCGACGAACCCGGCGACGCCTCGCCCGACTACCACGCCATCGGCAGTTTTATTTACGGCACCGCGCGCCTGGAAGCCGCGGTGGCCGGCATGCTCGCGGACATGGGACAGGGCGGCGCCGATCCTGAAGCGATGGCGGCGAACGTGCGCCAGGCACAGGCGAACTTTGCCGCGCTGCCGGCGGCGGAAGGGGACCGGATCGCGTTCACCGCGCTGGTTCACGTGCTGGCGACGTTCGCCGAGCTGCGCGATGTGATGTTCGAGGCAATCACCAGCATGCCGGCGCTAGAACTTGCCGCGCGCAATGCGTCGCTCGCCGCCGCCACCGAGGAGGTGAGGCGGCTGGGCGCAATCGCGCGCGAACTGGCGGCCAGCGGCGTCTGATCAACGCCACGGCAAGAATCGTCGACGAAATGCCGTTGTTTATCCGTCATTGCTGCCACAATCGCGCGCGCCGCTCTGGTACATTGACGAGATGACTGCTAGCACTCCCACGACGCAGCGCGCGCTGCTGGTTGCCGGCGCCTCGCTCGCCCTGCTGTCGGCAGGTTGCGCATTGTTGCCGCCGGCCGCGCAACTCGACCGTGCCCGCTTCGCCGAGATCGACAGCGCCATCGGCGCCGTGGTGGCCGCGCGCGGCATGCCGGGCGCCGTGTTCCACCTCGAACGCAACGGCGACCTGTACCGGCGCGCTTACGGCCGCCTGAGCTACGAGGCCGGCGCCGCTGCCACCGACGAAGGCACGGTGTTCGACGCCGCGTCGCTGAGCAAGGTGCTGGCGACGGCGCCGGCGGCGCTGCTGCTGGCCGAAGCCGGCAAGCTCGACCTGGAGGCGCCGATCGTGCGCTACTTCCCCGAATGCGGCGGCGACGGCAAGGACGCCATCACGGTGCGCCACCTGCTGACCCACAGTTCGGGACTGCCGGCGGGATTGCCGGCGTTGCCGGCCTGGCAGGGCGAGGCCGCAGCCCATCAGCTGGCCTGCGCGCGCAAGGTGACCGACACCCCGGGCGCCGCGTTCCGCTACTCGGACGTCAACTACATCCTGCTCGGCCAGCTGGTCCGGCGCATCGCCGGCGTGCCGCTCGACGAGTTCGCGCAGCGTCATATTTTTGCGCCGCTGCAAATGCACAACACCGGCTACCTGCCGCTGGCGCGGACCGCCGCCGCCGCCGTCGCGCCGACCCAGCGCAGCGGCGCCGCCGTGCTGCAAGGCGTGGTGCACGACCCGACCGCGCGGCGGATGGGCGGCGTGGCCGGTTCGGCCGGCGTCTTCACCACTGCCGGCGATGTCGCGCGGTTCGCGCGGATGCTGCTTGCCGGCGGCGAGCTCGACGGCGTACGCGTCCTCAGCGCCGACAGCGTGCGCCTGCTGACGACGGTGCAGTCGCCGGCGGCGGTGGCGCAGCGGCGCGGCATGGGGATGGACATCGATTCGCCGTTCGCGCGCCCGCGCGGCGAGCTGTTCCCGATCGGCAGCTACGGCCACACCGGCTTTACCGGCTGCATCCTGTGGATCGACCCGCACTCGCGCACGTTCTACGTGTTCCTGTCGAACCGCGTCTATCCCGACGACAAGAGCAACATCCTGCCGCTGTACGGCCGGCTGGGCACGTTGTCGGCGCAGGCGGTGGCAGGGTTCGATTTTGCCGCGCCGCGGCGCGCGCCGCCCTGAGGCTAGCGCTTGCGCTGTGCGAGGAACCAGTCGAACAGGCCGGCCTCGCCGTAGGCATGGACCCAGGCGTCGACGTGGCCGGCGTCCGGCAGCACGGTATATTTGACGTCGCCGCCGGCCGCCCTGAGTGCCGCCACCATCGTCGCCGACTCCTGCTCCGGCACCGACTGGTCCTTTTTGCCGTGGAACGCCCAGGTCGGCACGTTTTTCAGCTGGCCGATGCGGATCGTGTTGCCGCCGCCGCAAATGGGCGCGATGGCGGCGAAGTAATCCGGGTAATTGATGGCCAGGTCCCAGGCGCCGTAGCCGCCCATGCTCAGGCCGGTCAGATAGACGCGGCTGCGGTCGACATTGTATTTGGCCAGTACCTCGTCGATCATTCCCTTGAGCAGGCTGGCATGCCACCATTCGCCGTCCGGCGCCTGCGGCGACACCACCATGAACGGGAACGCCGGATCCTTGTCGGCGATGGCCGGCGGGCCCCACGCCTTGACCTTGTTGAGGTCACGGCCGCGTTCGCCGGAGCCGTGCAGGAAGACGATCAGCGGCACCGGCGCGCCCTTGGCGGAATACGACTTGGGCAGGAATGCCAGGTAGCTGATTTTGCTGTGGACGGTAATGGTGCGCGCCTTTTGCAGCGGCGGCGGTGCGTGGGCCGATACCGCGCTCGACAGGGCGAGGCCGGCGGCGAGCATCTGAAGGAAGGCAGGTCTGAGCATGGCGCATCCAGAGGGAATGGCGTCCATTTAGCATGGCGGGTGTCAACGCTGGTGTCAGGTCTGACATTCCCCCTCTGTCAGACTAGTTGTCACCCTAAAT
>JAZKFW010000064.1:0-23884 GCA_040386255.1 Pseudomonadota bacterium
GCCGCATCGGCAAACCTGCCGCTGGCGACGCTGACGACGCCATTGGCCGTGCTGCTGGCCGCAGGCGTGAAGGTGGCGCTGTAGCTGCTGCCGCTGCCGCTGAAATTCGACAGGATGCCGCCACTGACGGCGACGTCGGCGGCGACGAAGTCGCTTGCAGCTTCCGACAAGGTGAACGTGATGGTTGCGCTCTGGCCGACGGCCAGGGCGGATGCATCGCTGCTGATTGCAATGGTCGGCGCGGTCGTATCCGCGGCGACCGTATTGACCGCCATCGTCAACGTATTGTTGCTGTCGGCGCCGTCCGCGTTGGCATTGCCTGCCGCATCGGCAAACCTGCCGCTGGCGACGCTGACGACGCCATTGGCCGTGCTGCTGGCCGCAGGCGTGAAGGTGGCCGTGTAGATGGCGCCGCTGCCGCTGAAACTCGCCAGGCTGCCGCCACTGACGGCGACGTCGCCGACGGCAAAATCGGTGGCAGCTTCGGACAGCGTGAAGGTGATCGTCGCCGACTGTCCCATGCCCAGCGTGGCAGTGCTGGCGGTGATGGCAATTGTCGGGGGCGTGAGGTCGCCGTCCTGATCGAGTCCGGTGGTATCCGCTACCGGCAGGCCGCCGCTGACCGAACCGTCGTAGCGACTGCCGCTGCCATCGTCGACGATGGTCGAGGTAGCGCTCGCGCTCTTGCCGAGACCGCTGCTGATGGAAGCGGTCAGCGCGAACGTCTCGGCGCCTTCGACGCTGGTGTCCTGTTCGCTGGCGATGGCAGCCCGCACGTACACGAGTCCGCCCGCAGGCACGATCGGCTGAGTGGCGTCGCCGTAGCTGGACCACGCTATGCCGTCATACGAGAAGTCCAGCGTGAATCCGGCCGCCGTGGCCGGTGCGCTGCCGCTGCCGGCCAGCGCCAGTCCCAGCACTTCGCCTGCCGTCGCGGTGACCGTGTACATGGCGTAGGCGGATGCTTCGTTGACCGGTCCGAAGGCCACGAGCGCCACTGCCAGATCGTTATCGAGCCCGATGGCCGCGCTGTCAATGGCGCCGGCGGTGATCGTGCCAGGGAAAACAAGGCCGCGACCGTCGTCGTTGATGGTCGCCGTACCAACATACGAACGGCCGCTCAGGTTCGAGGCGACGATGCCGAAGCTCTCCGGTCCTTCGTAGACGCTGTCGGTGGTGATGCTCACGCGTAGAAACAGCGTGCCGCCCGCTGGCAGCGTCACAGAGCTGCCGTAAGCCCGCCAGCCGGCGCCGTCGAAGTATTCGATGGCGCTGCCGTGGTCGGCGTTGCTGGCGTTACCGTTTCCAATGGCAAGCGTGACGACCTGGCTGGCCGAACCTGTCAGCGTGAATACCGCATAGGGCGAATTTTCGTTGACCGAGATATTCGTCACGCTGACTGCGCGGTCGTCATCGAGCCCGGTAGTCGCAGTGGCCGGCGTGCCGCCGACGATACTGCCGTCGTAAATGATTCCGAGCCCATTGTCGTAGATCGTCGCCGTTCCCGAAACGGAGGTTCCGGCCTTGTTGAGAGCGATCAGGTTGAACGCCTCGGCGCCCTCGTCGGCCGTGTCTTGCAGAACGCCGATGCGGACGAACAGATCGCCCCCGGCGGGAATCGCAACCGGGTTGCCGTCGTAGGGCAGCCACGCCGCGCCGTCGAAGTAGTCGAGGACGGACTGGTAGTCGGCGCCCGCGGCGGCGCGCGCGGCGCCGGCGATGTCGGGCAGCGCCAGCGTGACCTTCTGGCCGACGGCGCCGGTGACGGTGAATACGGCGAACGGCGAGGCTTCGTTGACCGACAGGGAGCTGACCGTCAGTGCGCGGTTATCCGGCGACACGGTGATGTCGAGAATATCGATGTCCTGCAGCGCGCCGGCATCGCGGCTGGTCACCGTCAAGGTGTCGGTGCCGCTGAAGTCTGGCCCGCCCTGGTAGCTGAGCGTGGCCAGGGCGGAGTTGATATCGGCCGGGCTTCCGGACAGGGTCAGGCGGGCGCTGCCGTTCACACCGGCGCTGATGGCGGCCGCGCCGAGCGTACCGATGGCCAGGACGCCGCTGACAACAGCGAGGCTGACGGTGATGCTGGCATCGTCGACGTCGGCGACGCTGATGCCGGCCAGCGCGCCGGCGACGCCTTGCGCGATGGTCGCGCCGGCGTTCAGTGCGTTGACCGGCGCGTCGTTGGCACCGAGCACGTCGAGTGTCAGCGTGGCCGTCGATGTCAGTCCGGCCGCGTCGCGCAGTTGATAGGTGAACGTGTCCGCCAGCCCGCCCGAGGCGAGGCCAAGCGCTTGCACGGCGGCGTTGGAATTGTCCACAGCGTAAGTAAAACTGCCGTCGGCGCCGAGCTTGAGGCTGCCATAAGCGCCGACAATGGTGAGGCCATTGGCGGCACTGCTGCCACCGGCCACCGTGGCAGCGGCGCTGCTGGTGCCAGCCATGCTGACGGCGATGCTGTCGCCGTTGTCGGGGTCGCTGTCGTTGCCCTTCACATTGCCCGCAGGGTTCAGGCCCGCGGCCGCATTGTCGGCGCCTCCTGCCTCGCGCGCTGTCGCGGTATCGTTCACCGCGAGGGGCGCGTCATTGGCGCCGTTGATGGTGATCGTGAGCGAGGAAATGGCGAAGGTTCCGCCCGCGCCGGCGGCCCTGTACTGAAAGACGTCGGTCAGCGTTTGCGATCCATTCAGGGCGTCGACGCTGGCATTGCCTGCGGCGACGGCATACGCGTAAGCGCCCTCGGCCTGGCCGCCGGCGTTATGGACGGTGAGCGTTCCGTAGCGCCCGGCGACGACGGTGCCGGCCGCGCTGGCGGCTAAAAAGGTCGCGCCGCTGCCCTGCGCATCGATGAGGCCGCTGGCGCCGCTGTCGTTCGACAGCAAGTTGCCGCTGACAACGCTGCCGTTTTCCGAAATGGTTTTGCTGTCGGCCACCAGCACAGGCGCGGCCGCGGTGGCGTTGGTGATGCCGATGGTCAGTTTGGCTGTGCTGAGCGCGCCGGACGTATCGCGCACTTCATAGGTAAACGTCTCGGTGCCGGTAGTGGTGGTGCCGGTGACCGCGTAGGTATAGCTGCCATCGTTTTGCAGCAACAAGTTGCCGTAGTCGCCAGCAATCGTCGTACCCGCACTGCCGAACACCAGGTTCGTGCCCAGCGCGCCGGTCAGTGCCTGGCTCAGCGTCACCTGGTACATCGTCCCGCCGCTGACAGCGGCCGAATTCACTGCCGTCACGGTCGTCCCGGGCCCGATGCCGCTGCCAGTGACGCCGACCCCATTGGTGATGCTGCCGTCGCCGGTTGCGACAAAAATCGCGACCTTGGTGGTGTGCGCCGCGCCGACCGAGGCGACGGAAAACAAGCCGCTGCCGATGGTCAGGGCAGAGCCAGCGCCGATATAGCCAGCATCGCTGACGGTGACGGTCTTGCTTCCTGCTGAGAAACTCAGCACCGTCGTGGAGACGGGAAAGTAACCGCTACTGGAATTGCCAGCCGTGACTACGACGATGTCGCCCGGCGAGATGCCGGCGCTGTCGACGACAAATGTCGTGTAAGTACTGTGTTCTACGCCACTGGCGCTGCTGCCGGCGCCAATCGTGGTCGGGGAGCCGCTCAATGCCGCACCCTTGCTGGCGCGCGTGACGGACATGGCATCGCCGCTGTCGACATCGCCGTCGTTGCGCAGAACATTGCCGCCCGGATTGAGCCGGAATTGGGCGGTTGTACTGGAAACGGCAAAGTTCGCATCGTTGACGGCGTCGATGCTGTCGTTACTGCCGCCGATGGTGACCGTCAGCAAGGCCGTCGAAGTCAGGCCGTCGCCGTCCTTCATGGTGTAAGTGAAAGTATCGGTCAGCGTACTGGCGGCGGTTCGCATGGCCTGCACCGCGCCGCTGGCGTTGTTGACCGTGTAGATGTAACTGCCATCGCTGCTCAATGTCAGTACACCATGGCTGCCGGTGATGACGGTATTGGTGGCGACTGCCGTCGTACCGGTGCCGGCGCCGCTGGCGCTCGCCACGCTCCTGGTGTCGGCGGCGTCGATGTCGGTGTCGTTGGCGAGCAATTTGCCGGCCGGCGCGGCGAAGGTGACGCCGTTGCCGGCGCCGCCCGCCTCGGTGGTCGACGCGGCGTCGTTCACCGCCAGCGGCGCGCTGTTGACGTCGACGATATCGAAGCTGATGGTGTTAGCACTGAGGTCGATGTCGGTCGCGCCGCCGCCATTGTCACGCAC
This sequence comes from Pseudomonadota bacterium, assembly GCA_040386255.1. Taxonomy (GTDB): domain Bacteria; phylum Pseudomonadota; class Gammaproteobacteria; order Burkholderiales; family Burkholderiaceae_D; genus JAFCUW01. The sequence goes on from JAZKFW010000064.1 coordinate 4,233, forward strand.
CTGGAAAGTAAAGTTGGCGAAGCCCGTGCCCGTGCCGTTTGCCACCGGCAAAAACTTGAGCCTGGTGATGTCGGCAACCGCCACGAATGCGCCCGAGGTGACGGCGATGCCGTTCAATGTCAGCATTCCCTTGGCAGGGTCCGGCAAGGTGGCGATCTTGACCGACAGGAGGGTATTGGCGGGGTTGTCGAGGTCGTCGCTGAAGCCGAAATCGGCGGCGCCAAACGTGTAGACGGCGTTTTCCCGGCTGCTGATGGTGCCGCTGGTGCCGGAAGGCGCGTCATTGACTTGGGCGACATTGATGGACAAGTAGGCGCTCGAGCTGCCGCCGCGGCCGTCGGCAGCGGTGTAGGTGACGAGGGGCACAGTGCCTGCATGGTTCGAAACGGGCGTGAACGTATAGGCGCCGTTTGCCAGCAGCGTGAATGAGCCGACGTTGGCGATGTTAAACGCAGCGCCCAGCGTCCCTGCGACATTGCCGATCTTGAACCCTGTGACAGTCAACGCGTCGAGATTGGCGTCGGCGTCGTTGAGCAGCACGTTGCCGGTCTGCGCGCCGGCGTCTTCGGTGAACGCGCCGCTGTCGTTGACCAGCGCCGGCGCGGAGTTCACGGCCAGCAGCGCGTTCATGCCATTGTCGACGCGGTCGGACGACGTGCCGACGTTCTTGATCGTCGTACCGGCCTGCTGGTCGAACCAGGCCTGGTCGACCACCAGCACGAAACCGAAATTATCGGCGCTGTTGCCGTCGCCATCGGCATTGCTGTCGGCGGTCGCCGCGGCGAGCGAAGTGAAGCTCGGGTCGCTCCAGAAGTAATAGCCTTTGATGTCGCCGCCGCTCTTGATGGGACGGCTGATCCAGCCAAAGTACTCCACGCCGTCTACCACCAGCCTGGCAACAACGTCGTTTCCTGAAAAATTCTGACCGCCGCTCATGTCGTCGATCCGCGCCACGTTGCGCGACACGAAACTGATGTCGACCGAATTGGCTTCCTTCGAGGCCGCGGTGGTTGCCGTATTGACAGCGTAGGCGTTGACGAAGCTCAGAGATGCCAGAGTGTGCGGCCAGCTGGCGATGGCTGCGGCGCTGAATGGCGGCGCCGGCGTATCGAAGCCCCCATCGTCACCATCGAGTCGCCAGTTCGGAAGTCCATCCACCATGCCAAGCGCACTGGCGCTGGAAAAGACGCGCGCACCAGTAAACAGCGCCAGCATGCGGACGAAGGGATCGTCCTGGGCAAGGCCGCAGCTCCATAAAGCGATATTCTTTACCTGCCATTGAGCCAATAACTCCTTGGCATCAAACAGCGCGCCTGCGTCGAGCCATCCGCCACCGAATCGTATTCCCCGCGCGCGCCCGTGCGCAACGATGTGAAGGGTATCGGTGTCACGGTTCGCAAGCACCTCGGTGATGACGCCAATCGCCTGGTTCGAATCGAATACCCAATGCGGTTCTTGCTGGGCACCGACCAGCAGATCGTCGATGTCGGTCGATCCGGCGTCGGCGATGAGCACTGAGCGGAACTGGTCGCCGAATGGGGCGCTCAGGGTCCGCGAAAACAAGGGGATCAGGGAAGGAATAGACGTAATGGACATCTGCACACCGCGCAAAGGGAGGATAAGGTTCAGCCGACTAAGCTGAAGGGAAACTGCGCCGCTGGGATGGGGGAGCGCTGGGCAACGAACGTTGCTGCAAGACTATATCAAGAGAAGCGCATGGCTAGCCAGCTTAATTTGGCTAATTGCCACTTAAATCGGAGATCTTGAACTTTCACCCAACAGATGATGCTGTGCGCCTCGCTTTAGAGGACTTGTCAGCGCGCGGCGAGAATTTTCGCCGCCTTTTGCGCCCAAGCCGATCACGAAAAAGGCCTGCAACGCCGTGTCGGTGTAGCGACCGGCATAAAGGTTGTGGCGGACCTGCGCACTTGCTTTTCGTCAAACCTGAGAAGTTTCCTAACGATAAAATGCCTTTCTAAGCCTCTGATTCTACAGAGCAAGCCGGCATCTTCGCTGAGGGGGATTTGGGATGATCCGAAACGCTGACCACAACGAATCGAATGGCCAGGCAACGCGTCGCGATAATGCTCGCACCCGATGGTCCCCTCGGGGAGCGGCTCGGGTGACGCGGCAAGGCGGCATCTACCTCATCATGTTCGCCCTGTCGCTTCTGTTCATCATGGGCCTCTGCGGCTTTGCGCTGGATATTTCGCGCGTGTACAACCGAAAGGCCGAGTTGCAGTCAATTGCTGACGCTGTAGCGCTTGCAGCGGCGCGAGAGCTGAACGGCACGCTCGCCGGCGTCACCAATGCCGAAACGAAGGCGGGCCTGGTAGTTGCTCAGTTAAGGTATAAATATTCATCAACCCCAATCCCGTGGTCAGGAAACGCACTGCGGGTCAGCAGTTCGGCGACAGCCTCCGCGTCAGGCTGGTTCTCCGTGAGCTCAGCCAAAGCATTCCCGGCCGGCTTGATGTTTGCGCAAGTCGACACGGCCGCCTTGGATCCTGAACTCGGGCGCGTCGACACGATCCTCCTGCGGGTCCTGCCGAACGCACCGCTGAGCGGAGATCTTACCGCCACCGCGGTCGCCGGACGTGTCGGCATTAACGTGACCCCGTTAGCGGTCTGCGCCATTACTGACGCAGTCGAAGAGTCCGTGGGGCAACCCCCAGCATCTCCGGTAGTTCAGGAGCTTGTTCAGTACGGCTTCCGGCGCGGCGCCGCCTACGATTTAATGAATTTAGGTTCGAACGGTGCGCTACCTGCTCATTTTGCCGTGGACGCGGGCGATCCGTTAGGCACGCGCGACGGCGCCGTCAACGTGACTGCCGCCTCTCTCGCACCATTCACGTGTAACGGATCCATGCTTGCCTCAAGCTTGGTCGGCGCGAATATCGCCGTCGCCTCGCCATTTCCCATCGCAACTCTTTTCAAGCATCTCAACACCCGCTTCGGCGTATATACAGACACTGGCTGCACGTCGCTCGAGTCTCCGCCCGATAGCAATATCAAGCCCCACTTAACAAGCGCAACATTTAATCCAATTTGGTCATACGCAAAAGCGATTCCGTACTCATCCTATACCAACCAAGGCGCAGTAGAGCCGACCGCGGGGTACAACGCATTTCCCGCGACATCGGCAACGTGGAGCGCACTGTACCCCTCACAATCGCCATACCCGGGGGCAAGCGGCAAAGTCAGCTATCCGGCTACCACCCCTTACCTCACGACATCGGACCTGACGAATTTTTATCAGTCAGCCGGGGCTGCTTTGGCCCCGTCGAAGCAACATCGACGCGTATTGAATGTGCCCTTGCTGAGATGCCCGCTCAGCACGAGCGGGTCGATCACCGCCAACGTGCTTGCAATCGGGCGATTCTATATGACGGTGCCAGCGACAGCCGGCAGCGTCCAAGTGGAGTTCGCAGGCTTGATGCGGGACCAAAACATCGATAGCGAAGTGGAGCTTATCCAATGAAGAACCCGACGAGTCGTCGCATCTCCAGGAGGCAGGGTGGTGTCGCTGCCGTTGAGCTGGCGATCATCCTCCCGATATTGATAGCCTTGCTGGCAGTGCCGTTTTTTTTCGGCCGCGTCTTCTGGCACTACACGGTGGCACAAAAAGCCGCGTATGACGCGGCCCGCTATTTGTCATCGGTGCCGGTGACGGAGATGAAGTCCCAGACCCGTATCGCCGCCGTGGCAGAGGTTGCACGACAGATTTACGCACTGGAAGTAGCTGAGCTCAATCCAGGAGCGTTCCCCCCCTCGGCCACCATCCTGTGTGGCACCTTCTTCTGCGACGGAATTTCCGTTCCCGATACGGTAAGGGTTGCGGTCCGGATGCGCGTCTTCCCTGATTTCTTGAACTCGGAAACGCGATCATTCATTGATGAAGAGGGAGGCATCGTGCTGACTGCCGACGTGACCTTGCCATATGTTGGTAAATAACTCCGGTGGAGGTCAAATGCGTCGCTACAAACACCACCAGGCAGGCACGACGGCCGTCGAAGTCGCCCTGACGCTGAGCATGTTTTTAATGTTCATCATGGGCATAATCGAAATGGCGCGGGTCGTGTACATCATGAATACGGTGCAAGAAGTCACCCGCAGTGCCGCTCACGCCGCAGCCAATGCAAACTTTACCGACAACGCCTTGATGGACCAGGTTCGGCAGCGAGCCATTTTCCGCACATCGAGCGGAAACCTGCTGTTATCCGAGCCAATAACTGACACACATGTTCGAATCGATTACATGGCCTTGGTCAAGACCGGCAGCCAGCAAGTGCCGACGCCAATTGTCACCTTGCCAGCCTCCCCGGCCAGCAACCGGGGTACATGTATCGCCGATCCGAATGACCCCAACTGCATCCGTTTCGTCAGGGTTCGCATATGCGGGCCGGTCGCCGGCGGCGCTTGCATTCCAGTTCCGTACGACCCAATCGTTCCGATGATCCCGTTTACCTTTAATGTACCGATGGCAACCACAATCGTGACGGCTAATTCTTTGGGCCTGTAGTTTGCGATATTACTTAACATGGTTCATGTCGGCGCGCGCGACACTGGGATACCTGGCATCGAAGCGGCTACACCGGCATCTACTCGGCGGTGCAACGGCGCCTTCATCAGTTGGTCGTCAACGAAGTCGCCGTTGTGGCGCTGGGTTCGAGTTCAACCCGGGCGAGGCAGTCCAGGTCGGTTTCAGGGCGCCCCCCATCACCTACATCCACTCTCGAGTTTTTCATCCTTTTTTCATACCAAACAAAAATGGCCTACACCCGGTCGGTGTAAGCCATTGATATTCAATTGAATTTTGGTGGGAAGTGCAAGTTTCGAACTTGCGACCCCTGCAGTGTGAATGCAGTGCTCTACCCCTGAGCTAACCTCCCGAAGCGGGACGTATTATCGCATAGCGCTGCGAAAACGTCACGAAATCTTATGCGTCTGCGTAACTTCTCCAGATGCAGGCGCCTTTGACGGCCTTGTCCAGTCCGCCCAACACGCTCAGGTGTTCGGCTTCTTCCTCGGCGCTGGCGGACAGCACGATGATCGCCGCCAGCGGCACCGCCACCAGCAGCTCGCCGCCAGAGGTCGATTCTTCCTCCGAATCCATCCACATCGAATTCTGTCCGCGCGTCATCGACAGGTAGACGTCGGCCAGCAACTCGGCGTCGAGCAGCGCGCCGTGCAGCTTGCGATGGGCGTTGGAAACGCCGTAGCGGTCGCACAGCGCGTCCAGCGAATTGCGCTTACCGGGATGCATTTCCTTGGCGTTGACGAGCGTGTCGATGACGCCCGAGCAGTGCTCGGTAAAGGTCGGCAGGCCGAGCAGCTTGAACTCGGCGTTCAGAAAGCCAAGGTCGAACGGCGCGTTGTGAATGATGACTTCGGCGCCCTGGATGTACTCGCGCAACTCATGGGCGATGTCGGCAAACTTCGGCTTGTCGCGCAGGAATTCGGTGGTCAGGCCGTGCACCGCCAGTGCGCCCTCTTCCGAATCGCGCTCCGGATTGATGTAACGGTGGAAGTTATTACCGGTCAGCATGCGGTTGTGCAGCTCGACGCAGCCGACTTCGATAACGCGGTCGCCGGTGCGCGGGTTCAGGCCGGTGGTTTCAGTATCAAGGACAATTTGACGCATGGGGACTCAGGTGGAAACAGGCAAAAACATGTTGGATGGTGCGGCCCGCAGTATAACAGCGCCGCGCCCGCTTATTCTGGTGGACCTATTTGCGCACCGTCTCGACGCCGCGGTTGGCCAGCACGTCGGCCCGCTCGTTGCCGGGATGGCCATTGTGGCCGCGCACCCAGCGCCAGTCGACCACGTGCGTGGCCTGGATGGCATCGAGCGCCTTCCACAGGTCCTCGTTCTTGACCGGTTCCTTGGCCGCGGTTTTCCAGCCGCGCTTTTTCCAGCCGTGGATCCATTCCGAAATGCCCTTCTGGACGTACTGGCTATCGGTATGCAGCACCACTTCGCACGGCCGCGTCAGCAGCGTCAGCGCTTCGATTACGGCGCGCAATTCCATGCGGTTGTTGGTTGTGTTCAATTCGCCGCCGAAGATTTCCTTCTCGTGGCCATCGGCCACCAGCAAGGCGCCCCAGCCGCCGGTGCCCGGATTGCCCTTGCACGCGCCATCGGTGAAAATTTCTACTTTACTCATCCGTCTGCTTTTACTCTCTGTTAGTGGCGGGCACCGCCGTGGGCGCGACCGCCGATTTTTTCCACGCCGGACCGATGATGGTCATGCCCTTGACGCGCTTGATCGCGTGCACCATGTACACCGCGCCGAGATACGGCCACCCGCGCTGCCCGGAACGCTCCATGAAAGCGAAGCGGTCGAGCCATTTGGCGGTGCGGCATGGCGGCGCATAACAGCCGAAATGGCTGCGGCTGACGCCAAGGTTGAGCAATTTTAACCAGTCTTTCATGCGCGGCATAGAAATGAATTCGCCCGCCACCGGCAGGTACGGACTGCGCGTGAGGCGCCCCATGCCCTGGCGCACGCCCCATAGGCTGGCCGGATTGAAGCCGCAGATGATGACCTGGCCCTCGGGAATCAGGACGCGCTCGACTTCGCGCAACACCTGGTGCGGTTCGGCGGCGAACTCGAGCACGTGCGGCAGCACCACCAGGTCCAGGCTTTGCGAGGCGAACGGCAGTTCGGCAAAGTCGAGCGCCACCGCGATCTGCTTGCCGGCCGCGCTCAAGGCCAGCTGGTCGATCGTCGAGGTGCGGGTCGCCGCCTGCCACTTGTTCGGCATCCGGTTGGCCGCCAGCGCGTCGATCTGCGGCAGGCCGATCTGCACGGCGTTGTAGCCGAAGATGTCGGCCGTCAGTTCGTCGAGGCAGGCTTGCTCCCACGCACGCACGTAGATGCCGGCCGGAGTTTGCAGCCAGCCGTCGAGCGCTATAATGGATTTTTCCGATGCCGCGCTGTCCATGCCTGCCTTTTCGTCGATACCAACACAATGATCAATTTACCGCGCAGCGCCTTGAGCGTGCTGACCGTTCCCGCGTTCAAGGACAACTACCTCTGGCTGGTGCATGACGGCGTCAACGCCGCCGTGGTCGACCCCGGCGACAGCGAACCCATCCTCGACGCGCTCGCGGCACACAAGCTGACACTTACTGCCATTTTACTCACGCATCACCATGCTGACCATATCGGTGGCGTGCCGCAATTGCTGGCCCACGCGCGCGTGCCGGTGTTCGGCCCGCGCAACGATAACATCTCCGCGCTAACCGAGCCACTCGGTGAAGGCGATCTGGTCGAAGTTCCCGGCATCGACTTGATGCTGCGCGTGCTCGACGTGCCCGGCCACACCAGCGGCCACATCGCGTACGTGCGCGAAACGCCGGGCGCCCATTGGCTGTTTTGCGGCGATACCTTGTTCGCCGGCGGCTGCGGCCGCATCTTCGAAGGCACGCCGGCGCAAATGGCCGATTCGCTCGGCAAGCTCGCCGCGCTGCCGGACGACACCGCCGTCTTCTGCGCCCACGAATACACGCTGGCCAACCTGCGCTTCGCCAGCGCGCTGGAGCCCGGCAATGGACAGCTGCGCACGCGCGTCGAAGTCGACACCGCCAAGCGCGCCGCCGGCCAGCCGACCGTGCCCTCGAATATCGGCCTCGAAAAAGCGACCAACCCGTTCCTGCGCTATCGCGAGCCGGAGATCGTCGCCAGCCTGGTGGCCGCCCACAAGCTCACCGCCGGCGCCGCCCCGCTGGCCGCGTTCGCCGCCCTGCGCGAATGGAAGAACAGCTTCTAGGCGCCAATGGAAAACACACAGATCGTCACGTTCTACTTCGACCCGATCAGCCCGTACGCCTGGCTGGCGGCCAATTCCCTGCACCGCCTCGAGGCGGCAGGCGCGCAAGTCGTGTTTCAGCCGGTGCTGTTTGCGGGACTGCTGAACGCACACGGCAACATCGGCCCGGCGGAGATCCCGGCCAAGCGCGCCTATATTTTCCGCGACGTCATGCGCGAAGCGGCCGGCGCCGGCCTCGGCTTCAAGGGCCCGCCCGGCCATCCGTTCAATCCGCTGCGGGCGTTGCGCATGTGCCTGACACTGACGCGCCAGGACGAACGGCGCCGCTTTGCAACGGCGGTGATGAACGCCTGCTGGGTAGATGGGGAAGATGTGTCGGACGCGGCGGTACTGCTGAAGCTGGCAACCGCTTGCGGGCTGAGCGCACCTGTCATGCAGAGCGCGGCGCAACAGCCTGCCATCAAGATGCAACTGGCGGCGGACACCGAGAAGGCGATTCTTGACGGCGTGTTCGGCGTGCCGACCTTCAGGATCGGCAGCGAACTGTTCTGGGGCAGCGACCGGATCGATGCACTGATCCGGCACCTGCAGGGGAAACGCATCGACGAGCAGGCGCTCGCCGATTTTCTGGCGCGCGCGCCCCTCGCGGAGCGCAAGCGCTAGCTTAGATTTCCTCGTACAGCGGCAAGGTCAGGAACTCGGCGAACGATTCGGACGTCGCCATTTCTTCGAAGATCTTGGCGGCGCGGTCGTAGGTCGGGTTGTCGCCGTTCGGCGCGTCGGCCTTGACCTTGACGAGCTCTTCCGGAATCATCGCGCGCACCATGTCGGCGGTGACCTTGCGGCCATCGTCGAGCACGCCCTTGTCCGAACGGATCCATTGCCACACCTGCGAACGGCTGATCTCGGCGGTGGCCGCATCTTCCATCAGGTTGTGGATCGGCACGCAGCCATTGCCGGCCAGCCAGGCGCCGAGGTAATGCACGCCGACGTTGATGTTGTAGCGCAGGCCGGCTTCCGTGATCGGCGCTTCCGGCTTGAAGTCGAGCAGCTGAGCTGCCGTGACATCGACGTCCGGACGCAGCTTGTTGAGCTGGTTCGGGCGGTCGCCCAGCACCTTGGTAAATTCCGTCATCGCCAGTTCGACCAGGCCCGGGTGGGCGACCCAGCCGCCGTCGTAGCCGTCGGTGGCGTCGCGGCCCTTGTCGTTGCGCACGCCGGCCATCGCGGTATCGTTCTTTTCCGGATCGTTCTTGATCGGAATCAGCGCCGCCATGCCGCCCATCGCGTGGGCGCCGCGTGCATGGCAGGTCTTCAGCAGCAGCAAGGCGTAGGCGCGCATGAACGGCGCCGTCATCGTCACCTTGGCGCGGTCGGCCAGGCAGAAATCCTTGTCAAGCTTGAACTTCTTGATGCACGAGAAGATGTAATCCCAGCGGCCCGCGTTCAGGCCGGCGCTGTGTTCGCGCAGTTCGTACAGGATCTCGTCCATCTCGAAGGCGGCCAGGATCGTTTCGATCAGCACGGTCGCCTTGATGGTGCCCTGCGGCAGGCCCAGTTCTTCCTGTGTCATCACGAAGATGTCGTTCCACAGGCGCGCTTCGAGGTGCGATTCGATCTTCGGCAGGTAGAAGTAAGGACCGGCGCCGCGCGCCAGCAGTTCGCGCGCGTTGTGCACCATGTACAGGGCGAAGTCGAAGATGCCGCCGGAGACGCGCTTGCCGTCGACCAGCACGTGTTTTTCGTCCAGGTGCCAGCCGCGCGGACGCACGATCAGCGTGGCGACCTTGTCGTTGAGCTTGTAGGTCTTGCCCTTCTGCTCGAGCGAGATGGTGCCGCGGATCGCTTCCATCAGGTTGATCTGGCCGGTGATCTGGTTGTCCCAGTTCGGCGTCTGCGAATCTTCGAAGTCGGTCATGTACGCATCGGCGCCGGAATTGAGCGCATTGATGACCATCTTGCGTTCGGTCGGGCCGGTGATTTCGACGCGGCGGCGCTCGAGCGCCTTCGGGATCGGCGCAATCTGCCAGTCGCTGGCGCGGATGTGCGCGGTGTCGGCGCGGAAGTCCGGACGCTCGCCGGCGTCGAGGCGCTTGGCCTGCTCGACGCGCGCGGCCAGCAATTCCTGGCGGCGCGGCTCGAAGGCGCGCGACAACTTGGCGACCAGGGCCAGCGCATCAGCGGTAAGGACCTGCTCGTAGCCTGGCTGAATGTGTCCGGTAATTTCCATACCGGCTGGGGTGGCGATGCTCATGCGTGACTCCTGTTGTAGTTAGTGATCGGATCTGCGGACGCAATCGCGGCGCCGCGCGCCATGCCCTCAGTATAGGGCGTTTGGCGTTTTATATAGTTTCAAGTATATTCACTAAACGGTAACTAAACGAGACAATAAATACATTCATCTGTGCGTTTTTGTCACAGATTACAGGAGTTCCAAACATGGGCCAGTTCCGCCAGATTTCCACCTTTGTCGAGGTCGTCGCGCGCGGCAGCCTGTCGGCGGCGGCGCGCGCCGAAGGCATCGCCCCGGCGATGATCGGGCGCCGGCTCGATGCGTTGGAAACGCGGCTCGGCGTCAAGCTGCTGCAGCGCACCACGCGAAAGCTGGCGCTGACCAACGAGGGCGCTGCCTTCCTTGAAGACTGTCAGCGCATCCTGGGCGAACTGGAGGAAGCCGAATCCGCCGTGGCCGAACGCAGCGCACGCGCCAGCGGCCACCTGCTGGTGTCGGCGCCAGCCGGGTTCGGGCGCCAGCACGTCGCGCCGCTGCTGCCCTCCTTCCTCGCCGAGCATCGCGACGTGACGATCAACCTGAACCTGAACGACCGGCTGGTTGACCTGGTCGGCGAAGGCATCGACGTCGCGATCCGCATTGCCAGCTTGTCCGATTCGAACCTGGTCGGCGTCAAGTTGGCCGACAACCAGCGCGTGCTGGTCGGCTCGCCGGCGTATTTCAAGCGGCACGGCACGCCGCTGGTGCTGGCCGACCTGGCGCGGCACAACTGCCTGGCGATCAGCAGCGAAGGCAGCCAGCGTGGCTGGACCTTTCTCGACCATGGCAAGCAGGTGACACTGAAGGTGGCGGGCAACATGGTGTGCAACGACGGCGAGGTGCTGCACGACTGGGCGCTGGCCGGCAAGGGGCTGGCGTGGCGGTCGATGTGGGAGGTGGGGCCGGAGATCCGCGCCGGGCGGCTGGCGACGGTGCTCGATCAGTTCGCGGCGCCCGGCAACGATATTCACGCCGTGTTCGCTCAGCGGCGGCACTTGCCGCTACGGATACGCGCGTTCGTGGATTTTCTGCGGCACACGTACAACCAGCCGGAGTACTGGCGCGCGGCGTAATAGCCACGAGATCGCAATACGAAAATCCAGGCGAAAAAAAATCCCCGGAAACCGAGGATTTTTTATTTCGTTGACTCAGCGATTAGATAGGCTGAATGTTCGAAGCTTGCTTGCCTTTAGGGCCAGCGGTTACTTCGAAAGAGACGCGCTGGTTCTCTTGCAAAGATTTGAAGCCGTTCGACTGGATAGCCGAGAAGTGAGCGAACAGATCTTCGCCGCCTTCGTCAGGGGTGATAAAGCCGAAGCCCTTCGAATCATTGAACCATTTTACGATGCCAGTTGCCATTACAATTTCCTATTTCAGTTAAGTTGGGCTTGCGCCCGTTTTAGATCGTTTAAAGAAGCAAGAAAGAAATGACAGACAGACTGCACTTACTACCTCGAATCCAACGATCCCGTATTATACCGAATAAAACCCCAGAAACACGTACTTCGCAAAATAAAAATGCGCCGCCCCCTAATAATTCCAAACATCAACTTTTGCGAGGCCATGTCGACAGATGCGGTAGGTCAAATATAGGCCATCGAGCGGCCCCAAGTTTGCGTTAGGTCAAACGTCCCCCGTGCACGCCCGAGCTTACTGTTGCTTGCCTTCATCGGTATAGTCGTCCGCGCGGGGGTCGATCTCCGCCCACGCGCAATACTCGTCGAGGCTCGCCAGCCAGTTCTGCCAGTCGCGCGCGGCGATCACTTCGAACGCCATCAGTACCCGCAGCCGCTGCTCGAGCGCGCGCGCCTGCTGCCCCAGCGTGCGAAAACCGAACGTCGCCGCCGACCCGGCGATGGTGTGGAGGATCTGGTGCAGCTCGGCGACGATGTTGGCATCCGGCGCGTGCGGGTCGAACGCGGCGCGCAATGCGGCCAGCTGCGCCATCGTGGCCGGCACGCCGTTGGCGAACTTGTCGTTGAGCAGGCGCAGGCGGGCGAAGAAGTCGTGGTCGATCAGTGTTGCCATCGGCCCGGCTTACTTCGTGCCGAAGATGCGGTCGCCGGCGTCGCCCAGGCCCGGCACGATGTAGGCGTGGTCGTTCAGGTGCGAATCGAGCGAGGCGACATACAGCTTGACGTTCGGGTGCGCGTCCTGGAACACGGTCACCCCTTCCGGCGCCGCCACCAGCGCCAGGAAGATGATCTGCTCGTCCTTGACGCCGCGCTTTTTCAGCACGTCGATCGCGTACACCGCCGAATTGCCGGTCGCAACCATCGGATCGCACAGGATGAAGATGCGATCGGCGGTGTCCGGCAGGCGCACCAGGTATTCCACCGGCTTGTGGGTGGCCGGGTCGCGGAACACGCCGATATGGCCGACGCGCGCCGACGGCACCAGTTCCAGCAGGCCGTCGCTCATGCCGATGCCGGCGCGCAGGATCGGCACGATCGCCAGCTTCTTGCCGGCGATGACGGGTGCGTCGATCGTCACCAGCGGCGTCTTGATCGAGCGCGTCGTCATCGGCAGGTCGCGCGTGATCTCGTAGCCCATCAGCAGCGTGATTTCCTTCAGCAGTTCGCGGAAGGTGCGAGTCGACGTGTCGTGCTCGCGCATGTGCGACAGCTTGTGCTGGATCAGCGGGTGGTTGAGGATATACAAGTTGGGGAAGCGTGGATCTTGTTTCATGGGGCGCATTCGGTGGTTGTTGACTCGTGGCGGCATTATCCCAGCCATTGCGCCACTTGTCCGCAGTTTGGCCGCAGTTTGGCAAAAAAATATCAGAAATATCAGAAATATCGGTAACGGGCCTTACTCGGCCAGCGCGCGCGCCAGGATGGCCTCGCAGTCGACACCGGCCGGCAGCCGGCCGTAGGCGCCGCCGACGTCGACCGCCACGCGCGAGCGCACGAACGCCGACGACACGTACGTCGGTGCATGGCGCAGCAGCAGCGCCGCCTGCACCGCGATGACGATCCGCTCGGCCAGCCGGCGCGCGCCGTATTCGTCGCTTTGCTGGCCGGCCAGGTCCTCCAGCAGCGCCGTCGCATAGGCCTTGAAGTCGGCGTCGGCGTCGGCGTCGCCCGCCAGCGCCAGTTCAGCCGCCAGCGCATCGCGCGCGGCGGGCGTCTTGCCGAAGGCGCGCAGCACATCGAGGCACATCACGTTGCCCGAGCCTTCCCAAATTGAGTTCACCGGCGCCTCGCGATAGAAGCGCGCCAGCGGGCTGTCTTCGACGTAGCCGTTGCCGCCGATGACTTCCATCGCCTCGAAGCAGAAGCCGGGCCCGCGCTTGCACATCCAGTATTTGCCGGCGGGCGTCAATATGCGCGCCAGCAGCGCCTGCGCCGGATCGTCCGTCTCGTCGAAGCAGCGCGCCAGCCGCAGCCCGAACGCGGTGGCCGCTTCCGACTCGAGCGCCAGGTCGGCCAGCACGTTCTGCATCAGCGGCTGCGCCGCCAGCTTGCGGCCGAACGCGGAGCGGACCCTGGCGTGGTGCAGCGCATGGGTCAGCGCGGCGCGCATGATGCCGGCGCTGCCGAGCACGCAGTCGAGGCGCGTGTAGCCGCCCATTTCGAGGATGGTCGGGATGCCGCGGCCGGCCGGCCCCACCAGCCAGCCGAAGGCGCCGCAAAACTCGACCTCGGACGACGCGTTGGAGCGGTTGCCCAGCTTGTCCTTGAGGCGCTGCACGCGGATCGCGTTGCGGCTGCCGTCGGGCAGGAAGCGCGGCACGAAGAAGCACGACAGGCAGGCGCTGCCGGCGTCGTCGGTTTGCGCCAGGATCAGGTGCGCGTCCGACTGCGGCGCCGAAAAGAACCATTTGTGGCCGACGATGCGCCAGGCGCCGGCGCCCTCGTCGCCGAAACGGCGGCGCGCCTCGGCCGGGTCGAACAGCTCGGCGCGGGTGGTGTTGGCGCGCACGTCGGTGCCGCCCTGCTTCTCGGTCATGCCCATGCCGATCAGGGCGCCGCGCTTTTCATTGATCGGCAGCGAGCGCGGATCGTATTGGCGCGACAGGATCTTCGGCAGCCAGCGCTCGGCGATGGCGCCGGCGTGGCGCAGCGCCGGCACCGAGGCGTACGTCATCGTCACCGGGCACTGCGCACCGTTTTCGACCTGGCCGAACAAGAGGAACCTGGCCGCGCGCGCCACCTGGGCGCCGCGCCGGCCGCTGTCCCACGGCGTCGCGTGCACGCCTTCGGCGATCATCAGCGCCATCAGCCGGTGCCAGGACGGGTGGAACTCGACCTCGTCGACGCGGCGGCCGGTGCGGTCGAAGGTGACCAGCTGCGGCGGATTGGCGTTGGCCTGGCGGCCGAGGTCAAGCGTGGCGGCCTGGCCGAGCGCGGCGCCGAGCGAGCGCAGCGCCGCGGCGTCCCAGCCGCCGCCCTCGCGTTCGAGCGCCTCCTGCAAGGCCGGGTCGCAGGCGAACAGGTTGACGTCGCCGAACGGCGGCGCCTGGTTGAAAACCTCGTGCGTGTCGAATTCGTTCATTGCCTCTCCCGGGTTCATTTTTGCCTTATTAATACCACAACCGTAAAACCGTGGCGGCGCTCGCCCTGCTCCTGCGCTACGTCAACGATTGCCGCATGCGCGCCGCGGGCCGCAATTTATAATGCGTTTTGGCATCTTTCAATGATACATTCCATACTATTTTGAAAAACTTGCGTCACTGAATCAAAATCGTCTGCGATAGCGCATTTTCGCCCGTTTTTGCGGCCCACTTCCGAAAGCCCGATTTTTTTACGATGCGCTCGAGTTTACCGACCATACCGAAGCCGGACAGTGACCAGTTGGCCGACCAGCTGCTGGAAGCGGCCGGCGACGTCGCCTTCCGGCTCGACCAGGCCGGCTGCATCGTCGATGCCAGCCGGCGCGCCGTCGCGCTGCTCGGCCAGTCGCGCGAACTGCGCGGCGCCGAACTGGCATCGCTCGCCGCCGACGCCGACCAGGCCGCGCTGCGCAGCGCGATCGCCGCCGCCGCCGGCGCCGGGGTCGTGCACGCGCAGGCGCGCCTGAAAGCCGCCGACTCCGATATCCGGTTCGAACTGCGCATCGCGCCGCTGGCCGGCGCCGGCGGCGCCCCCGACCTGCTGGCGGTCGGGCGCGACATGACGGCGCAGTACGCGACCGAAGAGCGGCTGCGCCACATGGCCACCCACGACGCGCTGACCGGGCTGCCGAACCGGCTGCTGCTGTCGGACCGCATCCGCATGGTGATCGCCAACGCGCGCCGCTCCGGCCAGGCCTTCTCGGTCGCTACCGTCGGCCTGGACGGCTTCAAGAAGGTCAACGACGGCCTCGGCCACCCGGTCGGCGACGCCGTCCTGCGCCAGGCCGCGGCGCGCCTGCGCAAGACGCTGCGCGATTCCGACACGCTGGCGCGCATCGGCGGCGACGAATTCGTCGCGGTCCTGCCCGGCACTTTCGCCGAGGCCCAGCTCAAGCTGGTCACCAACCGCCTGCTGGCCACCTTCCAGACGCCGTTCGAAGTGGAAGGCCACACGATCTACCTCGGCGCCTCGGTCGGCGTGGCGATCTATCCGCAGCACGCCGAAGACGAGGTGCGGCTGGTGGCGCTGGCCGACGCCGCCATGGCGCGCGCCAAGGAGACCGGCAAGGCGCGCTGCGTCGTCTACAGCCCGCGCAGGAGCAGCCCGCCCGAATACGACATCTCGCTCGAAGCGGCGATGTTCCAGGCGGTGCGCGAAGGCGATTTCCAGCTCTACTACCAGCCGATCGTCGACACCCGCACGCGCCAGATCCAGGGTTTCGAGACGCTGATGCGCTGGAAGCACCCGACGCTTGGGATGGTGGCGCCGAGCCGCTTCATCCCGATCGCCGAGACCAATGGCCTGATCAACCTGCTCGGCGCCTGGGCGCTGAAGGCGGCCTGCGTCCAGCTCAAGCGCTTCGAAGAGGCGGCGCGGCGGCAGCTGTACATCTCGGTCAACATCAGCCCGCGCCAGTTCCGCAACGACAAATTCCTCGACGTGCTCGACGACGCCCTCGCCTTCTCCAGCCTGCGCGGCGAACAGCTGGTGCTGGAGATCACCGAAGGCACGCTGATGATCGACCCGGCGCACGCCGAGACCATTCTTGGCCGCATGGCCGAACGCAAGGCGCGCATCGCGATCGACGACTTCGGCACCGGCTACTCCTCGCTGGCCTACCTGAAGCGCTTCCCGATCTCGGTGCTGAAGATCGACCGCGCCTTCATCAAGGACCTGCCGGCGTCGCAGAAGGACGGCGCCATCTGCAACGCCGTGCTCGACCTGGCGCGCCACCTCGGGCTGTCGGTCGTCGCCGAAGGGGTCGAGACCGAGCCGCAGCTGGCCTACCTCGAGCAGCGCGGCTGCGATTTCATCCAGGGCTACCTGACCGGCAAGCCGATGACCGCGCACGTCGCCATGGCCGCGCTCCGGGAAGACATGTACGCAACCCTCCTGCCAACCGATAATAGGGTGGACACTCCATGACCAATCCTGCCACGCCTGCCGCTCCCACCAGCGCCGCGACGCTTGCCCTGCTGTGGGAACGCATCCGCCAGCAGGGCGACATGCCGGGGTTCGCGCGCGCCATCGGCGCCATCCTCGGCGCCATGCGCGGCGAGGACGAGCACGAATTCGACATGGCGCAGACCGTGCTGACCGACCCGGTGCTGACCCAGAAGGTGCTGCGCCTTGCCAACAGCGGCATGTACTCGGCCTTCGGCCAGCGCGTCAACACCGTCACCAAGGCGATGCTGGTGCTCGGCACCGACGCCATCGGCCACCTGGCGCTCGGCCTGAAGCTGATCGAGGAGCTGTCGGCGGCGTCGGCCGATTCGACATCCGCCCACGCCGAGATGGAAAAAGCGGTGCTGGCCGGGATGGTGGCGCAGCAGCTGGCGATCAGCGCCCATGCGCGCGACCCGGAAGAAGCGGTGGTCTGCTCGATGCTGCACACGCTGGGCCGCATGATGGTGTCGTTCTACATGCCCGACGCCTGGACGCGGCTGCAGCAGCATGGCGACGGCGGCGACGCCGCCGCCGTCGCCATCCTCGGCCTGACGCTCGAGCAGGTCGGCCGCGCCGCCGCCGAGCACTGGGGATTGCCGCGCAACCTGCTCGACGGCATGCGCCGGGTCGAGCCCGGTGAGCGCGGCCAGGCATTCAGTCACGCCGACTGGCTGGCGGCGATCGGCTCGATGTCGTCGGCCTGCGCCGAGGCGCTGTGGAACGACGACGCCGACGGCGCCGCGCGGGTGCAGGAGCTGGCGGCCGACTTTTCGGCGATGCTGGGGATAGAGACCGATGTCATCCTGGCGGCGGTCGACATCGCCAAGGTCGAAGCGGCGGCCGACCTGACCATCGCGCCGCTGTCCAAACCCGCCGAGCGGCGCGCCAACGCGCTGGCGTCGACCCGCAAGCGCGCCGAAGGCAACCGCATCCTGATCAGCGGCGTGGCCGACATGCGCGCCTCGGTGGCCACCGGCACGCCGGGGCAGATGATGTCGATGGCGCTCGAGACGGTCTACCAGGGCCTGACCTTCTCGCGCGCGGTCGCCTTCCTGCGCCACCGGCGCGACGGCAACTACTCGGCCAAGATGGGGTTTGGCGACGGCGTGCGCGAGCGGCTGCCGTCGATGGCGTTCAGCGACGTCTACGAGCCGAACGTGTTTCATGCCGCCCTCAACAGCGACCGCGTGATCTTCATCGAGAACGCGCGCGATCCGAAGTTCGCCGCCAAGCTGCCGCAGTGGTGGAAGTCGACGCTGTCGGATGCGCGCAGCTTCGTCATCCTGCCGCTGTGCGCGAACGGCCAGCCGGCCGGCTTCATCTACGGCGACTGGGACGGCAGCTTCCCGCCGATCGATCTCAGCCCGACCGAATTTTCGCTGCTCAACGACGTGCGCGCGCTGGTGGTGCGCAACGTCGAACAGCGCAAGCAGGTCGAGCTGGTGCCGGTGATACGCGCCGCCTAGCGCGCCCTGGCGATATCCGGCGTATCGACGCGCACGTCGCCGCACTGGGCGCGCCGCATCAGCGCGTGGTCCATCAGCACCAGTGCCAGCATCGCCTCGGCGATCGGCGTGGCGCGGATGCCGACGCACGGGTCATGGCGGCCGAACGTCTCCACCATCACCGGATTGCCTTCCTTGTCGATCGAACGGCGCGGCGTGCGGATCGACGAGGTCGGCTTGATGGCGATCGACACGGTGATGTCCTGGCCGGTCGAGATCCCGCCGAGCATGCCGCCGGCGTTGTTGCCGACGAAGCCTTCCGGCGTCAGTTCGTCGCCGTGCTCGGAACCCTTCTGCGCCACCGACCTGAAGCCGGCGCCGATCTCGATGCCCTTGACCGCGTTAATGCCCATCATCGCGTAGGCGATGTCGGCGTCGAGCTTGTCGTAGATCGGCTGGCCCAGGCCCACCGGCACATTGTGCGCCACCACGTCGATGCGCGCGCCGATCGAGTCGCCGTCGCGGCGCAGTTCGTCCATGGCCGTTTCCATGCGTGCGATCAGGTCCTGGTCGCCGCTGGCGGCAAAAAAGGGATTTTCGCGCACGTGTTCCCACGACTGGAACGGCACCGCGATGTCGCCCAACTGGCTCATGCAGCCCATGAATACCGTGCCATACTGCTCGAACAGCCACTTTTTAGCCACCGCCGCCGCGCCTACCACGGGCGCGGTCAGGCGCGCCGACGAGCGCCCGCCCCCGCGCGGATCGCGCACGCCGTACTTGTGCCAATAAGTGTAATCGGCGTGGCCGGGCCGGAAACTCTCGACGATGTTGCCGTAGTCCTTGCTACGCTGGTCCTGATTGCGGATCATCAGCATGATCGGGGTGCCGGTGGTCTTGCCTTCGTAGACGCCCGACAGGATTTCGACCAGGTCGGCCTCCTGGCGCTGCGTGACGTGGCGCGAGGTGCCGGGCTTGCGGCGGTCCAGGTCCGGCTGGATGTCGGCTTCCGACAACGTCAGGCCCGGCGGGCAGCCGTCGATGATGCAACCGATGGCAGGGCCGTGCGATTCGCCAAAGGTGGTAACGGAAAACAGCTTGCCAAATGAATTGCCGGACATGGTGGGAAAGTGAGTGGGGTAAAAGCCAATTCTACCAGCCTGCGCACTTTTGCTGCGGGCATGGCCCGGAATGGCCATGTTTTCCGGATCACATTATCATTGACGCAATTGTCAAGAGCGTATTGGGTAATGAGTTTTTCTCACGGTTAACTCGCGCAGGGGCGCATTTTCGTCGTATCCTACTGAAAAATCGCATTCCTGGAGAAGCGCTACATGCCCCCATCGAGCACGCCCTTGGACCGACCCGAGGACGATCACGACGACCTGGTATTTCTGGACGAGCATCCGGCGAGCACGAGCGTGGACGGCTTGCCCGGCGTATGGCGCGTGATGATCATCGATGACGACGAAGACGTCCACTCGACGACCACCTTCGCCCTGGGTAACCTGGACATGCAGCACCGGCCGCTCGAATTCGTGCACGCCTATTCGGCCGCCCAGGCGCGCGAGATGCTCAAGACCGAGCTCGATATCGCCGTGATCCTGCTCGACGTGGTCATGGAACAGGACGACGCCGGCCTGCACCTGGTGCGCC
>JAZKFW010000065.1:0-5106 GCA_040386255.1 Pseudomonadota bacterium
TGCGACAGGTAATCCTTGTCGAAATCGTTGAGCGTGCCGACGATGCCGAAGTCGAGCGCGATGTAGCGGCCGAACGTTGCCGGCGCCACCGAGACGAGGATGTTCCCGGGGTGCATGTCGGCGTGGAAGAAGCCGTCGCGGAACACCTGGGTGAAGAAGATTTCGACGCCGTCGCTGGACAGTTTCTTGAGGTCGACGCCCTCGGCGGCGAGGCGCTCGATCTGCGACACGGGAATGCCGTGCATGCGCTCCATCACGATGACGCTGCTGGAGCAATAGTCCCAGTACATTTCCGGCACCATCAGCAGGGTCGAATTGGCAAAGTTGCGGCGCAGCTGGCTGGCGTTGGCGGCTTCGCGCATCAGGTCGAGCTCGTCGTGCAGGTATTTGTCGAATTCGCCGACCACCTCGCGCGGCTTCAGGCGCTTGCCTTCGGCCCACAGCCGTTCGATCCAGCCGGCGGCAATGTGCATCAGGGCGACGTCTTCGTCGATCGACTTCTTCATGCCCGGACGCAGCACCTTGACGGCGACTTCCTTGCCGTTCTTGAGCACGGCGAAGTGGACCTGGGCGATCGAGGCGGACGCCACCGGATCACGCTCGAAACTGGCGAACAGCTGGTCGGGGTGGGCGCCGAGCGATTTGGTGATCTGCGCGATGGCGAGGTCGGAGTCGAACGGCGGCACGCGGTCCTGCAGCATGGCGAGGTCGTCGGCCATGTCGGGCGGCATCAGGTCACGGCGGGTCGACAGCACCTGGCCGAACTTGACGAAGATCGGGCCGAGTTCTTCGAGCGCGAGGCGCAGGCGCACGCCGCGCGGGGCGGAAATGTCGCGCCAGAAAATGACGGTGTCGATCAGCTTGGCGGTACGCGGCACCTTGAGGCCGGAAATGGCAATCTCGTCGAGGCCGTATTTGGTAGCGACCCTGAGAATCTTCAGCAGGCGCAGGAATTTCAATATCATCAAATATCCAGGGTTTGTTGCCCGCCGCTGCGGGTCGTCGTTGTGTCGAGGGCGGCGCTGCGCGGCGCCAGCTTCTGTTCCAGTTTGGCGAGACGCTTGGCGGCGCGCTCGACGTCGTCGCGCAGCCGATTGACGTCGCCGCCGAGCTCTTCGAGCATGGCCGGGCGCACCAGCACCGGCTGCTCTTCGACAAAGTATTCGGCCAGGTTTTCGGTCAGCTTGCGGTGCGTCGACAGCGCCGCGGCGAACAGGCTGCGGGCGCCGCCGACGATGCGGGTGGCGGCGATCGGGCCGGTCAGGCGTTCGAGGTCATGTTCGGCTTCCCAGCGCAAACCTTTGCTCAGCTGCGAGATGCTGTTGGCAAACTCGGCGTCGCCCTCGATTTTCACATACGAAAAGGCGCGGTCGCGGTTTTGCGCGATCAGCGGCAGATCGGCCAGCTTCAGGCGGATCGTCACGCTGGGCACCTGGTCGGCGCCGGCCGCCTGCAGCATGCCGTCGCGCGTGACCTGCATGCGCACGGCCACGCTGCCGGCGTCGATCAGCGCGACTTTGCCGGCGTGCAGGGCGAGCGCATCCCTGGCCCAGGCTTCCTGCGCCAGCAGATGGTTGATCGCCGCGACGGCGGGCGCAGCAAAACTGCTGGTGGACATGGATGGACTCGCAGGTGGCATGGTTGCACGCTTTAAAAAACAAAACCGCCCGGGATGAGGCGGGCGGTCTTGATCTTACCAGTTTGCCGGGAGGAATCCCGGCACCCTTGGCATTTGCCGAAAAATATTACGACAGCTGCTGGATGCCGGCCAGCACCCAGCCGGTACTGCCATTGACCGGCTTCGACATGTTCCACACCTCGGCCAGCGGCTCGGGCTGGGCGTCCGGCGCCGACTTGATCAGGCCGCTGAACTTGACGCTGGCGACGTACTCGTCGCTGATGGTTTCGATGCCCAGCAGTTCGGCGTCGATCTTGACCACGTCGGTGAAGTCGGCGCTGGCGCCGCGTTCCTGGATCTGCATCTTCAGCTCGGCGAACACTTCCGGCGTGGTGAATTCGCGCAAGTCGTTGACGTCGGCCTTGTCCCAGGCCGCCTGCATGCGGATGAACGACAGCTTGGCCTGGCGCAGGAAAGCGTCGGCGTCGAAGTCGGACGGCACGCCCCACTGCGCGTTGGCGGCCTGGCCGTAGCCGCCCGCAGCCGGCTGCTGCACCGGCTGGTAGGACGATTTCTGCAGCATGCCCGAGCCGATTTCCGGCGTGCGCCCGGCGGCGGAAGGCTGGAAGCCGGAGGTCGCCGGCGCCGCGGTCTTGCGGCGGAACATGCGGTAGATGAAATACACAGCGCCGGCCAGCAGCGCGATCATCAGGATCGAGCTGATCGCGCTGGCCAGGCCGGCGCCGATGCCCAGGTTCGACAACAAGGCGCCGAGGCCGAGGCCGAGCAAGGCGCCGCCGAGGATGCCTTTCCACGGCATGGACGGCTTCGGCACGGCGGCCGGTGCGCCCGCGGCGGCTGGCGCCGGCGCCTGGCGCTGGGCCTGCGTGGGCGCGGGCGCGGCTTGCTGGCGCGTCACGTTCTGCGACTGGCGTCCGATCGAGCGGCCGCCGCCGAGCGGTTTGGCGGTCACTTCGGCAATCATCGCCATCGAGGTCACGGCGATCATCATGCTGGCTAAGAATTTTTTCATCGTCATCATCCTAAAATTTGATTCCGGTGTGGAGAGCGGCCACGCCTGCCGTGAGGTTGTAATAATCGACCCGTTCCAGTCCTGCGTCCTGCATCATCGTCTTCAGCGTTTCCTGGTCCGGATGCATGCGGATCGATTCGGCCAGGTAACGGTAGCTGTCCGCATCGCCGGCAATCTTCTGGCCCAGCCACGGCAGCACCGAAAACGAGTACACATCGTACGGCTTCTGCAGCGCCGTTGCCACCTTGGAGAACTCCAGCACGAGCAGCTTGCCGCCCGGCTTGAGCACGCGGCGCATTTCCGCCAGCGCCTGGTCCTTGTGGGTCATGTTGCGCAGGCCGAAGGCAACGCTGACGCGGTCGAAGTAATTGTCCGGAAACGGCAACTTCTCCGCATCACAAAGCAATGTTGGGGTGACAAGACCGTTATTCAATAGGCGGTCGCGGCCGACGCGCAGCATCGACTCGTTGATGTCGGTGAGCCAGACTTCGCCGGACGGGCCGGCCTGTTTGGCGAAGGCCTTGGACAGGTCGCCCGTGCCGCCGGCGATGTCGAGCACCTTGAAACCGGGGCGCACGCCTGCCTTGGCGATGGTGAAAGTCTTCCAGACGCGGTGCAGGCCGGCCGACATGAGGTCGTTCATGACGTCGTACTTCGACGCCACCGAATGGAAAACCTTGGCGACTTCGTGGACTTTCTCATCCTCGGAGACGGTTTTATAGCCGAAATGGGTGGTATTGGTCATGGTGGGATGGGCCGTTGAATTCGTTGCATTATACAAGCGCCAACTGAGCGTGGGCGCGTGGCAGGCCGTGGCCCGCTCTAGCGCTCGACCTCAAGACCGTCATCCTCGCGAACGCGGGGATCCAATTGCGTCGAGTCGCCCCGAAATGGGGTCCCCGCGTTCGCGAGGACGACGGCTCTTGGTGCGGTGGGGGAAAGCGATTTTAGTGGCTGTGGCCGCAGCTTGGGGCTTTGGTCGGGGCGCCGGCGATCGCGGCGCCGGGTTCGCGGCCAGTGTCGCCTGCAAAGCCGGCATCGGCCAGGCGCTGCATGTAATCCTGCCACAGCGCTGCTTGCTCGCTGCCGAGCTTGTACAGATAGTCGAAGGTGTACAGGCCGGTGTCGTGACCATCAGAAAACGTCGGCTTGACGGCATAGTTGCCGACCGGCTCGAGCGCGGTGACGTTCACTTCGCGTTTGCCGAGCTGCAGCACTTCCTGCCCTGCCCCGTGCCCGCGCACCTCGGCCGACGGCGAATACACGCGCAGGTATTCGAACGGCAGCGAGAACGACACGCCGTCGTCGAAGGTCATGTCGAGCACGCGGGACTTCTGTCGCACTGCCAGTTCGGTCGGGATCTTGGTCATCTTATTCGCTCATCCGGCGGATGATTTCCGCACTTAATGTTGGCAACAGGGCGCGCCGCGCGGTCAGCACGGGCTCGTCGGTGGTGCGCACGGCCTCGCTCCACACGGGGTTGGGGAAATGCGCGTCGCCAGCATAGCGGGGAATCACGTGCCAGTGCAAATGCGGCGTCATGTTGCCCAGGCTGGCGAGGTTGACCTTGTCGGGCGCCATCACGGCGCGCATCGCCTGCTCGACTTTCCAGACGGCGTCCATCAAGGCCGTCCTGTCGCTGGAGGACAGGTCGCTCATTTCCTTGACGTGGTCGTTCCAGACCACGCGGCAGAAACCGGGGTAGTTGTGATCGTCGACCAAAATTACCGACAACTTTGCGTCACGAAATACCGGTTCGACCGTCAGGTCACACAGCTCACAGGTCATACGAGAACCCTTTCGATGCCGCCATTGTTGGCGCGCGCGACGTATTCCGGCAACCAGTTCTCGCCCAGCAAATGCCTGGCGATCTCGATGACGATGTAGTCGGCGGTGGTGTCGGCATCGTCGTCGTAGCGCTTCAGCCCCTGCAGGCAGGACGGGCAGCTGGTGAGGATCTTGACTGCGCCGGTGAAGCCGTCGGCGCGCAGCTTGTCGGCGCCCTTGACCATCTCTTCTTCCTTGCGGAAGCGCACCTGCGTGGCGATGTCGGGACGCGAAATGCCGAAGGTACCGGACTCGCCGCAGCAGCGGTCGTTCTTTTCGATCTTGACGTTGTCCACGGTCGACACCAGCGCGTTGATGGTCTTGCCCGAATCCTGCAGCTTCATCGGGTTGTGGCACGGCTCGTGGTACATGTAGCGGGTGCCGTTGACGCCCTCGAGCTTGACGCCCTTCTCCAGCAGGTATTCGTGGATGTCCATGATGCGGCAGCCAGGGAAGATCTTGTCGAACTCGTAGGTCGCCAGCTGGTCGTAGCAGGTGCCGCACGACACCAGCACCGTCTTGATGTCGAGATAGTTGAGCGTGTTGGCCATGCGGTGGAACAGCACGCGGTTGTCCGTCATCATCTTGTCGGCCTTGTCGTACTGGCCGGCGCCGCGCTGCGGATAGC
>JAZKFW010000066.1:0-40630 GCA_040386255.1 Pseudomonadota bacterium
CTCCCAAAAATTTAGGGTGACAACTAGTCTGACAGAGGGGGCATTCGGACATTTTAAGACGAAGAACGGAAATAAAGCTGGTGTCAGGTCTGACATTCGGACATTTTAAGACGAAGAAGGCGAACCCAGCGGGCGCAAGTGATGGCGACCGGAACCATTTTTTGGATGACCTCGCCGAAAAATGTTCGATTGTCAGCCCTGACCCCAGCAAAATGTCCGATTGTCAGACCTGACACCGGTGTTGCCGAGCGAGCGATTACTGCACTGTCACGCTGCTGCTGCCGCCACCGCCCGGCTGCACCATGATCCGGGTGGCGATCCGCTCCGTCATTTCCTGCACGTGCGAGATCACGCCGACCTTGCGGCCCATCGACTGCAGCCCGTCCAGGGCATCCATGGCGATGCGCAGCGTGTCGCTATCGAGGCTGCCGAAGCCTTCGTCAATGAACAGCGACTCGACCCGCACCCGGTTCGATGACAGTGACGCCAAGCCCAGCGCCAGCGCCAGCGACACCAGGAACGACTCGCCGCCGGACAGCGAATTCACGCCGCGCACCTCGCCACCCATGTCCTGGTCGCGCACCATCAGGCCCAGCGACGGCCCGCCGCTGTTGACGATCCGCTCCAGCCGGTAGCGCTTGGCCAGTTCGGCGAGGTGGCTGTTGGCATAGCCGAGCAGCACGTCTAGCGTGAACTGCTGCGCGTAGTTGCGGAACTTCTTGCCGTCGGGCGATCCGATCAGCTCGGACAGCTTGCCCCAGCGCCGCTCGGCCACCTGCTGCGTCTCGATCTCGGCCAGCACCGCGGCGCCGATCGCGCGGCGCGCATCGTCCTGCGCCGCCGCCAGCCGCAGCCCGGCCGCCAGGTCGTGCGCCGCCTTGCGTTCGGCAAGCACCGCCGCCAGCGCCGCCGCCACCGGCTCGGCGCCGGCCTCGAAGTCGGCCGGGGCGGCCAACTGATGCTGCTCGCGCTGGGCGCGCCGTTCCGCCAGCACCGTCGCCGCCCGCACGACGGCGGCGTCGAGCGCTTCGATGGCGGCCCGTTCGAGGTTCATGGCATCGAGCGTCACCGCCAGCAGCGCCGCCAGGTCGGCAATCGGATCGAGCACCGGATGGCGGGCGGGGAACGCCGCCACCCAGTCGGACACGCGGGTGGCGGCGGCATCGACTGCCGCGGCGATCGCCTCGCGCCGCTGCGTGTTCTGCGCCAGCGCCTCGCGGACGCGGGCGACATCCTCGCCCGCCTGCATGCCGGCCGCCTGCTGTTGCGCCAGCGCGGCGCGCGCGGCGTCGATCGCGCCGGACAGCGCCTGTTCGACGCCGCCTACCGGCGCGCCGTCCCACAACTGGCCGCGTTCGCGCCGCATGGCGCCGGTTTCCAGGTCGATGCGGGCAAATTCGGCCTGCGCCGCCGCCTCGATCCGGCGCGCGTGATCAAGGCGCAGGCGGGCGGCGTCATGCTCGGCTTCGAGCGCGCCCAGTGCAAGCGCGCGCCTGGCCTGCTGCGCCGACTGTTCGTTCCATTGCTGGGCCTCGGCCTCGCGGGCGGCGCGAAAGCGCGCCGGCGCCACCTGCCAGCGCGCTTGCCAGTCGCCTTCGAAGGCGCCGTCGAGTTCTTCCAGCAGCGCGGCGAGGACGCCCGCGGCCTGCTCGCGCCGGTCGGTCAGCACGTTGAGTTCGTTGGCGGCGTCGACCAGCAGGCTGCGCGCCGCCACCGCCTCGGCCTGCAGGCGCGCGTGAGCCGCCGCCGCCTTGTCGCAGCCTGCCTGCGCGGCTTCCCTTGCTCGGCCGGCCTGGCGCGCCAGCTGTTCGCGCGCGTCGAGCTGCGCCGCTTGTTCCTTCAGTGCGGCGATCTGGATGCCGAACCACTCGGCGCGTTGGTCCTCGGCGGGCGCTTCTGCGCTGGAAGCGTGGGCCTGCCAGCGCTGCGCCAGCTGCGCCGCGCTTTCGTCAAGCGCGGCGCCGGCCAGCGTCACCGTCGCCAGCTGGGCTGCCGCGGCTTCGGCGCCGGCGGTTTCGGTGGCCTGCTGCGCCAGGTTCTCGCGCAGCAGCGCGCGGCTGCGCTGGACTTCCGCATTCAGCGTCGCCAGCAGCGCATGCAGGCGCGCGTCCTGGTGCTGGTAGGGGTGCTCGGCGCTGCCGCACACCGGGCATGGTTCGTCGTCGGCCAGGCGCGCGCGCAAGTCTTCGACGCTGTCGGCGCACGCCAGTTCGGCAGCGCTCAGCGAGCGCTCGGCCTGTTCGGCGGCGGCGGCGAGCGGCGCCGCCACTGCCAGCGCCGCGGCCAGCGCCGCTTCGGCGGCCGCTTTCGACACGGCCAGGCGCGCTGCCTGATCGACGGCCCGCTGCAGGCGTTCGCGGGTCGCGGACAGTTCGCTCCAGATCCTTTCGCCGCCGGCAAGCGATTCGCGGCGGGCATCGAGCTGGCCGCGCTCGGCGCGCATCTGGTCGGCGTCGAAACCGGCCAGCGCGGCGTTGGCCTGCTGGCGCGCGCTTTCCGCCTCCGCCAACGATGTGGCGGCTTGCTCCGCCTTTGTGCGTGCTTCGGCGTCGGCCGCGCGGGCGCGCTGCGCCGCCTGCTGCGCCGTCGCCAGCGATGCCGCCAGCGTCGTCTGCTGGGCCGCGCCTTGTCCGGCCTGCGCCAGCAGCTTGTCCCAGCGCGGCCATTGCGCCGCCAGCAGTTCGAACTGGCGATGCGCCGCCAGCCAGGTGTCGCCGGCGTCGCGCGCGGCGCGGGTCTGCTCGAGCTGCGCGGCTTTCGCCGTCAGCGCTTCCTGCGCCAGTGCGGCGTCGCGTACTGCCTCGTCGCGGGCGGCGCCGGCCTGGCCATGCGCCGGCGCCAGCGCGGCGATGGCGGCGTCGAGCGCTTTCGCGCGGTCCAGTTGCGGTGCTGCCGCGCGCTGCGCCTGTTCCGCAACGCCGACCGCATCAACGGCTGCCACTGCCGCCAGCGCCGCCTGCGCTTGCGCCGCCAGCGCGCCCTGCATTGCGAGTTCGCCCCGCGCCATTGCCGCCTGCAGCGCGGCCTGTTCGGCTGCCAGCCGCTCGCTGTCGGCGACCAGCGCGCGCGCCGGCTGCACCGCGTCGAGCGTGGCCAGCGCGCGCCGCCGTGCATCGGCCGCCGCAGCCTGCTCGGTGGCCGCCGTGATCGCCAGTTCGGCCTGCGCTTCGTGCTGGCGCAGGCGGGCTGCGTCCTGGTGCCAGCGCAGGTGCTGCTCCAGTACTTCCTTGCGCGCGTCGATGTCGGCCAGCGCCAAGTCGGCCGCGGCGCGCTGTTCGTCGAGCGCCGCTCTTTCATCCGCAGGCAGCGGAGTCTGGTCTTTCAGGCGCATCGCCAGCTGCGCGGTGACGCCTTGTTCGATGCGGTAGCGCTCATGCGCGCGCTTCGAGATGTCGCTGTAGATGGCGCTGCCGGTCAGGGTCTCGAGCAGCGCGCCGCGTTCGTTCTCTTCGGTCTTCAGGAAGGCCGAAAATTCGTTCTGCGCCAGCAGCACCGCGCGCGTGAACTGTTCGAACGACAGCCCAATGCGCTGGACGATCTCGGCCTGCACCTCGGTCTTGGTGCCGCCCAGCGCGGCCAGTTCGGGCAGGCGGTGCAGCGTCATCGCGGAACTCTGCAAGGCGCCGCTGGCGCGCCGGTGCGCGCGCCGCACGCTCCAGTTGGCGCGGTAGCGGCCACCGTCGTTGCCGACGAAATCGACCTCGGCGCTTGCCTCCGCCGCGCCGCGCCGCAGCAGCGAGCGCGGATCCTGCGCCGTCACCGTCTCGGCGCCGACGTCGGGCAGCTGGCTGCCGGCGCCGCGCCTGAGCAAACGTGGCGTGGCGTCGTATAACGCCAGGCACAGGGCGTCGAGCAGGGTGCTTTTTCCGGCGCCGGTCGGTCCGCTGATGGCAAACAGGCCCGCCGACGCCAGCGGCTCCTGCTCGAAATCGACCGTAAATTCGCCGGCCAGCGAGGCCAGGTTCTTGCCGCTGATTTTCAGGATCCTCACGGCGCGTTCTCCGCGCCGGCGGCGAGCACCAGTTCGGCGAAGGCGCTTTGCTGGTCCGATGGCGCCTCCTCGCCGAACCTCTGCAAATACAGCCGGCGGAAGATGTCGTCCGGCTGCATCTGCGCCAGCTGGTCGAGCGTCATCGCCACGGACTCCGGCGCCACCGTCTGCTGGCGGCGGGTCGGTTCGATCTTGGCGAGGCGCACCGGCTTGCCGGCCAGCGCCGCCTCGATGCGCCCGCGCAGGCCCGGTTCGGGCGCATCGAGCAGCACCCGCACTTCGATGAAGGGATGGGCCGCGGGATGCAGGTCCGCGTCCAGCTCCAGCGCCGCCAGCGCGGCCAGCGCTTCCTCGAGCGGCGCCGGCTGCGGCGGCACGCGCAGCAGCTGCACCGCGCGCGGCACCATCAGCGGCGTGACTTCGCGCGCGGCGCCGTCTTCCAGGTCGATGCGCAGCACCTGGTGCTGGTAGCCGACCTCGGCGAACGACAGCGGCAGCGGGCTGCCGCAATAGCGGATGTGGTCCTTCTGGCCGACGCGCTGCGCCAGGTGCAGGTGGCCCAGCGCGACGTAGGCGATCGACGGGTCGAACATCGTCGCCGGCAGCGCCTCGGTGCCGCCGATGACGATGCGGCGCTCGGACTCGAGCGAGGCCTGGCCGTCGACCATGTGGCAGTGGCCCATCGCGAGGATGGCCTGGCCGGGCAAGCGCCGCGCCTGCGCCAGCGCGCAGGCCTGCTGGTACAGCGTGGCGATGCCATGCGAGTAGGAGTCAAGCGGCGCCGCGCTGTCGACGGCGGCGCCGCGCGGCAAATCGCCCGGGCGCAGGAACGGGATCGCCACGCACCAGGCGCGCACCTCGCCGGCGCGGTCGTGCAGCGGCACCAGCATGCGTTCGAGGTCGATCTCGCCATCCCCGTTGCGCACCACGTGGCCGACCACCACCGTGCCGTGCGCTTCCAGCAGCGGGCCCGGCGCTTCCAGCCGCCCTGGCGAGTCGTGGTTGCCGGCGATGATGACGATGTCTAGCTGCGGCGCGCGGGCGCGCGCCTGCTGCAGGAAACGGTACAGCTGCTTTTGCGCGCCGGCCGACGGGTTGGCGGTGTCGAACACGTCGCCGGAAATCAGCAGCGCGTCGGCCTGTTCGGCGACGATGGTGTCGAGCAGCCAGTCGAGGAAGCACTGGTGTTCGTAAGCGCGGTCGAAATTGTGAAGGGTCTGGCCGAGGTGCCAGTCGGAAGTGTGCAACAGCCGCATGAGGTCGCTTGAAGTCGGGAATCAATCGCTACTATAACGCAGCGGACGATTCATCATTAGAATGCGAACATGACCGAACTGACACTGACGCCGGCCGCCGCGCGCGCCCTCCACCTGGCCGCCCAGGGCATGCTGCAGCCGCGCCGCACGAAGGCCGTGAAAGACGACGTGCTGGCGGCGATCCGCGCGATGGGCGTGCTGCAGATCGATACCATCAGCGTGGTCGCGCGCAGTCCCTACCTGGTGCTGTGGAGCCGGCTCGGCGACTACGATCCGGCCTGGCTCGACCAGCACCTGGCCGAAGGCGGGCTGTTCGAATACTGGGCGCACGAGGCCTGCTTCGTGCCGATCGAGGACTATGGCCTGTACCGCCACCGCATGCTCGATCCGTCGGCGATGGGCTGGAAGTACTCGGCCAGCTGGATGAGCGAACGCGCCGACGAGGTGGCGGCGGTGCTGGCGCACATCCGCGCCAATGGACCGACCCGCTCGTCCGACTTCGGCCGCAGCGACGGCGAATCCGGCGCCTGGTGGGGCTGGAAGAGCGAGAAGCGTTCGCTCGAGGTGCTGTTCACGTCCGGCCAGCTGATGATCGCGCGCCGCCATAATTTCCAGCGCGTGTACGACCTGGCCGAGCGCGTGCACCCGCAGTGGCACGACAGCCGCCTGGCGCCGCTGGCCGACACGCGGCGCGAACTGATGCTGCGCGCGGTGAAGGCGCTCGGCGTCTGCAAGGCTGCCTGGATACCCGACTACCACCGCACGCGGCGCCCGCATCCGGACCCCGAGCAGCTGGTGGGCGAGGGCGCCTTGCTGCGCGCCGCCGTCAGCGGCTGGGATGCGCCTGTCTATATCCATCCCGATCACCGCGAACTGGCGCTGCGCGCGGCGGCCGGCGGCCTGACGGCGAGCCTGACGACGATCCTGTCGCCGTTCGACCCGATCGTTTGGGACCGCCGGCGCGCACTCGAACTGTTCGGCTTCGACTACCGGCTCGAGTGCTACACGCCGGCGGCCAGGCGCCGCTTCGGCTACTTCACGCTGCCGATCCTGCGCCGCGGCGCGCTGGTCGGCCGCGTCGACGCCAAGGCGCACCGGCGCGACGGCGTGTTCGAACTGAAGTCGCTGGCGCTGGAGCCGGGCGTGCGCACCAGCGGCCTGTTCACCCGCGATATCGCCGCGGCGCTGCAGCGTTGCGCGCGCTGGCACGGATGCCCGCGCATCGCGCTGACCGCGGCAACTCCTGGCCACTTTGGCGAGCAGCTGAAAACCACGCTGGCCGCTTGCTGATACGCACTCATTTTTGCCACTTTGCAACTCACTTAATTATTGTCAAGCCTCCAAGTTTGCGCTAGATCAAACACAGACCTGTCGACCATCTTTACACTCATTCATTCGGGCTGACGACAAAAGCAACTCACTCCAAGCCTGTTCCAACCAACACATTCCTTGCCGGAGCATTGGCCCCCACGTGGCGGGCCGGCGTCGCGCTGGACATAAGGAGAACGAATGCTAACTGCAACATACACGCTGGTTGCACTGTCGGTCGAGCAAGCCAGCGTCCGGGTAAGTCTGCAGTCCCTACAAAAAGTCCTTTACAGTAATTTCGTTCAACAGCGCGCGCTGACCCCCGGTCAGGTCGACTACGCCTGTGACGCCTTGCGCCGCCTTTACGATACCTGCCACTGGCGCAAGATCGAAAAATTCCTGATTCCCGCGATCCACCGGGCCACCCACGAAGCAGACCAGCTGCTCGCCGAGCTCGACCACCTCAACAGCGCCGCCGCCGAAGCAATGGGCGAAATCGCCGAACGTTTCGCCGGCCTGTCGGTTGATTCGGCCGACCGTGTCGCCGATTTTTGCGCCGCGGTCGACACCTTCTGCAACTCCCTGCTCAAGCGCCTGGCGCGCGAGGAGCAGGAACTGTTTCCGGTCGCCCGCACCGTCATCTCCGGCGAAGCGTGGTTTTCGATCGCCAACAAAATGCTCGCCCACGAGGCCTACGTGCAGGAAACCAAACCCCGTCCCGGGCCGGTGGCCCCCGCCGCGCGGGGCCGGCTCGCCAGCCAGCGCGCCAACCGCGTGACGCTGACGCACTGATTTTCTCTGCGGCGATGCGCGCCCGGCCTGGCGCGCATCGCCGGGTCCGCCCGTAGCCCGCTGCGCCACCTGTGAAATGCTGTTCCTTCCCGTTCGCCGGCCGTCAAATCGCCGCTTTTCCTGCCTTCTTGCTATCATGGCGGTTTTGAGCGATTGAGCCGACGTCATGTTCGAATTCCTTTTCAAGCGTCCGGGCGACAAGCCCGGCGAGACGCCGGCCGCAACGGCGCCGCAACCCGACCCGGCTGCTGCGCCAGCCGGTTCGCCACGCGCGCTGCAAGCCGAAAAGGTGAAGCAGCTGGCCGGCGACGAGGCCGCCGCGGTCGAATTCATCCTGCATTCGGAGTTTTCCGAACTGCGCCTTGCCGCCGCCGAGTTCGTGCACACGCCGGCCCAGCTCGAGCGTGTCCATGCGGCGATCCGCAACACCGACCGCCGCGTCGCCAAGCTGATGCAGTCGCGCCTCGATGCGATCCGCCACCACCAGGCCGAGTTGCAGCGCGGCCAGGCCTGCATCGACCAGGCCGCGCAGTTGCTGAAAGACGAGAAGCTCACCCCCAACCATGTCGCCGAACTTGACAGGCGCTGGTCGGTGATCGCCGCGCCGGAACTGGCGCCCGAATTTGACGCCACCCGCGCCGCGCTGGCGCAGCGCCTCGAAGCCCAGGTGCTACTGCAGCGCGGCGTCATCGACAGCCTCGCCGCCTTGCGCAAACTGGCCGCCAGCGGCTTGCCGGCGGCCGACCTCAACGCCCGGCTCGAACAACTCGCCACCGCCCACGCCGCCGCATTGTCGGCGCCCGAACACGCCTCGCTGCCGCGCAACCTGGTCAACGAATTCGCCGCCGAACACGCACGCGTCAGCGCCGGCCTTGGCGCCATCGCGCAAGGCGAGGACGCGCTGGCCAGCCGCGCGGCGCTGCTGGCCGAATGGCAGGCGGCGGGCACGCTCAACGCCGACACCTTGCGGCGCGAGTGGAACAAGCTGCCGGCAGCGCCGGGCGGCGATGCCGCGGCCGGCCTGCAGCAGCGTTTCGACGAACTGCTGGCGACGATACCGGCCGAAGTGCGCAAGCCGAAAGAGCCGCGTCCGGCCGGCCAGCCGAAGCCGCCGCCGGCCGGCGCCGACCAGCAGTTCCTCGACCATTTGAGTGCGATGGAAGCGGCGCTCGAACACGGCTCGCTCGGCAGCGCGGCCGAACACGACAAGGCGCTCAAGGACAGCAAGGGCGTGCGCCTGACGGCGGCGCAGTCGGAGCGGCTGGCGCACGCGCGCGGCGAACTCAAACGCCTGTCGGACTGGGCGCGCTGGGGCGGCAACGTCTCGCGCGAGGAGCTGATCAAGTCGGTCGAGCAGCTGACCACCCAGTCGCTGGCGATGAGCGAACTGGCCAAGAAGGTCGGCAGCATGCGCGAGCGCTGGAAGGCGCTCGACACCTTGTCCGGCGCCGCGCCGAAAAGCCTGTGGGAGCGTTTCGACGCCGCCTGCAGCGCCGCCTACGCGCCGGCCGCGGCCCACTTCAAGCACCTGGCCGAAGAGCGCCACACCAATGCGGCCAAGGCGCAGGCATTGATCGCCGAAGCGAACGCCGAAGCGGCCAGGATGGAAAGCGCCGACAACGTCGACTGGAAGCACATGGCCGTCACGGTGCAGCGCCTGCGCCTCGGCTGGAGCCACCTGGGCGCCATCGACCGCAAGGAGAAAAAGCGCCTCGACCAGCAGTTCACCGATGCGCTCAATATCTTGCAGGGCCCGCTCGAGCAGCAGCGCAAGTCGGAAGTGGCGCACCGCGAGGAGCTCATCGAGCAGGTCGCCGGCCTCGACGCCGCCGACCGCCACGCGCTCGACGCCTTGCGCGCGGCGCAGGAACGCTGGCAGGAACTGGCGCGCGCGCTGCCGCTCGAACGCAAGGCCGAGCAGGCGATGTGGCACCGCTTCCGCGCCGCCTGCGACGCCGTGTTCGCCAAGCGCAAGGAGAGCGCCCACGCGGCCGACGCCGAGCGCCGCACCCACCAGGCGGCCAAGGACGCCATCTCCGCGCGGCTCGAAGCGGCCGCCGCGAGCAGCCTCGATGTCGCCGCCGCCGCGCGCCTGCTGCGCGAAGCGGCCACCGAATGGCACGCCGCCGGACCGGTGCCGCGCGCCGCCGAGGCGAAGGTCGACAAGCGCTATCACGCGGCGATTGCCGCCGTCCAGCACCAGGCCGACAGCGCCCGGCGCGCCGCCGGCATCGCCCAGGCCAGCGCCTTGCGCGACAAGCTGCGCCTGTGCCAGCAGATCGAGATGGCGCTGGCGGGCGACGCCGCCGGCGACGAAGACTGGGCCGCGCGCTGGGCCGCGCTGCCGCCGCTGCAGCCGGACTACGAGCGCGTGCTCGGCAGCCGTTTTCAGCAGGCGCTGGCCGCGCTGGCCGGCGACCGCGCCGCTTATGTCGCCAGGCTGGAACAGAACCGCGACAAGCTGCTGCACGAAATCCTGCGCCTCGAGATCGCCGCCGGCATCGACAGCGGCAGCGAATTTGCGCGCGAGCGCCTCAAGCTGCAGGTCGAAGTGCTGCAGTCGTCGCTCAAATCCGGCCAGAAGCCGTTGACCCAGGCGGCCCAGTTCCTGCAGCTGTGCGAGCTGCCGGCGCTGGCCGACGACCGCACCGTCTCGCGTATCGAACAGCTGTTCGCCCGCGTCGGCAAGGAAGCGCGATGAGAGAGGTCAGGGTGCAGCAGGCCGATTTCGATCTCTCGACCGAAGTGGCGCGCCTGCGCGCGGACAACCCGCGGGTTGGCGCCGTGGTCAGTTTCGTCGGCGCCGTGCGCGACATGAACGACGGCGCCAGCGTCGCCGAGATGGAGCTCGAACACTATCCCGGCATGACGGAGCAGTCGCTGCGGCGCATCGTCGATGACGCCTGCGCGCGCTGGCCGCTGGCCGGCGCATTGGTGGTGCACCGCGTCGGCGCGTTGCGGCCGACCGAGCAGATCGTGCTGGTCGCCTGCAGCGCGGCGCACCGCGGCGAGGCATTCGCCGCCTGCGAATTCATCATCGACTATCTCAAGACCGACGCGCCGTTCTGGAAGAAGGAACAGACCCCGGACGGCGCGCGCTGGGTCGACGCCCGCGTGACGGACGAAGCGGCGATGGCCAAGTGGGCCGGCCTTTGAGCTGGCTGGCGGTAGGGCTGGGCGCGGCGCTAGGCGCCTGGCTGCGCTGGGGGCTGGCGCTGTGGCTCGGCAGCGTGCACGGCAAGCTCCATCTGGGAACGCTGGCGGCCAACCTCGGCGGCGGCTACCTGGTCGGCATCGCGCTCGGCTTTTTTGCGGCCTCGCCGCACGTGGCGCCGGAGTGGCGCCTGTTCTTCATCACCGGCATCCTCGGCGGGCTGACCACGTTCTCGACCTTTTCGGGCGAGTCGGTGCTGCTGCTGCAGCGCGGCGATTACGGCTGGGCGCTGGCCCACTCGGCGCTGCACCTGTTCGGCTCGATCGCCTTTTGCATCGCCGGCTTTGCAACCTGGCGCGCGTTGTCTTCCTGACTTGAAAAGCTCGTCAACACCCCAATCTGTTCGTCTCAAGGACAAAATTGGGGAGTTTTACCATGCGGCAAGATAAACTGACGACCAAACTGCAGGAAGCGCTGTCCGACGCGCAAAGCCTTGCGGTCGGTAACGACAACCAATACATCGAACCGGTGCACCTGCTGGTGGCGCTGCTGAACCAGGACGACGGCGGCGCCCGCTCGTTGCTGCAGCGCGCCGGCGTCAACGTCGCCAGCCTGCAGACTTCCCTCAAGAGCGCCCTCGATCGCCTGCCGAAGGTATCGGGCACCGGCGGTGAAACGCAGGTCGGCCGCGAACTGATGAACGTCCTCAACCTCGCCGACCGCGACGCGCAAAAGCGCGGCGACCAGTTCGTGTCGAGCGAGATGGTGCTGCTCGCGCTGGCCGACGACAAGTCGGACGCCGGCAAGCTGGCGCGCGAAGCGGGGCTCACGCGCAAGGCGCTCGAAGCGGCGGTCGACGCGGTGCGCGGCGGCGAGTCGGTCAATTCGGCCGAAGCCGAAGGCCAGCGCGAGGCGCTCAAGAAGTACACGCTGGACGTCACCGAACGCGCCCGCCAGGGCAAGCTCGATCCGGTGATCGGCCGCGACGACGAAATCCGCCGCACCATGCAGATCCTGCAGCGGCGCACCAAGAACAATCCGGTGCTGATCGGCGAGCCTGGCGTCGGCAAGACGGCGATCGCCGAGGGCCTGGCCCAGCGCATCGTCAACGGCGAAGTGCCCGACTCGCTCAAGGGCAAGCGGCTGCTGTCGCTCGACATGGCCGCGCTGGTGGCCGGCGCCAAGTTTCGCGGCGAGTTCGAGGAGCGCCTCAAGTCGGTGCTGAAGGAACTGGCGCAGGACGAGGGCCAGACCATCGTCTTCATCGACGAGATCCACACCATCGTCGGCGCCGGCAAGGCCGAGGGCGCGATGGACGCCGGCAACATGCTCAAGCCGGCGCTGGCGCGCGGCGAACTGCACTGCATCGGCGCCACCACGCTCGACGAGTACCGCAAGTACATCGAGAAAGACGCCGCGCTCGAGCGCCGCTTCCAGAAAGTGCTGGTCGAGGAGCCGAGCGTGGAGGCGACCATCGCCATCCTGCGCGGCCTGCAGGACAAGTACGAGCTGCACCACAAGGTCGAGATCACCGACGCCGCCATCATCGCCGCGGCCGAACTGTCGCACCGCTACATCACCGACCGCTTCCTGCCCGACAAGGCGATCGACCTGATCGACGAGGCGGCCTCGAAGATCAAGATCGAGATCGACTCCAAGCCGGAAGTGATGGACAAGCTGGAGCGACGCATCATCCAGCTCAAGATCGAGCGCGAGGCGGTCAAGAAGGAGAAGGACGAAGCGTCGCAGCGGCGCCTCGGCCTGATCGAGGAAGAGATCGCCCGTCTCGAACGCGAGTACAACGACTACGAAGAAATCCTCAAGGCCGAGAAGGCGATGGTGCAGGGCACCACCCACATCAAGGAAGAGATCGAGCGCATCAAGCACCAGATGGAAGAGGCCAAGCGCAGCAGCGATTACGCGCTGATGTCCGAGCTCCAGTACGGCAAGCTGCCCGATCTCGAGGCGCAGCTCAAGCATGCCGAGGCAGCCACCGTCACCGCCGATGCCGCGGCGGCGGGCAAGCCGAAGCTGCTGCGAACCCAGGTGGGGGCGGAGGAAATCGCCGAAGTGGTGTCGCGGTCGACCGGCATCCCGGTGTCGCGCATGCTGCAGGGCGAGCGCGAGAAGCTGCTGCACATCGAGGACGAACTGCACAGGCGCGTGGTCGGCCAGGACGAGGCGATCCAGGCGGTGTCGGATGCGATCCGCCGCTCGCGCGCCGGGCTGGCCGATCCGAACCGGCCGTATGGCTCGTTCATGTTCCTCGGGCCTACGGGCGTCGGCAAGACGGAGCTGTGCAAGGCGCTGGCGTCGTTCCTGTTCGATACCGAGGAATCGATGATCCGCATCGACATGAGCGAATTCATGGAGAAGCATTCGGTGGCGCGGCTGATCGGCGCGCCGCCGGGCTACGTCGGCTACGACGAGGGCGGCTACCTGACCGAGGCGGTGCGGCGCCGGCCGTACAGCGTGATCCTGCTCGACGAGGTCGAGAAGGCGCACCACGACGTCTTCAACGTGCTGCTGCAGGTGCTCGACGACGGCCGCATGACGGACGGGCAGGGGCGCACGGTGGACTTCAAGAACACGGTGATCGTGATGACGTCGAACCTCGGCTCGCACAAGATCCAGGCGATGGAGAGCGACGATCCGGGCGTGGTCAAGCTGGCCGTGATGGCCGAAGTGCGCGGCCATTTCCGGCCCGAGTTCATCAACCGGATCGACGAGATCGTGGTGTTCCATTCGCTCGACGAGAAGAACATCGGCGCCATCGCCAAGATCCAGCTGCAGCACCTGGAGTCGCGCCTGGCGCAGATGGAGATGAAGCTCGAGATGTCGGACGAGGCGCTGCAGAAGATCGCGGAAGCCGGTTACGATCCGGTGTATGGCGCGCGGCCGCTCAAGCGCGCGATCCAGCAGCAGATCGAAAATCCGTTGTCGCGGCTGATCCTCGAAGGGCGCTACGGTCCGAAAGACACCATCCCGATCGATGTCGACAACGGTCACCTGGTGTTTGGCCAGGCCGCGCACGGGGTGGATCTGGACAAATCGGCGCCATGAGCCGACGTCATCCTCGCGAAGCGGGGATGACGTGAAGGTCTGGTGCAGAAAAGAGGGGGCGCCCAACCCGGCGATATGAATCTCGCTACAATGTCTGCTTGACCACAGCGGGATCACCTCATGCAATCGGCTTCACTGCGGCAGGACGCGCGCGTCATCGGGCTGGTTGGCGCGGCCCACGGCGTCTCCCATTTTTATCACCTGATCCTGGCTGCGGTGTTCCCGTGGCTCAAGCCTGCATTCGGCCTGTCGTACGCCGAACTCGGCCTCCTGATGACGGTATTCTTTATCGTCTCCGGCGTCGGCCAGGCGCTCGCCGGCTTCGTGGTCGACCGCGTCGGCGCTTGGCGCGTGCTGGCGGGCGGGCTGGCGCTGCTCGGCGTCGCCGCGCTGCTGCTGGCCGGCGCCCGGGACTATCCGATGCTGCTGTGCGGTTCGCTCATCGCCGGCATCGGCAATGCCGTCTTCCATCCGGCCGACTACACGCTGCTTAACCAGCGCGTCTCGAAGGCGCGCCTGGCGCACGCTTTCTCGGTGCACGGCATCAGCGGTAACCTCGGCTGGGCGGCGGCGCCGGTGTTCCTCGGCGGCGTCGCCATGATGGCCAACTGG
Source organism: Pseudomonadota bacterium (assembly GCA_040386255.1). Taxonomy (GTDB): domain Bacteria; phylum Pseudomonadota; class Gammaproteobacteria; order Burkholderiales; family Burkholderiaceae_D; genus JAFCUW01. Next base: position 14,177 of record JAZKFW010000066.1, read on the forward strand.
CGCACCGCGGTGCTGGCTTCGGCCGTGCTGCCGTTCACCATGCTGCTGCTGGTGTTCTTCAACCGCGCGGCGCTGCGCGCCGACCCGCCGGCGCGCGTCAAGCCCGGCCAGGCGGAGGAGAGCGCGTTCGCCTTCCTGCGCCTGCCCACGGTATGGATGTGCTTCGGCTTCTTCTTCCTGTCGTCGGTGGCGCTGGCCGGCATCCAGAGCTTCGCGTCCGCCAGCCTGGTGGCGATGTACCAGGTGTCGCTGGCGTCGGCCACCACCGCTTACACCGCCTACATGCTGGCCTCCGCCGGCGGCATGGTCGCTGGCGGCTTCATCGCCACCCGCTCGCTCAACCACGACCGCATCATCGCGGTCTCGTTCATGCTGGCCGCCGCCCTGGCGGTGCTGCTGGCGATGGCGGTGACGCCGGGCTGGATGGTGGTGCCGCTGATGGGCGCGATCGGCCTGGCCTCGGGCGTGGCCGGGCCGTCGCGCGACCTGCTGATCCGCTCCGCCGCGCCCAGCAACGCCACCGGGCGCGTGTTCGGCGTGGTCTATTCGGGACTCGACAGCGGCCTGGCGGTCGGCCCGCTGATGTTCGGCGCGATGATGGACGCCAACCGGCCGTCGTGGGTGTTCCTGTGCATCGGCCTGTTCCTGGTGCTGGCGATCGGCACCGCGATCGGCGTCGGCGGCGGCAAACGCGCGCCCGTGCTGCAGAAAGCATAGAATCGTTACCTGACAATTGACGGGAACTGCCATGGACTTTGCCACCACCGACCTGTGCGACGATCATCCTCAACTGCTGGAGGAGGGCCAGCTGGCGGTGCTGCCGCCGGTATTCCGCGTGTTCGGCCAACGCGTCAAGTTCGCCGGGCCGGCCGCCACGCTCGAGGTATTCGAAGATAACGCGCTGGTGCGATCGGCGCTGGAAGGGCCGGGCGCGGGCCGCGTGCTGGTCGTCGCCGGCGGCGGCAGCATGCGCCGCGCGCTGGTGGGCGGCCAGCTGGCGCGCCTGGCCCAGGACAACGGCTGGGCCGGCATCATCGTCGACGGCTGCGTGCGCGACTCGGACGAACTCAACAGCTTCGAGATCGGCGTCCGCGCGCTCGCCACCCATCCGCAGCGCAGCGCCAGGACCGGCGCCGGCGCCGTCGACTCCGGCGTGCTGGTTGGCGGCGTCAAGGTCAAGCCGGGCGACTGGATCTATGCCGATGCCGACGGCATCCTCGTGTCGCAAGAGAAACTCGCCTGAGCGCCTGTACCGCTGCTTTAGTTCCCGAATGTCAAGTGTGACGGTCGCGCGCGCTTCTACCATGTGGCTTGCCCGCGCGCGCCCGTCCACTCTGACTTTTCGATCCAGGAGAAACACCATGGCAACTCGTGAACAGCAAGTAGCAGCCCTGCAAAAAGACTGGGACACCAACCCGCGCTGGATAGGCGTGACCCGCAAGTACACCGCGGACGACGTCGTGCGGCTGCGCGGCTCGCTGCAGATCGAGCACACCATCGCCGCGCGCGGCGCCATGACCGGCTATTGCCACGTTCCAGAAAGAACTCGGCGCGATGGGCTACAAGTTCCAGTTCATCACCCTGGCCGGTTTCCATGCGCTCAACTACGGCATGTTCAACCTGGCGCACGGTTATGCGCGCCGTAACATGACCGCTTTCGTCGAGCTGCAGGAAGCCGAATTCGCCGCCGCCGACAAGGGCTTTACCGCGGTCAAGCACCAGCGCGAAGTCGGCACCGGCTACTTCGACGCGGTGACGCAGACGATCCAGCAGAACGAGAGCTCGACCACCGCGCTGCACGGTTCGACCGAGGACGAGCAGTTCTTAGACGACAAGAAAGTCGCGTAAAAAGCCACCGTCAGTCCGCAACCTGTCCACGTCGTCCTCGCGAAAGCGGGGATCCATGCTGAGCGTGCTAATCGGCGCATCTGGCTCAGTATGGATCCCCGCTGACGCGAGGACGACGTTGCTATTTTCTACCCATTTCTTCTCCCGGCAAAACTCCAAAATCCGACGCGATTGCATTTGTGGTGGATAATGGCGACATATTCCGCCGCATTTCCCCATGCCGCGCGCCGTTTATCCTATATTTTTGGACTTTCCATGTCTCTTAGCTACCGCCACGCCTTTCACGCGGGTAATCACGCCGACGTCCTCAAGCATTTCGTGCAGATCCAGTTGCACGAATACATGAATCAGAAGGACACCGCCTACACCTACATCGACACCCACTCGGGCGCCGGCGTGTACGCGCTCGACGGCGGCTATGCCTCCAAGAATGCCGAATATGAAACCGGCATCGCCCCGCTGTGGGAGCGCAAGGACATGCCGAAGCAGCTGGCCGACTACGTCAACGTGGTAAAAGGCCTGAACCCGAGCGGCAAGATGCGCTACTACCCTGGTTCGCCTTACTGCGCCGACAAGGCGATGCGCGAGCACGACCGCCTGCGCCTGTTCGAACTGCACCCGGCTGACGCCAAGATCCTCGCCGATAATTTCCGCAAAGTGGCCGAGCACGCCGCCGCCCAGGGCGAACGGCCCTCCGCGCGCGGCAAGCGGGTGCTGGTCGAGCGCGGCGATGGCTTCCATGCACTGAAGACACTGCTGCCGCCGCCTTCGCGCCGCGCGCTGGTGCTGATCGACCCGCCGTACGAGGACAAGCAGGACTACCGCAAGGTGCGCGATGCGCTCGAGGACTCGCTCGAGCGTTTCCCTTCCGGCATTTTCGCCATCTGGTATCCGGTATTGCAGCGCATGGAATCGCGCCAGTTCGCCGACAAGCTCAAGCGCCTGCCGGCCAAGGAGTGGCTCAACGTCACGCTGACCGTGTCGACCCCGGGCCCGGATGGGTTCGGCCTGCACAGCAGCGGCATGTTCATCCTCAATCCGCCGTACACGCTCGAGCCGACGCTGCGCCAGGTGATGCCTTACCTGGTGCAGGTGCTGGGCAAGGATGCCGGCGCCACCTTCGTCATCGAATCGGGCACCCAGCTGACCGGCTCGTCGACCTCGCGGGTCGGCGCCAACGGCAGCGCGCGCGTCCCGGTGGGCAACGCGCGCCGCGCCAGCCCGACTTCCGGCACCGGCAGCCTGCGCCTGCCGGGCCAGGCGCCCGCCGGCACGCCCGGCGCCGCCGGCGCCAGCGGCCCGCGCGCACCGGCCACCACCTCCGCCCCGCGCCGCACCAGCGGCCGCCCGACCGGGCCGGTCAAGCCGGGTTCGCGCCGCCCCTGAGCAGGGCGCGTTGGTTTCGATGTCGAAATGTAAATAAAAATTCGTTTTGTAGTATAGTCAAGGTGAGGGCGTCCCGGCTGACTGAGTCAGCCGGATTCTTGTGCGTCCGATAGTTCCGTGGGGGTATCCTGTGCCTATTGATGTTACGGCCCAGTTGTCGTTGCCGTTCGACCAATTCTTCCTTGCGCGTCAGCCCATTCTCGGGCGCGACCAGCGCCTGTTCGCCTTCGAACTGCTGTTCCGCACCGCCGGCTCGACCGAAGCGAACGTTACCGACGACGCCGCCGCCACGGCGGCGGTGATTTCGCACGCGTCGCAGTTGGGCATGGAGCATGTGGTCGGTGCGCAGCTGGCGTTCGTCAACGTCAGCGAGGCCGCGCTGATGAGCGACTACGTGCGCTTCCTGCCGGCCGACAAGGTCATCCTCGAAATCCTCGAAACGGTCAAGGCGACGCCGGAACTGCTCGCCCGCGTCGCCGAACTGAAGTCGCTCGGCTTCAAATTCGCGCTCGACGACGTGGTGGCCGAGTCGGAAGACGTGCGCGCGCTGGTCGGGCTGGTCGACGTCATCAAGATCGACGTCAAGGGCGTCGACCCGGCGCGCCTGCCGGCGCTGACCGCGGCGCTGCGGCGCGACAACAAGCTGCTGCTGGCCGAGAAGGTGGAAACGCGGGAAGAGTTCGCCAAGTGCATGGAACTGGGCTTCGAATATTTCCAGGGTTTTTATTTTGCCCGCCCAGCCATCCTCACCGGCAAGAAGATCGCACCGTCCGAACTGGCCATTTTGCACCTGCTGGAGCTGGTCAATTCCGACGTGGACAATCACACCATCGAACTTGCGGTCAAGCGCGACGCCCTGATCAGCCTGAACCTGCTGCGGCTGGTCAACACGCCGGCGTCCGGCGCGCGTGGCAGAATCGACACGCTCGGCCAGGCGATCGAGGTGCTGGGACGCCAGCAGTTGCAGCGCTGGCTGCAGATCTTGCTTTACGCGACGCCTGGCGCCAAGGTCGAGATGAATTTGCCGCTGCTGCAAATGGCGACCACGCGCGGCAAGCTGCTCGAACTGATGACGCTGAAGATCCATCCCGGCCAGCACGCCGCGGCCGACACCGCATTCACCGTGGGGATCATGTCGCTCACCGACGCGTTGTTTTCGATGTCGATGCGCGATATTCTGGCGACCGTCGACGTCGCCGACGAAGTCAGCGCGGCGCTGCTCGAGCGCGAGGGCGAGTTTGGCGACATGCTCAACGTCGTCGAGATCCTCGAGAAAGCCAAATCGGGCAAGGCGTTGACGGCGGCATTGCGCCAACTCGATCTGACGATCAAGGATCTGCGCGAGATCGAAATGGCCGCGTTCGAGTGGGTCAACGAGCTGGCGCAGGAAGTGCACTGACCAGCGTAACCGTTGCTTACGCCAGCAGCAAGAACACCGTCGGCTTCTTGTGAAACTCCGGCATCTTGCCGGCAGCCAGCAATCCCTTCCACTTGGCCCCGCTCAGCGTGCGGATCGATTCTGTCGGCAGGCTCAGGTCGGTCGCCACGCAGATCAGCGTCGCCGGCGCGCAGGTAGCGACCAGCGCCTCGAGCATCGCGCCGTTGCGGTACGGCGTCTCGATCAGCAACTGGGTCTGCTTCTCGCGGCCCGAGCGCTGCTCCAGCTCCTTGATCCGCTTGGCGCGCTGCGCCGCATCGGTCGGCAGATAACCGTTGAAAGCGAAGCTCTGCCCGTTGAGTCCGCTCGCCATCACCGCCAGCAACAGCGACGACGGGCCCACCAGCGGCTTGACCGTGATGCCGTGCTGATGCGCCAGGCGCACCAGGTCGGCGCCGGGATCGGCCACCGCCGGCACGCCCGCTTCCGACACCAGGCCGGCATCGCGCCCTGCCAGCAAGGGCGCCAGCAAGCCGGCGAGGGCGGCCGCCGGCGTATTCACGTTCAGCTCCGCAATCTCGATCTCCTGCAGCGGCCTGGCCAGCGGATGGTCGATGGCAATCAATTTCAAAAAGCCGCGCGCGGTCTTGGCGTTCTCGGCGACGAAGTAATCGAGCCGCGCGGTCAGCGCCTGCACGTGGGTGGGAATGATGTGGTTCAGCGCGCCGGGCGCCGGCTCGGTGGTGCCGAGGGTGTTGGGAATCAGGTAAAGGGTGCCAGGCATATTTTGTGTGAGGTAAAAGATTTACAGGCCGAAAAAGCGCACGCCGGCCTTGCGCAGCATGGCGGTGAGGGCAATCATCGGCAGGCCGGTCAGCGCGGTCGGGTCGCTGCTGTCGATCCGTTCGAGGATGGCGATGCCGAGTCCCTCGTTCTTGGCGCTGCCGGCGCAATCGTAGGGCTGCTCGATGCGCAGGTAGGCGTCGAGCTCGGAGTCGGCGAGGTTGCGGAAGGTGACCACGGTCTGGATATTTTCGAGCTGCGCCGGGCCGGTCAGCGCGCTGGCGCGGCCATCCCACACGCACAGCGCGGTATGGAACACGACCTTGCGGCCACGCATTTTCTGCAGCTGGGCCAAGGCGCGCGCATGGTCGCCCGGTTTGCCGATCTGCTCGCCGTCGAGCGTGGCGACCTGGTCGGAGCCGATGACGATGCTGCCCGGCGCGCGCGCCGCCACCGCCGCCGCTTTTTCGCGCGCCAGCCGCAGCGCGGTGGCGTCCGGCGATTCGCCCGCCAATGGCGTTTCGCTCACGTCGGGGACCATCACCTCGAACGGCAGGCGCAAGCGCTCGAGCAATTCGCGCCGGTATGGCGAGCCGGATGCAAGAATCAGGCGGGAAGGGGCGGAACTTGGTATCATGGCGGGCTCGGTCGGGGCAGTTTCTGTGATGCGTGCAGCCTGCAACACATCTCAGCCGCTGGTGCAAAAAAATGCGCCAAGTCTTTGACTGCATGGCGATAAGCCTGCTATTATCGCAGGTTTTCTCGGGGTAGTTTCTCAAATGAGCGCTTTTGTCATCGACGCTTTTGAATTTAGTCGAAGCAACGGCCACCGCGACGGCGTCACGCCGGTCGCCGAAATGAGCCGTCTTAGCAAGGATTGTGCTGACCAGTCTGGCGACATCGCCTGGGCGGTCGAAGGCGGCGTCACCAGCCACGGCTATCCGTCGATGACCTTGTCGGTCTCCGGCACCGTGCAACTGGTGTGCCAGCGTTGCCTGGCCCCGTTTGCTTACGCGATGGATTCCTCCACCATGCTGGTACTGGGCAAGGATGACGAGGAAGCCGATCAGATCGAGGAAGTCATCGACGACGAGAGCGTCGACGTCATCGTCGGCAGCCGCACCACGGATTTGCGCGACCTGATCGAAGACGAGGCGCTGCTGGCCTTGCCGCAGGTGCCGAAGCATGAGGTGTGCCCCGACAGCAAGCTGATCGACGCGCTGAAGAACGAGAAGCCGTCGCCGTTTGCGGTCTTGAAAGACCTGAAGCCAGAATAAGTAGTACGTAGAGAACGTGTCAAACGCGTGGTGTAATCGAGTATGGCAGTAATGGTAGGAAATGCAGCAAAAGCGTTAAACATGTCGGTAAAGTAATTATTTGCCGCTGGGATACTCGATTCGCATGTATTTGCTAGTCGAATGTGTTAGAATTTTAGAACTTATGTATTAGGAGTTATCATGGCAGTTCAGCAAAATAAGAAGTCCCCTTCGAAGCGCGGCATGCACCGTTCGCACGATTTCCTGGTTGCTCCACAACTGGGCATCGAGCCAACGACTGGTGAAACGCACCTGCGTCACCACATCAGCCCGAACGGCTTCTATCGTGGCCGTAAAGTTCTCAAGACCAAGAACGACGAGTAATCGACGTCTTAGTTCTGAGTAAGATGAAAGCGGTGCGACGTATTTTTCCTGCGTGGCGCCGCTTTTTCTTTGCCCTCGGCTGCAAAATAGTTTTTTGCACACCGTCATTTTGAATTACGCTGACTCTGACTGGCGCTCGCCCACAGATCGCATCCTGCCGCCTGCCATGTTCGAGCCGCGGTACGCACCTGACAAATGACAATTACACTTTCGATAGACTGCATGGGGGGCGATCATGGCAGCTCCGTCACCATTCCCGCAGCCATTTCCTTTCTCAACAACGAGCCTGACGCGGCGCTGATCCTGGTCGGCCTCGAGCCCGAACTGCGCGCCGAACTGAAGCGCCTGAAGGCCGACAGCCATCCGCGCATCACGGTGCAGCATGCATCCGAAGTGGTGGCGATGGACGATTCGCTCGAAGTGGCGCTGCGCCGCAAGAAGGATTCGTCGATGCGCGTGGCGATCGAGATGGTCAAGGACGGCAAGGCCCAGGCCTGCATTTCGGCCGGCAACACCGCCGCGCTGATGGCGGTCTCGCGCTACGTGCTCAAGACCATGCAAGGCGTCGATCGGCCGGCCATCTGCGGCATCATGCCGAACCAGAAGAACGGCCCCACTTACATGCTCGACCTCGGCGCCAACGTCGACTGCGAACCGCACCACCTGCACCAGTTCGCCGTGATGGGGTCGGTGCTGTTCTCGGCGATGGAACGCACGGCGCGTCCGACCATCGGCCTGCTCAACGTCGGCACCGAAGACATCAAGGGCAACGAGGTGGTGAAGGCGACCGGCAAGTTGCTGCAGGAAGACCACGCGCGCGGCAAGCTCAACTTCTTCGGCAACGTCGAAGGCAACGACATCTTCAAGGGCACCACCGACGTCATCGTCTGCGACGGCTTCGTCGGCAACGTCACGCTGAAGGCGGCCGAAGGCCTCGGCCGCTTCATGAAGGACGTCATGAACACCGAGTTCCGGCGCAATCCGCTGACCATGCTCGGCGCGCTGATCGCCGGCGGCGCCCTCAAGCAGATTCGCAAGCGCTTCAATCCGTCGCGCTACAACGGCGCCAGCCTGCTCGGCTTGCGCGGCCTCGTCTTCAAGAGCCACGGCAGCGCCGATGCATACTCGTTCGAGTGGGCCATCAAGCGCGCTTTCGACGCAGCGAAATATAATGTGCAGGAACAACTTTCGGCAATGATTGCCGAACTGATACCATGCACACCTGACCGCAGCGCGGCAATCGAACCGGCAGTGCCAGGCTCAACAATTTAAGCAGGACGGCTAGCAATGACTCTGTACAGCAAAATTATCGGCACCGGCAGCTATCTGCCGAAGCAACGCGTGACCAACGCGGACCTGACCGTGCAACTGGCGGCCAAGGGCGTTGAAACATCCGACGACTGGATCTTTTCGCGCAGCGGCATCTCGGCGCGCCACTTCGCGGCGCCCGAGCAATTGTCGTCGGACTTGGCCGTGGAGGCCGCCAAGCAGGCACTGGCGATGGCCGACAAGCAGCCGCAAGACATCGATCTCGTCATCGTCGCCAGTTCGACACCGGACTTCTACGGAAGTTTCCCGAGCACGGCGTGCATCGTCCAGCGCAAGCTCGGCATGACCAACCACAGCGCCGCCTTCGACGTCCAGGCCGTCTGCAGCGGCTTCGTCTACGCGGTGTCGGTCGCCGATGCCTTCATCAAGGCCGGCGCCCACAAGAACGTGCTGGTGATCGGCGCCGAAGTGTTTTCGCGCATCCTCAATTTCGATGACCGCACCACCTGCGTGCTGTTCGGCGACGGCGCCGGCGCCATCGTGCTGTCGGCGTCGGAAGAGCCGGGCATCCTGGCCACCAAGCTGCACGCCGACGGCAGCTACGCCGACATCCTCAGCGTGCCGGGCAACCTCGCCAACGGCGCCATCGCCGGCAGCGGCTTTTTGTACATGGACGGCCCGGCGGTGTTCAAGCTGGCCGTCTCGGTGCTCGAGCAGGTCGCCCACGAAGCGCTCGAACACGCCGGCATGACAGCCGACCAGCTCGACTGGCTGGTGCCGCATCAGGCCAACATCCGCATCATGAAGAGCACCGCCAAGAAGCTGAACCTGCCGATGGAAAAGATGGTCGTCACCGTCGACCAGCACGGCAACACCTCGGCGGCGTCGATCCCGCTCGCGCTCGACGCAGCGGTGCGCGATGGCCGCATCAAGCCCGGTCATAATGTGATGATGGAAGGGGTCGGCGGCGGCTTCACATGGGGCGCCGTGCTGGCGCGCATGTAAGTGCAAATGAGCGCATGCAAGGTGCGCGCGCCGCGGGCGCCGCAAGAATAATTAGATTTGGAGCACGACCATTCAATGAGTAAATTCGCATTCCTGTTTCCCGGCCAAGGCTCGCAAGCGGTCGGCATGCTCAACGGCTTTGCCGGCAACGCGGCCGTCGCCGCCACCGTCGCCGAGGCGTCGGACGCCCTCAGTTTCGACCTCGGCCGCCTGATCGCCGATGGTCCCAAAGAAGAACTCGACCTGACCACCAATACCCAGCCGGTGATGCTGACCGCGGCCGTCGCCGTTTACCGCGCCTGGCTCGCCGCCGGCGGTCCGGCCCCAAGCATGGTGGCCGGCCACAGCCTCGGCGAATACTCGGCGCTGGTTGCCGCCGGCGTCATCAGCTTCAAGGACGCGGTGCCGCTGGTGCGTTTCCGCGCCGAGGCGATGCAGGCCGCGGTGCCGGTCGGGCAGGGCGGCATGGCCGTCATCCTCGGCCTTGGCGCCGACGACGTGCGCGCCGTCTGCCTCGAAGCGGCCGCCGCCGTGCCAGGTGCGGTAGTGGAGCCGGTCAACTTCAACGAGCCGACCCAGATCGTCATCGCCGGCCACACCGCAGCCGTCGAGCGCGCCTGCGAACTGGCCAAGGTCAAGGGCGCCAAGCGCGCCATGAAGCTGGCGGTGTCGGCGCCGTTCCACTCGTCGCTGCTGCAGCCGGCATCGGACCGCCTCAACGCCTACATGGCCGGCATCGAGTTTTCGGCGCCCACCATCGCGCTCGTCAACAACGTCGACGTCGCCATCGAACACGATCCGCAGGCGATCAAGGATGCGCTGGTGCGCCAGGCCGCCAGCCCGGTGCGCTGGGTCGAAACGATGGAATACATGGCGTCGCACGACATCGCCAGCGTCATCGAATGCGCGCCGAGCAAGGTGCTGATCGGCATGGCCAAGCGGATCGATGCGCGCCTGGCCGGCGAAGCGCTGGTCGACCAGGCCGCGCTCGAACGCGTGCTGGCCACGCTCGCCTGAACATGCCGAACCGCGTCAGCGCCTGCGGGCGCCGCGGTCACTAATCAATCAAGGACAACCATGAATCTGGACAATCAAACCGCGCTGGTCACCGGCGCATCGCGCGGCATCGGCAAGGCGATCGCGCTCGAGCTGGCGCGCCAGGGCGCCAAGGTGGTCGGCACCGCCACCACCGACAGCGGCGCGGCCGCCATTTCGGAATATCTGAAGCAATTCGGCGGCAAGGGCGTGATGCTCAACGTCACCGACGCCGCGGCCTGCGCGGCCGCCGTCGCCGACGTCCAGGCCAGCTTCGGCAGCCTGTCGATCCTGGTCAACAATGCCGGCATCACCCAGGATCAGCTGGCGATGCGCATGAAGGACGAAGAGTGGGACAACGTCATCGCCACCAACCTGAATGCGGTCGGCCGGCTGGCGCGCGCGGTTCTGCGCGGCATGATGAAAGCCAAACATGGGCGTATTATTAACATTACATCGGTGGTAGCATCGTCGGGCAATCCGGGGCAGATGAATTACGCGGCGGCGAAAGCCGGCGTCGAGGGCATGAGCCGCGCGCTGGCGCGCGAAATCGGCAGCCGCAACATCACCGTCAATTGCGTCGCGCCGGGCTTCATCGATACCGACATGACGAAGTCGCTCGGCGCCGACCAGCACGCCGCCTTGCTGACCCAGATTCCGCTGGCGCGCCTTGGCGAGCCGGCGGATATTGCACACGCGGTCGCTTTCCTGGCCGGGCCGCAGGCTGCCTACATCACGGGCACCACGCTGCACGTGAATGGCGGCATGTACATGAATTGATGCAGGTTTGCCGGAAGTCGGGCAGAATTGGCGGGGGCGCCGGGTTGCGATTCCAGTAAAATCTCATCTTTTAGCAGGGCTTTCGGTCGAGTTAGTGTCAGACACCGAAAATAGTTTTACAACGCGCAAACCTGATAAAATGCGCGCACTTTCCGTAACACACACATTGGAGCCAATAACATGTCGGATATCGAACAACGCGTTAAAAAAATCGTCGCTGAGCAACTCGGTGTTGCAGAAGTAGACATCAAAATCGAGTCCTCGTTCGTTGACGACCTCGGCGCAGATTCCCTCGACACGGTCGAACTGGTGATGGCACTGGAAGACGAATTCGAAATGGAAATCCCGGACGAGCAGGCTGAGAAGATCACGACCGTGAAGCAGGCGATTGACTACGCTACCGCGCACGTCAAGGCCTAAGCTTCAAATAGCATCCAGGAGAATCGCTTGAGTCGTTCACGAAACCGTCGTGTAGTCGTCACCGGCCTGGGCTGCGTCTCACCTATCGGCAACACGATTGCCGAAAGTTGGAGCGCGGCGCTGGCCGGCAAGTCTGGCATTGCCAATATCACCAAGTTCGACGCAGAAGCGTTTTCGACCCGTTTCGCGGGCGAAGTCAAAGGCTTCAATATCGAGGACTATATCTCCGGTAAAGAAGCGCGCCACATGGATACGTTTATCCATTTCGGCATGGCCGCCGGGATCCAGGCGTTACAGGATTCCGGCCTCGTCGTCACCGACGAGAATGCCGACCGTATCGGCGTGATCGTCGGTTCCGGCATTGGCGGCTTGCCGATGATCGAAGAGACCAAGGAAGACTACGACAAGCGCGGCCCGCGCCGCATTTCGCCGTTTTTCGTGCCCGCTTCGATCATTAACATGATCTCCGGCGACCTGTCGATCAAGTACGGTTTGCGGGGCCCGAACCTGGCCATCGTCACCGCCTGCACCACCGGCCTGCACTGCATCGGCGCGGCCGGCCGCCTGATCGAATATGGCGATGCCGACGTGATGATCGCCGGCGGCGCCGAGGCGACCATCTCGCCGCTGGGCCTGGGCGGTTTCGCTTCGGCCAAGGCACTGTCGTCGCGCAACGACGATCCGGCTACCGCGTCGCGTCCCTGGGACCGCGACCGCGATGGCTTCGTGCTCGGCGAAGGCGCCGGCGTGATGGTGCTGGAAGAGTACGAGCATGCCAAGGCGCGCGGCGCCACCATCTACGCCGAGCTGATCGGCTTCGGCATGAGCGCCGACGCCTATCACATGACGTCGCCGGTCGAAGACGGCGCCGGCGCCAGCCGCTGCATGCTGTCGGCGCTGAACAACGCCGGCATCAACCTCGACCAGGTCAATTACGTCAACGCGCACGGCACCTCGACGCCGCTGGGCGACCTGGCCGAAGTGCAGGGCCTGAAGAAGACTTTCGGCGACCATGCCAAGAAGCTGGTGGTCAACTCGACCAAGTCGATGACCGGCCACCTGCTGGGCGGCGCCGGCGGCCTCGAGGCGGTGTTTACCGTGCTGGCGATGCATCACCAGGTGTCGCCGCCGACGATCAACATCTTCAACCAGGATCCGTCCTGCGATCTTGATTTCTGCGCCAACATCGCGCGGGACATGAAGATCGATTACGCGGTGAAGAACTCGTTCGGCTTCGGCGGCACCAACGGCTCGCTGGTGTTCGCCAAGGCGCCGTAACCGGGCATCACGGCGGCCCGTAAAAAACGGCCGCCGACATGAACCTGCAACGCCCATCCTTGTCTAAAGGATGGGCGTTTGACTTTCAGGTTCTGCGTTTGCGCGGCCCGCGCGCGGTCGCCGCCCGTTCATCTCCTTCCTCATGTCGATTGCGGTATCAGCCGTCATTCTTTCGTCACGCATGCTGCGGTGGGCGATGCTGTGCTATGGGCTTGCCAGCGTCGCTGCCGGCGTCGGCCACGCGCTCGGCGCGGCCAGTCTGGCCACCGTGCAGTGGGCGGTGGCGCTGGCCTGCGTGCTGGCCGGCGCCGCCGTGCTGTGCTCGCCCGCCCCCGGCCGAAATGTGCGCCGGATTGATATTTCTGGACTCGGCCAGCTACGCCTGACGGTACAACAAGGGTTGGGGCCGCAGGGCGCGCGCGCCGCCGTCGTGCGGCTTTTACCGGGATCGACGGTGTGGCCGGGGCTGTTGCTGCTGAGATTGCGCGGCGAAGACGGCAGGCTGTGGGCGCTGGTGCTGCTGCCCGACAGCGTTGAACCCGGGCAATTTCGACGGCTGGCGGTGGCAATCCGTGATGTTGCTTCGCGAAAAGAATAAATAATCGGAAACCAACAAAAAACTTTGAACTTATTGCAGCGTGCCAACTCTTATACACAAGGAGTCAACGCCGCTGCAACCAACGGGACATGGTGCAGTGACGACAGAACGTGAGTGTGATCAGTTGCTGGTGGAGCGCGTGCAAGGCGGCGACCGGCAGGCCTTCGACCTGCTGGTAGCCAAATATCAGCGCAGGCTGTTGCGTCTTGTATCGCGCCTGGTGCACGACCCTGCAGAGGCGGAGGATGTTGTTCAAGAAACGTTCATCAAGGCGTACCGGGCCCTGCGGCATTTCCGCGGCGATTCGGCATTTTATACATGGTTGTACCGGATAGGAATCAACACGGCAAAGAATTTTCTCGTGACACAGGGCAGGCGGGCGCCGACCTCGACCGAGGCCGATGCGGAGCGCGCCGAAGCGTTCGACGACGCCGACAGCCTACGGGACATCAACACCCCGGAATCGATGTTGGCGAGCAAGCAGATCGCTTACACCGTCAACGCCGCGATGGAAGCCTTGCCGCTCGAATTGCGCACCGCCATCGTGCTGCGCGAGATCGAAGGGTTGAGCTACGAAGAGATTTCGGAAGTGATGGCGTGTCCGATTGGCACAGTGCGCAGCCGGATCTTCCGGGCGCGCGAGGTCATTGCCGAGAAATTGCGGCCTTTGCTCGATTTCCCGGTTGACAAGCGGCGTTAGCTGTAGCGATGATGGCAATAGGTGGTGATAATTTGATCACACGGACGGTGATGGAAATACTGATGGACACACAGAAGAAAATTCGCGAGCATATTTCCGCCTTGAGCGACGGCGAACTGGCGGCGACCGACCTCGAGCTGGCGTTCGCCGCCTTGCGCGCGGCCGACGGCGAGCAGGCCTGGAGCACCTACCACCGCATCGGCGACGTGCTGCGCGCGCAGGCTTCGCCCGAGCTGTCCGACGATTTCGGCCAGCGCCTGTCGGCCCGCCTCGCGCAGGAACCGGCGCACGTCAGGCGCGCGCCGGCGGCGCAGTCCGAGCCCGCCGCGCCGAGTGCACTGAAGGTCGCGACGACCTCCTGACGGCGCGCGCCAAACGATCGTCCTGGCGGTGCGGGGCGGGCCGCGTGTTCGCCGCATTTTCGTTTCGGGGATACGGACAGCGGCGGTGCCGCGACAACGCGCGCATTTTCGCTTACCATTGCGTCAATAGCCGACCTGACCACACCGATCCCATGCGCCCACAATTTATTGCAATCCGTCGTCTCTTCCCAATCCTGATGCTCGCCGGCGCCAGCCTGCTGCCGGCCGGCGCCGCGCTGGCGGCCGCCCCGGTCAGCGTGCCGGTCGTCACCGGCCTGCCTGACTTTACCGACCTGATCGAAAAGGCCGGCCCGGCGGTAGTCAACATCCGCACCACCGAGAAGGTCAAGCTGGGACAGAACGCGCCCGGCGACGAGGAGATGCAGGAGTTCCTGCGCCGCTTCTTCGGCCAGCCGTCGCCGCGCTCGCAGACGCCGCGCGGGCGCCGCGGCGCCCAGCCGCAGGAAGAAGAAGTGCAGCGCGGCGTCGGTTCCGGCTTCATCATCTCCAACGACGGCCTGGTGCTGACCAACGCCCACGTCGTCGAAGGCGCCGACGAGGTGCTCGTCACGCTGACCGACCGCCGCGAATTCAAGGCCAAGGTGCTCGGCGCCGACAAGCGCTCGGACGTCGCGGTGCTGAAGGTCGAGGCGGCCAACCTGCCGTTCCTGCGCACCGGCGACTCGAGCAAGATCCGCGTCGGCGAATGGGTGATCGCGATCGGCTCGCCGTTCAACCTCGAAAACTCGGTTTCTGCCGGCATCATCTCGGCCAAGGCGCGCGACACCGGCGACTACCTGCCGCTGATCCAGACCGACGTCGCCGTCAATCCCGGCAATTCGGGCGGCCCGCTCATCAACATGCGCGGCGAAGTGGTCGGCATCAATTCGCAGATCGCCACCACGTCGGGCGGCTATAACGGCATTTCGTTCGCGGTGCCGATCGACGAGGCGATCCGCGTTGCCGACCAGCTGCGCAAGACCGGCAAGGTGACGCGCGGCCGGCTCGGCGTGCAGATCGGCGAAGTGAGCAAGGACGTCGCCGAGTCGCTCGGCCTGGGCAAGGCGCGCGGCGCCGAAGTGTCGCTGGTGGAGCCGGGCGGTCCCGCCGACAAGGCCGGCATCAAGGTCGGCGACATCATCCTCAAGTTCAACGGCGCCGCCATCGAGCGCAGCGCCGACCTGCCGCGCCAGGTCGGCGGCACCGCGATCGGCAGCCGCGCCACCGTGACGGTCTGGCGCAAGGGCGTGCAGCAAGACCTCCCCGTGACGATCGCCGCGCTGGAAGAAGAGAAGGCCGCGCCGAAGCCGACGCCGAAAAAGCCGAAGGCCGACGCCGCTCCCAACGCGCTCGGCTTGCACGTCTCCGACCTGAGCGATGCGCAGCGCAAGGAGCTGAAGGACGATGCCGTGCTGGTCGATGCCAGCGAAGGCGCCGCGGCGCGCGCCGGCGTGCTGCCGGGCGACCTGGTCTTGCAGATCAATAACACCGACGTCAAGGATGCCAAGCAGTTCAACGCCATGGTGACCAAGCTCGATCCGAAGAAATCGGTGGCGCTGCTGGTGCGCCGCAGCAGCCCTCAAGGCGTCGCCACCACGTTCTATCTCGTGATCCGGCCGCGGCAGTGATCGAGTTCACGTTGTACTCGCGCAGTTATTGCCACCTGTGCGACGACATGCTGGTTGCGCTGAACGCGATGCAGACCGACGTGCAGCAGTTTTCGGTCGACGTCATCGATGTCGATGCCGATCCCGCGCTGGTGGCACGGTTCGACGAGCTGGTGCCGGTGCTGTACGGCGACCTCGCCGCGCCCGAGCTGTGCCACTATTTTCTCGATGCCGACGCGGTGCGCGCATACGTCGCAAGTGTTTCGCCAGCCGCTTGATATCCGTCGTCCCCGCGCAGCAGGCGGGGATTCTCGCCTCCGCGGGAAAGACGTGTAAATGCTGGCGGCGCCGGATGCCGCATTGTTGTTTTTATGAAAATATCCGCGCCTGTTCTGCCGCCCATTCCGCTGCTTGGGCACGCCGTCCCCGCATAACACGGGCTTTCTACCCTGAAATCCGGTAAAATGCGACGGTCGGAAAAGCTTCTGTCCTAGCAAACAGCTTCTCTCGCTTGATAAGGCGCTCGTCTGGGGATTGCTACAACCCCACCGGAGCGCTTTTTTCATGGCGCCGGCATTGCCGCGCCGCGAACCCCGACGCCTTCTTCGCCTTTTTCATCTTGGTCTTGAATTTGTTAATGAACAACATACGTAACTTCTCCATCATCGCCCACATCGACCACGGCAAATCGACGCTGGCCGACCGTATCATCCAGATCTGCGGCGGCCTGTCCGACCGCGACATGGAAGCCCAGGTACTCGATTCGATGGACCTGGAGCGCGAACGCGGCATTACCATCAAGGCCCAGACCGCCGCGCTGCACTACAAGGCGCGCGACGGCCAGGTCTACAACCTGAACCTGATCGATACCCCCGGCCACGTCGACTTCAGTTATGAAGTGTCGCGCAGTCTGTCGGCGTGCGAAGGCGCGCTGCTGGTGGTCGACGCCTCGCAGGGCGTCGAAGCGCAGACCGTGGCGAACTGCTACACCGCGCTCGACCTCGGCGTTGAAGTGGTGCCGGTGCTCAACAAGATCGACCTGCCGCACGCCGACCCGGCCAACGCGATCAAGGAAATCGAAGACGTCATCGGCATCGACGCCACCGACGCGGTGCAGTGCTCGGCCAAGAGCGGCCTCGGCGTCGAAGACGTGCTCGAGTCGCTGATCGCCAAAGTGCCGCCGCCGAAGGGCGACAAGGACGCGCCGCTGCAGGCGCTGATCGTCGACTCGTGGTTCGACAACTACGTCGGCGTCGTCATGCTGGTGCGCGTCATGAACGGCACGCTGAAGCCGAAAGAAAAGATTCTGCTGATGGCGTCCGAATCGACCCAGCTGGTCGAAAGCGTCGGCGTGTTCAGCCCGCGTTCGCAGTCGCTCCCCGAGCTGTCGGCCGGCCAGGTCGGCTTCGTCATCGCCGGCATCAAGGAACTGAAGGCGGCCAAAGTGGGCGACACCGTCACCCACGCCGCCAAGCCGGCCAGCGCGCCGCTGCCAGGCTTCAAGGAAGTGCAGCCGCAGGTGTTCGCCGGCCTGTTTCCGGTCGAAGCGAACCAGTACGACGCGCTGCGCGACTCGCTCGAAAAGCTGAAACTGAACGACGCCGCCCTGATGTACGAGCCGGAAGTGTCGCAGGCGCTCGGCTTCGGCTTCCGCTGCGGCTTCCTCGGCCTCTTGCACATGGAGATCGTCCAGGAACGTCTTGAGCGCGAGTTCGACATGGACCTGATCACCACCGCGCCGACCGTCGTCTACGAAGTCGAAATGCGCGACGGCAGCATCGTCAAGGTCGACAACCCGTCGAAGATGCCGGAGACGACCAAGATCCTCGAAGTGCGCGAGCCGATCGTCACGGTCAACCTGTACATGCCGCAAGAATACGTCGGCTCGGTGATCACGCTGTGCGTGGGAAAACGCGGCGTGCAGCTCGACATGAGCTACCACGGCCGCCAGGTCAAGCTGGTGTACGAGATGCCGATGGCCGAAATCGTCCTCGACTTCTTCGACAAGCTGAAGTCGACCTCGCGCGGCTACGCGTCGATGGACTACGAGTTCAAGGAATACCGCTCGGCCGACGTGGTCAAGGTCGACATGCTGATCAACAGCGAAAAGGTCGACGCGCTGGCGATCATCGTGCACCGCGCCAACGCCACCTACCGCGGCCGCCAGGTCGCCGCCAAGATGCGCGAACTGATTCCGCGCCAGATGTTCGACGTCGCCATCCAGGCCGCGATCGGCGTCAACGTGATTTCGCGCGAAAACGTCAAGGCGCTGCGCAAGAACGTGCTGGCCAAGTGCTACGGCGGCGACATCAGCCGCAAGAAGAAGCTGCTCGAAAAGCAGAAGGCCGGTAAGAAACGCATGAAGCAGGTGGGCTCGGTGGAAATCCCGCAAGAGGCATTCCTGGCAATTTTACAAGTGGACGGTTAAATGAATCTGCAAGTCATCTTAGGAAATTTCGCATTGATCCTGTTCGTGGCGATGTGCGTCACGGGCGTCATCTGGTTTCTCGATATCTTCTACTTTGCCAAGCAGCGCCGCGCCGCCGCCGATGTCGCGCTGGCCGCCTTCGACGGCCGCAACGCGAAACTGGCTGCCGACGGCATCAAGACCGACAACACCAGCCGCGCCGCGATCGAAACGGCGCTGCTGCGCCAGCCGACCTGGATCGAGTATTCGGGCAGCTTCTTCCCGGTCATCGCGCTGGTCTTTTTCCTGCGCTCCTTCCTGTACGAGCCGTTCAAGATTCCATCGTCGTCGATGGTGCCCACCCTCGTCATCGGCGACCTGATCCTGGTAAACAAGTTCACCTACGGCATCCGGCTGCCAGTGCTGAACAAGAAGATCATCGACGTCGGCGATCCGCAGCGCGGCGACGTCATGGTGTTCAAATATCCGAAGGACATGACGCAGGATTACATCAAACGCGTCATCGGCGTGCCGGGTGATAAAATCACCTATGAAAACAAGCGCTTAACGGTCAACGACAAGCCGGTGACCTACACCGCGCTGGACGACTACCTGGAAGACGAAGGCCTGGAATATCACCAGCAATTCGCCGAGGACTTGTCTAGCGTGCAACATAAGATCCTGAATAACAAGAACAAGCGTACCATCGAGCTAAGCCAGGTCGACAATTTCCCGAACCGCGAGGCATGCGTCTACTCGTACGAAAAATTTACTTGTATCGTACCCGAAGGCAATTACTTTATGATGGGCGACAACCGCGACAACAGCCTCGACAGCCGTTACTGGGGGTTCGTGCCCAACAAGAACATCGTCGGCAAGGCGTTCTTTGTGTGGATGAACCTGGGTAACTGGAAACGCATCGGCGGCATACACTAAGTCTTGAAGGGATCGGCAATGCATGCATCGAAACAGTTTTCCCCGAACGCCCAGCGCGGCGTGTCGCTCATCGGCCTGATCTTCGTGCTGGCCGTCATCGGCGTCGTCGCCGTTTTCGGCATGAAAGTGTTTCCCACCTTTCTCGAGTACAAGTCGGCGAAGGACGGCATCGTCGCCGCCAAGGCGGCCGGCGGCACTATCGTCGAGATGCAGCAAAGTTTCGACAAGAACGCCGACATCAACCGCGTCGAAGCGATCACCGGCAAGGACCTCGTCATCAGCAAGGACGGCGGCGAGACCGAGATCAGCTTTGCGTATGAAAAACGGATTCCGATCGCCGGCAACGTCAGCCTGCTGATCGACTACGCCGCCACCACCGCCAGCAACGGCGTGGTGGCGCCCAAGCCGGACACGGCTGCCCGCTAATCGATGGAAGACCAACCGACATTTTGCCCATGAATCTTCAGTTATTGCAGTCGCGCTTAGGTTACACGTTTCAGGATGCTGGCTTGTTGCAGCAAGCCTTGACGCACCGTAGCCATAGCAGCCTGCATAACGAGCGCCTCGAGTTTCTCGGCGATTCGATCCTGAACTGCGTGGTCGCGTCGGTGCTCTACGAACGCTTCGCCAGCATCGACGAGGGCGACCTGTCGCGCCTGCGCGCCAACCTGGTCAAGCAGCAGTCGCTCTACGAGATCGCCCAGAAGCTCGAGCTGTCGCAGTTCCTGCGCCTCGGCGAGGGCGAACTGAAGTCGGGCGGCTTTCGCCGGCCGTCGATCCTCGCCGACACCCTCGAAGCGCTGCTCGGCGCGATCTTCCTCGACGCCGGCTTCAACGCCGCGCGCGACGTCATCCGCGCCTTCTACATCCCGATCCTCGACTCGGTCGACCCGCGCACGCTCGGCAAGGACGCCAAGACGCTGCTGCAGGAATTTTTGCAAAGTAAAAAGATTTCGCTGCCAACCTACAACGTGGTGGCGACCCATGGGGCTGCGCACAGCCAGGAATTCGAGATCGAATGCCTGGTGCCCAAGCTCGGCATCCAGGTGTATGGCCGCGGCGGCAGCCGCCGCGCCGGCGAGCAGGCCGCCGCCAAGCTGGCGCTCGAAGTGGCCGAACAGGCGTTGCTGAAAACGCCGGCCGCCGCGCGCAAGACCAAGCCGCGCGCCGCCCAGCTCAAGCTGGCCGGCATCGCCACCATCCAGAGCGACAGCGGCGCCGAGCAAACCGAAGCCAAGGCTGAACCGAAAGCCGAATCCAAGGCTGAAGCCAAAGCCCCCAAACAAACGCATCCAGAAACGAAGTCGGCATGAATACCTCCAGCAGCACCCCTGAACATTTCCGCTGTGGCTACATCGCCATCGTCGGCCGCCCGAACGTCGGCAAATCGACCTTGATGAACGTGCTGATCGGCGCCAAGGTGTCGATCACCTCGCGCAAGGCGCAGACCACGCGCCACCGCATCACCGGCATCCAGACGGTCGACGACGCCCAGTTCATCTACGTCGACACGCCCGGCTTCCAGACGCGCCACGCGAACGCGCTCAACAAGACGCTCAACAAGACCGTCACCAACACGCTGATCTCGGCCGACGTCATCCTCTATCTGGTCGAGGCGGGCACCTTCGGGCCTGCCGACCAGCAAGTGGTCGACCTGCTGCCGAAAGAAGTGCCGGTCATCCTGGTGATCAACAAGTCCGACCGCGTCAAGGACAAGGCCGCGCTGATGCCGTTCGCGCAGGAAATCTCCGCCAAGCACAACTTCGCCGCCATCGTGCCGGTCTCGGCCAAGCTGCGCTTCCAGGTCGATGCGCTGCAAGCCGAGATCAAGAAATATCTGCCGGAAAATTCGCCGATCTTCGGGCCGGACGACATCACCGACCGCAGCGAGAAATTCCTCGCCGCCGAGATCGTGCGCGAAAAAGTGTTCCGCCTGGTCGGCGACGAATTGCCGTACACCAGCACCGTGATCATCGAGCAGTTCGAGCAGGAAGGCGACCTGCGCCGCATCTTCGCCGCCGTGCTGGTCGAGCGCGACACCCACAAGTCCATGCTGATCGGTAACAAGGGCGCGCGCCTGAAAGAAATCTCGACCCAGTCGCGGCTCGACATGGAAAAGCTGTTCGGCGGCCCCGTGTACCTGGAAATCTGGATCAAGGTCAAGTCCGGCTGGGCCGACAACGAAGCCGGGCTGCGCGCCTACGGCTACGAATAAGGCGCCGTAGCGCCTGCCGCCGCGCATGGACACCCTCGACGCCGATCTCGACGTACCCCAGCCGGCAGCGGCGCCGGCGCCCAGGCGCAGCCGTGCGCTGCCGCGCGACCGCATCAACGGCCAGCCCGGCTTCGTGCTGCACAGCTACCCGTACAAAGAAACCAGCCTGATCGTCGACATGTTTACGCGCGACTTCGGCCGCATCGGCCTGGTCGCCAAGGGCGCCAAGCGGCCGCTGTCGAAACTGCGCGGCGTGCTGCAGACTTTCCAGCCGCTGTCGACGTCGTGGAGCGGGCGCTCCGAGCTGCGCACGCTGATCGACGCCGAGTGGGTCGGCGGCATGTTGCCGCTCGAACGCACCGCGCTGCTGTGCGGCTTCTACCTCAACGAACTGCTGGTCAAGCTGATCGCGCGCGACGACCCCCATCCTGTGTTGTTCGATCAATACGTTGCGACGCTCAATCAGCTGGCGCACAATGAACCTGCACAAATTGTCTTGAGAAAATTCGAACGGGCCTTACTTAAGGAGACAGGCGTCGCGGCCGATCTCTCCCGCTGCGCCGGTTCGCGCGATCCGGTCGAGCCTGGCGTCGAATACGTCGTCGATCCCGAGCGCGGCCCGCGCGTGGCGCGCGGTTCGGACAGCTGGCCGGCGGTCGACGGCCAGACCCTGCTCGACATGGAGCGCGACGATTACAACGACCCGCTGACGCAGATGCAAAGCAAGCAGCTGATGCGCTTCCTGCTGGCCCACCAGCTGGGCGGTTCGCCCCTCAACACGCGCCAGATCCTGATCGACCTGCTGCAGTTATAACCACCTAACGGCGACACCATGAGCTTCCTGCATCCATCCGGCCCGGTCATCGACCTCGGCGTCAACATCGACCACGTGGCGACGCTGCGCAATGCGCGCGGCACCACCTATCCCGATCCGATCCGCGCCGCGCTGATCGCCGAGCAGGCCGGCGCCGACGTCATCACGCTGCACCTGCGCGAAGACCGCCGCCACATCAAGGACGCCGACGTGATTGCGCTGCGCCCGCAGCTGATCACGCGCATGAACCTTGAGGCGGCGGTGACGCAGGAGATGATCGACTTCGCCTGCAAGGTGGCGCCGCAGGACGTCTGCCTGGTGCCCGAGCGGCGCGAGGAAGTCACCACCGAGGGCGGCTTGGACGTGGTCCGCTACTACAAGCAGGTGGAGGCGGCGGTCAGGCAACTGCAGGGGGAGGGCATCCGCGTCAGCCTCTTCATCGACGCCGACGAGCAGCAGATCGCCGCCGCCGCCGACATCGGCGCGCCGGTGATCGAGCTGCACACCGGCCGCTACGCCGAAGCCGAAGGCGTCGAGCTGGCGCGCGAACTCGAACGCATCCGCGCCGGCGCCCGCTTCGGCGTCGCGCGCGGCATCAAGGTCAACGCCGGCCACGGCCTGCACTACACCAACGTGCAGGCCATCGCGGCGCTGGAAGACATTGGCGAGCTCAATATCGGCCACGCCATCGTCGCCCACGCTGTCTTTGCCGGCTTCGAGAACGCCGTGCGCGAGATGAAGGCGATCATGGTCGCCGCGCGCCTCGGCGTCACGCTGGCGCGCGGCGCATGATCTACGGGATCGGCACCGACATCGTGCAGATCTCGCGCATCGAGGCCGCGCTGGGTCGCAACGAGCGCTTCGCCGAAAAAATCCTCGGCCCGGAGGAGCTGGTCAAGTTTCACGCGCGCCGCGCCAGGAACGACGTACGCGGCCTGCGCTTCCTCGCTACCCGCTTTTCGGCCAAGGAAGCGTTTTCCAAGGCGGTCGGGCTGGGCATGCGCATGCCGATGACCTGGCGCTCGGCGCAGATGCTCAACGCCCCCAGCGGCAAGCCGGTGATCGTCTGCAGTGGCGCGCTCGAAGTATTCATGCGCGATAATAAGCTCAGCGCGCAGGTGACCATCAGCGACGAGGCAGACTACGGTGTCGCCTTCGTGATCGTCACCCAGGACGCGTAAGTCTTACAAGGTAGAGCAATGTCCGAAGTCATTCCATCCGTACCGGCTGAAGTAAAACCGGACCCGCGCGCGCTTGTGCTGGCCACCGTCGCCAAGCTGCCGAACCTGCCGGGCGTGTACCGCTATTTCGACGCCAACGACGCCGTGCTCTACGTCGGCAAGGCGCGCGACCTGAAGAAGCGCGTGTCGAGCTACTTCCAGAAGAACCTGGCCAGCCCGCGCATCTCGATCATGGTCGAGCGCATCGCGCGGCTCGAGACCACCGTCACCAACAGCGAAGCCGAAGCGCTGATCCTTGAGAACAATCTGATCAAGGCGCTCAAGCCGCGCTTCAACATCCTGTTCCGCGACGATAAGTCATATCCGTATTTGAAGATCAGCGGCCAGGATGTTCCGCGCATGGCCTACTACCGCGGTGCGCTCGACAAGAAGAGCCAGTACTTCGGGCCGTTCCCGAGCGCGTGGGCGGTGAAGGAATCGATGCAGATCCTGCAGAAGGTGTTCATGCTGCGCACCTGCGAGGACAGCGTCTACTCGAACCGCACGCGGCCCTGCCTGCTGCACCAGATCGGCCGCTGCAGCGCGCCGTGCGTGTCCAGCATCACCCCTGAAGACTATCGCATCGACGTCGAAAACGCCGGCAAATTCCTGCGCGGGCGCCAGACCGAAGTGATGGCCGACCTCGAGAAGAAGATGCATGGCTACGCCGAGCAGCTCAAGTTCGAGCAGGCCGCGGCGGTGCGCAACCAGATCCAGTCGCTGTCGAAAGTGCTGCACCAGCAAAGCATGGAGACCGCCGGCGACGCCGACGTCGACATCATTGCCGTGGTGCTGCAGGGTGGGAAAGCCTGCGTCAACCTGGCGATGGTGCGCGGCGGCCGGCATCTGGGCGACCGTGCCTACTTCCCGAGCCAGGTGATGGACGCCATCACCGAAGCGCCGCTCGAAGTGGAAGTGCTGGCCGCCTTCCTGGCGCAGCACTACAGCGAAAAATTCATCCCCGGCACGCTGATCCTCAACATCGAGTTCGACCAGCCGGCGCTGATGATGGCGCTGACCGAACAGTGCGGACACCGCATCAACCTGATCTTCCAGCCGCAGGAGCCGCGCCGCCAGTGGCTCGAGATGGCCCAGAAGGGCGCCGAGCTGTCGCTGGCGCGCCTGCTGTCCGAGCAGGGCTCGCAGCAGTCGCGCACGCGCGCGCTGGCCGAGGCGCTGACGCTCGAGATGGACGACCTCGAGGCCTTGCGCGTCGAGTGCTTCGACATCAGCCACACGATGGGCGAGGCGACGCAGGCGTCGTGCGTGGTGTTCCACCACCACGCGATGCAGAACAGCGAGTACCGCCGCTACAACATCAACGGCATCACGCCGGGCGACGATTACGCGGCGATGCGCCAGGTGCTGATGCGGCGCTACGAGAAGGTCGTCAACAACGAAGGCGTGATGCCCGACGTGGTGCTGATCGACGGCGGCAAGGGCCAGATCGAGATGGCGCGCCAGGTGTTCGCCGAACTCGGGCTCGACATCAGCCTGATCGTCGGCGTCGCCAAGGGGGAAGGGCGGCGCGTTGGCCTCGAGACGCTGCTGTTCGTCGACGGCCGCGCGGCGCAGGAGCTGGGCAAGGAATCGGCGGCGCTGATGCTGGTGGCCTTGATCCGCGACGAGGCGCACCGTTTCGCCATCACGGGAATGCGCGCCAAGCGTGCCAAGGCGCGCCAGACATCGCAGCTCGAAGAGATCGAGGGCATCGGCGCCAAGCGTCGCCAGCGCCTGCTGGCGCGCTTCGGCGGCCTGCGCGGCGTCGTCAACGCCAGCGTCGAAGACCTCAAGTCCGTCGAAGGCATCTCCACCGCGCTGGCCGAAGAGATCTACAAGCAGCTGCACTAAGCGTTTTCGATTCAAGCTAACTGGTCTATCAGGCAATAGCACGGTAGACTAGCGGCGCATCCATTTTTAACAGTAACCAGTTCACGCGCCTATGCCTTTTAACATCCCGATTCTCCTGACCTGGTTACGCGTAGCACTGATCCCGCTCGTCGTCGGCGTCTACTACCTTCCGCTCCATTGGCTGCCGCGCTCCGACCAGGACCTGGCCGCCACGCTGGTATTCATCGTCGCCGCCATCACCGACTGGTTCGACGGCTTCCTGGCGCGGCGCTGGAACCAGACGTCGGCATTCGGCGCCTTCCTCGATCCTGTCGCCGACAAGCTGATGGTGGCCGGCGCGCTGCTGGTGCTGGTGCACCTTGACCGCGTCGACCACTTCATCGCCTTCATCATCATCGGCCGCGAGATCGCCATCTCGGCACTGCGCGAGTGGATGGCGCAGATCGGCGCCTCGCGCTCGGTGGCGGTCAGCTCGCTCGGCAAGATCAAGACGGCGGCGCAGATGACGGCGATCCCGATGCTGCTGTTTCATGACACGCTGTTCGGCGTCGTCGACACTCAGCTGATGGGCGAAGCGTTCCTGTACATCGCCGCGATCCTGACGGTGTGGTCGATGTTTTATTACATGCGGCTGGCGTGGCCGCTGATCAAGGAAAAGGCCGGCGCCCTCGATTGATAAATCGACAGCGCGTTGCCTTGACAACCGGTCAGGATGATCTATAATGCCTGCCTGTTGTGACGCGATGCGGGAGTAGCTCAGTTGGTAGAGCGCAACCTTGCCAAGGTTGAGGTCGAGAGTTCGAGACTCTTCTCCCGCTCCAGAAGTTTGGAGCATGTGTCGTAAGGTTATCCTTGGAAAGTAGCTCAGTTTCTGCGATAATCGTTGTCTTGCAAATGCGGGAGTAGCTCAGTTGGTAGAGCG
>JAZKFW010000067.1:0-4954 GCA_040386255.1 Pseudomonadota bacterium
TCGACTTCGGCATCGTCGGCACGCTCAACGATTTCGACAAGGATTACCTGTCGCAGAATTTCCTGGCGTTTTTCCGGCGCGACTACAAGCGGGTGGCCGAGGCCCACATCGAATCGGGCTGGGCGCCGGCCGACACCCGCGTCGACGAACTCGAGTCAGCCGTGCGCGCCTGCTGCGAGCCGATCTTCGACCGGCCGCTGAAGGACATCTCGTTCGGCCAGATCTTGCTGCGCCTGTTCCAGACCTCGCGCCGCTTCAACGTCGAAGTGCAGCCGCAGCTGGTGCTGCTGCAAAAGACGCTGCTCAACATCGAAGGCCTGGGGCGCCAGCTCGACCCCAACCTCGACCTGTGGAAGACCGCCAAGCCTTACCTCGAGCGCTGGATGGGTGACCAGGTCGGCGTGCGCGGCATGTGGGAGCGCATGAAGGACGAGGCGCCGCGCTACGCCCACATCATCCCGCAGCTGCCGCGCCTGGTGCATCGCGCGCTGGAACATTCGCAATCGAGCCGCGGCGACACCGAGCTGCTCAAGCTGCTCGTGCTCGAGCAGCGGCGCACCAACCGCATGCTCGGCTTCGTCGTCTATTTCGCCGCGGCGCTCGGTATCGGGCTGGCCGCGATCCAGCTGTACCTTCATTTCCAGGTTGCCTGAGATGCCCGAATTTTCCAGCCGCGATCCGAACACGCCGGCCTTCTGGGACGAGCGCTTCGAGCGCGGCTTCACGCCGTGGGACCGCGCCGGCGTGCCGCAGGCCTTGCGCGACTTCGTCGCCCGCGAGGGCAGGGCGCTGACCACGCTGATCCCTGGCTGCGGCGCCGCCTACGAGCTGGCTTTCTTGTCGGAGCAGGGCTGGGACGCCACCGCGATCGACTTCTCGCCCGCCGCGGTGGCGACGGCGAAGGCCGGGCTGGGCCAGTGGGCCGGGCGCGTGCTGGAGGCCGATTTCTTTGAATATCTTCCCGCGGCGCCGCTCGAGCTGATCTACGAGCGCGCCTTCCTGTGCGCCTTGCCGCGCGCCATGTGGCCGCCGGTTGCGGCGCGCTGGGCCGACTTGCTGGCGCCGGGCACCCGTCTTGCCGGCTTCTTCTTTTTCGACGATGCGCCCAAGGGGCCGCCGTTCGGCATTGAGCGCGCCGCACTCGATGCGCTGCTGACGCCCAACTTCGCATGCATCGAGGACGCCGAGGTAACCGACTCGATCCCCGTGTTTGCCGGCAAGGAACGCTGGATGGTGTGGCAGCGCCGCTGAAACGCCGGTGTCAGGTCTGACATTAAGACATTCGCGCGCGAATGTCTTAATGTCAGACCTGACACCAGCTTTTTCTACTTCGTCAGCGGCAAGATCCGCTCCTTCAGCATCTTGTACTGCGCGTCCATCATGGCCTGATTCGGATCGTGGCCGACGCGCTCGA
Organism: Pseudomonadota bacterium; assembly: GCA_040386255.1. Taxonomy (GTDB): domain Bacteria; phylum Pseudomonadota; class Gammaproteobacteria; order Burkholderiales; family Burkholderiaceae_D; genus JAFCUW01. The sequence continues at coordinate 1,415 of JAZKFW010000067.1, forward strand.
GCAGCACCAGCCCCTTCTGCGGCGCCCTGATGCTCTCGTAGTAACGTTGCGCCAGTTCCGGCGGCGCCACCAGGTCATGCGCGCCCTCGACGAAAAACATCGGTATCGCAAAATCAGTGCCCAGCTTCGGCAAGTCCAGCTGCGACAACATGCCGTCGCCCTTCATGCCGACGAAATTGATGAACGAATACTCTTCGCCAGCCTCGTAGTCCGCCTGCGCCTTCGGCGTCCTGTACTCGGCCGCCATTTTCCACCACGCTTCCGGCGCCGGCGTCGAGACCTTCGCCTCGTACTTGCGGCTCACCCGGCGCACCTTGCCGAACGAACGCGGATCGGTCCACGGCGGCGCGCCGACGCCTTCCAGCACGGCCAGCGCCGCCTTGTCGTCCGCCGCGCGCGCCAGCCCCAGCAGTTTCGCGTAGCTTGCCGCCTCGTTCTCGCGCGCATTGACCAGTTGCGCCGTGCCCAGGTAAGCATGAAACAGTTCGGGATGCGCCTTGGCCATGTGCACGCCCAGGATCGAACCCCACGAGCTGCCCCACAGAATGACTTTCTTCTTGCCGAACCGTTGTGCGAGGTAACGCGCCACTTCGGCGCCGTCATCGCTCATCTGCTTGATGGTCAGCCGGGAGTCTTCCGCTGGCGTGCTGCGGCCGTACGTCATGCCGGCGCCGCGCTGGTCCCATTGCACGATGGTGAATTGCTTGCTCCACGCGCCGAACAGCTGGTCCGAGTAGGGGCTCAACGGATTGCCGGGGCCGCCATGAACGAACAGGATCACCGGATTGGCGCAGCTGTCGCCCTTGACGGTGACCCACTGCTCGATGCCGCCGATGGCGACGAAACCTTTCTCGTCGACATTGCCCTGGCCGGCAACGCAGGCCGGCGCGAGGCTCGTTGCGGCATTCACGCCAAGACTGAACAGCAGGGCGGCGAAACAAAAGGACAGCTTGAGCATGGTCTGATTTCCCGTGGTTGAAATGGCAATTGCCTATATTCAATATACGGAACTTCCGAGCGCAGGTCGACTGTCAGATAATGCATGTGGCCAAAAGAAAGCCCGCTTGCGCGGGCTTCGGGAAGTGCATCATTCTTGTATGCCGTGCGGCGATGGAACGCGCAGGTTTCTGTTTCTTGAGGTGGCCACCAGGTGGCCTACCTTCAACGGCATTGCGTTGATAGATGCGATTTAATCACTAAAGTTGACCTTCGGCAAAGACATTTCCAATCGTAACGCGCCAAAAACAACACCCGCGCCGGAAACTGGGCGATTCAAGAACGGCGGCGCTGGCGGCCAATCGCTATTAACGGGCAATGCCGGGCGCAAAAGCTTTATAATTCAGGGTTTTGACGATTTTTGCGGAGCTCTCGATGCCGATTTACGCCTACCGCTGCGATGAATGCGGTTTTGCCAAGGATGTCTTGCAGAAAATATCCGACCCCGTTCTGACAGTCTGCCTGTCATGCGGCAAGCCAAGTTTTAAGAAGCAACTGACCGCCGCCGGCTTCCAGCTCAAGGGAACTGGCTGGTACGCCACCGATTTCCGCGGAGGCGCCGCGCCGTCCACCGCCGTTGCCAGCGGCCCGGCCGACGGCAGCGCAGCTGCGCCGGCGGCAGCCGCGGGCACCCCGGCAGCAACCCCTGCCGCGGCGCCGGCCAAGCCGACCGGCGGCAGCACCACCTGAAGCGGCAAGGGCGCCGGCGCCGCCGGTTCCTGCTGACATTAACCCGAGAGATCAATGCGTAAATATTTCATTACTGGATTACTGATTCTGGTTCCGCTCGCCATCACGGTCTGGGTCCTGAGCATGGTGATCAGCACAATGGACCAGTCGCTGTTGATCGTGCCCGAACGCTGGCAGCCGCATACGCTGATCGGCTTCGACATCCCCGGCCTCGGCACGATCCTGACGATCGCCATCGTGTTCCTGACCGGCCTGCTGACCAACAACCTGGTCGGCAACTACGTCGTCAAGCTGTGGGAACGCCTGCTCAAGCGCATTCCTGTTGTCAGCTCGCTGTACGGCAGCGTCAAGCAGGTCTCCGACACGCTGTTCTCGTCGTCCGGCAACGCTTTTCGCAAGGCGGTGCTGCTGCCTTACCCGCACGCCAATTCGTGGACCATCGGATTTCTTACCGGCACCCCCGGCGGCGACGTCAAGAATCACCTGGTCGGCGACTTCGTCAGCATCTACGTGCCGACCACGCCGAACCCGACTTCCGGCTTCTTCCTGATGATGGAACGCAGCCAGGTTGTCGAGCTCGACATGTCGGTCGACGCCGCGCTCAAGTACATCGTCTCGATGGGCGTCGTCGCCCCCGACCACCTGCCGACAACAACATCGGCGCCGGCACCGGCGCCCACTGAATCAACCAACCTGGATCGAAAATAATATGTCCACCATGCGTACTCACTACTGCGGCCTTGTCACTGAAGAATTGCTGGGCCAAACCGTCAGCCTGTGCGGCTGGGTGCATCGCCGCCGCGACCACGGCGGCGTCATCTTCATCGACCTGCGCGACCGCGAAGGCCTGGTGCAGATCGTCTGCCATCCGGACAACGCCGACGTGTTCAAGGCGTCCGAAGCGGTCCGCAACGAGTACTGCCTGCGCATCACCGGCGTCGTCACCAACCGCCTCGAAGGCACCGTCAACAGCAACCTCAAGTCGGGCAAGATCGAGATCACCGCGGCCAGCGTCGAAGTGCTCAATGCCTCCGTCGCGGTGCCGTTCCAGTTAGATGACGACAACCTGTCCGAGACCACCCGCCTGACCCACCGCGTGCTCGACCTGCGCCGCCCGCAGATGCAGAACAACCTGCGCCTGCGCTACAAGGTGACGATGGAAGTGCGCAAGTACCTCGACGCCCTCGGTTTCATCGACATCGAAACGCCGATGCTGACCAAGTCCACGCCGGAAGGCGCGCGCGATTACCTGGTGCCGTCGCGCGTCAACGCCGGCAAGTTCTTCGCGCTGCCGCAGTCGCCGCAGCTGTTCAAGCAGCTGCTGATGGTGGCCAACTTCGACCGCTACTACCAGATCACCAAGTGCTTCCGCGACGAAGACCTGCGCGCCGACCGCCAGCCCGAATTCACCCAGATCGACTGCGAGACCTCGTTCCTCAGCGAGCAGGAAATCCGCGACCTGTTCGAAGACATGATCCGCGTCGTCTTCAAGAACACCCTCGACATCGACTTGCCTAACCCGTTCCCGGTGATGGACTACTACCAGGCGATGGGCCTGTACGGTTCGGACAAGCCGGACATGCGCGTGAAGATGGAATTCACCGACCTGACCGACGTGATGAAGGACGTCGACTTCAAGGTCTTCGCCGGCGTCGCCAATTCGGTCGGCGGGCGCGTGGTCGGCCTGCGCGTGCCGCAGGGCGGCAACATGCCGCGTTCCGAGATCGACGCCTACACCCAGTTCGTCGGCATCTACGGCGCCAAGGGCCTGGCCTACATCAAGGTCAATGAAGCGGGCAAGGGCCGTGACGGCCTGCAGTCGCCGATCGTCAAGAACCTGCACGACGAAGCGCT
>JAZKFW010000068.1:0-17712 GCA_040386255.1 Pseudomonadota bacterium
GCTTAAAGGCTGTTTACGCGACAACTAGCTTGACAGCCACCGCATTCGGACATTCATCCATCAAATGTCCGAATGTCAGACCTGACACCGGAACTTGACTTGGCGGCGCGGGCGGGTATGGCACAATAGCCGCCATGATGCCAATCTTTCCACTTCGCCCGCGCTTATCGGAAGCCAGCGCCCCCCTCACGCATGATGTCGAAGTGCTCGACGAGCGCGGCCGCCGTTCCGTCATCGCCATCCCGGCCGAGCGCCCGCTGACGGTGTACGTCGACAAGCGCGAACTGGTCACGCTGATGACGCTCGGCGGCGCGCCCGAGGCGCTGATCCTCGGCTACCTGCGCAACCAGCGGCTGGTGAAGTCGATCGCCGATATCGAATCGGTGCAGGTCGACTGGTCGGTGGATGCGGTGGCGGTAGTCACCCGCAACGGCATCGCCGACGTCGAGGAGCGTACTTCGAAGAAGGTGGTCACCACCGGCTGCGGCCAGGGTTCGGTGTTCGGCGGCCTGATGGACGAGATCGACCAGATTTCGCTGCCGGCGGAGGCGCGCCTGCGGCAGTCGGTCGTGTACAAGATCGTCGACATCATCCGCACGCAGAATTCGATCTACAAGCAGGCCGGCTCGGTGCACGGCTGCGCGCTGTTTACCAACCAGGGCGAGCTGCTGTATTTTTTCGAGGACGTCGGCCGCCACAACGCGGTCGATGCGATCGCCGGCCGCATGTGGCTCGACGACGTCGCCGGCGCCGACAAGGTGTTCTACACCACCGGGCGCCTGACGTCGGAGATGGTGATGAAGGGCGCGCAGATGGGCATCCCGTTTCTGCTGTCGCGTTCCGGCACCACCCAGATGGGCCACATGGTGGCCGAGCGGGTCGGCATGTCGCTGCTGTCGCGCTGCTCCGGCAAGCACTTCCTGCTGCTCTCCGGCCAGGAGCGGCTGCAGTTCGAGCCGCAGTTGCTCGAACCCGTGCCACGACAAGCCTGATGCCGCTGTTCGATGCAATCCGTGGTGCGTTCGCGCTGTTCCTGTCCGGCGACGCCGCGCTGTGGCGCATCATCTGGGTGTCGCTGAAGACGAGCGTGATCGGACTGGCGCTGGCGACGCCGTTGGCGGTGGCGTTGGGCTACGCCATCGCCGCGCACCGCTTCCGCGGCCGCCGCGTGGCGATCTGGCTGGCGCAGGCGGCGCTGTCGCTGCCGACCGTGCTGATCGGCCTGCTGCTGTACCTGATGCTGTCGCGCCAGGGCCCGCTGGGCGGCCTGCACTGGCTGTTTTCGCAGCCCGGCGTGATCGCCGGCCAGTTCGTCATCGCGATGCCGGTGCTAGTCGCCTTCACGCTGGCGGCGGTGCAGGCGGCCGATCCGCGCTACGCCGAAACCGCGATCGCCCACGGCGCCTCGGGCTGGCGCGTGATGCGCACGGTCTTGTACGAAGTGCGCTTCGGCGTGATGGCGGCGATCATCAGCGGCTTCGGGCGGGTGATCTCCGAAGTGGGCTGCGCGCTGATGATCGGCGGGAACATCGCCGGCGAGACGCGCACCATCACCACCGCGATTGCGCTCGAGACCAGCAAGGGCGAGTTCGCGCAGGGGATCGCGCTCGGCATGGTGCTGGTGGCGATCGCGCTGATGATGAACGGCGCGCTGATGCTGCTGCAGGGCGATGCCCACAACGCGCGGGGGCACGCGTGAGCGCGCTGCTGGTCATCGACAGGCTGCGCAAGCATTACGGCGAGCGGCTGCTGTTCGACATCGAGCGTTTCGCGCTCGAGGCGGCGACCGCGTACGCGCTCACCGGCGTCAACGGCGCCGGCAAGAGCACGCTGCTGCGGGTGCTGGCGGGGCTCGAACACGCCGAGGCGGCAGCGTTGAGTTTTGCAGGCAAGGCGCTGGCGCTGGCGCCCTATCCGGTCGAACTGCGCGCCGCGGTCGCGTACGTGCACCAGCACCCGATCATGTTTTCGACCAGCGTCGCCCATAACATCAGCTACGGCCTGCTCGCGCGCGGCGCCTCCAGGGCGCAGGCGCAGGGTGAAGTGGCGCAGGCGATGGAATGGGCCGGCGTGGCGCATCTGCACGCCAGCGATCCGGCCAGCCTGTCGGGCGGCGAAAAGCAGCGCGTGGCATTGGCGCGCGCCAAGGTGCTGCGTCCGCGCCTGCTGCTGCTCGACGAGCCAACCGCCAACCTTGACGGCGCCGCGCGCGAGCAGGTGATTGCGCTGATCCCGACCCTGATCGCGGCCGGCAGCAGCGTGGTGATGGCCTGCCACGACCCCGACCTGATCGGACTGCCCGGCGTGCGCCGCCTGAAGCTGCGCGACGGCCATCTCGAAGCCCGGTAGCGCGCCGAATGCGCGCGCGGTAAGATGAACAGATTCAACGCATTCAATCGCAAGGAACACTCGTGAACGTACTAATATTCGGCGCCACCGGCATGGTGGGACAGGGCGCGCTGCGCGAATGCCTGGCCGCGCCAGATGTCGAGAAGGTGCTGACGGTCGGACGCGCGCCGACCGGCTTGCAGCATCCGAAGCTGCAGGAGCTGGTGCACGCGGAGATGTGGGATTACAGCGGCGTCGAGGCGGAGCTGACCGGTTATGATGCCTGCTTCTTCTGCATCGGCGTCACGTCGTCGGGAATGGCGGAGCAGGCCTACACGCACCTGACGTACGACCTGACGCTGGCGGTGGCGACCACGCTGGCGCGGCTCAATCCGCAGATGGTGTTCGTCTACGTGTCCGGCGTCGGCGCCGACAGCAGCGAGACGAGCCGCGTGATGTGGCAGCGGGTGCGCGGCAAGACCGAGAACGCGCTGCTCAAGCTGCCGTTTCGCGGCGTGTACATCTTCCGTCCCGGGATGATCCAGCCGGTGGGCGTGAAGTCGAAGACGACGGCGTACCGCTGGTTCTACAACCTGGCCGGGCCGCTGATGCCGCTGTTGCGCAAGATGCTGCCGGACCAGATCCTCAGCACGCCGCAGGTCGGCCAGGCGATGCTGGCCACGGTGCGCAATGGCGCGCAGAAGCGGGTGCTGGAGAGCCCCGAGATCAACGCATTAGCCAAGCGCGGGGGCAAGTGAGCCCTGGGTCAGCGATCGCACAGATCGTGATGAAACCGTTGCGGTAAGAACCCGGTCAGCGGTCGACATGCTCGATATGTGCGATGTCCGAGCCCGCTCTGAACCGGACGCGAATCTTGTTGGCGCCGTCGCAGGTATCGAGCACACCGTCAAAAAGAAGTCGGCCATTTTTCCACACCTTCGCGCTTGCGGTGACGATGGCGCCGCACTGCCACGTCGCATTCGCCGCCCCGGGGAGGCCGCGAAACCGCACCACGTATCGATCGTCGCCCAACATGCACTGGCGTTCGAGTTCCAGGATTTCGCTCACCATGTTGGTCTCGCCGTCGTAGCGGACCAGTTCCGCCGTCGGCCACAGGTCCATTCTCTTGTCGGGCGGGCGGTTACCGTCGAACAGCGCCACTTCCAGCGTTCGATTTTTCGTATGACATTCCATGCCGACCAAAATAACGCCGTCTCTCAGCGGCTTTCGGAAATCGTAAAGGGGAACGTCGGCCGCGCCGCACACGCTGGCCGCAAGCAGCAGGCAAAGCAAAAGGACGCGCATACCTGCAGGCCTACATCAAAATAACGTCGTACTGCTCCTGGTGGTAGGCATTCTCCACCTGCAGCGAAATGCGCTTGCCGATGAAGTCGCCCAGCATCGCCAGGTGCTGCGATTCCTCTTCGAGGAACAGGTCGACCACTTCCTGCGAGGCGAGGATGCGGAATTCGCGCGGGTTGAACTGCTTCGCCTCGCGCAGCAGTTCGCGCAAGATCTCGTAGCAGATGGTGCGGCTGGTCTTGACCTGGCCCTTGCCGGAGCAGGCCGGGCAGGGCTCGCAGAGGATGTGGGCGAGCGACTCGCGCGTGCGCTTCCTCGTCATCTCCACCAGGCCGAGCGCCGAGAAGCCGCTCACCGACACCTTGGTGCGGTCGCGCGACAAGGTCTTCTTCAGCTCCTGCAGCACGGCGTTTCGATGCTCGGCGTTGTCCATGTCGATGAAGTCGAGGATGATGATGCCGCCCAGGTTGCGCAGCCGCAGCTGGCGCGCGATCGCGTGCGCCGCCTCGAGGTTGGTCTTGAAGATGGTGTCGGCAAAATTGCGCCCGCCGACGAAGCCGCCGGTGTTGACGTCGATGGTCGTCATCGCCTCGGTCTGGTCGACGATCAGGTAGCCGCCGGACTTGAGGTCGACGCGCCGGCCGAGCGCGCGCAGGATCTCTTCCTCGACGCCGTACAGGTCGAACAGGGGGCGCTCGCCGGTGTAGTGCTGCAGCCGCGGCAGTTCGGTCGGCGTGTAGGCCTGGGCGAATTCGACCAGCTTGGCGTAGTTCTCGCGCGAGTCGACCTGGATGGTGGCCGTCTCGTCGTGTACGAAGTCGCGCAGCACGCGCTGCGCCAGGTTCAGGTCCTGGTACAGCAGGCTGGTGGCGGGGCGGGTGCGGGCGCCGTTGACGATCGCCGCCCACGTCTTGCGCAGGTAGTCGACGTCGGCGGCGAGGTCGGTGTCGGACGCTTCCTCGGCCATGGTGCGGACGATGTAGCCGCCTTTTTCTTCGGGCGGCAGCAGGCTTTGCAGGCGGCTCCTGAGCAGGTCGCGGTCCGATTCCTTTTCGATTTTCTGCGAGATGCCGATGTGGCTGTCCTGCGGCAGGTACACCAGCATGCGCCCGGCGATCGAGATCTGCGTCGACAGGCGCGCGCCCTTGGTGCCGATCGGGTCCTTGATCACCTGTACCGTCAGCACCTGGCCATCGAACAGGATCTTTTCGATCGCGGTGGGCGCCACCGCCGGGCCGTCGTGGGTGCGCGCTTCCCAGATGTCGGCCACGTGCAGGAAGGCGGCGCGCTCCAGGCCGATGTCGATGAAGGCGGACTGCATCCCCGGCAGCACGCGCACCACCTTGCCGAGGTAGACGTTGCCGGCCAGGCCGCGCGTGAGGGTGCGTTCGATGTGCAGTTCCTGCACGGCGCCTTGCAGGATCAGCGCGACCCGCGTTTCCTGCGGTGTGATGTTGATGAGGATGTCTTCGTTCATAGCGCGATGATACACGCGCGCGCCCGTAACGTGGGGCTGAACCGGGCGCTATGCGCCGCGCATGATGCCGTGCTAGGCGAGCGGCACGCCGGCCTGGCGCAGCAGGCGCGCCGTTTCGAACAGCGGCAGGCCCATGATGCCGGAATGGCTGCCTTCGATGTGCTCGATGAACAGCGCGGCGACGCCCTGGATGCCGTAGCCGCCGGCCTTGTCGTACGGTTCGGCGCTGGTGCAGTAGGCCTTGATGGTGGCCGCGCTGAGCGTGGCGAAGCGCACGTCGGACACCTGCGTGACCTGCTCGGCCATGTTGGTGTGATGGACCGCGACCGAGGTCAGGACCTGGTGGGTGCGGCCGGACAGGCGCTCGAGCATGCGCGCCGCTTCGTCCGGATTGGCCGGCTTGCCGAGGATCTCGCCGTCGATGGTGACGGTGGTGTCGGCGGCCAGCACGGGGCGCGCCGGCATGCGCCGCCACTGCACGATGTTCCACGCGAAAGCGGCTTTTTCGTTGGCGACGCGGGCGACATAGTCGGCCGGCGCTTCGCCGGGATGGACCGCTTCGGAGACGTCGGGACCGCGCGCGGTTTCGTTGCGAAGCATGAGCAACTCGAATTCGACACCGATCTGGCGCAACAACTCACGACGGCGGGGGCTCTTGGAGGCCAGGTAGATTTTACGGTCGATCGGTTTCATCAGCGAGTTGTTATCGGATTGGTCAGACGCGGTGATAGGGATGGTTCTGCGTGATCGACCACGCCCTATACAGCTGCTCCGCAAGCATAACACGCACGATGCCGTGCGGGAGGGTCATGCTGGAGATGCGGATCAGGCCTTCGGCCTTCGCTTTCAGTTCAGGATCGAGGCCGTCGGCGCCTCCGATCAGGAAGGCGGTGTCGCGCCCGTCCTGCTGCCAGGCCATCAGCTGCTGCGACAGGCCGACGCTGGTGAGGTCCTTGCCGCGTTCATCGAGGGCGATGATGCGGACATTTTTCGGCAGTACCGCTTCGATGCGGTCGCGTTCGAGCGCCATCGCGGTGGCGGCGGTCTTGCTGCCGGAGCGTTCGACCGGTTTCACTTCCTTGAGCACGATGCGCAGCTCGGGCGGCATGCGCTTCGTGTATTCGGTGAAGCCGGTCTCGATCCAGGCCGGCATCTTGTGGCCGACCGCAGCGATGATGAGCTGCACGGACTTACTCTGCTGCGACTTTTTTGGCGACCCGCTTGATGACCTTCTTTTCAGGGACGGCATCGGCGGCAGGCTTGGCCACCTTGACCGCGGCCACGCGCTTGGCCGGCTGCGCCTTGAGCGCCTTGACGGCTGCCACTTCCGTCTTGGTCGGGGCGATCTTGACGACCTTGCCGACTGCCTTGGTGGCCTTCTTGGCTGCCGGCTTCTTGGCGGCGACAGCGGTCTTGGCGGCGGCCTTCTTGGCAGCCGGCTTGCGCTCGTTGACCGGCTTGACTTCCGGCGCTGCCTGGGTCGAGGCCAGGTGCTTCGAGCGTGGCTTGGCGGCGGCTTCCTTGACGTCGGCAGCTTCGCTGGTGCCCTTGCGCTTGGCGGCGCCGAGCTTGACCGGCTTGTCGCCCCAGATCTCTTCGAGGCGGTAGTACTGGCGGATCGCCGGCTGCATGATGTGAACGATCATGTCGCCGAGGTCGACCAGCACCCATTCGCCGGTGTCTTCGCCTTCGATGCCGATGACGTCGCCGCCGGCGTCCTTGACCTTGTCGCGCACCGAGGCGGCGAGCGCCTTGGTCTGGCGGTTCGAGGTACCCGAGACGACCGCGATGCGGTCAAAGAGGCTGGTCAGGTGCACGGTGTCGAACACGGTGATGTCCTGACCCTTGACGTCCTCGAGTGCGTCGACGACGAGGGTTTGCAGTTTTTTGATATCCATTAGATTTTGTATAAATTATGTTGTTGAATATAGTCTAGCACTACCTTGGAGATAAGCGAGTTTGCCTGTTCTCCCCGTTGTAATGCAGAGCGAATCTGGGTGGCTGAGATGTCCACGGCCAGCGCCTCGGCCAGGAAAATCCTGCCGGACGGTGTAGTACGAAGCTGTTCCAGGCTCCCCTGGCGTGTTTCAATTTCTTGTGCCACGGCCGGCGGCAAATCCGCTTCGGCCAGCGAGTAGCCGGGCCGCGCGGCGACGCCGATGTGGGCGTAGTCGAACAGCGCGCGCCATTCGCGCCACGTGTCGAGCTGCTGCAGCTGGTCGGCGCCGATCAGGAAGACGATCGCTGCATCCGGCCCCAGTTCGGCGCGCAGCTCGCGCAACGTGTCGATGCTGTAGGTCGGCGCGCCGCGCTCGATTTCGCGGCGGTCGACGACGACGTCGAGCGACGCTTCGCGAAACGCCAGCTCGATCATCGCCACGCGGTCGTCGGCGCTGGTTTTCAGCGCGCTCTTCTGCCACGGGTTACCGGCCGGGACCACGCGCAGCTGGTCGGGTTTGAGCAGTGATGCGAACAGTGCGGCCAGCGCCACGTGGCCATGATGGACCGGGTCGAAACTGCCTCCCAGCAGTGCGACGCATCGGGTCACGTCTGAAGCCAGTCTTTATGCACCAGGAAGTCGGTGGCCAGCGCCGCTTCCGGGCTGCCGGCTTCCGGCCGCCAGTCGTAGCGCCACTTGACGATCGGCGGCATCGACATCAGGATCGCCTCGGTGCGCCCGCCCGACTGCAGGCCAAACAGCGTACCGCGGTCCCACACCAGGTTGAACTCGACGTAGCGGCCGCGCCGGTATGCCTGGAAGTCGCGTTCGCGCTCGCCGTACGGCATGCCGAGGCGGCGCTCGAGGATCGGCAGGTAGGCCGCCAGGAAGCTGTCGCCGACGCTTTGCGTCATCGCGAAGGCCTGGTCGAACGGCACCTCGTTGAAGTCGTCGAAGAAGATGCCGCCGACGCCGCGCGGCTCCTGGCGGTGCTTCAGGTAGAAGTACTGGTCGCACCAGGTCTTGAAGCGCGGGTGCAGCGTGTCGCCGTAGGGCGCCAGCGCGTTGTGGCAGGACTGGTGGAAGTGGCGCGCGTCGTCGGCGAAGCCGTAGTAGGGCGTCAGGTCCATGCCGCCGCCGAACCACCAGACCGGCTCCTGTCCTTCGGCGGTGGCTTCAAAGAAGCGCACGTTCATGTGGACGGTCGGCGCGTACGGGTTGCGCGGGTGGAGCACCAGCGAGACGCCCATCGCCTCCCACGCGCGGCCGGCCAGTTCAGGGCGCGCGGCCGCGGCCGACGGCGGCAGGCTGGCGCCGGTGACGTGCGAGAAGTTGACGCCGCCGCGTTCGAACACGTTGCCTTCCTCGACCAGGCGCGAGATGCCGCCGCCGCCCTCGGGGCGCTGCCACGCGTCGCGCGCGAACGGCTTGCCGTCGACGGTTTCGAGCGCTTGCACGATACGCGATTGCAGGTCGAGCAGCCAGGCCTTGACGGCGAGAGGGGAGGGGGATGACATCAGCAGCAGTTCGGGGAATAAAAAAGTGAGGACGAATTGTACACTGGGCGGGGGTTTTATGATATAGGCGGGTTTTGGGATGCCGGCTGCTGATGCCAGGTGGGGATCCATGCCGGGCGTGCGAGCTGCAGGAGCCGTCGACTCCGGGGATCTGACCCAACAAGAAAAACCGGGTCAGACCCCTGCGGTGCTAGTGCTTCAGGCCGCGCCAGCCGATGTCGCGGCGGAACTGGGCGCCGTCGAAGCGGATCCTGTCGACCGTCTCGTAGGCCTGCTTCTGCGCCATCTTGACGCTGTCGCCGAGGCCGACCACGCACAGCACGCGGCCGCCGTTGGTGCGCAGTGTGCCGTCGACGATGGTGGTGCCGGCATGGAAGGTCACGCATTCCGGCGTCTCGGCCGGGATGCCGTCGATGACGTCGCCCTTGCGCGGATCGTCCGGGTAGCCGGCGGCGGCCATCACGACGCCGACCGCGGTGCGGCGGTCCCACTCCAGCTCCACCGTGTCGAGAGTGCCGGCGACCGCATGCTCCATTACGCCCACCAGGTCGCTCTTGAGGCGCGCCATGATCGGCTGCGTTTCGGGGTCGCCCATGCGGCAGTTGAATTCGAGCGTCTTCGGATTGCCCTGGGCGTCGATCATCAGGCCGGCGTACAGGAAGCCGGTGAAGGTGATGCCGTCCTTGGCCATGCCGGCGATGGTCGGGTTGATCACCTCGCGCATCACGCGCGCATGCATGGCCGGGGTGACGATCGGCGCCGGAGAATACGCGCCCATGCCGCCGGTGTTCGGGCCCTGGTCGTGGTCCTGCAGGCGCTTGTGGTCCTGGCTGGTGGCCAGCGGCAGCACGTTCTTGCCGTCGCACATGACGATGAAGCTCGCTTCCTCGCCGGCCAAGAATTCTTCGACGACGATGCGGGCGCCGGCGTCGCCGAAGCGGTTATCGGACAGCATCAGGTCGACGGCGTCGTGCGCTTCCGGCAGCGTCATCGCCACCACCACGCCTTTGCCGGCGGCCAGGCCGTCGGCCTTGATGACGATCGGCGCGCCCTGCTCGTCGATGTAGGCGTGCGCTTCGCGCGCTTCCGAGAAGGTGCGGTAGGCGGCGGTCGGGATGCCGTGGCGCTGCATGAAGGACTTGGCGAAATCCTTCGAGCTTTCCAGCTGCGCCGCTTCCCTGGTCGGCCCGAAGATCTTCAGGCCGCGCGCGCGGAACAGGTTGACGATGCCGGCCGCCAGCGGAATCTCGGGGCCGACCACGGTCAGCGCGATGTTCTCGGCCTGGACGAAGTCGGCCAGCCTGGCCGGATCGGTGATGTCGACGTTGACCAGCCGGCTGTCGCGCGCGGTGCCGCCGTTGCCGGGGGCGACATACACCATCTGGATGCGTTCGGATTGGGCGAGTTTCCAGGCCAGTGCGTGTTCGCGGCCACCGGAGCCGACTACCAGGATTTTCATGCGGGCTCTTCGATCAGGGCGTTGGTATAGACTTCCTGGACGTCGTCGAGGTTTTCGAGGGCGTCGAGGATCTTCTGCATCTTGATGGCGTCTTCGCCCGTCATGACGGTTTCAGCGTCGGGCTTCATGATGATCTCGGCCACTTCGGCCTTGAAGCCGGCGTTTTCGAGCGCTTCTTTGACGGCCGGGAAGGCGAACGGATCGCACAGCACTTCGAAGCCGCCTTCGTCATCCTGGACGACGTCGTCGGCGCCGGCTTCGAGCGCCGCTTCCATCAGCTTGTCTTCGTCGACGCCGGGAGCGAACAGCAGCTGGCCGAGATGCTTGAACATGAAGGCGACGGAGCCCTCGTTGCCCATGTTGCCGCCATGCTTGTTGAAGGCGTGGCGCACTTCGGCCACCGTGCGCACGCGGTTGTCGGTCATGCAGTCGACGATGATGGCGGCGCCGCCGATGCCGTAGCCTTCGTAGCGCACTTCTTCATAGTTGACGCCTTCGAGGCCGCCGGAGCCGCGCTGGATCGCGCGCGTGACGTTTTCCTTCGGCATGTTGGCGTCGGCCGCCTTGTCGACTGCCAGGCGCAGGCGCGGGTTGGTCGCGATGTCGGGGCCGCCCATGCGGGCGCCGACCGTGATTTCCTTGATCAGGCGCGTCCAGACTTTGCCGCGCTTGGCGTCGGTGGCGGCCTTTTTATGCTTGATGTTGGCCCATTTGCTGTGTCCAGCCATGTCGAATGTTCCTTAGACGGTGTGCGAGTTTGGCCAACATTTTAACATAGGGGCAAGGGGGCAACCTGCGCAAACCGGGCTCTGACGGGGCGCCCAGCAACCGAGGGGCGGACCCTGGAACCGAGGCCTCCGGCAACTCCTGAATTCGATTCGTTCTACAATTGTCGGATGAGCAAAAACGCCGCGGCCGCGCCGCACCACGCCATCGCCCGACCGGCCCTGATCGCCGGCCTGTCGATCGCAATCGCCGGCGCGGTGCTGTTTTCGGCCAAGGCGATCGTCGCCAAGCTGCTGTACCGCTATCAGATCGACGCCATCACCGTCATTGCGTTCCGCATGATCTTTTCCGTGCCCGTGTTTGCCGCGGTGGCGATCTGGAAGATGCGCACCGAGGCGCCGCTGTCGGCCGCCGACCGCTGGCGCCTGCTGGGGCTCGGCCTGATCGGCTACTACGCGTCGAGCCTGCTCGATTTTCTCGGCCTGCAATACATCTCGGTCGGCCTGGAACGGCTGATCCTGTTCCTGACGCCCACCTTCGTGCTCCTGATCAGCGCATTGATCCTCAAGCGCCGCATCGGCCGCTGGGAATGGATGGCGCTGGCGCTGTCGTACTGCGGCATTGTGCTGGTGTTCGCGCACGACCTCGGCGCCGGCCAGCGCGATGCCGTCATCGGCTCGCTGCTGGTGCTCGGCTCGGCCATCTGCTACGCCGTGTACCTGCTCGGCTCGGGCGAGATGGTGCGGCGGATCGGATCGCTGCGGCTGGTGTCCTACGCCATGTGCGTCTCCAGCGCGGCCTGCATCGCGCAATTCTTCCTGCTGCGCCCGGCTAGCCTGCTGTTCCAGCAGCCGGCCGCGGTGTATGGCCTGTCGCTGGTGAACGGAGTATTCTGTACGATCTTGCCGGTGTTCATGACGATGGTGGCGGTGCAGCGCATCGGCGCCGCCACGGCGTCGCAAGCCGGCATGGTCGGACCGGTGTCGACCTTGTTCCTCGGCGCGCTGATCCTCGGCGAACCGATCACCTTTGTTCAGCTGTGCGGCACCGGCCTCGTGTTTGCCGGCATTTACCTGCTTTCCAGGAAGAACTGAGCCATGAAACCAAGAATCGCCCTGATCGCGCACGACAAGAAGAAAGACGACATGGTCACGCTGACCGCCGAGTATCTCGATTTCCTGCGCGGCTGCACCTTGATGGCCACCGGCACCACTGGCGCGCGCCTGGCCAACGAACTCGGCCTCACTGTCGAGCGCAAGCACTCGGGGCCGTTCGGCGGCGACCTGCAGATCGGCGCCGCGCTGGTCGAAGGCCATGTCGACGCCGTCATCTTCCTGCGCGACCCGATGACGCCGCAGCCGCACGAGCCGGACATCAACGCGCTGGTGCGCGCCTGCGACGTCCACAACGTCGCGTGCGCCACCAATATGTCCACCGCTCACCTCGTCCTGAAGCAACTTAAGCTGGCCTCACGCAAACAATAAACGGAGAAAACCATGGTTAAAGCAATTCGAATGCACCGCACCGGCGGCCCCGAGGTATTGGAATATGTCGATGTCGAACTCGGCGCGCCGGGGCCGGGCGAGGCGCGGGTGCGGCACGAAGCGATCGGCGTCAATTTCATCGACGTGTATTTCCGCACCGGACTGTACCCGCAGCCTTTGCCGGCCGGGCTGGGCAAGGAAGCGGCCGGCGTGGTCGAGGCGGTCGGCGCGGGCGTGACCGATGTGAAGGTGGGCGACCGCGTGGCGTATGCCGGCGGCCCGCTCGGCGCCTATGCCGAAGCGCGCAACATCGACGCCGCGGTGCTGGTGCGCCTGCCCGACGATATCGCGTTCGACACCGCCGCGGCGATGATGCTGCAGGGGCTGACGGTGCAATACCTGTTCAACCGCACCCAAAAGCTGCAGGCGGGCGACACGATCCTGTTCCACGCGGCGGCCGGCGGCGTCGGGCTGATCGCCTGCCAGTGGGCGAAGGCGATCGGCGTCAACCTGATCGGCACGGTCGGCTCGGAAGAGAAGGCGGCGCTGGCGAAGGCGGCCGGGGCGGCGCACGTGATCAACTACAACACCGAGAATTTCACCGAGCGCGTGCTGGAAATTACCGGCGGCAAGAAGGTGTCGGTGGTCTACGATTCGATCGGCAAGGATACGTTCATCGGTTCGCTGGACTGCCTGCGGCCGCTGGGGCTGATGGTCAGTTTCGGCAATGCGTCGGGGCCGGTGCCGCCGTTTTCGCTGAACGAACTGGCGTCGCGCGGCTCGCTGTTCATTACGCGGCCGTCGCTGTTCGCGTACGCCGCCACGCGGCCGGAGCTGGAGGCGATGGCGGCTGATCTGTTCCAGATGGTATCGAGCGGCAAGGTCAAGATCGACATCAACCAGCGCTACAAGCTGGCCGACGCGGCGCAGGCGGCGATCGACCTGGAGGCGCGCAAGACAACGGGCTCGTCTATCCTGCTGCCATAGTCCCTTTGAACCGCAAAATTTAGCACCGTCGTTCCCGCGCGGGAATGACGGTCTTTGGGAGGGTGGCCAGGTAAAACGCTGTCAGCCTTTTTGCTTCAGCTCGATGCGGCGGGCGGCGCCGTTCGGGCCCGGGAAGCCTTCGAACGCGCTCTGCACCAGCGCCGGCATCAGTACCGGCGTCGACTGCTCGCTGCTCTGGTTATGCACCGTCACGTCAAACAGCCGGCGGTTGTCGCTGGCCGACTTGATCGCTACCTGCACTTCACGCTGATAGACGTGCCGCTCGACCACCTGGTACTGCGGCATGCTCCAGAACGGATCGTAGAACGGACTATAGAAGCTGCCGCCCCAGCCGCGCCGCGCGTAGCGTCCCATCATGCTGAACCGCGACGACGGATAGAAGAACGGGTCGACCGCCTGCAGCACGCGCACCGGCACGTCGGTGGTGGAAAAGCGCATCGATACCTTCAGCGCGGGCGCACCGGTGGCCTCGCGGAAGCCGAGCTGGGCCAGCTGTGCGCGCACCAGGTTCTGGTAGCTGCGCAACTCGAGCGTGTCGTCCTGCGGCGGCGGCGCCTCGAACACGTAACTCTTGTCCGGCAATTGCTGCGGCCACTGGTGGAATGTGGTGACATCGCTGCGGATGGTTGTGGCACAGCCGCCGAGCAGCAGCGTGAGCGCGGCAAGGGCTGTCAATACGGTGCGTTTCATTGCGTTCTCCGACTATTCGTTTTTACCCACTTTTAGTGTATGAGCCACACTGCAATATAGCAAAATATTTACAGAATGTTACCGCGCACGACACAGTGATACATGGAATCGAACGCTGGTGTCAGGTCTGACATTCGGACATTTCGCTTCTAGAATGTCCGAATGTCAGACCTGACACCAGCTTTTGGCGACGTCACTTGGTGGCGCAAGTGACGTCGCGGTGTCGCCGGGCGGCGGTGTTGGTAAAATAGACCTTCGTCCAATCGTTCACCACCGATCCCTATGCGCTCAGACACCTCCCAGACGATTTACCGGAACGATTACACGCCGCCCGGCTACCTGGTCGATACCGTCGAGCTGGGCTTCGATCTCGATCCGGCCCGCACCATCGTCTCCAGCCGCCTGACCATGCGGAAGAATCCCGACAGCAAGCGCGCCGACATCGAGCTGTACGGAGAGAATTTCGAGCTGGTGGCGCTGCGCATGAACGGCAAGCCGCTCGGCAAGCGCGACTACCGCATCGACGGCAACCTGCTGCGCATCGCCAACGCGCCGCAGGACGTGACGCTGGAAATCGAAACCATCACCGCGCCTGAGCAGAACACGACGCTGAACGGCCTGTACGTTTCCAATGGCAACTTCTTCACGCAATGCGAGGCGGAAGGCTTCCGCAACATCACCTACTTCCCCGACCGCCCCGACGTGATGGCGAAGTACACCGTGATGCTGCGCGCCGACAAGCAGAAGTATCCGGTGCTGCTGTCGAACGGCAACCTGATCGAGGAAGGCGAGCTCGACGATGGCCGCCATTTCGCCAAGTGGGAAGACCCGTTCAAGAAGCCGTCCTACCTGTTCGCGCTGGTGGCGGCCAGGCTGGTGTGCCAGGAAGAGACCTTCCGCCTGAAGGACGGCCGCGATGCGCTGCTGCAGGTGTGGGTGGAGGACGGCAACCTCGACAAGACCGACTACGCGATGCAGTCGCTGAAAAACAGCATCCGCTGGGACGAGGAGCGCTTCGGCCTCGAACTGGACCTCGACCGCTTCATGATCGTCGCCGTCGGCGACTTCAACATGGGCGCGATGGAAAACAAGGGCCTGAACATCTTCAACACCAAGTTTGTGCTGGCCAATCCGCGCGTCGCCACCGACGTCGACTACGCCGGCATCGAGGCGGTGGTCGGCCACGAATATTTCCACAACTGGACCGGCAACCGCGTGACCTGCCGCGACTGGTTCCAGCTGTCGCTGAAGGAAGGCCTGACCGTGTTCCGCGACCAGGAATTTTCCGCCGACATGATCGGCACGGCCAGCGGCCGCGCCGTCACCCGCATCGAGCAGGTGCGCACCTTGCGCCAGGCGCAGTTCCCGGAAGACGCCGGGCCGATGGCGCACCCGGTGCGTCCCGATTCCTTCGTCGAGATCAACAATTTCTACACCGTCACCGTGTATGAAAAGGGCGCCGAAGTGGTGCGCATGCTGCAGACGCTGGTCGGCCGTGAAGGTTTCCGCAAGGGCATGGACCTGTACTTCGAACGGCACGACGGCCAGGCCGTCACCTGCGACGATTTCCGCGCCGCCATGGCGGATGCCAACCAGCGCGACCTCAAGCTGTTCGAGCGCTGGTACAGCCAGGCCGGCACGCCGATCGTCAAGGCCAGCTCGCAGTACGACGCCGACGCCAGGACCTATTCGATCACCCTGACGCAACGCTGCCCGGCAACGCCCGGCCAGCCGAAGAAGCTGCCGTTTCACATCCCGATCGCGGTCGGCCTGCTGGGCGCCGACGGCCGCGACATGCCGCTCGGCCAGGACGGCGCCAACGGCAGCACCGCCGTGCTCGAGCTGACCGAGGAATCGCAGACCTTCAACTTCACCGGCGTGGGCGAGCAGCCGATCCCGTCGATCCTGCGCGACTTCTCGGCGCCCGTCGTGCTCGAGTACGACTACAGCGACGACGAACTGCTGCACCTGTTCAGCCACGACAGCGACCCGGTGAACCGCTGGGAAGCCGGCCAGCGCCTGGCGATGGCGCGGCTGCTGAGGCTGACGGCGGCGGTGGCGGGCGGCGGCAAGCTCGAGCTCGACGCCACCTTCCTCGACGCGATGCGCAAGATGCTCACCGACAGCGCGCTCGATCCGGCCTTCCGCGAGCAGGCCCTGCTGCTGCCGTCCGAAACCATGATCGCCGAGCAGATGAGCGTGGTGAACCCGCAGGCGATCCACGCGGCGCGCCAGTTCGTGCGCGCCACCATCGGCGCCGCCCTGCGCGCCGAGCTGGTCGAGCAATACCACGCCAACCTGACGCCCGGCGAATACAGCCCGGACGCGCTGTCGGCCGGCCGCCGCGGCCTGAAAAACCTGGCGCTGTCGTACCTGGCGGCCGCGCCCGATGCCGGCGCCGTCAGCCTGGCGCAGGCGCAGTTCGACAATGCCGGCAACATGACCGACCGGGTGGCCGCGCTGATCGCGCTGATCCATGCCGGCAGTGCCGGCGCTGCGCCGGCACTGCAATCTTTCTACGATGATTTCGAGAAGGAAGCGCTGGTCATCGACAAGTGGTTCGCGATGCAGGCCGCGGCGCCCGCCACCGATGTGGCGGCAGCGCGCGCGCTGATGCAGCACCGCGCCTTTACGCTGAAGAACCCGAACCGCGCGCGCAGCCTGATTTTCAGCTTCTGCGGCGCCAACCCGGCGCAGTTCCACGCGCCCGACGGCAGCGGCTACGCGTTCTGGGCCGAGCAGGTGATCGCGCTCGACGCCCTCAATCCGCAGGTGGCGAGCCGGCTGGCGCGCTCGATGGACCGCTGGCGCCGCTACGCGCCGGCGCTGCAGGGACAGATGAAAAAGGCGCTGCAGAAGGTTGCGAGCGGCAAGAAGCTGTCGAACGACGTGCGCGAAGTGGTCAGCAAGGCGCTCGCGAATTAATCCTGGGTCAAATTTAATCTAGAAAAGGAAGTACATGAAACGCGTCAGTCTCACGCAGCACCTGGTCGAAGAACAACGGCTCCACAATTCCATTCCCGCCGAACTGCGCCTGCTGATCGAAGTGGTCGCGCGCGCCTGCAAGACGATCAGCCATTCGGTCGGCAAGGGCGCGCTCGGCGACATTCTCGGCAGCGCCGACACCGAGAACATCCAGGGCGAGGTGCAGAAAAAGCTGGACGTCATTTCGAACGAGATCCTGCTGGAAGCGAACGAGTGGGGCGGCCACTTGGCGGCGATGGCGTCGGAAGAGATGGAATCGATCCACCCGATTCCGAACCGCTACCCGATGGGCGAATACATGCTGCTGTTCGATCCGCTCGACGGCTCGTCGAACATCGACGTCAACGTGTCGATCGGCACCATCTTCTCGGTGCTGAAGGCGCCAGAAGGCATGGGCACGCCAACCGAGGCCGATTTCATGCAGGCAGGCAGCCAGCAGGTCGCCGCCGGCTACGCCGTGTACGGCCCGCAGACGATGTTAGTGCTCACTACTGGCAACGGCGTCAACTGCTTCACGCTGGACCGCGAGATGGGCTCGTGGGTGCTGACGCAGCGCCACATGATGATTCCGGAGACGACCAAGGAGTTCGCCATCAACATGTCGAACCAGCGCCACTGGCACGCGCCGGTGCAGCGCTACGTCAACGAGTTGCTCGAAGGTGCCACCGGCCCGCGCGAGAAAGACTTCAACATGCGCTGGATCGCCTCGATGGTGGCCGACGTGCACCGCATCCTGAACCGCGGCGGCATCTTCATGTATCCGGCCGACACGCGCGACACGTCGATGCCGGGCAAGC
>JAZKFW010000069.1:0-6266 GCA_040386255.1 Pseudomonadota bacterium
ACTGCCTGGCCGCGCTGTACGACGAGCGGCGCGACCGCAGCATCCTGTTCTGGAAATCGCTGCCGGTGTCGGACCAGATGACGGTGCTGTCGAAAGTGCTGACCGCCTTGTTGTTGGCGCCGTTGATCGCCATCGCCATCGGCACCGTCGTGTCGCTGCTGATGCTGTTCGTCGGCCTGGCCGCCGTGGCCCCTGCCGGCCTCAACCTGTTCGGCGCCGTGCTGAGCCAGCCGGCGTTCTGGCTGGCGCCGCTGCGGCTGATCGGTCTGCTGCCGGTGTACGTGCTGTGGGCGATCCCGACCGTGGGGTGGCTGCTGCTGGTTTCGAGCTGGGCACGCTCGAAGGTGCTGGTGTGGGCGGTCGGCGTGCCGGTGCTGCTGACGGTACTGGCGAAATGGGCCGATTACATGCTGGCCCAGTTCGCCAACGCCAGCAGTGCGATCTATCCGTTCGTGGTGGACGTGGCGGCGCGCGGCCTGACCGGCCTGGTGCCAGGCATCTGGGCCACGTACGGCGACGTCACCGCGGTGGCGCTCAGTGCCGGCGGCAAGCGCACGGTCGACGCCGGCGTGGCGTTCGAGCAATCGTGGCTGACCTTGCAGCAACCGGGCGTGTGGGTCGGGGTCGTGGTCGGCGCCGCGATGATCTACGCCGCCATGCGCCTGCGCCGGCACCGCGACGAGGGCTGAGCGTGCGTCTGCAATTGGCTCTGTGCCTGAGCCTGGTCCTGGGTGGAGCGACGGCGGGTGCCCAACCCGCCGTCGACAAGGACCAGGTCGTCATCACCGGCATCAAGAATCCCGACATGCGCTCCTACCGCGCCGTCGTTGCCGGGCTCGATGCCTTCGACGAGTACCGGCACTACGCGCCGCTGGCGCCCGAAGTACGGTTCCGGATTCAGCCTGGCAAGCAGTCCGCCGGGCCTGCCGAGGGGCTGGTGCTGCGCATTGTCGGCGACGATGACAGCGAGCCGGTGCCGCTGCCGATCGACGCCGACGGCGTCTTCCTGGTTCCGCGCATTCAGGCGGCCTACGACAGCAGGGCCGACCTCGTGCTCAACCAGAAAAAGGGCAAGTTCCGCGCCCAGCCCGAAGTGCGTACACCGGGCTGGTCAGGCGAAGTACGGCGCCTGGGCGACCTGCGCCTCGAATGCCGGGTCAGGATTGCCATCGGCAAGTACGAGGCGCCGTTCTGGATTATCGCGCTCGTCAACGGCATTTTCATGACCACCGACTGGTGTGGCCATGAATACATCGGCTGGCCGATTGCCACCGATGCCCCGCTGGCCGGCGCCGCGCTGGTGCATGGCGATCGCAGGCTCGAGCTGAAGCGGGATGGCAAGCAATATCAGGCGCCGATCAGCTACAAGAGTTGGCCGGACGACACGCGCATCGAATTGCTCTACGAATAAAAAAGCTGGTGTCAGGTCTGACATTCGGACAAATGTCCGAATGTCAGACCTGACACCAGCTTTTACACCGTTATTCGAACTGCTTTTTGAAGGAATCGAATTGCGCCTTGAGGTCGTCGACCTCGCCGCGCAGCGCGGCCACTTCCTGCTCCAGCTGCGCCACCCGGCTGCCCTGCGCCGGCGCCGCCACGGCGCCGAACGCGGACTCCTGCTGCGCCAGCGCGGCGTCGCCGCTGAGCAGGTGGCCGTAGCGCGGCTCCTTGGTGCCGGGCGCCAGGGCCAAGCGCGCCACCAGCGGCGGATATTTGTCGATCAGGAACTGCAGGCACGTCTCGACGTCGGCCACCGACTTGAATTCGTGCAGCCGGCCGCTGCGGGTGCGGATCTCGCCGGCAGTCTGCAGGCCGCGCAGCATCAAGATCGTCAGCACTGCCATCTTGTCCTGCTCGAGCGTCCACTTGATGCGCATGCGGTGCTCGTACTTCGTCACGCGCGCGCCGGCCTGGGTGATGCCGTTGATGAACTTTCGCTGCATCAGCCGCTGCAGCACGTCCTGCACCGTTTCTTCCGACAGCTGCATCACCGGGTCGCGGCTCGACAGCTGGTTGCAGCCGTTGGTCAGCGTGTTCAGCGACAGCGGATAGTTGTCGGGGGTCAGCGCTTCTTTTTCGGCCAGCACCGCCAGCACGCGCACTTCAAACGGGTCGAGCAAGGCGTCGCCGCCAGATTCATTGGTCATCCATCATTCCTTATTCCACCATCCGGTTCAGTTGTATCGTGTCGAGCTTGTCGCCTTCGGCCATCTCGGGGCAGCACAGTCCCGCTTCCTTCATGGCCGCCATCATACGTTCGATCTGCTCATCCTGGCGGGCGGCATGGTCGATCAGGCGGTGCAGCGCCTTCGACAGCGGGTCGTCGCCGTTCGGCGTCACGCCGTAGGCGGCGAACAGGTGGGCGCTGCGGCCGTCGACATCCTTGCGCACGATGTGGGCGGGATTGCCGACCGCGGTGGCGCCAGCCGGCACCGGCTTGACCACGACCGCGTTCGAGCCGATCTTGGCGTATTCGCCGACCGTAAACGAGCCGAGCACCTGGGCGCCGGCGCCGATGATGACGCCGCGCTCGAGCGTCGGATGGCGCTTGGCGCCGCTGGTGAGCGAGGTGCCGCCCAGGGTGACGCCCTGGTAGATGGTGCAGTCGTCGCCGACCACCGCCGTTTCGCCGATGACCACGCCGAAGCCGTGATCGATGAACACGCGGTGGCCGATGGTGGCGCCGGGATGGATCTCGATGCCGGTGATGATGCGCGCGAGGTAGGAGATGAAACGGCCTATCCACTTGAGCTGGTTGATCCAGCACGCGTGCGCCCAGCGGTGCATCATGATCGCCTGGAACCCTGGGTAGCAGGTGAACACTTCGAAGCCGTTGCGCGCCGCAGGGTCGCGGGCGATGATGCTCTTGATGTCGTCGCTGAGATTGGGAAACATTGGGAGAGGTCAGACAGTTGCGATGTGGCCATGGTAGCGCATTCGATCCATGGCCGCTTACGAGGGGTCAATTCCGGCAGGAGGGGTCAGACCCCGGTTTTTCTTGAGGGGGGCCTGACCCCGGTTGCGGCTGAACACCGGGGTCAGACCCCCAACGGAAACACCGGGGTCTGACCCCTACGCTTCGCGCGCCATCCGCTGGCGGCGCGCTTCGTACAGGCACACGCCGGAAGCGACCGACACGTTCAGGCTTTCCACCGAGCCGAACATCGGGATGCCGACCAGCACGTCGCACGTTTCGCGCGTCAGGCGACGCATGCCCTCGCCTTCCGACCCCATCACCAGCGCGGCAGGCCCGGTGAAGTCGGCTTCGTACAGGCCCTTGTCGGCGTCGTCGGTTGTGCCGATCAGCAAGATGTCACGCTCCTTCAGCTCACGCATGGTGCGCGCCAGGTTGGTGACGGTGATGTACGGCACCGTTTCGGCGGCGCCGCTGGCGACCTTCGCGGCGGTGGCGTTCAGGCCCACCGCGCGGTCCTTCGGCACGATCACCGCGTGCGCGCCGACGCCGTCGGCCACCCGCAGGCAGGCGCCGAGGTTGTGCGGATCGGTAATGCCGTCGAGAATGAGCAGCAGCGGCGGACCGTCCACTGCATCGAGCAACTCATCGAGGTTGCGCGCCAGCGACAGCTGGCTGGCGAACGCGATCACGCCCTGGTGGCGGCGGGTGCCGACGATCTTGTCGAGGCGCGCCGAATCGACCGGCATCACGCGCACGCCCACCGCCTTGGCGGCGGCGATCAGGTCGTGCATGCGGCCATCCTGACGGCTCGCATCGACAAAGATCTCTTCCACCGACGACGCTTCGTGACGCAAGCGTGAGGTCACCGCGTGGAACCCGAAAATCATTTTATTCTTCATTTATCGCTTCTTCTTGCTGGTCTTGGTTGCTGTCTTTGCTGGACGGGACGGCGCCTTGCCGGCGGATGCCCCACTTTTCGATCGCTTGGCCGGAGCGGCGCTGTTGACGCTCTCGTCCAGTTCGTAGCGCGACGAGTTGTCGCTCGCGCCCTTGCGCGACTTGGCCGGCTTGGCTTCCTGCGCCTTCGCCGCACTGCTCTTCGGCATGCCGACGCCGGATACCTCGTCGGCGCCGCCAGCCAGTACCAGGTCGATCTTGCGCGCTTCCAGGTCGACTCTGGCCACCTTGACGGTGACGCGGTCGGTCAGCTGGTAACGCTTGCCGGTGCGCTCGCCGCGCAGTTCATGGCGGGCATCGTCGTACTGGAAGAAATCGGTGCCCAGTTCGGTGATGTGGACCAGGCCTTCGACGTACAGCGCGTCGAGCTGCACGAAGATGCCGAAGGTGGTCACGCCCGACACCACGCCGGTGAATTCCTCGCCCAGCTTGTCCTTGATGAAGTAGCACTTGAGCCAGGCTTCGACGTCGCGCGAGGCTTCGTCGGCGCGCCGCTCGTTGGCCGAACAGTGAACGCCGAGGGCGTCCCAGATCGTCATGTCCTTCTCTTGCTTCTGCGTACCCTTCGCCTTGTCCTTCGCCTGCTTCTTGCGCGTCGCGTTCGACACGGTCGTGTTCAGGCCGGCCAGTTCGATGCCTTTCGGCTCGTACTTCTTGCCCAGCAAGATGGCCTTGATGGCGCGGTGCGTCAGCAAATCGGGATAGCGGCGGATCGGGCTGGTGAAGTGGGCATACGCCTCGTACGCCAGGCCGAAGTGGCCGATGTTGTCGGGGCTGTAGACCGCCTGCTGCATCGAGCGCAGCAGCATGGTCTGCAGCAGCTGCGCGTCCGGACGCTCCTTGACCTGCTTCATCAGCACGGCGTAGTCGTTCGCGCTCGGCTTGTCGCCGCCGCCGAGGTTGAGCCCGACCTGCTGCAGGAAAGTGCGCACCTGCGCCAGCTTCTCTTCGGTCGGCGAGGCGTGGATGCGGTAGGTGCCCGGATGCTTGTGGCGGATCAGCAGGTCGGCCGCGCAGACGTTGGCCGACAGCATGCACTCTTCGATCAGCTTGTGGGCGTCGTTGCGGGTGCGCGGAATGATCTTCTCGATCTTGCCCAGCGCATTGCAGACGATGTAGGTTTCGGTGGTGTCGAAGTCGATCGCGCCGCGCGCGTGGCGCGCCTTGTTCAACGCGTGATAGACGTCGTTCAGGTGCAGCAGGTGCGGCACGATGGCCGGCCGGCGCGCAGCTTCAGGACCGGCGGTGTTGCCGAGGATGTCGGCCACTTCGTTGTAGGTCAGGCGCGCGGCCGAATGGATCACTGCCGGGTAGAACTGGTAGGCCGTGACTTCGCCGGTCGACGACACGACCATGTCGCACACCAGCGTCAGGCGGTCGACCGCCGGGTTCAGCGAGCACAGGCCGTTCGACAGCTTTTCCGGCAGCATCGGGATCACCCGGCGCGGGAAATACACCGAGGTGCTGCGCTCGAGCGCGTCGACGTCGAGCGCGTCGTTCGGCTTGACGTAATGGCTGACGTCGGCAATCGCCACCAGCAGGCGGAACGAATTGTCGCCGCCGATGTTGACCGGCTCGCAGTAGACCGCGTCGTCGAAGTCGCGCGCGTCTTCGCCGTCGATGGTCACCAGCGGCACGTCGCGCAGGTCGACCCGGTCTTCGAGGTCGAGGTCGCGCACTTCGGCGGGCAGCCTGGCGGCGGACTTCAGCGCCGCGGCCGAGAAGATGTGCGGCACGCCGAACTTGCGCACGGCAATTTCGATTTCCATGCCGGGGTCGTCAAGGTCGCCCAGCACTTCGACGATGGTGCCGGTCGGCTGCTTGAAGCGCGAAGGCTGCTCGACCAGTTCGACGCTGACGATCTGGCCCGCTTTCGCCTTGCCCGGCGAACCGGCTACCAGGATGTCCTGGCCGATGCGCTTGTCTTCGGGGGCGATCAGCCACACGCCGTTTTCGTTGAGCAGGCGGCCGATGACGTGGCTGTTGGCGCGCGACACGACTTCGACGATGGTGCCTTCCTGGCGCCCGCGGCGGTCGGTGCCGGTCACTTTCGCCAGCACGCGGTCGCCGTGCAGCACTTTCTGCATTTCCTTATCGGACAGGAACAGGTCTTCGCCCGGCTCGTCCGGGATGACGAAGCCGAAGCCGTCGCGGTGGGCGCTGACTTTGCCGGCGACGAAGCCGCTGTGGTCGGCCAGTTCGAACATGCCGGTCTTGTCGGAATGGATCTGGCCGTCGCGCGCCATCGCGTTCAGGCGGCGCGACAGCACTTCTACCGCGTCCGGATCGACTTTGAGGGCGCGTGCCAGGGCTGCTGCGTCGAGCGGAGACTGGGCGTCGCGGAAGATGCCGAGAATTTCCTCGCGGCTAGGGATGGTATGTGTAGGTT
>JAZKFW010000070.1:0-6948 GCA_040386255.1 Pseudomonadota bacterium
TACGCCTCTCCAAACGCATGTCCGAACTCGGGCTGTGCTCGCGCCGCGAAGCCGATGAATGGATCGCCCGCGGCTGGGTGCGGGTCGATGGCCAGGTGGTGTCCGAACTGGGCAGCAAGGTCATGCCCGAGCAGAAAATCACGGTCGAGCGCCAGGCCGCCGCCGAGCAGTCCAAGCGCGTCACCGTATTGATCAACAAGCCGATGGGCTACGTCAGCGGCCAGGCCGAAGACGGCTACACGCCGGCGATCGCGCTGATCAAGGCCGAGAACCGCTGGCCGGACGATCCGTCGCCGGAGCAGTTCCATCCGACCCAGCTGCGCTCGCTGGTGCCGGCCGGCCGGCTCGACATCGATTCGGTGGGCCTGCTGGTGCTGACCCAGGACGGGCGCGTGGCCAAGACGCTGATCGGCCAGGACACCGCGATCGAAAAGGAATACCTGGTGCGGGTGCAGTACACCAAGCCCGGCACGCTGCCCGACTCCGATCTGAAGAAGCTGTGCTTCGGACTATGGATGGACGGCAAGCCGCTGCTGCCGGCAAAAGTGCGCTGGCAGAACGACGACCAGCTCAGCTTCACGCTGCGCGAAGGCAAGAAGCGCCAGATCCGCCGCATGTGCGACATGGTGGGGCTGAAGGTGATCGGCCTGAAGCGCGTGCGCATCGGCAAGGTCAAGCTGGGCGACCTGCCGGTCGGCCAATGGCGCTATCTGCGCCCCGACGAACAGTTTTAAGGTCGCCATGCGAAGCCTCGTGCTGTTGTGCGGCGCCTTGCTGATGCACCAAGGCGGCGCCCTCGCCGCCGAGCGCTGCCCCGCGCAGGTGCGCGTCAGCCTGCCGAATTTCGAAATCGCGCCCTATGTGCTCGGCACCGACGAGGTGCAGAACCCGCCGGGACTGCTGGTGGAGTGGGTCGGCAATGCGTTGGCGCTGTCGGTCTGCAAACCGCGCATCGTGATTGTGCGGCGGCCGCCGAATCGCCAGCTGGCCGAACTGGCAAGCGGCCGGATCGACGTGCTGCCCGGCTTTGCTTTCGCTCCGAATGGCGAAAACCAGATGGTTTTCCCGATGAAAAATGGCGCCGTCAACGCCTCGCTGGCGGTGTTGACCGACAGCTTGTCGCTGTATGCGCGACGCGGCGACAAGCGCGTGCAGTGGGATGGTGTCACCCTGCGCAGCCCGAATCCGCTGGTCGGCAGTTCGACCGGCGGCGCTTCCACCGCGGCGATCGCCAGCGCGCATGGCTGGACCATCGAATCGGCGCCGACGCCGCAGGCCGACGTCCGCAAGCTCATTGCCGGCCGCATCGACGTGATCCTCGAGCCTGACGTGGTGATGCGCGCCTATCTGGCCGGAGCCGAGGCGCGCGCGGCGCACCGCCTGCAGCCGCCGGTGCGAACGACGCACCGCTACGCGCCGGTCAGCAAACGATTCGCGCAGGAGTACCCGGAGTTCACCGCCCGCTTCTGGCATGAGCTGTGCCGCCAGTCGCGCGGCGGTTCGCCGTCGACGCGCGCCTGCCGCTAAGCTGCCAGCTAACTCGCCCTGGCGGTACCGGCTGCCGTTATTGCGTCAGCCTGACCTTCAGCTGCACCGACACGCCGCCATACAGGCGGTCCTTGTACGACGGCACGAAGCCGACGTTCATGCCGACGCGCTTGTACTCGATCGTCGCCACCGGGATCAGCGCCGGGAACCAGCCGCCGTCGCGCATGCGCGGATAGCCGTTGAACAGCGCCGCCACCGCGCCGAGCCGCACCGGCCCGAACGCCACCGGCTGCCACAGGGCGCCCAGATAATGCGACGATTCGAGGTCGCTGTTGCGGAACAGGCCGGCGGTGACGGCGACATCGCCGCGCATGCGGTATTCGACGCCGAGTCCGACGTTGCTGCCGCTAAGGCCGACGTCGCGGTTGAAGTGCAGCGTGCCGAAGCCGCTGGCGAGCCAGAACTCGCGCACCGGCGCCGGTTCGACGCGGGTGAAGTAATCGCCGGCCTGCGCCAGGGGACACAACGCCGCAAGCACAAGCACCAGCAGTTTCATTCGTCGTCGTCCGGATCCAGGTCGGGGAACATCACGCTGGTGTAGCCGAACTGCGAAAAATCCTTGATCCGCATCGGATACAAAATGCCGAGCAGGTGGTCCACTTCGTGCTGCACCACGCGCGCGTGGAAGCCCTCGGCGTCGCGCACGATGGCCTTGCCGTCCTGGTCGACGCCTTCGTAATGCAGGCGCGTGTAACGCGGCACCACGCCGCGCAGCCCCGGCACCGACAGGCAGCCTTCGAACTGCTCGTCCATTTCGCTCGACAAGGGCGTCAGCACGGGATTGATCAGTACCGTCTCCGGCACCGGCGGCGCTTCCGGGTAGCGCTGGTTGTCCTTGAAGCCGTAGATCACCAGCTGCAGGTTGACGCCGATCTGCGGCGCCGCCAGCCCGGCGCCGTTCGCGGCGTGCATGGTGTCGAACATGTCGGCGATCAGTTCGTTCATCTCGGGCGTGCCGAATTCGCGCACCGGCTCGGCCACGCGCAGCAGGCGCGGATCGCCCATCTTGAGGATTTCACGTACGCTCATTTTGATTGCTGCTCCAGGTGCATCTGTTCAAGGAAGGCGCGGTAGCCTTCGCCCGTCTCGGGGTGCTTCAGGCCCATCGCGGTCATCGCCTTCAGGTAACCGAGCTTGGAACCGCAATCATAACGCTGTCCCGCGTAGCGGTACGCCAGCACCCGTTCCGATTCCATCAGCGCGGCAATGCCGTCGGTCAGCTGAATCTCGCCGCCGGCGCCGCTGCCGAGGTCCTGCAGGTAGTCGAAGATCTTCGGCGACAGCACGTAGCGGCCGACCACGGCCAGCGTCGACGGCGCGACGTCCGGCTGCGGCTTTTCGACGATGCCCGACACCAGTTCGAGGCCGGCGCGGTAGTTCGACGCGCTGACGATGCCGTACTGGCGCGTGTGCTCGCGCGGCACGTCCTGCACCGCCAGGATGCTGCATTTTTCGTAGCTGTAGATATCGGTCATTTGGGCCAGCACCGGCTTCTCGCCAGGCGCGCTGTCCATGAAGTCGTCGGCCAGCAGCACCGCGAACGGCTCGTTGCCGACCACCGGGCGCGCGCACAGCACCGCGTGGCCAAGGCCCAGCGGCGCCGACTGGCGAATGTAGATGCAGGTGATGTTCTTCGGGATGACGTTGCGGACGAACTCGAGCAGCTCGGCCTTGCCGGCCGCTTCCAGTTCGCTTTCGAGTTCGTAGGCCTTGTCGAAATGGTCTTCGATGGCGCGCTTGTTGCGGCCGGTGATGAAGATCATCTCGCTGATGCCGGCGGCGACCGCCTCCTCCACCGCGTACTGGATCAGCGGCTTGTCGACGATCGGCAGCATCTCCTTCGGCTGCGCCTTGGTCGCGGGCAGGAAGCGGCTGCCCAGCCCGGCGACCGGAAACACGGCCTTGGTAATTTTTTTCATGGTCATTCTTCAGTTGATGATGTGGCGGACAGCAGCTCCTGCAGCGCCGCTTCGTCGAGGATGGCGATGCCGAGTTCCTGCGCCTTGGCCAGCTTGCTGCCGGCGTCCTCGCCGGCCACCACGTACGAGGTTTTCTTCGACACCGAGCCGGACACCTTGCCGCCCGCCGCCTCGATCAGCGCTGCCGCATCGTCGCGGCTCAGGGTCGGCAGGGTTCCGGTCAGCACGAACGTCTTGCCGGCCAGCGCGCCGTTATTCTTGAGGACGTGGGCGCCCTCTTTCCAGCGCAGGTGCGACCGCAATTGCTGCACCAGCTGGACGTTCTCGGGATCGGTGAGGAATTCGGATATCGAGCGCGCCACCACCGGGCCGACGTCGGCCACTTCCAGCAACTGGATGCCGCCTTCGAAGCTGGCCGCGTGCAGCAGGGCGTCGAGGTTGCCGAAGTGCTGGGCCAGCGCCTTGGCGGTCGATTCGCCGACGTTGCGGATGCCGAGCGCGAAGATGAAGCGCGCCAGCGTCGTGTCCTTCGACTTTTCAAGCGCGGCGAGCACGTTCTGCGCCGACTTGGTTGCCATGCGGTCGAGCGCGCACAGCTTGTCCTGGTCGAGCAGATACAGGTCGGCGGCGGTGTGGATCACTTCGCGGTCGACCAGCTGCTCGATCAGCTGGTCGCCCAGTCCCTCGACGTCGATCGCGCGGCGCGACACGAAGTGCATCAGGCCGCCCTTCTTCTGGGCGCTGCAATGGGTCCAGCCGCCGGAGCAGCGCGCCACCGCCTCGTCTTCCATCCGCACGATCGGCGAACCGCACACCGGGCAGTTGGCCGGCATGACGAATTCGCGCACGTGCTCGGCGCGGCGCTCGTGCACGTAGCTGACCACTTCCGGGATGACGTCGCCGGCGCGGCGCACAATGACGGTGTCGCCGATGCGGATGTCCTTGCGGCGCACTTCGCTTTCGTTGTGCAGGGTGGCGTTTTCGACCGTCACGCCGCCGACGAACACCGGCGCCAGGCGCGCGACCGGCGTGATGGCGCCGGT
This sequence comes from Pseudomonadota bacterium, assembly GCA_040386255.1. GTDB lineage: Bacteria > Pseudomonadota > Gammaproteobacteria > Burkholderiales > Burkholderiaceae_D > JAFCUW01. The sequence continues at coordinate 4,511 of JAZKFW010000070.1, forward strand.
GCGCCCGACCTGGACATTAATATCCAGCACCTCTGTCATGGCTTCTTCGGCGGGGAACTTGTGCGCCATCGCGAAGCGCGGCGCGCGCGACACGAAGCCCAACTGGCGCTGGTCCTCGAGCTTGTCGACCTTGTAGACGACGCCGTCGATCTCGTAAATGAGCCCGGCGCGGCGCTTGCCAATGTCGGCGAAATAGTCGAGCATGCCGGCGGCGCCCGTCACCACCGCGCGCTCTTTCGACACCGGCAGGCCAAGCTGGTCGAACCAGTCGAGCAGCTTCGAATGCGATTCGGGCATGGCGGCGCCCTCCAGCGCGCCGATGCCGTAACTGAAAAAGCGCAGGTTGCGCGCCGCGGTGATGCGCGAATCGAGCTGGCGCAGGCTGCCGGCGGCGGCGTTTCGCGGGTTCATGTACTCCTTCAGGCCGGCCTCGCGCTGGCGCGCATTGAGCTTGGCAAAGTCGCTCTTGTACATCAGCGCTTCGCCGCGCACCTCCAGCACGCTCGGGACGGCGTCGCCGTGCAGGCGCAGCGGAATCGCGCGCACGGTGCGCATGTTAGCCGTGACGTCTTCGCCGGTGGCGCCGTCGCCGCGGGTGGCGGCCTGCACGAACACGCCGTTCTCGTAGCGCAGGCTGATGGCCAGGCCGTCGAATTTGAGTTCGCCGCAGTACGCTACCTGGTCGGCTTTGATGCCTTCGCGCACGCGGCGGTCGAAGTTCTCGACGTCTTCTTCGGAGAAGCCGTTGTTCAGCGACAGCATCGGCACCGTGTGGGTGACCTGTTTGAATTCGGGGATAGGCGCGGCGCCGACGCGGAAGGTGGGCGAATCCTGCGACACCGATTCGGGATGGGCCGCCTCGAGCTCCTGCAGTTCGCGGAACATGCGGTCGTACTCGGCGTCCGGAATGGTCGGCGCGTCGAGCACGTGGTAGGCATAGATGTGGCGATTGAGTTCAGTCGTCAGCCACGCCATCCGCTCGCGAAATGCCGATTCCATGCTTGCCTCTTTCGTCACGATCGCCCTGCGTTCAGCTGAACAGGCGCAGCGCGCGGGTGGAGCCGGCCGGGATGTCGGCCGCTTCCATCTCCTGGTAGAACTCGAGCACCTGGCCGTTGATCTCGGCCAGCGCCTCGTCCATCAGCGGCTGGTTGCTGTCGTCGACGATGGTCGCGTCGAGCCGTGCCACCATCGCGCGCGCGCAGGCCACCATGCTGCCGAAGCCGTCGCGCGCCGGCGCCACGACCGGCACGTCGAGCAGCAGCGTCAGGTGCGATGTGGTGTCGGCGCCGAGCGTGACGTTGGTCGACAGCGTGAACAGCACGCCGCCGTCGCCGTCGGGCATGGCGAAGCGGCCGTCGGGACGCACGTCGAAGCCCTGCTTTTCCAGCGCGCCGATCAGCGTCGACATGGCCCACGGGGCGCCGTTCGACATCAGGTTCACGCCCAGCTGGGCGTCATGGCCGGCGACGAAGCGGTGCAGCGTTTTTGCTTCGGCCATCACTTCGATCATGTCGGGGATCTCGGCTTCGGCGCCGATTTCATCGGCCACCGTGCGCAAGCGCGTGACCAGTTCGGAGTATTCGAGTTCGTTCAGCGCGGTGGTGCGGCTGGCCAGCTGCACGCCGGCCTGCAGCTTGGTGTAGACGCCGCCGTGGGCGATCGGCTCCCACTCGCCGGACACGGCCAGGCCGATGTAGTGGATCGGCTTGTTGCCGACATGGCGCAGCGTGTGCAGCACCGGCAGGATCTTGTCGCCGCGGACGGCGATCTCCAGCGCCAGCGGGATCAGCACGTCGATCAGCGGGTCGACCAGGCTGGTGGCCTGTTCGGTGGCCGGCGCGACGACGTCGTCGGCGCCGATGACGGTGTCCGGCATGACCGGCTCGTAGCGCTGCTCGGCCTCGCCGCTGTCGCCGCCTTTGCCGCCGGCGCCGGTCTCCAGGCTCGGCTCCCTGCGCGCCGTCGCCGGCGCGTCGCCCGTGCGCATCAGCACGTCGTCGTGCTCGGACGAGAAGGCGCGTTCGACGCTCTTGCGCGCCTTGTGCTCCTGCCACTTGTTATAGACGAATACGGCGCCGACGAAAACGACGGCGCCGCCAATCAGGCTCATTTGAAGATCGGTCATGCTGTGTGTGCCTCGGTAGCGACATTCGCGGCGAACGCGATGTCTGCTGCAACGTTAAGATTTCCCAGCATGTGCAAGGCCCTTTAAAGTATTCGGTGGTAGCTCATAAATAACGCATTTTCGCCACGCCCTGCGAGGGTAACACGCCGCAGGTGGCAAAATCGCCACCATGATACCAATAACAAGGGTAGTACGCCATGTACGGCAGGCCCGGGCATGCAAGCCCGCGCGAAGGCCGCTCTAGCGCCAGAAACATTCCAAAACCGGGGTCAGACCCTAATGGCGTTAAGTTAAGCCCTTGTTTTTAATG
>JAZKFW010000071.1:0-8351 GCA_040386255.1 Pseudomonadota bacterium
GCCTGATCGTGCTGCTGCTGTTTCTCGGCGCGCGCATGATCGGCCAGCTGATCGAGCGCGACCGCCTGCAGCGCCAGCTGCGCGCCGCCACCACCGCGCTGGAGACGACCAACGCGTCGTTGCAGCAGCTGGCGATGAGCGACGGCCTGACCGGGCTGGCCAACCGCCGCCACTTCGACGACCGCTTCCATGCCGAGTTCAAGCGCGCGCTGCGCGACCAGGCGCCGCTCGCGCTGGTGATCCTCGACGTCGACTATTTTAAGAAGTACAACGACTGCCATGGCCACGTCGCCGGCGACGCCTGCCTGCAGAAGGTGGCCGCGGCGGTGCTGGCCGGCCAGCGCAGGCCGGGCGATGTCGCCGCCCGGTTCGGCGGCGAGGAGTTCACCATCCTGCTGCCCGACACCGACCTCGCCGGCGCGCTGCTGGTGGCGGAAAAAGTGCGCGCCGCGATCGCCGCGCTGGCGCTGGCGCATGACGCCAGCCCGTTCGGCTTCGTCAGCGCCAGCGCCGGCGTCCATTCCTGCATCCCGAGCCGCGGCCAGAACCCGCGCACGCTGATCGAAGCTGCCGACCGCGGCCTGTACCAGGCCAAGGCCGAGGGCCGCAACCGGGTCTGCCCGGCGCCGCCGACCCAGCAGGCCGCCTAGGCGAGCGCGATGCCGTTGTGCGCGAACAGCGCCGCCACGGCGGCGGCGTCGACCGGGCGGCTGAACAGGAAGCCCTGGTACTCGTCGCACGCCATCGCGCGCAGTATCTCGAGCTGCTGCGCCGTTTCGACGCCCTCGGCGACGACCTGCAGCTTCAGCCCGTGCGCCAGGTTGACGATCAAGCGCACGATGGCGGCGCTGTCGTCGTCCTTGCCGAGGTCGCGGATGAAGGCGCGGTCGACCTTCAGGCGCTGCACCGGGAAGCGCTTCAGGTAGGCCAGGCTCGAATAGCCGGTGCCGAAATCGTCGATCGACAGCTCGATGCCGAGCGCGCGGATGTCGCGCATCAGCGAATCGACTTGCTCTTCCCGGCTCATCAGCGCGCTCTCGGTGATCTCCAGTTCCAGGCTGCCCGACCTGACGTCGCTGCGTTCGACGCATTCGCGGATCATCGGCAGCAGATCCTTCTGCGAGAACTGGCGCGGCGACAGGTTGACGGCGACCTTGACATGGATGCCGGCCTGGTTCCAGCGATGCACCTGGCGGCACGCCTCCTGCAGGGCCCAGGCGCCGATCTGGACGATCAGCCCGGTGCGCTCGGCGATCGGAATGAAGCGCACCGGCGACACCTCGCCGAGCAGCGGGTTCGACCAGCGCAGCAGCGCCTCGAGGCCGACGATGCAGCCCGAATCGATGCGTACCTTCGGCTGGTAGAGCAGGCGGAACTCGTTGCGCTCGAGCGCGCGGCGCAGCTGCGCCTCCACCGTCAGGCGTTCGTCGAGGTCGGTCTGGGCGCGCGCCGAAAAGAAATGGATGGTGTCGCCGAGGTCGCCGCCGGCGCGGTTGAGGGCGCTGTCGGCGCGCCGCAACAGTTCGTCGGCGCTGTCGCCGTCCTCGGGGAAGATCGACACGCCGATCACCGGGTTCAGGTAGAACTCGCGCCCTGCGACGCGCAGCGCGGCGGACAGGCGCTGGTGCAGTTCGATGGCGTACTGCTCGAGCAAGCCGCGGCCCTCGGCGGCGTCGATCAGCACGGCGAACTCGTTGCTCTTGATGCGCGCCACCGCTTTGGCGCGCGGCAGCAGCGAATGGAAGACATCGCCGATCTGCTTGAGGGCGCTGTCGCCGGCGCCGTGGCCGAGCAGGTCGGAGATTTCCTGCACCCGTTCCAGCGACACCACCAGCGTGCCGAACGCGCCGCCCGGCCTGGCCGCCGCGGCGGCCAGCTCGGCTTCGAGCTGGCGGCGGAACTGCACCTGGTTCGGCAAGCCGGTCAGCAGGTCGAAATTGGCGACGTAGGTCAGGCGCCGTTCGGCCTTCTGGCGCTCGGTGATGTCGGTCAGCACGCTGACGATCTGCGCCTGGCCGGCCTGGTCGAGCAGTTTCGAGGTCAGCTGGATGACGGTGCGGCGCTCGCCGGCGCCGTCCTCGATGTCGGTGATCGCCTCGCTGCCGGGCGCCCCTTGCAGCACTTCCTGGTAGCGGGCGTCGCGCTCGGCGGCATTGGCCGGGTCGAGCGCGGCGCGTTCGTGCTGCCCCACCAGCTCGGCCGCGCTGCGCCCGGCGAAGCGGCTGAAGGCGTCGTTGAGCATGACGATGCGGCGCGCGCTGTCGAGCACCCAGATCGGCGTGCCGACCGAATTGAGGATACTGGCGAGGTACTCGGCGCTTTTTTCCGCGCGCGCCTCGCTGGCGGCCAGCTTGCCGATCAGCGCGGCCTTGCGCACGCTGTCGCGCGCCACGCGCCAGGCCAGGAAGATGACGGCGAGCGCAATGAGCAGCAGCGACAGCGCCGTCGTCCACGCCCGGCCGTACCAGGCCGACAGCGCATCGCTGCGGTCCATGCCGGTGATGATCACCAGCGGGAAGTCGCCGACCGCGTCGTAGCCATACAGCCTGGCCTTGCCGTCGAGCGGGCTGACGGTGGCGAAGGCGCCGCGCTCGGCGACCGGCAGGTGCCGGGTGAACAGCGGCGTATTGCTGAAGCTGCCGCCTATCCCTTTGGGGAATTGCGGCCCGCGCACCAGCATCGTGCCTTCGCGGCTGAACAGCGTGACCGAGCCGCCCTTGCCCAGCTCGACCAGGCTGTAGATCCGTTCGAAGCGCTCGGCGTCGGCCTGGGCGACGATGGTGCCGGTGCGCTCGCCCAGGGCGTTGAAGGTGGCGCGTGAAAAATTGATGATGCCGCGCCCGCTGAGCGGATCGACGTTCGTCACGCCGATGCGCAGCCGGTTGCGCTCGCGGGGCGCCGACGCGCGCGCTTCGGCGGCCGGCGGCGCCGGCGCCGCATGGCGCGCCGGCGTGCCGCTGGCCACCAGCCGGCCGGCGCTGTCGTACAGGTGGATGCCGAGCAGGTATTCGCGCGCCAGGCTGTTCTCGCCGAAATTGGCCAGCGAGTCGGCCGCCCGGCGCGGGCGCGCCGCGTCCGCCGCGAAGCCCCGCTCGGCCTGCTGCATGACGTTGTCGACCGCCTGGGCGACGCTGAAGGTCTGCGCCGAAAAGGCGATCGCCAGGTTGCGCAAGGCGGTCTTTTGCTGCTGCAGCGCGTCCTGGTAGCTGACCAGCAGCATGGCGCCGGTGGCGGCGGCGAGGATGACGATCAGCATTGCGGTGGCGACCACCAGCCGGCCCAGTCGGTACGGGCGTACGGGCGGTTGAGCGGCTGGGTGCGCACCGGGTGAAATCATGATTGTATAGACATCGCTTGCCAAGGTTGCCGACGGATCCGGCCATCTTACACGCTAGCCGCGGCTGCCTGAACACCGCTGGTTCAGGCCGCCGGCGACATCAGCACGCTCTGCGTTGCGGCGGCGGCCTGCGGCAGCGAGATGAAATATCCCTGCACTTCGTCGCAGTGCAGCGCGCGCAGGATGCTCAGCTGCTGGCCCGTCTCGACGCCCTCGGCCACCACCCGCATGCCGAGCGCGTGCGCCATCGTGATGATGGCGGCAAACAGGATCCTGCCCTGCTCGGTCTGCTCGATGCGGCTGGTGAAGGCCTTGTCGACCTTCAGCACGTCGAAGTCGAGCAGCTGCAGCTGGGCCAGCGACGAATAGCCGGTGCCGAAATCGTCGACCAGCAGCTTGATGCCCATGCCGCGGATCTTCGCCAGCGATTCGAGCACATGGCTGCTGCCGCCCATCATCGACGACTCGGTCAGTTCGATCTCCAGCAGCTCGGCGCGCACGCCGTGGCGCGCCATCGCGCCCGAAAACACGCGCGCGATATCGGTTTCGTTGAACTGGCGCGACGAGATATTCACCGACACCGGCACCACGGCGCTCTCCTTCGCCGCCCACTGCGCCAGCTGAGCGCACACCTTGCCGAGCACCAGTTCGCCGAGCCGCACGATCATGCCGGTCTTTTCCGCCAGCGGGATGAAATTGACCGGCTCGAGCATCCCGCGGGACGGATGCATCCAGCGCACCAGCGCCTCCATGCTGGTGGTGCGGCTGCTGGCCAGGTCCATGCGCGGCTGATAGTGGACCACGAACTCGTCGTGCTCGATGGCGCGGCGCAGCTCCTGCTCGAATTCGAGCTCCTTGCGCAGCGCCTCGTAGAATTCGGGGTCGAAGAAGCGGAAGCTGCCCTTGCCGCTGGTTTTCACCGAGTACATCGCGACGTCGGCGTTCTGCAGCAGCGACGCGGCGTCGGCGCCGTCCTTCGGAAAGCTGCTGATGCCGATCGAGGTGCCCAGCACCGCGGTGCCGCCGATCAGCTTGAATTTCGGCTTGAACGCGGCGATCACGCGGGCGGCGACGATGGCAGCGTCCTCGACGCGCAAATTGTTTTCGAGGATGACGACGAATTCGTCGCCGCCGAGGCGGATCACGTTGTCGTGCGGGCGCACCGCTTCCTTCAGCCGGTGCGCGGCGTGGCGCAGCAGTTCGTCGCCGGCGGCGTGGCCCATGGTGTCGTTGGCCGCCTTGAAGCCGTCAAGGTCGATGAACAGCAGCGCCAGCGTCTGCGCGTGCTCGCGCGCGCGCCCGATCGCCTGCGGCAGGTACCACTGCAGCCAGTGGCGGTTGGGCAGCCCGGTCAGCGCATCGTGGTTGCCGCGGTGTTCCAGCGCCGCCAGGTGCGCCTTCGATTCGGAAATGTCGCGCATCGTGATGGCCAGCTTCTGGTCCGAGCGCACCGCCTTGAGCTGCATCCAGCGCGAACGGTCGGCGCCGGCCGGCTGGAACTCGAGCTCGCCGTCGTAGGCGCCATTGTCGACGGCGCCGCGCAGCACGTCGAGCACCTCGGCTAAGCTCTGGTCGCGGTACAGCGCCGAGAAGCGGCGCCCAATGAGCGTCTCGCGGCGCTGATGGCAAAACGCGGCGCCGTGCTTGTTGCAGTCGAGGACTTCGAAATCGTCGACCGCGCCGGCGGCGTTGTGCAGGATGCCGAGAATGAAGAAGCCGTCGCTGCTGCCCTCGGTGGCCATGCGGTAGGTTTCGTCGGTGCGCTGGCTCTCGCGCTTGCGCCATGTCAGGCGCAGCAGGAAGCCCATGACGACCGCGGCGGCGGCGAAGCAGACGGCGGTCACGATCGCCGCGCGCGACAGCGCCAGCTGGCGCGCGGCGTCGAACGGCGCCAGCGCGTTCTGCTCGTCGAGGGCGATGAAGGCGACGATCGGATACGCCCCCGCCTGGTGCCAGCCGACGTAGCGCGCGCGCTGGTCGGCAAACCAGCCGGCCGGCGCCAGCAGGCTGCCGCCGCCGGCCGCCAGCGCCGGCAAGGCCACGCGCGCCAGCTGGTTGCGCTCGGAGACGGCGATCAGCGGGCGGCCGTCGGCGGCGGCCAGCCCGACCAGTCCGCCCGGCGCGAAGCGCTGCATGAAGAAATCCAGCGTCAGCTCGTTGGCGGCGACCTGGGCCAACACGACGCCGTCGAAGCGGCCGTCGGCATCGCGGATGGGCCGCGAGAACTGCAGCGCGGCGACGTTGCCGTCGCTGTCGAGCGACTGGCTCACCACCAGCTGGTCGGCGGGGGCGCCGGCGTGGAGTTGAAAATAGCGCGCGCCGAGCGCCTGCGGCAGCTCGCCGCGCGGCTTCATCGCCGTCACCAGCCGGCCGCCGCTGTCGACGATGGCCAGGTTCGAGAAAGTGGCGTCGGCGAACATCGCCGCCGCGCGCGCCGATTCGAGCTGCAGGCCGTGCCGCGACAATACCCAGCCGTAGCGGATCTGGCGCAGCACCAGGTCGTGCGCATTGATGGCGCGCGCCACCTGTTCCGAGTATGCATGCGCCATCGAGCGCGCCTGGCCGAGCGAATCGCGCACGCCCTCGGCGCGGTCGGCGGCGGCGGCGCCGAGCAGCACGCCCCAGCTCAGCAAGCTGAGAAACAGCGCCGCCAGCAGGCAGGCGGCGACGATATTGAAGTTCGCAACGATGCTGGCGGCCAGGCTGCGAACAGCCCTGGACGCCCCCTGCCTGACGACACCGGGCGCGAATAGCATGCTGATGCTCGATACAATGACAAGGTCTGGTCGCTGGCGGCCGGCCGCGAACTTGGCGGTCCGCGCCTTGCGACTTGGTGTAGCCAACCCAGTATATGAACTAGCTCGCAAGCGCGTCGCGCGCCTGCGGCAGTAATTCAGTCGGCCGGCACGCCGCGCAGGCGCGCCACCTCCACCGCCGACACCAGCCGGCCCTGGTTGCCCCAGCTGCCGCGCAGGTGCGACACCACCGCCGCCACCTCGTCGTCCGACAGCGCCTGGCCGAAAGGCGGCATGCCGTACGGCCGCGGATTGCCGCGCGTGCTGGGCGGGTAGCCGCCGTTGAGCACCATGCGGATCTGGTTGACCGGGTTGCCGGCGCCCGCCGCCAGCGACGGATACGCCCGCGCCGCGCCCGTGCCGTCGGCGCCATGGCATTCGGCGCACTGCGCCTTGTACAGCGCGGCGCCTTGCCGCAGGGTCGCCTGCGCGGCCGGCGCCGGCTGGACGGCGCTCTCAGCGGGCGCGGGCGCCACCGGCAGCGTCGTCAGGTAGGCCGCCATCGCGCCGATGTCGGCGCCGGTGGCGTGCTGCAGGCTGCCTGCCACGACTTCCGCCATCGGCCCGAACACGGCGCCGGAGTCGGACACGCCGCTCTGCAGCAGCTGGGCTATGCCGGCGGCCGGTGCGCCTGAACCCAGCGGCGGCGCGTACCAATCCTGCATCGGGATCATGCCGCCGCCGAGGCCCTGGTCGGCGATACTGCCGCCCATCGCGTTGCGGCCGGTGTGGCACGCGCTGCAATGGCCGAGGCCCTGCACCAGGTAGGCGCCGCGGTTCCACTGCGCGCCCTGCTCGGGCTGACTGGCGTATTCGCCCTGGTCAAAGTTGAAGGCGCGCCACAACGGCAGCAGGATGCGCTGGTTGTAGGGGAAGCGCAATTCATTCGGCCGGTTCGGCTGGCGCACCGGCGCCAGGGTCTGGAACCAGGCGAACATGGCGTCGGAGTCGCTGCGCGTGACCTTGGTGTAGTTCGGATAGGGAAACGCCGGATACAGGAAGCGGCCATCCTTCGCCCTGCCGTTGTGCAACGCCTGCCAGAAGTCGTCCGCGCTCCAGGCGCCGATGCCGGTAACCTTGTCGGACGTCAGGTTGGGCGCGTAGATGGCGCCGAACGGCGTCGTGAGCGCGCGGCCGCCGGCGTATTGCTCGCCGCCGCGGGCAGTGTGGCAGCCCATGCAGTTGCCGACGCGCGCCAGGTACTGGCCGGCGCGCACCTGGGCCGCCGTGTCGGCCACCGGTTGCGACCTGCCGGCCGAGGTTGCGCGCATCAGTTCGATGGCGGCGACGGCGGCCAGGCACAGGATGGCCAGTGCCAGCACGGCGATTGCGATTCTTTTCATCAGGGACCGTTTCAAGATGATGGGGCGCTGCCGCAAGGCGTGGGCAGCGCGAAGGAGGCGGCGGGCGCCATGTCGCGCGCGATCGGCTGGGCAGCCAGCCACGACGACACGGCGCCGACCTCTTCCGCCGTGAGCTGCTTGCTGATGTGCGCCATGCAGTCCGGCGCGGCAGCCTTGCGCGCGCCGTTCTTCCAGGCGCCGATCTGCGCGTTGACGTAGTCGCGCGGCAAGCCGAGCAGGCCGGGAATCGACGGCAAGGCGCCGCGCAGGGCCTGGCCGTGGCAGGAGATGCAGGCCGGCAGCTTGCGCGACGCATCGCCGCTGGTGACCAGGCGGCGCCCCAGCGCCAGCGTCTGCGCCGACGCCGTCGACGGCTGCGGCGCCGCGTACGGCGGGTGCTGATCGGAAAAGTACTGCGCAATCTCCTTCAGGTAGTCGTCCGACATGTGGCCGACCATGTAAGTCATCATCGGATAGCTGCGGGCGCCGCTGCGGAAGTTGACCAGTTGGTTGTACAGGTAGCCGGCCGGCTTGCCGGCGATGCGGGGGAAAAAGCCGTCGCTGGTGGCCCTGCCTTCCTTGCCGTGGCAGGCGATGCAGGCGACGGCGCGCTGGGCGATGGTATCGGCGGGCTTAGCCGCGGCTGTTGTCGCGGAACTGCCGATCAGTAGAAATACACCGATCAGTTTCTCGAAATTTTTCATCAACGTGTCTGTTTCATGGGCATGGCGGAATCTTAGCCAAGCCCGGCAGAAAAAAACAGATTCAGTATGCCGCTATTTTTTCGTATCAGATGACGCCCAGCCGGCCCTCGCGCCCAAAACGCCGGTGTCAGGTCTGACATTCGGTGGCTGTCAAGCTAGTTGTCGCGTAAAC
>JAZKFW010000072.1:0-18461 GCA_040386255.1 Pseudomonadota bacterium
GCACCTGTCGGCGGTCGAACACAAGGACAGCATCGTGTTCCTGCACGCGGTGCAGGCCGGCCCCGCCTCGCAAAGCTACGGCCTGCAGGTGGCGCAGCTGGCCGGCGTGCCGCAGGGCGTGATCAAGGCGGCGCGCAAGCACCTGGCGCGCCTCGAGTCGCAGGCGCTGGCGACCACGCCGCAGCTGGACCTGTTCGCGCTGCCGTGCGTCGAGCCGGAGGAAGACGCCGCGGCGGCCAGTGCCGGCAGCCAGCTGCTGGCGGCGCTGGCGGCGATCGACCCGGACGCGTTGACGCCGCGCGAAGCGCTCGACCAGCTGTACCAACTCAAGCGCTTGTCCGCGTGATGGCGCGCTCCTTACAGTTCGCGGGCGCGCTCGCGGCCCTGGCGATGCACGGCGCGCTGCTGGCCGAACCGAAGGACCCGGACCGCCACCAGTTCGGCGTGATCGGCCACAGTTTCCACAACGGCGGCGACGAGGCCAGGCTGAAGCGGGCGATCGCCGACGAAAGCGAGTCGGCGCTGGCGTTCGTGGTCGTCACCGGCATCAAGGGCGCCAGCGAGCCGTGCAGCGACAAGCTGTACGAAAGGCGGCGCGAGATGTTCGACGACGCCAAGCGGCCGATGATCGTGGCGCCGGCGGCGAGCGACTGGAGCGAATGCAAGAATAGCGCCGGCCGATCGACCGCGATCGAGCGCCTGAACCGCCTGCGCGAACTGTTCTTCAGCGAGCCGACCTCGCTCGGCGTGCGCAAGCTGCCGGTGACGCGCTTGTCGGCCAGCGCCAAGTTCCGCAGCTATGCCGAGAACGCGCACTGGGAAGTGGGCGACGTGCTGTATGCGACCGTCAACCTGCCGGCCAACAACAATCATTTCCGGCCGGAGGCGGGGCGCAACAGCGAGTACGAAGACCGGATGGTGGCCAATCGATTCTGGCTGAACCGCTTGTTCGCGATGGCCAGGCGCGAGAAGCGCGAAGCGATCGTGCTGTTTTCGGAGGGCGACGTCAAGGCGCTGGAGCCGCCGCGCGGCTTGCGCGCCCTGCTTGGCCGCTCGAGCAGCAAGCAAGATGGCTTCGACGAGCCGCGCAGGCAGATCGCCACGCTGGCGCAGAAATTCAACGGCAAGGTACTGCTGATCGACACGGCGGCCAACAGCGACACCACGCCGGACATCGAATGGCGCGGCAACCTCGGGCACTTGAGCCTTGGGTCGGGGGCGGTGGAGGTGAAGGTCACGCCCGGGGCGGCGTCACCGTTTACGCTGAAGAATGCGGCCAACGAGAAGTAGCGGCAAAGCCCAGGGGGAAATCAGGGTCTGACGGGGACGCCGAGTCGCGCGTCGGTCAGACCCCTGCCCACAATCAATGCACCGGGTGCGTGCGGAACTCGTCGCCGGCATCGCCTTCGTCGTCATCGCCATGATGATGGCCATGCGCGCCATGCACGTGCTCGTGCGTGATTTCTTCTTCGGTGGCGGCGCGCACGTCGATGACCGTCAGCTCGAAGCGCAGCGCCATGCCGGCCAGCGGATGGTTGCCATCGAGTACAACCTTGTCGTCGGCGATATCGGTGACGGTAAAGATCATCGCATCGTCGCCGCCGTCGTTCGCATCAGGCATGCCTTCGAACTGCATGCCCACTTCCAGCGGCTCCGGCAGGCGGTTGCGCGGCTCTACCTTGACGAGCGCCGGATCGTAATCGCCAAAGGCGTCATCGGGCTCGATCTGGAGCGTCGATGCATAGCCGACTTCCTTGCCGTCGAGCTCTTCTTCAATCTTCGGCAGCGTGTTTTCGTAGCCACCGTGCAGGTAGACCATGGGCTGACTGCCGTCTTCGATCAGGTTGTTCTGGGCGTCCGACAGTTTGTAGTTGACCGTGACTACTGTGTTCTTGGCAATCTTCATAGTGCTATCCTTTCATTGTATTAGCATCCAGATTATACCTCCGACCACGTCTTCACCCTATACAAGCATGGTTATAATGACGCATGAAAAAAATACCCCTCCTCGGCGACATCACGCCCGCCCAGTTTTTACGCGATTACTGGCACAAGAAACCGCTCTTGATTCGCCAGGCGATTCCCGGTTTTAAACCGGTCCTGCCATTCGACGCACTGGCCAAAATGGCCACCGAAAACTTCATCGAATCGCGCCTGATCACCCATTTCGACGGCGAATGGAATATGCAGCACGGGCCGCTGGCCGAATTGCCGGCGCGCCAACGCAAGCAGTGGACGATGCTGGTGCAAGGCGCCAACCTGTACGACGCCCGCGCCGACGCGCTGCTGCGCCAGTTCCGCTTCATTCCGGATGCGCGGCTCGACGACCTGATGATCAGTTTTGCCACCGACGGCGGCGGCGTCGGCCCGCATTTCGATTCCTACGACGTGTTCCTGCTGCAGGCGCAGGGCAAGCGCCGCTGGCGCATCGGCGCCCAGAAAGACCTGTCGCTGGTCGACGGCATGCCGCTGAAAATCCTGAACAACTTCAAGCCGCAGGAAGAATTCGTGCTGGAACCGGGCGACATGCTCTACCTGCCGCCCCACTACGCCCACGACGGCGTCGCCGAAGGCGAATGCATGACCTATTCGATCGGCTTCCGCTCGCCGTCGTACCAGGAACTGGGCGAGGCGTTCCTGCAGTTCATGGCCGATTCGATCGACCTGCCCGGCCGCTACGCCGACCCGGACCTGGAAGCGTCGAACAAGCCGGCCGAGATTCCGCGCCACATGCTGTCGACGATCACCGAAGAAATGAACAAGGTCCGCTTCACCGAGGAAGACGTCACCATCTTCCTCGGCGAACATTTATCCGAGCCCAAGCACAACGTGTTCTTCAAGGGCCCGGCCAAGCCGCTGACGATGGGCCGTTTCGCCGAGGCGCTGGCCAGGCGCGGCGTCGCGCTGTCGCTGAAGACGCAGATGCTGTACCGCGGCAAGCACGTCTTCATCAACGGCGAATCGTTCGCCGTCGGCCGCGCCGACAAGGTGCTGCTCGACACGCTCGCCAATACGCGCACCCTCGCAGGCAGCGCGCTGACCGGCGCATCGGACGACGTCATGGAAGCGCTGTACACCTGGTACCAGGACGGCTGGCTGGAACTGGCCTGAAAGGATCGCTGACATGAACGAACCCGTTGCCCACCGCTTTAGCACGCACCTCGAGTTCGGCGCCCGCTTTCGCGAATGCATCGCCCGTTCGCATGCGACGCTGCAGCTGTTCGATCCGGACTTCCGCGTGTTCCCGCTGGGACTGGCGGACGTCGATGCGGCGCTGCGTCATTTCCTCACCGGCGGCGGGACGATCAAGCTGGCGATGCACCGCAGCGAGCATATCGAGCGCAACTATCCGCGTTTCGTGCGCCTGCTGCGCGACTTCAACCACCAGGTCGAAGCGCGCGCCACCGGCAGCGCTCTGCGCCACCTGACCGACTCGTTCTGCATCGGAGACGGCGTCCACATCGTGCGCCGTTTTCATAGCGATCACATGCGCGGGGAAGCGGTGTTCGATGCGCCGGCGGCCGCCGACATCAGCGTCGAACGCTTCGGCGGCATCTGGCTCGAAGCGCGTGCTTGCCTGCATCCGACCACAACAGGCCTGTAATGCAACATGCCGGAGGCCGAATTTTATTCGGCTGAAATATTGAAAACCGAGCAATTCGCTTAAGGTACACAACTTGTTACAATACGATGCTTTCTGGCGTCCAAAAAACTTCCATAAAAGCATCTTTCGCCTATTGCGGAGCACCAAATTTCGCTATAATATCGGGTTAGGAAGTTTCCGTTGTCTGTCAAGCACCATTACAGGTATGAAAGCTAACGAGAATTCCCTAACGAGCGATAATTACCGGTAATTATTCATCGCAATACCGTTGTCCACTTTTGAAATAATTAAGGAAAACCCATGAAAAAATCTTTGCTGATCATCTCCCTGATGGCTGTTGCACTGGCTGCTTGCAGCAAAAAAGAAGAGCCAGCAGTCGTTGCTCCAGCTCCAGTAGTTGAAGTTGCTCCAGCTGCTGTTGTGACCCCAGCTCCTGACGCTGCTGCTAACGCTGCCGTAGCTGCATCGGCTGCTGCTGACGCTGCTGCTGCCGCTTCGACCGCTGTGTCGGCTGCCGCTTCGGCTGCTTCGGCCGCTTCGGAAGCTGCTTCGGCTGCTGCCAAGTAATTCGTTTCATGGAAAAGCCGGCCTTCGGGCCGGCTTTTTTACGCCTGGTGGTTTTGCTGGTGTCACATTGCCGGCGGCGCGGTAAAACACCAGACGTAAAAAAACCGGCGCCAGGCCGGTTTTTTTTGCGCAGGCAATTTGCCGTTACTTCAGCTCGTCGCCCAGCAGCTTGAGGATCTTGGCGCCGGCGCCGGTCGCTTCAGGCTTGCCGTCGTTCGACTGCACCGTGACCTGGCTGGCCGCGCCGCCGGCGTCGGCCTTGACCGCGATGCGGTAGCGCTGCGCTTCCTTCTCTTTGTCGGCGGCATTGCCGAACGTCAGCAGGCGCTTGAGGAAGCCGGTGCTGCCGGCCGCGTCCGGATCGACGTAGCGCACGAAATAGACGCCGTTGACGCGGTCGCGGTCTTCGACGGTGAAGCCGACCCGGTCGAGCGCCAGACCGACGCGGCGCCAGGCGCGGTCGAACCCTTCGTCGACTTCGACATAGCTGGCGGCACCGGTGCCGACCAGCTTGGCGTGCTGCGGCTGGGCCGGCGCGTTGGCGACGATCGTCTCGGTGGCCTTGACGTCCGGGGCGCCAGTCAGGCGCGCCGTCAGTTTGGCCAGCATCGACGATTCCAGGCCCGGGTCGTTCGGACGCACGGTCCAGGCGGTGATTTCCTTCTGCGCGCCGGTCAGCACTTCTTCGGCGCCGCGGTGGCTGATGTAGATCTCGGTGCCGCCGTCAGGGGCGCGCTCGAGGCGGGTACGGAACTTGTCGCGCTCGCCGGTCGAGTAGGCCGAATCAATCACACGGCCGAGCGTGCGGCGGATGATGTCCTGCGGAATCTTCGAACGGTTTTCCGCCCAGTCGGTTTCCATCACGCCGGTCGCCTGCGATTCGCTGGCGATGGTGAAGCCGGCGTCGTTCCAGAATTGCTTCAGCTGCGGCCAGACCTGCTCCGGCGTCTGCTTGACGACCAGCCATTTCTGGTTGCCGTTGCGCTCGACGCGTACCGCGGCGTTGCCGACCACGCCAACCGCGCTGCCGCTGGCGAGCACCGGCGCGCCGACGCTGCCGCCGGCCTGCTGCTGGTAGCCCGAGGCGGTGGCAACGCCACGGCCGTCCGGCACCGCGTAACGGTTGTCTTTCTGCAGCTGCGTCAGGTCCGGTGGCACGTCCAGCGGTGCGGCCTTCTTGGCGGCGCGGTAGTCGAGCTTGTCGCCCTCCATCACCGAGCCCAGCATTCCGCAACCGCTGAGGCTGACCATGAGCGCGGAAAGCACGAGGCCGCGGCTGGCGGCAGGGGTAAATGTCTTGCGAATAGTCATGTCTTAACTGGGTAAAAGCTGCGGGCAGCT
Source organism: Pseudomonadota bacterium (assembly GCA_040386255.1). Lineage (GTDB taxonomy): Bacteria > Pseudomonadota > Gammaproteobacteria > Burkholderiales > Burkholderiaceae_D > JAFCUW01. The sequence goes on from JAZKFW010000072.1 coordinate 5,513, forward strand.
GGTGTCAGAAATAATCCCGAACCTTGCGGTTCAGGGCTGTGGGAGGACACCGGCTTCGCGCAGGGCGGCGCGGACGGTGTCGTGGAATTCGCTTGCCAGCGGCGCCAGCGGCAGGCGCAAGCCGGCCGGCATCATGCCCATCTCCGCCAGCGCCCATTTGACCGGCACCGGATTCGGCTCGACAAACAGTTTGGCGTGCAGGGGAATGACGCGGTTGTTGATCTCGATGGCGCGGGCGATGTCGCCCTTCATTGCCGCTTCGCACAGCTCGTGCATCGCGCGCGGCGCCACGTTGGCGGTGACCGAAATGTTGCCGGCGCCGCCAAGCAGCATCAGCGCGATCGCGGTCGGATCGTCGCCGGAATACAGGGCGAACGATTTCGGCGCCAGACGCAGCAGTTCGGCGGCGCGGCCGATGTTGCCGGTCGCGTCTTTCAGGCCGACGATGTTGGGGATCGCGGCCAGGCGCAGCACCGTCTCGTTGGACATGTCGGCCACCGTGCGGCCCGGCACGTTGTACAGGATCACTGGCAGGTCGACCGCTTCGGCGATTGCCTTGAAGTGGCGGTACATGCCTTCCTGGGTCGGCCGGTTGTAGTACGGCACCACCTGCAGCGTGGCGTCGGCACCGACTTCCTTGGCGTGACGGGTCAGCTTGATCGCTTCCTCGGTGGAATTGCCGCCGGTGCCGGCGATGATCGGGATGCGCCCGCGCGTGTGCTCGACAGCGAGCTTGACCAGCTCGCCGTGCTCTTCGACGCTGACGGTGGCCGATTCGCCCGTGGTGCCGACGATCACGATCGCATCGGTGCCTTCGGCGATGTGCCAGTCGATCAGCTTGCGCAAGCCGTCCAGGTCGAGCCTGCCGTCTTCGTGCATCGGTGTGACGATTGCTACTATGCTGCCCTTGATCATAATTTTGCGGCTGTGATAGTCGTTAGAAACCTGATTGTAGCGGATAGGCCGCCCGAATGGTTCATTCTCGGCCAGAAACGGCATCCAGCACGGCGTTGCTGGGCGTAAATGCCGGGCCGGCGGCGCACAGGCGCTGCAGCATCGCCGCTTTCGGCGCCGCGCAATAACCGTCCTCGAACGCCAGCACCTGCAGGCCGCAGGCGTCGGCGAAGCGCAGCAGTTCGCCGCGCTCGAGCAGGAAGGCCGGATTGGACGGCTTGCCGAAGGCCTCGTTGCCGATGGCGAAGGTCTCGTACAGCAGCACGCCGTCCGGCCGCAGGCTCGCGGCGATCTGCGCCAGCAACGGGCGATGCAGGTAATTGGTGACGACGATGCCGGCGAAGCGGCCGGCGGCGAACGGCCAGGCGGCGCCCTCCCCCTCGAGGTCGTACTGCATGGTGGCGATGCCGGGGCCGGCGGCCAGCGCCAGCGCCTCGGCATCGCGGTCGAGCGCGGTCACCGGGTGGCCCAGCGCGGCCAAGTGGCGCGCGTGGCGGCCGCTGCCGCAGGCAAGGTCGAGCACCTCGCCGGCCGGGATGATGGCCGCGAAGCGCGCGACCCACGCCGATGCTGTGCTCTGCTTGTGCATCAGGTGTACGCCAGGCCCATCGCCTCGCGCACGTCGCGCATGGTTTCCTGCGCCAGCTTGCGGGCGCTGTCGCAGCCGTCGGCGACGATCGCGCGCACCAGCGTCGGATCGTCGAGGTACTGCTGGGCGCGCTCGTGCATCGGCTCCTGCTCGCGCACGATGGCGTCGATCACCGGCTGCTTGCACTCGAGGCAGCCGATGCCGGCGGAGGTGCAGCCCTTGACAACCCATTCCTTGGTGGACTGGTCGGAATAGACTTCGTGCAACTGCCATACCGGGCATTTTTCCGGATTGCCGGGATCGTTGCGGCGCACGCGCGCCGGATCGGTCGGCATGGTGCGCACTTTCCTGGTCACCGACGCCTTGTCTTCGCGCAGCGCAATCGCATTGCCGTAGCTCTTGGACATCTTGCGGCCATCGAGCCCGGGCAGGCGCGAGGCCGCCGTCAGCTTCGCCTGCGGCTCGACCAGGATCAGCTTGCGGCTGCCCTCGAGGTAGCCGAACAGGCGCTCGCGGTCGATCATCGACAGGCTCTGGGCGTCGTCGAGCATGGCCTTGGCCTGCTCGAGCGCGTCGTCCTTGCCTTCCTGCTGGTATGCGGTGCGCAGTTCGAGGTACAGCTTGGCGCGCTTGCTGCCGAGCTTTTTCACCGCCTCCACCGCCTTCTCCTCGAACCCTTTTTCCTTGCCGTACAGGTGATTGAAGCGGCGCGCGATCTCGCGCATCATTTCGATGTGCGGCACCTGGTCTTCGCCGACCGGCACCTGGCTGGCGCGGTAGATCAGCACGTCGGCCGCCTGCAGCAGCGGATAGCCGAGGAAACCGTAGGTGGCCAGGTCCTTGCTGGAGAGGTTGTCGATCTGGTCCTTGTAAGTCGGCACCCGCTCGAGCCAGCCGAGCGGCGTCGCCATCGACAGCAGCAGGTGCAGTTCGGCATGTTCCGGCACTTTCGACTGGATGAACAGCGTCGCCTGCGACGGATCGACGCCGGCGGCAAGCCAGTCGATCAGCATTTCCCACACGCTGCGCTCGATGAGGGTCGGGTCGTCGTAGTGGGTGGTCAGGGCATGCCAGTCGGCCACGAAAAACAGGCAGGGCTGTTCCGACTGCATCCTGATCCAGTTCTTCAGGGCGCCGTGGTAGTGGCCAAGGTGCATGGAGCCGGTCGGCCGCATGCCGGAAACGACACGTTCGGGATACATGATCGATCAGTTAAGCAATAAGGTCAGGGGGCTGGCAAGTATGCGCAGCAGAAACTGCGTTGCCGCGCTCATCGGCGTGAACCAGTAATTGAGCAGGTTAAAGAATAACAGGCCAAGCACGATGAAGAAGCCGTACGGCTCAATTTTTGCAAATTTATCGGCCAGTCGGTTCGGCAGGATGCTGGTCAGAATGCGGCCGCCATCGAGCGGCGGGATCGGCACCAGGTTGAACACGAACATCAGCACATTGACGAATATGCCGGCCTGGGCGACCTTGTGCGGGAACGATTCGCTGACTTGGGTGGCGCCGAGCAGGATGGCGAACAGCAGCCAGCCGAACGCCATGACGAAATTGGCCATCGGGCCGGCCAGCGCCACCCACGCCATCTGCTTTTTCGGATTGCGCAGACGGTTGAAGTCGATCGGCACCGGCTTGGCGTAGCCGAACACGAAGGGCGTGAACGCGTACATCAGTACCGGCAGCAAGATGGTGCCGAACGGATCGATATGGCGCAGCGGGTTCATGCTCATGCGGCCGGCGGCAAACGCGGTGGTGTCGCCGAAATATTTGGCGGCGTAGGCGTGCGCCGCTTCGTGCAGGGTGATGGCAAAGATGACCGGCAGTGCGTAGACGGCGATCGCCTGGATGATTTGGTTCATGGGTGCGATTCTATCAGAGCAGGGTCATGGGCCGACCCGGCAGGTGGAGGGCGAATGAGTTACAGGCCGAAGGCGGCGGGGTCGCCGCGGCCCTGCCGCACCAGCAGGGGTTCGTCGGAGGTGAGGTCGATCACGGTGGTCGGCTGCATCGGGCAGGCGCCGCCGTCGATGATCAGGTCGATCTGCTTGGCAAGCTGCTCGCGGATGTCTTCCGGGTCGTTGAGCATGTCGTTGTCGGCGGTGATGAGGGTGGTGCCGATCAGCGGCTGGCCCAGTTCGGCCAGCAGCGCCTGCGCGATGGCGTTTTCCGGCACCCGCAGGCCGATCGTCTTGCGCGACGGGTGCGACAGCCGGCGCGGCACTTCGCGCGTCGCTTCGAGGATCACCGTGTACGGCCCCGGCGTCGCCGCCTTGAGCAAACGAAACTGCTTGTTGTCGACGCGGGCGTACTGGGCGATTTCGGACAGGTCGCGGCACAGCAGCGTCAGGTGATGCTTTTCGTCGATGCCGCGGATGCGGCGCAGCTTTTCCACCGCCGCCTTGTCGTCCAGGTGGCACACCAGCGCATAGCAGGAATCGGTCGGCAGCGCGACGATGCCGCCGCTGCCGACGATCTGCGCGGCCTGCTTGATCAGGCGCGCCTGCGGATTATCCGGGTGGATCTGGAAAAACTGGCTCATGTCACTCCTGTTATCGTAACTGCAGGCTCTGCAGAGCGGCGATGCGCTGTTCCATCGGCGGGTGGGTGGCAAACAGCGCGCCCCAGCCAGTGTTGCCGCCGAAAATGCCAAAAGCGGCCATGCTCTGCGGCAGCTCGCCCGGCGCGATGCCGGCCAGGCGCGCCAGCGCGTGCTGCATCGGCACCGGGTTGCCCAGCAACTTCGCCGAGCCGGCGTCGGCGCGGAATTCGCGCTGGCGCGAGAACCAGGCAACGATGATCGACGCCAGCAGGCCGAACACGATTTCGCAGACGAACACGGTGACCATGTAGCCGATGCCAAGCCGCTCGCTGTTGTTACGCAGCAGCACCTTGTCGATGAAGAAGCCGACCACGCGCGCCATGAAGACGACGAAGGTGTTGACGACGCCCTGGATCAGCGTCAGCGTGATCATGTCGCCATTGGCGACGTGGGCGATCTCGTGGCCGAGCACGGCTTCGACCTCATCGCGGTTCATGCTTTCGAGCAAGCCGGTGGATACCGCGACCAGCGCCGAATTCTTGAACGCACCGGTGGCGAAGGCGTTCGCCTCGCCATCGTAGACGGCGACCTCGGGCATGCCGATGCCGGCGCGGTCGGCCAGCTGGCGCACGGTGTTGACCAGCCACAGCTCGGTCGAGCTGGACGGGTTGTCGATGACGCGCGCGCCGGTGCTCCACTTGGCCATCGGTTTGCTCATCAGCAGCGAAATGATCGAGCCGGTAAAGCCGACCACGACCGAGAACACCAGCAGCGCGCCGACGTCGATGCCGGCGCCGGTAACCGCCCTGCCGACGCCCAGCACATTGAGCACGAGCGACAGCACCAGCACCACGGCGAGGTTGGTTGCAAGGAACAAGACGATGCGTTTCATGTTTTCAAAGGCTCCGGGGAAATTGTTTGCTTTGGCAGGGGCGCGACTAGTGATGACACAAGGTCAAGATATGGCCGCTACTGCTGAATTTCAAGAGCGCCGTCAGAACCAGTCGTGCCAGACCGGCTTCAGGCCCGACGGCAACGGCGGCAGCAGCGCGAACTCGGCGCGCGATTCGCCCGGCGCGTGGAAATCGGTGCCGCGCGAGGCGAGGAAGCCGTAGCGCCTGGCCAGTTCGGCGTAGACCGGGTACTGGTCCGGCGTGTGGCTGCCGGTGACAACCTCGATGGCGGTGCCGCCCCTCTGCTTGAACTCGTCGAACAGGGCGCCCTCGGCCACCGGACTGAACTTGTAGCGGCCCGGGTGGGCGATGACGGCGATGCCGCCGGCGGCGGCGATCCAGCCGAGCGCCTGTTCGAGCGTGGCCCAGCGGTGCGGGACGTAGCCCGGCTTGCCTTCGGTCAGGTATTTACGGAACACTTCCGGGATACTGGCGCAGACGCCGATTTCGACGAGGAAGCGGGCGAAATGGGTGCGCGACATCAGGTCCGGATTGGCCACGTACTTGAGGGCGCCTTCGTAGGCGCCCGGAATGCCGGCCTGCGCCAGCTGCGCCGCCATGTCGCGGCCGCGGGCGTCGCGCCCATTGCGCGTGTCCGCCAGGCCCTGCAGCAGGACCGGGCTGGTTTCGTCGATGCGCACGCCGACGATGTGGACGGTCTGGCCGGCCCAGGTGATCGAGATTTCGACGCCGGGGATGAACTGCATGCCGAGGTCCAAGGCAGCGGCGCGCGCGGCGGCGATACCGCCCACTTCGTCGTGGTCGGTCAGGCCCCAGACGTCGACGCCCGCCTTGTGCGCGTACTGCGCCAGCGCGGCCGGAGCGAGGACGCCGTCGGAGACGTTCGAGTGGCAATGCAAATCTACGTTCAGCATGGGGAAAATATGGCTTGCAATCAGCTGCTTGGTGGCGAAAGGTTTATTGTACGCTAGGGGTCGGACCCCGGTGTGCAGGCGCCAACACAACCGGGACTCGGCGTCCCCGTCAGCCCCCTCCTGCGAAGCTGTCGATCATGCGCGCCAGTTGCTCGGGCTGGTCGTGGTGCAGCATGTGGCCGGCGTCGGCCATCATGTTCGCCTGCACGTTCTTCAGGTGGCCGAGGCGGCGGTCGACCTCGATGCGCGCCTGCTCTTTCGGGCCCATCCACTGCCACATGTTGGTGTCTTCGGCCTCGACCCACAGCACGGGGGCCGTAATTTCACTCCAGCATGCCATCACTTCCTCGATCCGGTACAGGATCGGGCTCGGCTTCTTGTGGGCCGGGTCGCCGAGGATTTCCCACTCGCCGGCAGCGTTCTGCGCCGACCAGTGCGGCGCCAGGAAGGCGGCGCGCCCATCGGACAGGCGCGGGTTGGTCTTTTGCAATCGCGCGGCCACCGCCGCCAGGCTCGGATAGGTGCGCAGCACCGGCGGCTCGCGCAGTTCGTCGAGCCAGCGGGCGTAGTGGCGCGGCGCCTGCTCGGGCCGGGTGGCCGGCATGCCGAAGCCTTCCAGGTTGATCAGGCGGCGCACGCGCGCTGGCCGCACGCCGGCGTAAATGCCGACGACGTTGCCGCCCATGCTGTGGCCGAGCAGGTTGACCGCCTCGCCGGGCGAATAATGATCGAGCATGACGTCGAGGTCGGCGAGGTAGTCGGGGAACCAGTAGGTGTCGGCATGGGCGCGCTCGGTGAGGCCGAAGCCGCGCCAGTCGGGGGCGATGACGTGCCAGTTGCCGGCCAGGCTGTCGGCGACGAACTGGAACGAGGCGCCGACGTCCATCCAGCCGTGCACCATGAAGAGGATGGGCGCCCCCTCTTCTCCCCAGTGGCGGACGTGGGTGCGCAGGCCGCGCACGGTGATGAATTCGGATCTGGACGGTTTCATGGGCTACCTGGCATGGATAAAAGAACGACCGTTCGAATTATACGCGGCTGTTGATTTCTTGCCGTACGGCCCCATTTGCTGTCGTCGGACCGCAATACTGCCGACGGCGTAAAATAAGCTTCATTCCAACGAACCCTTCCCTGGACACTATGGCTATCTATCAACTTGGCGACGACGCACCCCAGATCGACCCGACGGCGTGGGTAGCCGACACCGCGAACCTGATCGGCAAGGTCAAGATCGGCGCCAATGCCACGGTGTGGTACGGCGTGACGATCCGCGGTGACAACGAGCTGATCTCGATCGGCACCGACAGCAACGTGCAGGAAGGCACCGTGATGCATACCGACATGGGCTTTCCCCTCGACATAGGCGTCGGCGTGTCGATCGGCCACCAGGCGATGCTGCACGGCTGCACCATCGGCGACGGCTCGCTGATCGGCATCCAGGCGGTGGTCATGAACGGCGCCGTGATCGGCAAGGGCTGCCTGGTCGGCGCCGGCGCCCTCGTTACCGAAGGCAAGCAATTCCCCGACAACACGCTGATCCTCGGCAGCCCGGCCAAGGCCGTGCGCACGCTGGCCGAGGCCGACCTCACGCGCCTGCGCGCGATCGCCGACGGCTACGTCGAGCGCGGCCGGCGCTACCGCACTGAACTGAAAAAAATCGGATAACACATGACTACAGATATCAAAACAACCCAAGACACGCTGCAAAAATTTATCTTCGACAACGCCGCCGTCAAGGGCGAGTTCGTCGAGATTTCCGACACCTGGCGCGAAGTCCAGGCCCGCCACGACTACCCGCCGGCGGTCAAGACCGTGCTCGGCGAGATGCTGGCGGCGGCCGCGCTGCTGTCGGCCAACCTCAAGTTCAACGGCGCCATCATCATGCAGATCCATGGCGACGGCCCGGTGCGCCTGCTCGTCGTCGAGTGCGACTCCGACCTGCGCCTGCGCGCCACGGCCAAGCTCGGCGAAGGCGTCACGGTGGCCGACGACGCCAGCCTGACCGACCTGCTCAACGTCGGCGGCAAGGGCCGTTTCGTCATCACGCTCGACCCGCTCGAGAAGATGCCGGGCCAGCAGCCGTACCAGGGCATCGTCCCGCTCGACGGCGAAGACATGGCCACCGTCATCGAAAACTACATGCTGCGCTCGGAGCAGCTTGACACGCGGCTGTGGCTGGCCGCCGACGGCGCCGTCTCGCGCGGCCTGTTGCTGCAAAAGCTGCCGCGCCACAGCGGCAAGGACGACCAGGTGCTGCAGGCCAGCGAGGCGGACGACCTCGAGACGTGGAACCGCGCCGTCATGCTGGCGTCGACGCTCAAGCAGGAAGAGTTGCTGTCGACCGACATCCAGACGCTGATGAACCGGCTGTTCTGGGAAGAGACGATCCGCGTGTTCGAGCCGGCGCATCCGCAATTTTTCTGCAGCTGCACCCGCGAGAAGGTCGGCAACATGCTGAAGATGCTGGGGCAGGAAGAAGTCGAGGACGCGCTCGCCGAACTGGGCCACCTCGGCATCAACTGCGACTTCTGCGGCAAGCACTACGAGTTCGACAAGGTCGACTGCGCGCAGCTGTTCGTCAGCGACACGCCGGTCGAGATCCTGATTGCCGCCAGCGAAATCAAGCACTAAGGCAAGCATGCGCGATTCGACCCGATCATCGTTCCCGCACTTCCTGGCGCTGCCGACCAGGTGGATGGACAACGACAGCTACGGCCACGTCAACAACGTGCAGTACTACAGCTATTTCGACACTGCCGTGAACCAGTTCCTGGTCGCGCGCGGGGTACTCGACATCCATGCCGACAAGGCGGTCGGGCTGGTGGTCGACACCGGCTGTGCGTATTTCAGTTCGGTGTCGTTTCCCGATACGGTGCACGTTGGCGTGCGCGTGGCAAAGCTGGGCAACTCCAGCGTGCGCTACGAGCTGGCGATCTTCCGCAACGACGAGCCGGCGCCATCGGCGGCCGGGCATTTCGTGCACGTGTATGTCGACCGCGCCAGCAATCGGCCGACGCCGATACCTGACGCCGTGCGGGCGGTGTTGCGGACGATCGTGGTCGGCGCGCCGGCGTTGTGACGCTTACCAGTCTGTCGCGACGGCGCGGATCAGCTTGAGTTTTTCTTCAGCAATCCCGGCAAGCTCTTCTTCGGTGACGCGCTTCTCGCGCAACAGGAATCCGAATACGTAGATGAGCTGAGAATAGCGGTAGTCGTATTTGGAATCGACGCCGTTCAGCCGCTCCTTGAGATACTGCCGAATTTCCCACAGGTCGTCAAAGTTGTTCGCGGCCACCGCCTTCAGCTTAAACTCTGCCAACAACGCGTCACGTTCGCGTTCAAGGGCAATGTCGAAAGCACGACGCGCAACTTTCTTCTCCTTGTCGCTCCATTTGTCTGTAGACACTGCAGCTCCTTGCATCGAACCTCGTTAGCAATCGGCTCACCGCCTGTAGCCGGTCTCGCGTTGACTGCGCACTGCAAGTACAAACACCGTATCGATCTCGTCTATGTATTTGTACAAAGCGACATATCCACTTGACTTGCGTCCCATGACAAGTTCGCGGTGGCCGTTTGCGACCGGTCTCCGATCAGTGGGTTATACGTCAGCGCATCGATCGCGTGCAATATCCCCGCGATCCGGGCGGGCGCGTCCGTCGGCGCGTATTGAGACAGATGCGCAAGAATACGATCGACATCATCGACAACTTCAGGCGCGAACTCGACGCGCGCCATTTCAATCTCGCTTCTTCGAGGCAACCGGCCGCGGCGCCTGCTTGCCCGCCGCGCGCTCCGTCAGGTACTGCCGTACGTCGGTCCAGGGAATGGTCTCTCCAGTGGCCACGATGTTGGCGAAACGTGCATCCGCTTCTTCCTCCAAGCTCGCCCGCAGTTCTTCCGATTCGGCCTTTTCGGCGATGGCTTCCAGTATAAAACTGTGAGTTGTCTTGCCAGTCCGCTCTGCTGCACTGGCAACGCGGGCCTTCAATTCCTCCGGCAAACGGATCGTCGTCGTTGACATGTAACCTCCACTGAACGTGGATAGTGTAGCGCAATTGTGCCACTAAACGCTCTCCTTTCGCCGAACGTCCAGACGCAAGCCGCCCGCCGTAGCAGCACAGTTACTTATGGCAATACGTAATCGAATTCGTAGAAATGCTTGCGCTCCACCAGCTTCAGCGTCAGCGTGCCGCGGATGCCGGTCAGTTCTTCGGTGCCGGAATCGGGAACCACGGCGATCACCGCCTGCTTCGCGCCGCCGCTCATCGTCCCCGTGTGCTGGATGACGAAGCTGCCCTTCTTTCCGTTCAGCGTCCCGGTGACCCGCTCGATGGCAACGTACGCTGCCGAGCCCTGCGTGTCGGTGACTGCAGTCAGCATCTGGCCTTTGCCGGTGGCGGCCAGGTCGCCCGCATACTGCTTGTCGAGCTGCATGCGGCCTATTGCCGTCCTGCCCGCATGTTCTGGCGGCGATGCCGGCGTCGTCGTGATGTCGAATGATCCGCTGGCGTGCTGTGTCATGCGGGAAGTTCCTGTTGGGTTGGCCACGGTTTGCGCCGCGACGGGATGGGCGAATTGAAGACAAGCAAATAAGGTCGCTACGCTGCCTGCTAAATGGAATAATGTCATCGTTTTCTTTCTAAGTGAAGGTTGGTCAAGCACATGCACTCTACGGTCAGCGGCGGAGTAAATATTGGATAAAGCCGACAGCGGGCAAGCGCCGAAGGGCGTGGTCGACCCGGCCGGCGCGGCGCGGCGGATCCGCCTGGCCACCTATCCGCCCTCGCAGCCGCTGGCAGCGTTCGTCGATTATTTCTGGGTGGTTGTATGGGATATGGGCGAGCGGCCGCCCGAAGTGCAGCGGGTGCTGCCATATCCGAATGCGCATCTGGTGTTCGATAGAGGGCAGACCGCTATTCACGGCGTGGTGCGCGGCGCGTTCGATCGAAAGGTCGAGGGCGCCGGAAGGGTGCTGGGCGTGCGCTTCAAGCCAGGCGGACTGCGTCCGTTTGTCGGCTTCCCGCTATCCCGGCTGGCTGACCGCACGATGCCGGTCGACGACATCCTGAAGACGACCACGGCGCAAGCGGAACAAGCGGTGCTAAGCCAGGACAGCGATCAATCGATGGTGCTGGCGGCGCAGGAATTGCTGATGGCTGCGCTGCCGGCGTCGGATCCGCGTGCGGCGCTGGCCGAAAAGGCAGTCGCGGCGGCGGCAGCGGAACATGGCCCGATCAACGTCGCGGCGTTGTGCGAGCAGGTTGGCATCGAGGAACGGGCATTGCAGCGGCTGTTCAGCAATTATGTCGGCGTCTCGCCTAAATGGGTGATCCAGCGGTTCAGGCTGCAAGAAGCGGCGTGGCGCCTGGCCAGGCGCGAGCCGGTCGATCTTGCCGCACTGGGCTACGAGCTTGGCTTTTTCGATCAGGCCCATTTCACACGCAGTTTCTCGAAGCTGGTCGGGCAGGCGCCGATGGCGTATCGGAAGTCGCAGCAGGTGACAGCGATGAGCTGAGCAGGCGCCACGCAGAAGTGGATGTCACCGCTACGCTGAAGGTTGGACCGCAAGATCGGCGTCATCGTCGGCCGGCGCGCCCGATGTCGCGTCACCGATGGAAGCAGGCGCGACAGTCAATGCCAGGCCGACCGTGCCCAGAATCGCAAGTGCAGTCTTCAGCGTCAGGTTTTCCACATCACCCAGCGTTTGATGCAGTTGATCGCGAGACAGTCCAACGCGTTCAGCGAGCGTCTCCATGTCCTTGGCGCGCGCGACAACATTGAAGGCAGCTGCAATATGCGAAGCATCACCTGTTTCGAATGCGTCGACAAGGAAAATTGCTATGGTATCGAGACTGTCGAGTGCCTCAGCCGGATCATAGGGCATGAATTTCTCAGCCATTAGTTATCCTCCATTCGCGCGCGAGGGCTTTCGCTGTGTTAATGTCCCGCGTCTGTGAACTCTTGTCGCCACCACACAGCAACACAACGATGGCCAACCCATGCTGAAGATAATAGAGCCGGTATCCTGGGCCGAAGTGAATCCGAAGCTCCCTGATGCCGTCGCCAACCGACGCTGTATCACCCAACATTCCCATTGAAAGTCGAAACAGCCGGGCCGCGATGATTGCTCGCGCATGCCGATCCCTTAGCCTCGCTTTCCACTTGAAAAACGTCTCGGACTGAATGATCTCTATCATGCCACGATCGTAGATTAGACACCACGACACGCATTGATGGAAATCGCGCTGCAGCGCCTACCTGGCCGTCTAGTGCGTGGCGGTCGGCGCCTGTCCGGCAGGCGCAACACGCGGCGGCGGCGCCGGCGTCTTCGATTCGGCCGGCTGGCCGTTGGCGCCCAGCACTTGCACGAAGATCTCGTTCGACTTGATCATGCCGAGCTCGTAGCGAGCCCGCTCTTCGACCGCGCCGGTGCCGTCCTTGAGGTCGCGCACTTCGGACTCGAGCTTGGCGTTGCGCGCCTTCAGTTCGTCGGTCTTCTTGTGGCTGGCGGCAACCTGCGTTTCGAGGTCGGAGACGCGCAGCCAGCCGCCCTTCTTCCCCAGCCATAAGGGATACTGGATCATCAGCAGCAGGGCAACGAGGACGAGCGTAATCAGGCGCATATTTGGAAACCGGCCAGCAAGGCTGGCCGGTTGGTCTCGGAATTACTTCAGATTATAGAACGCGTCGCGGCCCGGGTAGCTGGCAATATCGCCCAGGTCTTCCTCGATTCGCAGCAACTGGTTGTATTTCGCCATGCGGTCCGAGCGCGACAGCGAGCCGGTCTTGATCTGCAGCGCATTCATGCCGACCGCGATATCGGCGATCGTCGAGTCTTCCGTTTCGCCCGAGCGGTGCGAAATGACGGCAGTGTAGCCGGCGCGCTTGGCCATCTCGATCGCCGCGAAGGTCTCGGTCAGGGTGCCGATCTGGTTGATCTTGATGAGGATCGAGTTGGCGATGCCCTTCTGGATGCCTTCCTTCAGGATCTTGGTGTTGGTGACGAACAGGTCGTCGCCGACCAGCTGCACCTTCT
>JAZKFW010000073.1:0-3053 GCA_040386255.1 Pseudomonadota bacterium
GACAACGGGGTGCGCCTGCTACTGACGCCCGCGACGACGGGCCGCGATCTGCTGGCCCGCCTGGCCCCCGAGGGCGACGGGTGGCCGTGCATGGCCGCCGACGCGCAAGCCCTGGTGCGCTCGACGGCGGGGCAGGGGCGCATGGAAACGTTGCCCCCGCCAGGTCGACCGCACGGCCGCCGCGCCCGCGTGCACACGTTGTACGAATATGACGCCCGCATGGCCTACGTGGCCCTCATGCGAGAACTGCCGATCGGGGACCCGGAGCACCTGGCCGCCACCGCGGCCACGAATTGGGCGACCGACCACCCCTACCATGAGGCCCGCTACCGCGTCACCTGGTCGGCCCCGGCCGCCTTAATCCGCTCGGCATGCGCCAGCTCCAGGCGCTCGCGGTCGGCTTGGAACCCGGCGTAGACGCCCGCCAGGTCGCCGATCGCGCGCCCGGCCGCGCCGAACCTGGCTGCTAAGTAATTGAACAACATTTTGCAGCTTTGCCACCACAAATCACAATTCCTCGCCAGAATTTGACCGCCGCAACTTCCCTTCCCTCTTGCCGAACCGGATACTTATGCTGGTTTTAAAACGCACATAAAAATAGGGGACGGAGATGCAGTTTTTAAGAAGTATGAGTATTGGCACCAAACTTCGCCTTGGGTTTGGCATTCTGGTCGTCATGATGATTTTGCTGGCCAGCCTGGCGCTCATGCGGATGTCCGCAATTTCCGACGCGGTCCATCATCAGCAACAGGTCGGCGCCAGCAAGCTCGATCCGTTGTTCGTCATGCGCGAAGCGCTGGACCAGACCGGCTTGGCGGCGCGTAACTCGTATATTTTCACGAAGGACGCCGAAGCGGCCAAAGAGCTCGATATCCTCGACAAGGAGAAAGCGATTTACCTCGCCGCGCTCGAACAGCTCGGCCCGCAGTTTCAGGCGGATCCGCAATTTATGAAAGTCAGGACGAACCTGCTCGCCATGGCCGAAGAACTCAAGCGCCCGCGCAAGTACCGCGAGGCGAAACAGATGGAAGAGTTCGGGCAGTTTCTGGTCAATGAATGTAGTCCATTGCGTCGACAGATTGTCGTTGAAATCGACGTGTTGCTCAAATCCGTGCAAGCAGAGCTCGGCGCGGCGAGCGGCGCCGCCGATCTGCTGTTCAAGCAATCGACGCGACTGATCATGGCGATCGCCGCGCTTGCCTTCGTCGCGGCAACCGCGATTGCGTTACTCATCACCCGCGATCTGCTGACTCAGCTCGGCGGCGAACCGCGCTACGCCGCCGAGATAGCGCAGCGGATCGCACAAGGCGACCTGGCCGTCGAGGTGACAACCAGGGACAACGACAGCACCAGCCTGCTGTGGGCGATCCGGACCATGCGCGACAACCTCGCCGGCATCGTCGGTAAAGTACGCGAGGGGACCGATTCGATCGCCAATGCGTCGGCGGAAATCGCTTCCGGCAATCGCGATCTTTCGACGCGCACCGAGCAGCAGGCCGGTTCGCTGGAGATGATCTCCTCCACCATGGAAGAACTGACCTCGACGGTCCGCGAAAACACCGACAACGCACGCCAGGCCAATACACTGGCATGCCAGGCTTCCGATGTATCGGTGGAGGGCGGCAAGGTGGTCGACCAGGTCGTGAGCACGATGGAATCGATATCGAGTTCGTCGAGAAAAATTGTCGACATTATCAGCGTCATCGAAGGCATTGCCTTCCAGACCAATATCCTGGCGTTGAACGCCGCGGTAGAAGCAGCCCGCGCCGGCGAGCAGGGCCGTGGTTTCGCGGTGGTCGCCTCCGAGGTGCGCAATCTGGCGCAACGCTCCGCGGCGGCGGCAAAGGAGATCAAAGCCCTGATCGACGATTCGGTCGAGAAAGTCGACAGCGGTTCCGATCTGGTCGCGCGCGCCGGCACCACGATGCGCGAGGTCGTCACGAGCGTACGCCGCGTCACCGAGATCATGGCGGAAATCAGCACCGCCAGCGTCGAGCAAGCAAGCGGCATCGAGCAGGTGAGCCAGTCGATCGGGGACCTGGACGGAATGACGCAGCAGAACACCGGTCTGGTGGAAGAAGCCGCGGCCGCCGCCCAGGAAATGCAGCATCAGGCGGCCAGCCTGGCCGAGGTGGTCGGCGTCTTCAAGCTGGCCGCGAACCACCATCAACGAAGTGGCGTTGCGAACACCCGGTCGCCGCTGCAAGCGCAGGCGGCGCGCGGATTGCGGCCTTTGCAGCTTGCCGGCGAGGGGCGCGGCTAGCGCGGTTCGCCGGGCCTACTTCGGCGCGCGTTCGTACCTGGCCTGCAGTTCCCGCATCGCCTGTTCGAACGTCTTTGCTGCCTCTTCCGGGTCACGGGCCGCACGCGCCGCCAGCTCCTTTTCGAGGTCTGCGCGCGCCCTCACGGCAGCGGCAACGAACGCGCGCCCGCTGGGCGAGTCCTGGAACGCGACCACGTCGCGCAGTTCGGCGGTCGACATACTTTCGGCAAAGCTGCGGGCCAGGATGGCCGCCGGCGAATCGTCGCAGCTGCCGCCATGGTAGGCATGCCAGGCGCGCCGCACCTCCGGCCAGTATGCCGATTGCGGCGAGATGCCGCGGAAGTCGCCAGGACGGGCGCGATAAGCGGCCGGCAGGTCTGCGCCGATTGCCTCGGACGCCGCCTCGCATCCCGTGGCGCTCTGCGCATCGTCGGCACTGTCCTTGCCCAGCGCGACCAGCTGCCGGGCCAGCACCATGTGTTCGTCGGGATGTTCGGCGGGTTCCGTTCGTTCCTCGGACGATTCGGCCTGCTCCGCGACTTCGTCGGTCTGCACGGTGCGCACGCGGCGCTCATCGGTCTGGGCGGCGACCGCGAAGGAGCACAGGAAAAGGACAAGGGCAAGCAGGCGACGCATGGGAACCTCCGATCCGAAATTGCACGACAAGTAAGAAGCAAATCGTACAACTCGTCCGGACGCCACAATTGATCTAGTCAGGTTCGCACGCAAAAAACCGGTGTCAGGTCTGACATTCCCCCTCTGTCAGACTAGTTGTCACCCTAAATTTTTG
>JAZKFW010000074.1:0-2938 GCA_040386255.1 Pseudomonadota bacterium
ACGGACTGTTAATCCGCAGGTCCCTGGTTCGAGTCCAGGTCGGGGAGCCAGAATATGAAGGGCCACATCGGAAGATGTGGCCCTTTTGTCATTTGCCGTACTTTTTTTATTTGGACTGACATGAACGAACCTTCAAACTTGGCATTTTGGGATGAATGGCAGCAGGCCGCCGTGGCTGCCGGCGTTGCCGCACCGCTGGCGGAACTGGGCGCCGAGGTGCTGCGCGCGCACCGCAAGAATCGTTGGAGTAAGGAGTTTCTCGGCGTCGAGGACGACGGTCCGCTGATGCTGGAAATGTGCCTCGACGACCCGGAGCAGGCCGAGATGCTGTTCCTGGAAAACCTGCATCCCTACGATGCCGACCTGCTCGCCGCGGCGCGCGTTCGACTTGGCGTGGCGTCGCAGGATTGACATTTCCCGACTGCAAAGGCAAGCTCGCCTCTGGCTTTTTCGGTAGGGGATAAATGTGTGGAAGAAGATTGTTGGCCTGACGCTGTTTCTGATGAGTTCAGCGCAGGCGGAGCTGGTGCGCCTCGATGTGCGCCCTTCGGCGACGGCGGCGGAAATCCAGGCAGCGGATGCGCCGCACATTGTGCTCTTCGACACGAACAATGCGAACGGCAATCTTTTGCTGTGGCTGCCAGGCACCTTCGGTAGCCCGCGCGTCGGTCCGCAGCTCAGCTTTCCGCAGTTTGCCGCGCAGCAGGGGTATCGCGTGATCATGCTGTCGTACATCACCGAACAGGGCGTGTCGAATATTTGCGTCGGCAAGAACCTGCGTGGCAATCGTCCCTGCGCCGAAGACTTCCGCCGCAAGCGCATTTTCGGCGACGGCGGCTTTTCGCTGATCGCCGATCAGCCGCAGGATGCCATCGTCCATCGCCTCAGCAAGTTGCTGCGGCACTTGGCGCAAACGCGCAAGGACGAGCACTGGGAGCAATACCTGAATGCGGATGGCAGCCCGCGCTGGGAGCGCATCGCTGTCGCCGGCCAGTCTCAGGGTGGCGGCCATGCCGCATTCATCGCCAAGGACAAGGCGGTGGCGCGCGTGGTGATGCTCTCCGGCGGCTGGGACTGGAGCGCGCCGGGCGAAATCGCCGACTGGTACGCCAAGCCTAGCGCGACTCCGCCTGAACGCTGGTTCGCCGCCTACCACGTGGAAGAACCGACCGCCGCAACGATGGCGGCGATCGGCCGCGCGCTGAAGGTCCCCGCCGGTAACGTCAATGCATTGGACAAGCCTGTACGCGGCGCCAGGGCCCATGGCGAAGGCCTGTCCAATCCGGCATATCAACCGTGGTGGCAATATGCGCTTGGCCAGGGCGCTACGGTTGTTCGTCCGCCGTCGATTCCATAATCCTGTTAGCCTTTCCCAATGTCTTGCACTCCGTGCATGTTTGAAAATACATCGTGAAAGGAATCGCCATGGTTACGCAGAATGCAGGGGCAGGTCATCCTGGTGACGCTTCGGTCGGGATCGGGCCCGAAAATGACGGCAGCGACGCGTCGCAGCGCGAAACCGGCGGCAGCGGCGGCGAACAGATGACGCGCAGCCTCGAAGACACCCACAGCGATGCGCCATCGCCGCACGAGGATCGCAAGGAATGCGACGAGGTGCCCGAAGGGGCCGGCACCGCGGCGACCGCCACCACGCGCGGCGCGGTCGACACCCACAGCCATCAGGGCAGCGCCGGCAAGACCGGCCTTGGCGTGCCTGAAACGGGCGGCAACCAGCAGCCCGGCGACATGGCGCCGCCAAGCAATACCTAGACCATCCAACGCTGGTGTCAGGTCTGACATTCGGACATTTCACGCCCCCCCCCAAGAGCTGGTGTCAGGTCTGACAATCGGACAATTGTCCGATTGTCAGACCTGACACCAGCTTTTTTATGTGCAGCCTCTTGCCAACTTACCATCGCGCCCCAGATGGGTGATTCATTGTCCATTGGAAATATATGAAATCAAAGAAGGCGCGGATGCTCAAGACCGTCGTGCAGGCGGTTGTTGTCGTTGGGCTTGGCTATCTGGTGCGGCACAAGATCGCGGAGACGGGTGCAACGGCCTGGGTGGCTGCGGGCTGGTTGCTGACTGCCTGGGTGGTGCTGCGCGTCGCGATCGCTCTCAAGCGCGGCTATGCCCGCTTTCGCACCCATACCGAAACCGGCGTCAACGTCGGCAATCTCGACAAGCTGACGACGGCCTCGATGCCGCCGTGGAGTCGCGGCTTCTACATGATGGAGAAGCAGGCCTACCGCGGCGCCTGGCGCACCGTGACGGCGAAACCGCTGGCGCCGGCCGGCCACTTCGCGGTAGCGGGCGGACCGAACAGCGCGAAGGTGGCGGCGGCACTGCTGGCGCTGGTGGCCGCCCTTGCTGCGCTTGCCGCAATCTACCTTCCGGGCCTGGTAACGGGCTTCTGGCCGCGCCTGCTCTGGTTTGTCGGCGCCGGCTATGTCTTCCTGTATGCCGCGATCTGGATCGTCGGCGGGCGCCGCCGGCTGAAGGAGGGCGGCCATCGCATTACAGCGAACGAATTGCTCCTCGATGTCGGCATGCGCTGCGCCGGCGCGGTGGCGCTCGATGACATCGCGCGATGCAGCGTGCTCGGCGCTGGCGCCATGTCTGCCGGCGACGAAGAAGTATGGACGGTGTCGCCAGGCGAACGCCCCAACGTGCTCGTCGAGTTGAAGGCCGCGACGCCCCTCGCCATCACCGCATTCGGCACTTCGCGCGACGTCAGCAAGCGGCGCATCGCACTGTACGTCGACCAGCCTGCCGAGTTCGTCGGGGCGGTGTCGCGCGCGATCACGGCGCGTCCGCACGCCGTCGCAGCGTGAGGTTTGCGAAGGGGTAGTCAATTGCCGCGCCGCCAGCTATAATGCGCGCTCTTTTCCCTGATAGCTCAGTTGGTAGAGCGACGGACTGTTAATCCGCAGGT
>JAZKFW010000075.1:0-14559 GCA_040386255.1 Pseudomonadota bacterium
GCTGTTTACGCGACAACTAGCTTGACAGCCACCGAATGTCAGACCTGACACCAGCTTTTTGTCCGAATGTCAGACCTGACACCAGCGTTGATTGTCAGACCTGACACCAGCGTTGCTGACCCCACTGACCCCAGCACAATGTCCGATTGTCAGACCTGACACCAGCGTTGCGAATCGGACCGATGATAAAATGGCGCCCAGCCCACCAACTCATCTTCTCCATGTTGAAACCAGCCCGCATCCTTACCTTCAAATGTGCCAAATGCGCGAAAGCGGTCAAGGTTTTCCTGCAAAAGGTGTCGGCGTGCTCGCATATCCAGCCCTACCAGGGCATCTGCGCA
This sequence comes from Pseudomonadota bacterium, assembly GCA_040386255.1. Classification (GTDB taxonomy): domain Bacteria; phylum Pseudomonadota; class Gammaproteobacteria; order Burkholderiales; family Burkholderiaceae_D; genus JAFCUW01. The sequence continues at coordinate 342 of JAZKFW010000075.1, forward strand.
TGCGGCGAAATCAAGCGCCATGCCACTGGCAACAAGGCCGCCGTCGAGTCCTACCTCCAGGCAAACGACGATGGATGGATGCATCATCATTAAAAATATCAAATAAACAGCTAAAGTAATCCGGCTGGGTGCCGTTATCTAATTACGCTCATCAACTAGATGTAGGCTGACCATCATGTCCATCCTTTCCGTACTGGGCTCGCGCCCCCTGCAGTCGCCCATGTTCAAGCCTGCCATGCAGGACGGCGCCGCCGCGCCGCAAGCGTCGGCGAACAGCACGGTTCCCACCCGGCTGCCGGTGGTGGGACCGGTGGCGCCGGCGTCGGGCAGCGTCACGCTGTCGCAGGAAGCGCTGAACGCCCGCGTGGCCAAGCTCGGCGATCGGACGGTTGATGTAGCGCAGCGTTTGCTCGGCAACCTGGCCGAGAGCCTGTTCGGCGATGCCGCCAAGGGTGCGACCTTCAATTTCAGCGCGATCAGCGTGTCGGCCGACACCAGCCTGTCCACCGCCGTCGAGCACTCCTCGGGCGCCGCCGGCAGCGTGGATACGGCAGCGCTGCAATTTAACGAGAGCTCCTCCTTCATCGGCCGCGGCCAGATCGTCACCGAAGACGGCCAGTCCTTCGATTTCGAGATCGAAGTGAAGTACGAGGCGTCGCTCACCGCAGTCCGCCAGCAAACCAGCAGCGCCACCCAGCGGCCGGCCGAGTCGGAGCCGATGACCGCGCTGACCGGCAAGCAGTTGCCGGAAGTGAAATTCCCCGGCAGCCTGTCCGACCTGTTCAAGCTGCTGGGACGCCAGCTGGACGTCGCGACCGATTCGGGCAAGAACGATGGCAACAACGGCAACCTATCGCTGCGCCTGATTCGCCTGGTCAACACCGCCGCCCTGCTGGCGCCGCGCGCGCCGCAGGACAATCCGCTCGCTTCGAGCATCGAGCGCAACCGCGCGCTGGCCTCGTACAGCGAGCCGGCCGCCAGCACCACCGTCGCCACCGCCTGAGCCCTCGCCCGGGCCGCGCGCGGCCCCAGCGCCTATAATGGCGGCATTGTCATTTCGATTGCCCCGCCATGTCCGTCATTCCCGCCACCGGCACGCCCGCCCGCATCCACTGGACCGAGGGCGATGTCGAACGCTCGGCGCTGTGGCGCTCCGAAAGCGGCATGCCGGCGCCGAAGAAAGTCGTGATCGCCAACGACCAGACACCCGCCGACCTGGCGTACCGCCTGGCCTGCGAAGGCACCGCGCTGCTGTGGCGCGGTGACTTCCAGAACGCGCGCCAGCTGCTGCAGGCACTGGCGCGGCGCGCCGACCACAAAGGCGACAAGGGCAAGCGCGCCAAGGCGCCGAAAGCGCCGGCCAGCGCGGTGGAAGCCTTTCACCTGCACCGCCAGGCGCAGTCGCAGCGCGCCCGCACGCTGGCGATGCTGCTGATCCCGTTCGATGCCGACTACACGATTCCGCTGCGCCGCGCGCCAGACGTCACGCAGGCTTGCAACGAAGCCTACGGCCGGCCCGACCAGCCGTTCGTGGCGTCGCTGCGCGAACTGCTTGGCCTGATCGGCGCCCATGAATGGCGCAAGAACGGCGTCGAGATCGCCGCGCTTGGCGCGCGCATCCATCCGCACTACGGCGTCTTTTCGCCGATCCGCGGCGAGTACGTCGAACTGGTCGCCGACGCCCCGCTGCCGGCCAACGCCAGCCTCGCCTTCGATATCGGCGCCGGCACCGGCGTGCTGGCCGCGCTGCTGGCCAAGCGCGGCGTCGCCAAGGTGATCGCCACCGACATGGACCAGCGCGCGCTGTCCTGCGCGCGCGAAAACATCCACCGCCTCGGCTACGACGACCAGGTCGAGGTCGTGCAGGCCGACCTGTTCCCGGAGGGCCGCGCGCCGCTCATCGTGTGCAATCCGCCATGGCTGCCGGGCCGTCCCAGCTCATCGATCGAGGCGGCCATCTACGATCCGGACAGCCGCATGCTGAAAGGCTTCCTCAACGGCCTGGCCAGCCACCTGGCGCCCGCCGGCGAGGGCTGGCTGATCCTGTCGGACCTGGCCGAGCATCTCGGCCTGCGCCCGCGCGAACAGCTGATGGCGATGATCGATGCGGCCGGCCTGGCGGTGATCGAGCGCCATGACGTCCGTCCGACCCATCCGCGCGCCAGCAACGCCACCGACCCGCTGCACGCGGCTCGGTCGGCCGAAGTGACCTCGCTGTGGCGCATCGCTGCACGATAAAAAAACCTGCCCTTGCGCCCGCGCCCGACTGTCCGTATAATCTGTCCTGCGGGGTGGAGCAGTCTGGCAGCTCGTCGGGCTCATAACCCGAAGGTCACAGGTTCAAATCCTGTCCCCGCAACCAAATACTTGTTTTAAACATCGAGCCCGACTCTTGCAGCCGGGCTTTTGTTTTCTGCGGCGCGTTTTTATACGACGCCCCGCAGAGAACGCAGCTGCAACGAGCGCCATGAGAGACAAAAAAGACAACGCGACGTTGGACCTGGTAGGCTTCGACGCCGATTTGCCGCAGTCCTCCACCGACATCTCGACCCCACCTGTCAAGCGCGCACCGCGCAGCCGCCTCGCCGGCATCCGCCAGCACCAGCTCGAACTGCTCGACGAAACCGATGCGAGCGGCCTGCCGGTATGGCGCCGCGACGAAGGCACCGACCTGACCGGACTGCCGGTGTGGGCCGCCGCCTGCTAGACTGCAGTTCGCAGTACCCCCGTAACCTTCGATCGGCTCGCCCAATGAATCCCAACGCCTTCTCCACGCTGCCGCTCGCGCCCGCCCTGCTGGCCAATCTCGACACCCTCGGCTACACCGAGATGACGACGATCCAGGCCCAGAGCCTGCCGCCGGTGCTGCACGGGCGCGACCTGATCGCACAGGCCAAGACCGGCAGCGGCAAGACCGCGGCGTTCGGCATCGGCATCCTGCACAAGCTCAATCCCGCCTGGTTCGCCATCCAGGGCCTGGTGCTGTGCCCGACGCGCGAACTGGCCGACCAGGTGGCGAACGAACTGCGGCGCCTGGCGCGCGGTGAAGGCAACATCAAGATCCTGACGCTGACCGGCGGCGCGCCGATGCGTCCGCAGATGGCGTCGCTCGAACACGGCGCCCACATCGTCGTCGGCACGCCGGGCCGCATCCGCGACCACCTCGGCCGCGGCACCCTGAACCTGTCGAACGTGCAGACGCTGGTGCTCGACGAAGCGGACCGCATGACCGACATGGGCTTCTACGACGAAATCGCCGGCATCGTCAGCGCCTGCCCGGCGCGCCGCCAGACCTTGCTGTTCTCGGCCACCTACCCCGACGACATCCGCCGCGCCACCGAACTGTTCTTGCGCGACCCGGTCGAGATCAAGGTCGAGGCCCAGCACGACGCCAGCCAGATCGAGCAGCGCTTCTACGAAGTCGGCTTCGACGAGCGCGACGCCGCGGTCGGCATGCTGCTCAAGCACTTCAAGCCGGTGTCCACGCTGGCGTTCTGCAACACCAAGGTGCACTGCCGCGAACTGGCGGCCGAACTGCGCAGCCAGGGCTTCTCGGCGCTGGCGCTGTACGGCGAACTGGAACAGCGCGAGCGCGACGAGATCCTGGTGCTGTTCGCCAACCGCAGCTGCTCGGTGCTGGTCGCAACCGACGTCGCCGCGCGCGGCCTCGACATCGCCAGCCTCGGCGCGGTGATCAACGTCGACGTCTCGAAGGACACCGAGGTCCACATCCACCGGGTTGGCCGCACCGGCCGCGCCGGCGAATCGGGCCTGGCGCTGTCGCTGTGCGCGCCGAACGAGAAGAAATGGGTGCGCCTGATCGAGGACTACCAGGGCGCCAAGGTCAGCTGGCACGACCTGAAGGAACTCGAAGACGGCGACCTCGAAGCGGCGCCGGCGCCGATGGTCACCCTCTGCATCATGGGCGGCAAGAAGGACAAGTTGCGTCCCGGCGACCTGCTCGGCGCCCTCACCGGCGACGCCGGCCTGCTGAAAGAACAGGTTGGCAAGATCAACGTCACCGAATTCCAGACCTACGTCGCGCTCGACCGCCACATCGCCGAGCAGGCGTTCGCCCGCCTCAACGCCGGCAACAAGCTGGGACGCGACTTCGGCAACATCAAGGGCCGCAGCTTCAAGATGCGCTTCATCGAGGCCTGAGCACGGCCGACACACGTTTGGGCGTGCACTATCGTTCCGAATCTGGCATTATTGCTGTAGATAAACATAAGGCGCCTTTGCGTCTGAAAATAATGACAACGCCCCCCCCTGCCGCACCTGACCCGGCCGCACCAAGCGCCGGGTCCGAGACGCCCGAAGCGCTGGCGCTGAAGCAGGCGTTCCTGCGCGGCGCCGGCATTTCCGCAGAGGCCATCTCGGCGGAGCTGACCCCGGAGATGATGGAATTGCTCGGCAGCCTGATGTCGACATCGCTGCAGGGGGCGATCGACCTGCTGACCTTGCGTTCGCTGGTGAAGCAGGAAGTGAAGGCGGACGTCACGATGGTGTTGGTACGCAACAACAATCCCCTCAAGTTTTTCCCCGACAGCCAGACCGTGCTGACCCAGATGTTGCGCAAGAAAATGCCCGGCTTCATGGAGCCGCTCGAGGCGGTCGACGACGCCTGGCACGACCTGCGCGGCCACCAGCTGGGCGTGGTAGCCGGCACCCGCGCCAGCATGCAGGCATTGATGGGGCGCCTCGCTCCGGCACAGCTGGAAGCGGCGCTGCCGGCGCCGGGCCTGCTCGACAAGCTGGCGCCGTCGCGCCGGGCGGGCGCCCTGTGGCTGCAGTACGTGCGCCAGTACGGCGCCATCGCCGGCGAAGCGCAGGACCAGTTCAAGACCCTGTTCGGCGCCGATTTCCTGGCCGCCTACGAACAGGAAGTCGAGCGTATCAATCAAGAAGCGCGGCATGAATAGCGGCGCGGTGAGACTGTCGTGGGCGCATGCCAGCGACATCGGCATGCGCGCGACCAACCAGGACGCGATGGGCGCCGCGCGCAACGGCGCGCTGACGTGCTTCGTGGTGGCCGACGGCACCGGCGGCCACCACGGCGGCGAAGTCGCGTCGCGGCTGGTGGTCGACGCACTGCTGGGCGCATTCGGCGCCGCGCCGGCGTTCGGCGCGCCGGCCTTGCTGTCGTATGTCGGCAAGTCGATCGACAGCGTCGCGCAAGCGAGGGCCGCCGACGCGCAGCTGGCCGACATGAGTTCGACCGTCGCCGCGCTGCTGGTCGACGAACAGGCCGCGCGCGCCGTCTGGGCGCACCTGGGCGACACCCGCGTCTACCATTTTCGCGCCGGCCGCGTGCTGGCGGTGACGAAGGACCATAGCCTGACGCAGCAGCTGATCGAGGCCGGCTACGCCAGCGCCGACCAGTTGCGCATCCACCCGCAGCGCCATATCCTGGTTGCCGCCGTCGGCGCCGAAGGCGACACGCCGGTGGCGGCCAGCGAAGACACGGTCGCCCTGGCGCCCGGCGACGCGCTGCTGGTGTGCAGCGACGGCCTGTGGGAATGGGTGCACGAACACGAGATGGAACAGGCCCTGGCGGCCAGCGCGCGCAGCGAGGACTGGCTGGCGGCGATGTGCGCCACCGCCGACGCCGCGGTCGCCGCGGCCGGCAAGGCGCGCGATAATTATTCGGTGTACGCGATCCGCGTCCACCAGCAGGAAGCAGCGACATGACGACATCAGCGCCAACCGGCGACGACGGCGTGGCGGTCAAGGGCGGTTCCGAGAACTGCCTGCCGATCGGCACCCGGCTGTCCGATTTCGAAATCACCGGCGTTCTCGGCGAAGGCGGCTTCGGCATCGTCTACATCGCCTACGACCATTCGCTGCAACGCACGGTGGCGATCAAGGAGTACATGCCGGGCGCGCTGGCGATGCGCGGCGGCGACCGCGGCGTGTCGCTGCGCGCCGAACGCCACCAGGACACCTTCAAGCTGGGCCTGAAAAGCTTCATCAACGAGGCGCGCTTCCTGGCGCAGTTCGACCATCCGTCGCTGGTCAAGGTGTACCGCTTCTGGGAACAGAACCGCACCGCCTACACCGCGATGCAGTACTACCATGGCCGCACCATCAAGGACATCGTCGGCGCCAGCCCCGAGCTGGTCGACGAAGCCTGGTGCCGCAAGATCCTGCGCCAGATCCTGCAGGCTCTCGAGATGCTGTACACCATGCAGATCGTGCACCGCGACGTCTCGCCCGACAACATCATCGTCCAGGAAAATGGCGACGCCGTGCTGCTCGACTTCGGCTCGGCGCGCCAGATCATCGGCGACATGACCAAGGGCCTGACGGTGATCCTCAAGCCAGGCTACGCTCCGGTGGAGCAGTATGCCGGCGACGCCTCGCTTGAACAGGGTCCGTTCACCGACATCTATGCGCTGGCCGCGGTGATGTACTTCGCCATCGTCAAGCAGGCGCCGCCGAGTTCGATCGCGCGCATGATCAAGGATCCGGTGACGCCGCTGGTGCTGCAGGCGCCGCAGGGCTACAGCGCCGAATTCCTGGCCGCCATCGACAAGGGCCTGGCGGTGCTGTCGCAAGACCGGCCGCAGACGATCGACGAATTCCGCGGCCTGCTCGGCATCGTTTCGCTCGGACCGCCGCCGCCGGTGCGCGCGATCGGGTCCGGCCAGCGCGGTGCTCCCGCAGCGCGCGCCGATGCGCCGGACCCGGACCAGACGATCATTGCCACGCCGGTCGCGGCGCCCGACTCCGCCGCCGCCGCGCCGATACCCTTGGCGCCGGCGCCGCTAGCGGGCAGGAAGCGCTGGCAGTTCATCGCCGCGGCGGTCGCGCTGGTGCTGGTGGCCGGCAGCGGCCTGTACGCGCTGGTGCACAGCACCGACGACGACACCATCATGATCGCGCTGCCGCACACGCCGGCACCAAGTGTGCGCCCCGCCGCCGTCGAGACGCCGGCGGCGGAAACGCCGAAAGTGGCGGAGCCGTTGGCAGCGGCCGCGCCAGCCCCGGCGCCGGAACCGCCCGCGGCGACCCCGGATGAAGCAAAAGCCGAGCCGCTCGTCGCGCCAGAAGTTGCGCCGCCGGCGCCCGAACCGAAACCGGCACCGGTCGAGATGGTGGCGTACAAGCTGGCGATCAAGCCGTGGGGCACAGTGTATGTGAACGGCCGCGAACGAGGCGTCAGCCCGCCGATGAAGCGCCTGCTTCTGCCGGCCGGCAAGCACAAGGTCCGCATCGTCAACCCGAGCTTCCCCGATCACACGCTCAACCTCGACTCCGGCAAGAGCAAGTACGGCACGATCGAGCACGACTTCGCGTCGGCTAAAAAATAATACCCATAAAAGGAACCCACATGACCAGAACCCGCCATCTCGCCTCCCTCGCCTGCCTGCTCGGCGCCATCCTGGCCACCGGCTGCAACAGCCTGCCGACCATCGGTGGCGCCAAGACGCCGGCAGCGGCGCCGGCCGGCAGCGCGCGCTCGGACGGCGCGGCGACGGCTGCCGCGGCGCCTGCCCAGTCGGGCCTGAAGGAAGGCGTCACCATGTACAACAACGGCGACTACAACGACGCCATCAAGCGCCTCGGCGCTGCCGATGTCGCCGGCGGGCCGAAGGCGACCCAGCTCGAGGCGCTGAAATATACCGCCTTCAGCTACTGCGTCACCTCGCGCCAGACGCTGTGCCGCCTGCAGTTCGAAAAGGCGCTCAAGCTCGATCCTTCGTTCGATCTCGACCCCGGCGAACACGGGCACCCGCTGTGGGGCCCGGTATTTGTCAAGGCCAAGAAGAGCAAGTAAAGTCAGTCGAGCTTGTGCTCGAACGCCAGCCGCAGCGTCGGCGACGTCAGCGTCGTCGTCGCGGTGTGCAGGCGCCCGGAGCGGTCGGCGAAGCTGGCCTGGCCCAGGTGATCCTGGCCCAGCGCGTTCGCGACCGACATCCGCCACTGGCTGCGCCCATCCACGCGCAGCACCGCCACCATTCCCAGTTCGCGCTGCACCCCGCTCCACGCAGCGGTGCGTTCGGACCGCCGCGCCGGACCTCCGCCCTGGAAGCTGAACGTAACCCCCAGCGTCAGCGGCAGCGCCGCCATGCGATGATCGACGCCGGCGCTGGCGCTGAACGGCACCTGGCCGGCGAGCCGGTTGTCCGGGCCCGGCACGCTCTCCACGCGCGACCAGTTGCGCGCCACGCTGGCGCGCAGGTCGAAGGCCGCCAGCGGAAACTTCGCCTCCAGCTCGACACCCCACGTACGCGCCCGCCCGGCGTTGACCGGTGTGCTGATCCAGACCGCGCCGGCCTGTTCGACGCGGTCGATGGTAACGTCGTCGATGCGGCGTGCGTACGTGCTTGCGCTGATCATCGCGTTCTTGCCGAAGTAGCGTTCATAGGCCAGATCGAGGCCCCATGCGCGCTCCGGCAGCAGGTAGGGATTGCCCTGCTGGTTGGCGCTGAGCGCACTGTTGTTGTTATCGATGGTGTAGCGCCGCATCGCCAGGCTGGCCAGGGCCGGCATCTTGAAGGTGCGCGTGACGCCGACGCGCAGCTGGCGCGAATCGGGCAGCTTGTGGAGCGCCTGCAGCAGCGGGCTTAGCACGCTGGTGCGCTGCGCCACGTCGTCGAGCACATTGCCTTCAGTGCGAGTGCGCAGCGCTTCCCATCGCAATCCGGCAACCACCGACAGCGTCGGCGCGATGCTCCAGTCATCCTGCGCAAACAGCGCCAGCCGGTCCATGCGGGCGCCGTACGCTTCATTCCCTTTGTCCTCCGCGCTGTCGCCCGGCTGCAGGTGTTCGAGGCGGCCTTCGGTGCGGCGGCTGCGCGCAGCATCCCATCCTGCGAGCAGCGAGTGGCTGCCCAGCGTGCGCGAGAATTTGCCGCCGAAGGTGACGTTGTCCTCCAAGGCCGACGAGTCGACCACCCGCACCAGCGGCGCCCCGGCAGCCGGCGCGTAGCCCTCGAACGTGTTGGTGGCACGGCGTTGAAAATGATTTGCGCCGAGCTTGACGTCCCAGCGCCCGCCTTGTTCGCCCTGGTGAAGCCATTGCAGGTCGCTGCGGATGGTCTCGGCGTGCGCGCGGAACATCGATGCGTTGTCGGGGAACGGTGTCGACGGCCCGATGCTGGTCCGCTCGTGCGAGCTGGTGCCGAGGTCGAGTTTCATGGCGCGCAAAAAATTCTGCGACGTCAGCGTATCGCCGTTGGGCAGCGTCCAGCTGACGCGCGGCGACAGGTTCAGACTGGGCCGAATGTCGGTCTGGCGCAGCACGGTGCGGCGCCGCAGGTTGAGCGCGCCGGCGGCGTCGAATCCGAGTTCGTCGTCCACCGACGGGCTCACGGTGCGGCTGGCGACAAACACCCCGGCCATCGTGTACGACCAGCCGGTGCCCTTGCCGCTGGCCTGGCCGACCAGGTCCGGGGTCACCTCGCCGCGGTTGGACGCCATTGCGGACTTGAACTCGCGCTGCGCGCCGCCGGCGCTCTTCCTCAGCACGATGTTGATGCTGCCGGCAATCGCCTGCGTGCCCAGTTCCGCGGTCGCCACCCGCATGATCTCGACCCGCTCGATCAGCTCGGGCGCGATGCTGTCGATGGCGAAGCCGGCGGGCACCGGCTGGCCGTTAAGAAGTACCTGCGTATAGCCGTTGCCCAGGCCGCGCATGCGGATGTCGCCGCCGCGTCCCTGCACGCCGCCGACCGTGATGCCGGGCATGCGCTTGAGGGCGTCGGCCACGCTGCGGTCGCCGTAGCGCAGCAGCTCGTCGCGCCCGACCACGGTGGTCGCGGCGCTATCGAGTTCGCGCGCGCGGTCGCGGGTGGCGGTGATTTCGACGGTTTGCGCGGCGGCGGCGGTCGAAAAGAGAAACAAGGTGAACCAACAGGCATTACGGTGCATCGGCGATCCATTTCAAAAAAAGCGTCGGGCAGCACGAATCCCCCCGATGCGCACCCAAGCGCATCGTGCGGGAATCGTGGAGGAGTTAGTGGGAAGCCGCGGCGGCGCGCTTGCGTAACGCGCGCGGCATGGCGTTGGCGGCGAGGCCGGCGAGCACGGTTTCGGGATCGACCGCCTGGCCGCCCTGCCGCACCTCGAAATGCAGGTGCGGGCCGGTGACCTTGCCGGTGGCGCCGGACAGGCCGATCGGCTGGCCGGCCTTGACGATATCGCCCGCGGCCACGAGACGGCGGTCGAGATGCGCGTAGACGGACTGCAGGCCGTTGGCGTGGGCGACGATGATGGTCTTGCCGTAGTTGGCGCCGCCGGCGTCGAGGTCGGACGAACTGGCCACGGCGCCGTCGGCGCTGGCCACTACCGGAGTGCCGGTCCTGGCGGCGAAATCGATGCCGCGATGCCCACTCGGGCGCAGCGGCGACACCTCGCCGAAGAAGCTCGATACCCTGGCACGCTCAAGCGGCGCCTGCCATGCGAGCGCGGACGGCGCCGGCTTCGACGAGGGAACTGGAATGCGCCACGCGAATGCGGGCTGCAGCGCCAGGCTGGCGGCGAACACGGCGCCGAATCCGGCCACCACGGCGCAGCGCCGCAGCGATCCGAGCGCGCGCGCACCGCCCTGCCGGATCAGCAGCATGCGAGCGGCCAGCGAGGTCGCGCTGAAGCCGCCGAACGCGAGCGCCGTGCCAAAGGCGTGGCGCTGCAGCTTGAGCTGGCCCACCAGCGCCGCCGCGTACGCCTTGCGCTGGGGCTGCGGGCGGCCGGCCAGCACCTGCTCGTCGCAGCTCAGTTCCTGCGCCCAGGTGAGGCGCTCGGCGAGCTTGCGCATGACGGGGTTGAACCACAGCGCCGTCTGCGCGGCGATACTGACGGCCATCCACACCGGGTCGTTGCGCCGCAGGTGCGTCAGTTCGTGGGCGACGACGAGCTGCTGCTGGAGCACGTCGAAGCCGCGCAGATGGCGCGGCAGCAGCAGCACCGGGCGCCACACGCCGATCAGCATCGGCGAAACGGCGAGGCTGGTTTCGTAGACATCGACGGCTGGACGGCTTGCGCCGAAGCCGTCATGCATGCCCAGGTCAGTGAGGCGGGTGGCGCCTTGCAGCAGTGCGCGCAGCGCGCGCTGGGCACGCGCCAGCCGGGCGACGGCGACAGCGACGCCGGCCAGATAGACGGCGAGCCAGGCTTGCGCCGCCATCAGCAGCCAGTCGCGCGGGATGTCGTGCGATATCGGCGCGTGGCCGATATCCGCGGGAACGGCGTCGTACTGCGCCGCCGGCGGCAGCGCCGCAGCCAGTTCGATCGCCGGCATCACGCTGAACCGCGCGCTTTGCGGCGCCAGCACGAACAGGAAGGCGGCAACCGTCAGCAGCTGCGCCAGCAGGCACGCGCGGCGCGACAGCGCCAGCGCGGGCCAGCGCCGGCACGCCGCCGACAGCAGGGCCCAGGCGGCCAGGCTGGCGACAATGCAGCCGAGGCTCGCGCGCAGCAATTGCAGGGGCAGCAGTTCGAAGGGCGTCATTGGCCGCCCTCCTTTTCGTCGGGCCAGTCCTGCAGCAACTGGTCGAGCTGTTCGAGTTCCTGCTCGTCGATCAGTTTACTGCCGGTGAACATATTGGCCGGCAGCGGTCCGTCCATCTCCATCACGCGGCGGCCGAAGTCGTGCGCAAAGGCGGCGAGCGTAGCGACTTTTTCCAGCAGCGCCTCGTAGACCAGTACGCCGTGGCGGGCGTGCTGGCTCACCATCGATTTTTCCAGCATGCGCTCGAGCGTCTTGCGCGTCGACGAGAACGACCAGCCCAGCTCCGGCTCGACGCGCTGGTGGATTTCGCGCGCGCTGAGCGGCTGCTCCTTCCACAGCGCCTTGAGCAGGCTGAGTTCCGACATTGAAGGGACCGACATGACCACAGCTCCGTGATGTGACAACGGGAGCAAGTGTGCGACAAGTGTCGCACACGTGTCAAGCTTTATCCGGCCATCACGTTCACCGACGCCGGAAAGCGCGGCGCGCGCCGGTGCAGCGTGGCCTGCTCGTAGGCGTAGGCCATGCGGATCAGCGCCGCTTCGCTGAAGGCGCCGCCGACGAACGAGATCCCGACCGGCAGGCCGTTGGTGTGCCCGGCCGGCACCGTGATGTGGGGGTAGCCGGCCACCGCCGCCGGCGACGAGAAGCTGCCGCCGTAGTGGTCGCCGTTTATGAAGTCAGTCAGCCAGGCCGGCCCGCCGGTCGGCGCCACCAGCGCATCGAGCTTGTGCTCTTTCATGACCTGGTCGATGCCTTCGCCGCGCGAATAGCGATGATTGTTGGCCAGCGCCTCGGTGTACTCCTTCTCCTTCAGCCCAGCCTTGGCGGCCGACTTGACCAGATGCTCCTGCGCGAAGAACGGCATTTCCTTGATGCGGTGCTTGATGTTGTAGGCGACCAGGTCGGCCATGTTCTTGATCGGGGCGTGCGGCGCGTAGCCGGCCAGGTAGGCTTCCAGGCCGGGCTTGAATTCGTACAGCAGCACTTCGGTCTCGCTGTCGCCGTACTTGTCGATGTTCGGCACCGTGACGTCGACCAGGATCGCGCCCTGCGCCTTCAGCACCGCCAGTTCGCGCTCGATGATGGCGTCGACGGCGTCGCTGCTGCCGAAGAAATTACGCGCGACGCCGAGGCGCATGCCCTTCAGGCCATCCTTGACGAGCGACGCGGCGTAGTCGGTCGGCTTGCCGGCGCCGGCGCCGGTGATCGGGTCGGCCGCATCGACGCCGGCCATCGCCGCCAGCATCAGCGCGGCGTCGGCGACGGTGCGCGTCATCGGACCGGCGGTGTCCTGCGAATGGGCGATCGGGATGATGCCGCTGCGGCTCACCAGGCCCAGCGTCGGCTTGATGCCGACCAGGCCGCAGGTCGACGCTGGCGAGACGATCGAGCCGTCGGTCTCGGTGCCGACCGCCAGCGTGGCGAGGCTGGCGGCGATGGCGGCGCCGGCGCCGGAACTCGAGCCGCTGGTGTTGCGGTCGAGCGCATACGGATTGCGGGTCAGGCCGCCGCGGCCGCTCCAGCCGCTGGTCGAGCGGGTCGAGCGCATGTTGGCCCACTCGGACAGGTTGGTCTTGCCGATGATGACGGCGCCGGCGGAGCGCAGCTGCGCGGCGACGTGCGCATCGCGGGTCGCGCGCACGCCGGCCAGCGCCAGCGAACCGGCGCTGGTGCTCATCTTGTCGCCGGTGGCGATGTTATCTTTCAGCAGCACCGGGATGCCGTGCAGCGGGCCGCGCACCTTGTTGGCGGCGCGTTCGCGGTCCATGGCGGCGGCGATGCTGAGCGCGTCGGGATTGAGTTCGATGACCGAATTGAGGCGCGGGCCGCGCTTGTCGATGGCGGCGATGCGCGCCAGGTACTGCGCGACGAGCGCGTGCGAGGTGAGCTTCCCGGCCTGCATCAGCGCCTGCTGTTCGAGCACGCCGGCCTCGAGGATGCTGCCGGCTGCAGCCTTGCCCGCGGCGGTTGCGCTCGATGCCGAAGCAATGGCGGTGGCGGCGACGCCCAGTCGAACAAAGTCCCTGCGATCCATGCGATCTCCATGGTTGATTTTAGCAATGCATAGCATACCAGCAACAAAAGGTGTCTGCCTCGCGGAATTCTAAAACCGGGGTCAGACCCGGGGTCAGACCCGGGTTTTGAAATTTTTGCGGCCAACGAAACCGGGGATCTGCCCAAAAGAGCGGCCCCCCCCCTATTGCAAAACCTGGGTCTGACCCCGGTTTTGGAACTTTAGGGCGAAAAAAAACGCTGCCCGACTGCGGCAGCGTTTTTTGTGGAGTGCGGCGACTTAGTTGCGGACGACGCGCTTGTACTCGTTGGTGCGGGTGTCGATTTCGATGACGTCGTCGGTGCTGACGAACAGCGGAACCTGCACGCTGTGCTGGTGCGCTTCGATGGCGTTCTCGATCTTGGCTTCTTTCAGGACGTTGCCCGACGTGTTGCCCTTGACCGCTGGCTCCGAGTAGGCAACCTTGCGCGCGATGGTGGTCGGCAGTTCAACCGAGATCGCTTTTTCGTTGTAGAAAACAGCTTCGCATTCCATACCGTCTTTCAGGTAGTGCAGCGCTTCGCCGAGGTTCTCTTCTTCGATTTCATACTGGTTGTAATCGGCGTCCATGAACACGAACAGCGGATCGGCAAAGTACGAATAGGTCACCGGCTTCTTGTCGAGCACGACGACGTCGAACTTGTCGTCGCCACGGAAGACGTTTTCCATCGGGGTGTCGGTCAGAAGATTTTTCATCTTCCACTTGT
>JAZKFW010000076.1:0-91027 GCA_040386255.1 Pseudomonadota bacterium
AGACATTAAAAACAAGGGCTTAACTTAACGCCATTAGGGTCTGACCCCGGTTTTGAAATTACTTCCAAAACCGGGGTCAGACCCAGGTTTTGGAACGCACGCGGCGTGGCTGGCGCTTAGCTCTTCGGCAGCGTCATCGCCTTCTTGATCATCAGGCAGCGCTGGTCTTCCTGGTGGATCGTCAACAGCGTGCGGCGCGTGGCTGCCGACAGGTCCTTGTATTGCGCCGCCGCCGTCTCCAGCCGCTTGACGCTGGCCGGCGTGCAGCTGGCAGGAATCATGGTACCGAAGCTGCGCATGTAGACAGGCCCGGCGGCCTTGTCGATCGCCGGCAGCCTGGCCAGGCGGCCAGCCGCGGTCGCCTCACTCAGCTTGTTCTGCTCGACCGGATACAGGCTCCCCATCGCCACCCGCACGCGCGAGAACGGCAGCGTCGTCTTCAGGTCTTCGACCTTTGCCTGCCATTCGGCCTTGGTCTGCGGATCAGGCCGGATGACGGTGGCCGAAAGCGCGGCGGCCTGGCCGCTGTCGGATTTGTCGCGCAGCGACTCGGCGGCAATCATCTCGGCACTGCCCGGGTAGGCAAAGCGGTTGAGCCGGTTGACGATCATCCAGCGCACGTCCTGGCTCACCTGCAGGCCATCGACCACCAGCTTGCCGTCGAGGATGGCGGCGAGGCGGTCGAGCGCGTTCTTGCTGCTCGCCAGGCCGAGGTAATGGCTGAACCAGCGGCGCTGGAAGTTGCTGTCGCCCTTGTTCGCCTGCACGCCGGCCCAGGCCAGCTCTTCCATCGCCTCGCCGGTCTTGCGCACGTACGCGGGGTCGACCTGCATCGCATCGAGGTAGCGCCGCGACGAGCTGATCATGCCGTGCACGTTGGCCAGCAGGGTGTAGTCCTTTTCAGCAGATGCATTCGCCAGCGCGGTCGTGATGAACTCATTGAGCGGCAACTGGCCGTCGCGCACGCCATCCCACAGGCTTTGCCACAACATCGAGCGCAGCAGCGGATCGTCCACCTTGGCGAGGCTGGCACCGGCGGTGGCGAACGAACGCTTGTCCAGCTGCACCTTGGCGAATCCCCAGTCCTGGTAATTCGGATACACCAGATCGGGGCAGGCGCTGCCGACCAGCGCGGGCACCCTGGTGCTGGCGCCGTCGTAGGTCACCGGTACATTCTTGCCCAGCACCAGCTTGCCGCCGGTGACATTGAAGGTGGCGACCTGGACGCGCTGCTCGCGCAGCGTCGGCAGGGCGGCGCTCGGCGCGCTCTGCTGCAGCGTGAAGCTATTGATCTTGCCGTTCGCGCAGCTGTACTTGGCGGCGATGGTATTCACGCCGGCGTGGTACAGCCACTGGCGGGTCCAGCCACTGAGATCGCGCCCGGCCGCTGCGCCGAGGCTGCCGATGAAGTCGTCCAGCGTCGCGTTCTTGAAGGCGTACTTCACCAGGTAGTTGTGCACGCCCTTGCGGAACACTTCGTCGCCCAGCAGGTGGCGCAATTGCATCAGCGTCGACGCGCCCTTGGCGTAGGTGATCGGATCGATGTTGTCGAACGCGTTCGCGGTGGACGCCACCGGCACCTCGATCGGGTGCGTCGACAGCGACTGGTCGGTGAAGTACGCGCCTTGCTTGGCGCCCGAGTAAAAGCTCTGCCACGCGTTCTTGAATTCGGTCGACTCGGCCAGTCCCAACGTGCCCATGAAGGACGCGAAGCTCTCGTTCAGCCACAGGCCGTTCCACCACTTCATCGTCACCAGGTCGCCGAACCACTGGTGCGCCATCTCGTGCATGATGGTCGAGGCCAGGCCCTAGCGCTCGGCGGCGGTCATCTCCGCCTTATGGAGGAAACCACGCTCGCCGAAGGTGACGGCGCCGGCGTTTTCCATCGCGCCGTACAGGAAGTCCGGCACCAGCAGCTGGTCGTATTTCTCGAACTGGTAAGGGATGCCGAAGTAGTCGTCGAAGAACACCAGGCCCTGCTTGGTGTACTTGAACCAGTCGGCCGGATTGACTTGCGCCGCCACCGACTGGCGCGCGAACAGGCGCATCGGATACTTGGCGCTGTTGTCTTCCCAGACCTTGTACGGGCCGGCGTGCAGCGAGAAGTTATAGGCGGAGAGTTTCTTCGACGCCGGGAAGGTCCAGCGCTTGCCGGCCGCGTCGTCCTTCACCGAGCTCTCGCGTGTGGTCGAGACGACGACCCAGTCCGCCGGCGCGGTGACGTTGACCTGGAAGGTCGCCTTCAGGTCGGGCTGATCGAACAGCGCGAACATCTGGTGCGCCGCGGCCGGCTCGAAATGCGAATAGGTGTAGACCCTGCCGTCGACCGGGTCGACCATGCGGTGCAGGCCTTCGCCATTGGTGCTGTGCGGCCGCTGGTAAGTCACCGATACGGTGTTGCGGCCCTTGACCAGGTCCTGCGGCTGCAAGGTGATGAAAAACTGGTTGTACTGCGGCGTCATGGTCTTGCCGTTGACCACCAGCGCGCTGATCGTCGCCTTGTTGAGGTCGATGGTGAGCGGCGTCGACGTGTCGTTCAGGTCGAAGCTGATCCTGCTGGTGCCGCTGAACGATTCTTTCCCCGTCAACGCAAAGTCGAGCACGTAATCGACGTTGGCGACGCGCGCCGATCGGGCCGCCGCTTCCGCCTGCGTCAGGTAGGTGTTTTCGGCGCGTGCCGGAAGAGTGGCTGCGACGGCCGAGCCGCTGACAATGGCAGCGATGGCGACGGCGAGCAGGCGGGGAGCGAATGGTTTCACGAAGTATCCTAGAGAGGGGCGCAGGCCGGCAGAATAGCACGGGGATACCGGAAAGAAAATCTTGACTTGATATGTATATCGGATGTATTTTACCACTTGGTTAATTAAGTATTTACAAATGGAAGCCGACCGACTCAGCATGATTTTTGCGGCGCTGGCCGATCCGACCCGTCGCGCCATGCTGGCCCGGCTGGCGCGCGGCGAGGTGTCGGTCACCGAACTGGCCGCGCCGTTCGCCATCAGCCTTCCGGCCGTCACCAAGCATCTGCACGTGCTGGAGCGGGCCGGGCTGGTATCGCGCAGCCGCCGCGCGCAGTGGCGCCCGTGCAAGCTGGAGGCGGCGCCGCTGCGCGACGCCGGCGGCTGGATCGACGACTACCGCCAGTACTGGGAAGCCAGCCTCGACCGGCTGGATACCTATCTTGAACAACTTCAACAGGAGCCTGCAGATGATCAAGCTTGATACCGATGTGGATTTCCACATCACCCGCACGTTCAACGCGCCGCGCGAACTGGTCTTCAAGACCATGACCGAGACCGCGCACCTGCAGCACTGGTGGGGGCCGAAAGGCTGCCGCATCGAAGTGGCCGGCAATGAGCCGCGGCCAGGCGGCCTGTTCCACTACTGCATGCACTTCCCGGGCGGCTTCACCATGTGGGGGCGCTTCGTCTACCGCGAGCTCGTCGCGCCGGAACGGCTTGTGTACGTGAATGGTTTTGCCGACGCCGACGGCAACGCCGCGCCGAATCCGATGAGTCCGGACTGGCCGATGGAGATGCTGATCACCATCACCCTGACGGCGCAGGATGGCAAGACGGTGCTCAACCTGGTGTCGCATCCGATCAATGCGACCGAGGCGGAGCGCGCGACCTTCCTGGCAGGACATGAGTCGATGCAGGGTGGTTTTGGCGGGATGTACGACCAGTACGAGGAGTACCTGGCCGATTTGGCTTAATGCGTGCCAGGGGTTCGCGCCTTTGGGGCAGCGCGAACCTTGCCACGTAAGCCTTAAGAGAGAAAATCAGGCAGCCAGCGCCGGATAATCCGTGTAGCCCTCAGGACCCGCACCGTAAAACAGCTGCGGCCGCACCTCATTGAACCCGGCATTGTCCTTCAGGCGCCGCGGCAGATCCGGATTCGCAATGAACAGCTGCCCGAACGCCACGGCATCGGCCTTGCCCGACTGCATCAGCTGTTCGGCGCTCGCGCGCGTCATCTTTTCATTGGCGATATAGACGCCGCCGAATTCCTTCTTCAGCAGCGGGCCGAGGCTGTCGTCGCCGATCGCTTCGCGCGAGCAGATGAACGCGATGCCGCGCTTTTTGAGTTCGCGCGCCACGTAACCGAACGTATCGGCCGGCGACGAATCGCCCATGTCGTGCGAATCCGCGCGCGGCGCCAGGTGCATGCCGACGCGGTTCGCGCCCCAGACGTCGATGCAGGCATCGGTTACCTCGAGCATCAGGCGAGCGCGGTTTTCCACCGAGCCGCCGTAGTTGTCGGTACGCTGGTTGGTGCTGTCCTGCAGGAACTGGTCGAGCAGATAGCCATTGGCGCCGTGCACTTCGACGCCGTCGAAGCCGGCCAGCCTGGCGTTCTCGGCGCCCTTGCGGTAGGCCGCGACGATACCGGGAATTTCCTCGGTGGCGAGCGCGCGCGGCACCGCATAGTCGCGCAACGGGCGCAGCAAGCTGACGTGGCCCTTGGCGGCGATGGCGCTCGGTGCCACCGGTGCATCGCCGTCGAGCAGTTCGGGATCGGAGATGCGGCCCACGTGCCACAGCTGCAGGAAGATGAGGCCGCCGGCCTGGTGCACGGCGTCGGTGACAATTTTCCAGCCTTCGACCTGCTCGTCCGACCAGATGCCCGGGGTGTCGGCATAGCCGACGCCCTGCGCGGTGACCGAGGTCGCCTCCGACAGGATCAGGCCGGCGCTGGCGCGCTGCACATAGTATTCGGCCATCAGCGCGTTCGGCACGCGGGCGCCGCCGATGGCGCGGGCGCGGGTCAGCGGCGCCATGATGATGCGGTTTGGCAATTCGAGGTCGCCGATGGTGATCGGGTCAAATAATGTCGTCATGTAATGCTCCTAAAGTCCGTCTTGCATGTGAGCGAGGAACGCCTGGATGGTGTCCTCGTTGCGTTTATAAAAAATCCACTGGCCGACGCGGCGCGACGTGATCAGTCCGGCGCGCTGCAGCGCGGCGAGGTGAGCCGACACGGTTGACTGCGACAGTCCTGTGCGCGCATCGATCAGGCCGGCGCAGACGCCGATGTCGAGCGGATGATCCTGGTGCGCGAAATGCTGGTGCGGGTCTTTCAGCCAGCACAAGATTTGCCGCCGCACCGGGTTCGCCAGCGCCTTGTGGATGGAATCGATGTCCAATTGAACTCCTTGTATCGGGTTTCTTCGAACCTAATATCGCTATCTTACGATATATCCGAAAAGCGTGCTGAGCGCCCGAATATTCCAAAACCGGGGTCAGACCCAGGTTTGGCAATACTCAAGCGAGAAAGTGTTCCAAAACCGGGGTCAGACCCAGGTTTTGCAACGCTCGGGCGGGGAAGGGTGAACAAGAAGTCGTTCGAGCCAGCCTTGCTGCTGACCAAGATGGGGCCTTGCAAAACCTGGGTCTGACCCCGGTTTTGCAAGAATCAGGCAAGGAACAGGAGGGCCAGCGCCACCAGCGCCGGCAGCGTTTGGATGTAGAGAATCGTGCGCTTGACGGTCGCCGCGCCCCACATGCCAGCCACCGCGACGCACGCCAGGCCGAACACCGCGAACGCGCGCGCCACCGCGGGATCCGGATGCAAGAGGCCCAGCACCAGCGCCGCCACCAGGAAACCGTTGTAGCAGCCCTGGTTCGACATCGCCGGCGCCATGATCTCGGCCTTCTCGGCCGAAAGGCCGAACACGCGGCGGCCGCGCGTCTTGAACAGCACCGTTTCGAGCAACACGAAATACGCATGCAGCAGCGCGATCAGCGCGATCAATACCTGGACGGCGATTGTCATGGACGGCTCCGGTGACGGGAATAGGGCGTAGTGTACAGCCCGCTAGTAGCGGGCCGCCATTGCCATCGCCCAGATGCGCGCGCCGAACTGGTTCAGCGCCAGGCCGCCAAGGACCAGCAGGCCGGCCGCCACCTTCCACCACTGCAGCGATTCGCCCAGCAGCAAGGTCGCGCTGAGCATGCCGACGATCGGCACCAGCAGCGCAAACGGCGCGATCGTCGCCGTCGCATATTTGCGCATCAGCAGCGACCAGATGCCGAAGCCGAGAATGGTGTTGGGATAAGCCTGGAACAGCACGGTCATCAGCGTGGTGCCGCTGAATTGGCGCGCCGCCAGTTGCCAGGCGGCGGCGCCTTCGACGACCCAGGATGCCGCCAGCAGCGGCGGCGTCGCCACCAGCGCGCCCCAGACCACCAGCGACAGCGCGCTGACCTGGCCCATCTTCTTGGTGGCGATGTTGGCCACCGCCCAGCAGGCGCCGGCCAGCACCACGCAGGCGAAGCCGATCAGCGTGGCCTTGCCCTCGAGGTGCACCGCGACCAGCGCCATGCCGCAGAACGCCACCAGCGCGCCGCACAGCTGCACCACCTTTGGCCGCTCGCCCAGCATCAGCACCGCAAGGCCCATCGTGAAGAAGGCCTGCAGCTGGATCACCAGCGACGCCAGCCCGGCCGGCATGCCGAGCTTGAGGCCGGTAAACAGCAAGGTGAACTGGAATGCGAACTGGAACATGCCGTAGACCGCCAGCAGCCGCCACGGCAGCGGCGGACGCTTGACGAAGAACACCAGCGGCAACGCCGAAAACAGGAAGCGCAGCGCCGAGAACAATATCGGCGGCAAGTCCTGCAGGCCGACCTTCATGACGACGAAATTGACTCCCCAGATGAGCACCACCCCCAGTGCCATGCAGATATCGGGAACGGTCATCGTGTGCTTCATGCAGAGGGGCCTTCGGGTGTCGGGTGACCGATTATCGCCGACATCGGCCTGCGGCGCAGGCCGCCGCCGCGGCCGCCGGATTGACCGCCGCGCGCGCGCCGTGCTAAGTTGAGTTTCTTGTTCACACCACGGCACGGACGACCCTGCCAACATCGAGGAGTTGTCCATGAGCTGGTTCATCCTGTTTCTCGCCGGCCTGCTGGAGGTCGCGTGGGCCGTCGGCCTCAAGCACACCGCCGGCTTCACCCGCCTGTGGCCGTCGGTATTTACCGCCGTGGCGATGACCGGCAGCGTGGTGCTGCTCGGGCTGGCGCTGCGCCATTTGCCGCTCGGCACCGCCTACGCCGTCTGGACCGGCATCGGCACCGTCGGCACCGCGATCGTCGGCATGGCGATGCTCGGCGAGCCGGCCGGCGCCTTGCGGCTGCTGTCGATCGCCCTGATTGTCGCCGGCATTGCCGGCCTCAAGCTGCTGACACCGGCCTGAAGGTCTACTTCCCGCGCGCCCAACGGTCGTAGATGCGCGCCAGTTCGCCGCTCACCTTCAGCCGCGCCAGCGCCACGTCGATCTGCGGCGCCAGCGCCGGATCGGCCTTGTGGCTGACCCAGAAGTACACCGGCTCTTCATTGAATACGGCCGGCAGCATGCGCACCTTGTCCTCGAGGCGCCCCTTGTCGATGAAGTAGAGCAGGCTCAGCTCGTTCATGTAGGTGTAGCGGCCATGCCCGTGCAGAATCTTGCGCAGGTTGACGATGCTGTCGCCGGTGCTGTCGTCGACCGCGATGCCGCGTGCCTTCAGCTGCAGGATGTAGGCCGAGCCGCGCGCGGTATTGATCAGCGGCCGAAGGCGCACCAGGTCGTCGAAATTGTTCACCACCTGGGAGTCGCCGATGGCGGCGGCCAGGCGGTGCCTCACTTGGTACAGCGGCAGCTGCGAGCGGATCGCCACGCTGCGCCGGCGCGGCGAATCGAGCAGGCCGCAGGCGGCCGTGACGGCGCCGGTTTCGAGCGCATTTTCGATGACCAGAAGGGAACGGCCGCGATCGAAGCCGCTGAAACGCACGCGCGGCTCGACCCGCTCGATCGCCGCCATCAGGTCGGGGCAAAGGCCTTGCACGGCACCATCCTCGACAATCCATTTCGGCGGAATGCTCTCCTGCGCCATGACGCGCACGGTGATCGGTGCGGCGGCCTGCGCGCTGCCGGCGACCAGCAGCGCGCAGGCCAGCCAGCGCCGCAAGGTCGGTTTCCTGATGTGGCTTGTATCCATTTTTGGTTTATATGTCGATAACATAAGCGGCGATTGTCGCACGAAAAATATACATTTGGTTACATTCTTTGTTGGCCAAACGGGGTCCTGGACAGATGCTTGCACCGCTCTTGCACCGGGCTCGAAACCGAGCGAGTTACGGTCGCTTTCGTCAAGGCCGACTGCGCTTAATCCCGTCAGGCGCCCTCGCTGATTTCATCCATATCCGCGTTCGTTTGACGTGGATCGCCTGTGCTCATCGGCGCGCGGCGAACATGGTGGCTATCCGCCTGCAAAGGCACGCCTGTCTACTGTACTGGAATTGCGATGAACGACTCCGCCGGCGCCGCTGCCGCCCTCGGCAAGCATGGCGCGCGCCCCAGCCACCGCCTGTCGCTGGTGGTGCCGCTGTTTAACGAGGAAGACAATCTGGCCACGCTGGTCAGCCAGGTGATGGCGGCGCTGGCCCGGTTCGAGTGGCCATGGCAGCTGATCCTGGTCGACGACGGCAGCAGCGACCGCACCGCCCAGCGCATCCGCGCCGCCGTCGCCGCGCACCCGGGCCGGATCTGCGCGGTGCTGCTGCGGCGCCGCTTCGGCCAGACTGCGGCGATGCAGGCCGGCATCGACATCGCGCACGGCAGCATCATCGCCACCATGGACGGCGACCTGCAGAACAATCCGGCCGACATCGGCCGCATGGTGCGCCGCCTGCTCGACGAAGACCTCGACCTGCTGGTCGGCTGGCGCCGCGCGCGCCAGGACAGCCTGTGGCTGCGCCGCATCCCGTCGTGGTGCGCCAATCGCCTGATCGTCGCCGTCACCGGCGTGCGCCTGCACGACTACGGCTGCTCGCTGAAAATCTTCCGCGCGTCGGTCATC
Source organism: Pseudomonadota bacterium (assembly GCA_040386255.1). Taxonomy (GTDB): domain Bacteria; phylum Pseudomonadota; class Gammaproteobacteria; order Burkholderiales; family Burkholderiaceae_D; genus JAFCUW01. Next base: position 8,847 of record JAZKFW010000076.1, read on the forward strand.
CGCCAGGTCCGCCTGTACGGCGAAATGCACCGCTTCATTCCCACCTGGATCTCCACGGTCACCGCACCGGCGCGCATCCGCGAGGAGCCCGTCAGCCATTTTCCGCGCGTGCACGGGCGCTCGAAATACGGCCTGTCGCGCACCTTCAACGTCATCCTCGACCTGCTGTCGGTATATTTCTTCATGCGCTTTCGCGCCAGTCCGGGCCACTTCTTCGGCCGCATCGGGCTGCTGTGCGCCGGCGCCGGCGGCGCCGCGCTGGCCCTGCTGGGCTGGCAAAAATTGTGGTACGGCGAGGCCATCGCCAACCGGCCGCTGCTGATGCTGGCGGTGCTGCTGGCGGTGATCGGCGTGCAGTTCATCTGCACCGGCATCGTCACCGAGATGCTGGCGCGCACCTACTTCGAGTCCGGCCCCAACAAGACATACGCGGTGCGCGAAGTACTCGGCGTGCCGGGCGCCGAGGGCGATCGACGCGGCCAGGGCGAGCCTTTGCGCCGCTCGATGGACCGGCGGTGAGGGCCGCGGCCGCACTCGTCGGCGCGCGGGCAGCGCGCGCCACCCGGCTGGCGGCACGCAGCGCGCCGGTGTCGCTCGGACTGCCGGCCTTGCTGGTGCTGGCCGTCTGGCTGGCCTTCTTCAACCAGCTCGATGGCTTCCCGCTGTTCGACGTCGACGAAGGCGCGTTCAGCGAATCGACCCGCGAAATGCTGGCGCGCGGCGACTACGTCACCACCTGGCTCAACGGCGAGCCGCGCTTCGACAAGCCGATTCTCACCTACTGGCTGCAGGCCTTGTCGGTGCTGCTGTTCGGCGCCGGCGAATTCTCCTTCAGGCTGCCGTCGGCGCTCGCCGCCGTCGGCTGGATGGCCGCGATCCTCGTCTTCACGCGGCAGCAGTCGGACTGCCGCAGCGCCTGCGTCGCCGCGCTGATCGCCGCCACCAGCGTCGGCGTCGGCGTGATCGCGCGCGCCGCCACCGCCGACGCCTTGCTCAACCTGTTCCTCGCGCTGGCCATGTTCGACATCTACCGCTTCATGGAACAGCCGCTGGCGCGCTACCGCCGCCGCGCCTATCTATGGATCGCCCTCGGGGTGCTGACCAAGGGGCCGGTGGCGCTGCTGATCCCGTTCGCCGTCAGCGCCATCGCGTTCGCGCTGCACGGCAAGGCGCGCCAGTGGCGCGACGCCATCCTCGACCCCGCCGGCTGGGGCATCCTGCTGGCCGTCGCCGCGCCCTGGTACGTGATCGAATATGTGCGCCAGGGCGACGCCTTCATCGCCGGCTTCTTCCTGCGCCACAACGTCGAGCGCTTCATGGCGCCGCTGCAAGGGCACCGCGGCAACCCTTTGTATTACCTGCCGGCCGCGCTGCTGCTGCTGTTGCCCTACAGCGGCATGTTCCTGCGCATCCTGCCCGGCGTGATGCAACTGCGCGCCAGGCCGCTCGACACTTTTTTGTGGTGCTGGTTCCTGTTTGTGCTGGTGTTCTTTTCGCTGGCGGCCACCAAGCTGCCGCACTACCTGCTGTATGGCGTCACGCCGCTGTTCGTGCTGATGGCGCTGCGACGCCGCCTGCTGCAGTCGCGCGCGCTGGCGTTCCTGCCGCCGATCCTGCTGCTGGCGGCGGTGGTGGCGCTGCCGGCTGCGCTGCAAACTTTCGGCCACGGCATCGGCGACCCCTACGTGCGTGAAGCGTTGACGCGCTCGGAGGCGTTCGGCCCGCGTTACCAGAGGGTGGCGCCCGCTCTGTTGCTGTGTTGCCTCGTGCTCGCCTTCGTGCCGCGTTACCAGGTGTGGCAGAAGCTGGTCGCATGCGGCGTGCTGTGCGCGGCCGCGGTGGGCGGCCTGCTGCTGCCGGCGCTGGGCGAACTGCAGCAGGGTCCGGTCAAGGAGGCGGCGCTGTTCGCGCGCGCGGCGGGGCTGCAGGTACGTACCTGGCAGTTCAACGTGCCCAGCTTCAGCGTCTACCGCGGCAAGGTCACCGAAGGCGCCGTCACCCTGCGACCGGGCGAGGTGGTGCTCACGCGCAGCAGCAAGCTGGCCGGACTGGGCGCGGTCGACGTGCTGTACCGCAAGGGCGGCGTCTTGCTGGTCAGGATACCGCGCTGAGAATGCCATGCCTCCCGACATCCGTTCCCCTTGGATATGGCTGCCGCCGGCGCTGTCGCTGGTGCTGGTCGCGCTGCTGGCCGCCAGCGCCGCCAACCAGGCCCTGTTCATCCTCTTGAACCAGGCCGGCCACGCGCTCGGCAACAAGCTGTGGCTGCACCTGACGATGCTCGGCGACGGCGCCGTCGCGCTGGCGCTGGTGGTGCCGGCGATCCGCCGCTCGCCGCGCATTTTCTGGGCCGCGCTGATCGCTGCCGTGTTTGCCGCGCTGTGGGTGCAGGTGCTCAAGCAGGCGGTCAGCGTGCCGCGCCCGCTCGCGGTGCTGCCGCCGGAACTATTCTTCCAGAGCGGGCCGGCGTTCCGCGCGGTGTCGTTCCCGTCCGGCCACGCCGCCGCCAGCTTCGCCATCGCCGGCATCTGGATCATGGCCTTGCCCAGCCGCACGGCCTTGCGCGCCCTGCTGATTGCGCTGGCGGTGCTGGTGAGCCTGTCGCGCGTGATGGTCGGCGTGCACTGGCCGCTCGACATCCTGTGGGGCATGCTCGGCGGCTGGCTGGGCGCCTGGTTCGGCCTGTCCCTGTATGCCCGCTATCAATGGAAAACGGCGGGCGCCGCCGGCTTTCTGGCTGGCGTGCTGCTGCTGTTGGTGGCGGCGGCGCTGCTGGTCAGCAACCACGTCCGCATACCGGAGGTGTTGCCGCTGCAACGCGCGGTGGGCGCCATCTGCCTCGCGTGGGGCGCGCTCGAAATGTTGCTGATGATCCCGCGCATGCACCTGCGCCGGCAATCGAAAGGGGAGCTTGATGGACCATGAATTCTGGTGGCTCGCCGTCGGTTTCGGCGGCCAGGGGCTGTTCATGCTGCGCTTCGTCATCCAGTGGCTGCACAGCGAGCGCCAGCGCAAGAGCGTGATCCCGGTGTCGTTCTGGTATTTCAGCCTGGCCGGCGCGCTGGTGCTGCTGGTCTACTCGGTGCACCGGCGCGACCCGGTGTTCATTGCCGGCCAGCTGGTCGGCGTGGCGATCTACCTGCGCAACCTGGCTTTGATCCGCGCCGAGCGCCGCGGCGTCGCCGGTTAGTCGCGCGCGAAGTCCGGGTTGGCGCGGGTCAGGTAGTACCACTCCTGGTTGGCCCCGGCATTCACGTCCGGGAACAGGATGCGTCCGTCCAGTTCGGACGTGACGGGCGTGCCGTCGGCGCGCACGCCGATCTGCTGGCCCTTGCTGACCGGATCGAAACTCGACCATGTGCGCACGAACGAGTCCGCGGTGTCGGTCTTGTCGTGCACCACCACCATCGACAGCGCTTCGACCTGGTCGGCCGGCACCGGCTGCGGCGCCGGCGCATCGATCACTTGCAGGAACGCCAGCGTGTTCATGATCGCGCGGTAGGCCACCTCGGGCGCCGCCGGATCGTTGTGCTGGCCGCACTCGAGGGTCAAAGCGTAGCCGCCGGTTGTGCGCATGAATTCGGTGGTGCCGACGCCGTAGCGCAGCACCGTTTCCAGTTGCGACGCGTCGCTCATGCGGCGCTGCACGCCCTGGCCGTAGGTGCCGAGCCAGCCGTCGACGAAGCGGCGCACGCCGAGCCGGCGCGCCAGTGCGCGTTCCTTGTCGGCATGCTTGAACGGCTGCAGCGGGCCATCGTTGTCGAGCGGCCCCATCATCACGAACGGCTCGCTGTCGGCGTTGAACGAGTGCAGGTCGAGCAGCACGTCGTGCTGGGCCAGCAGCGGGCACAGCCAGTTGGCGATCTGGTCCTCGAAGTCCTGCGGATTGTCGTTGGGGAACAGGTTGCGGTTCAGGTTGCGCTCGCCCGCGCGGCGCACCAGCTGGTAGGCGAGGGGGTTGGTCACCGGCACGAATGTCACGCTGCCGTTGGCGACCAGCAGCTTGCCGCTGTCGAGCTCTTCCATGACGCGCAGGATCGCCTTGGTGCCGCAGGTTTCGTTGCCGTGAACGGCGCCGGTGATGATCAGCCGCGGACCTTTGCCCAGGCCGGTGTAGTTGATCGATTTGAACTGCAGGTCGCGTGCGGTGGTCATTGCTGGGCTATCCCTTGAAAATTGGCTGACGACATTTTATCGGGAAACACTGGCGCGTGCGGAAAGTGCATGGCATGATTTGCGCTTCCCACTTGGCCGGCAGCGCATGACCGAACTTCGACCTTCCCCGCGCGTGTACGGCCTCGACACCCTGCGCGCGCTCGCGATTTGCCTGGTGGTGCTGCACCACTACACGCTGTTCGTCGGCTCCGACGACACCTTCGGCTGGGTCGGCAAGATCGGCTGGGTCGGCGTCGACCTGTTCTTCGCGCTGTCCGGCTATCTGATCGGCAACCAGATTTTCGCCGCGATGCGCACGCCGCAGGGCCTGTCGCTCGGCCATTTCTACGGGCGCCGGCTGCTGCGCACGCTGCCCAATTTCTACGCCGTGCTGGCGCTGTACTTCCTGTGGCCGGGCTTTCGCGGCGACCAGCCCTTGCCGCCGCTGTGGGAGTTCCTCACCTTCACCCAGAACATCAACCTCAAGCCCGGCACCGCGTTTTCGCACGCCTGGTCGCTGTGCATCGAGGAGCAGTTCTACCTGCTGCTGCCGGCGTGCGCGCTGCTCATCGCGGCGCTGAAGGGATCGCTGCGCTGGGCCTGGGGCGCCATCGTCTTCACATTCGCCGCCGGCATGCTGGTGCGCGGCGTGCTGTGGATCGAACTGGTGGACGGCGCCGCGCGTCCGCTGAATCACTACTACCGCTACATTTACTACTCGTCGTTCTGCCGCTTCGACGAACTGGTGGCCGGCGTCGCGCTGGCGCTGCTGAAGAACTATCACGCCGACGCATGGCGGCGCCTCACCGCCCACGGCAACGTCGCGCTGGCGGCCGGCGCCGCGCTGACAGCCTTGATGTTCCACCTGTTCCTGATCGATCATTACGGCTTCGCCATGACCGTCGTCGGCTATCCGCTGCTGGCGCTCGGCTTTGCGCTGCTGATCGTGGCGGCGCTAAGCGAAGGCCCGCTGCGCAGCACCCGCATCCCCGGCGCCGGCAAGCTGGCCTTGTGGTCGTACGCGATCTACCTGACCCACAAGCAGGTCTGCATCCTGCTTGCCGAGCCGCTGGCCGCGCGCGGGTTCGACGCCGATTCATCGGTGGCGATAGGCGTGTCGATGGTGTTGTCGGTGCTGTCGGGATGGGTGCTGTACCGGCTTGTCGAAACGCCGTTCATGGCGCTGCGCGACCGCTGGCTGCCGTCGAACCTGCGCGCAACGGCCAGGCTTAGTGCGCAGCCTCGATGATGTCGAAGGCGGCCGGCATCGCGCCGAGGAAGCCGAGCACGGCGTTGGTATCGTAGCCGCTGTCCTCGATCACTTTGCGCAGGTTCGGCATGGCGTCCGGCGTGTAGGGACTGCGGTAGGAGTTCACCAGCAGCGTCACCAGGTCGGTCGGGCTGCCGCACGAGCGGCGCATGCGCGCTTCGATCACCGCCAGCAGTGCGCGCTGCATGCGCGGCGTGGGATGGGTGATGTGGGCGAAGATCAACGGGGTGTTGACGATCGACTCGCACAGCGAGCGTTCGATCTGCTCAGGCTTCAGGTCGGAAGCGATGTCGAAATAGGCGCGATTCCAGCGCGTGCGCGCGTACTGGTGGCCGGGCGGGAAGGAGTCGACGGTCTCGAAACCGCATACGCGGCTGACGTAGGCAAGCGCCTGGAGGAGGGTGGGGATCAGCATGGAGCGTAGTGTAGCCGATATGTCCGGGTCTGCGCCGAGGTCTGACCCACGGGTCAGACCCTGTCACGTGACGCATCAGGAACCAAACCTGCCCGCCCTGAAGTCTTCAACTGCCTGCTGCAGCTGCGCCTGGGTATTCATCACGAACGGCCCGTACTGCGCGATCGGCTCGCCCAGCGGACGCCCCGCGATCAGCAGCACCCGGCTCGCTTCGGCCGCCTTGATGCGCACGCCCTCGGCTTCCGGCGGGTTGGCCAGAATCGCCATCCGCGTGCTCGGCACGGCCTTGCCTTCGACCGTCACTTCACCGCGGAACACGTACAGGAACGCGTTGTGCCCCGGCGGCAGCTGCTGTTCGAAGCTGGCGCCGGCGGCCAGCTCGATGTCGAGATAATACGGCTCGGTGCCGTCGCGCTGCACCGCGCCTTCGACGCCGTGGCTGCGGCCCGCGATCACCTGCACCGTCGCGCCGCTATCGGTGGCAAAGCGCGGAATCTGCTGGTTCGGGATGTCGCGGTACCACGGCGCGCTCATCTTGTCCTTGGCCGGCAGGTTGAGCCACAGCTGGAAGCCTTCCATCAGGCCGTCGTTCTGCTCCGGCATTTCGGAGTGCACCACGCCGCGTCCCGCCGTCATCCACTGCACGCCGCCGTTGGTGATCAGCCCCTCGTTGCCGGCGCTGTCCTTGTGCCGCATGCGTCCCGTGATCATGTACGAGATGGTCTCGAAGCCGCGGTGCGGATGCTCCGGGAAGCCGGCGATGTAGTCGCCCGGCTTGTCGCTGCCGAAGGCGTCGAGCATCAGGAACGGATCGAGCCGTCGCTGCAGCGCCTGCGTCAGCACGCGGTTGATCTTCACGCCGGCGCCGTCCATCACGAACTGGCCATTGACCAGGCGCTCGACGCCGCGCGCCGTCCCGACCCGAACTGCTGTCAACTGCTGTGTCATCATGTTCTCCTGGATTGATATCCGATTCCTGGCGCCGCCGCGTGGGCTTACGCCAGTGCTGCTTCGATGTCCGCGTCGGCCTGTGCCTGCGCCTTGGCGACTGCTTCCGGTCCCATGCCGAGGCCTTCCGAGTAGACGAACGTGACGTCGGTCAGGCCCAGGAAGCCGAGGAATGTGGTCAGGTGCGGCACCTGCGAATCGCTCGCGCCGTTGCGGTGGATGCCGCCGCGTGGCAGCGTCACGAATACCTTCTTGTTCTTCAACAGGCCTTCAGGACCGGTCGCGGTGTAGCGGAACGTTACGCCGGCACGGGCGATCGCGTCGAACCAGCTTTTCAGCTGCGCGCTGATGCCGAAGTTGTACATCGGCGCGCCGATCACGATCACGTCGGCTGCCTGCACCTGGGCGATCAGTGCGTCGTCGAGTGCGACGCGCGCTGCCTGCTCGGCGCTGCGCTGGTCGGCCGGCGTGAACAGCGCGCCCAGCGCGGCCTGGTCGATCATCGGGTGCGGCTGCGCACCCAGGTCGCGCACGGCGACGACAGCGCCGGCATTGTCGGCCACCAGGCCGGCGACGATCTTGTCGTTCAGGCGGTTCGACTCGGAACCGGTGGTCTTGGCGCTGGAATTAATTTGCAGAATGTTCATGGGATGTTCCTTCGTGTTCGGTGGTTAAACTTCGATGAAGATCACTTTAACAGTTCCAAATTCAATCCGGAAGGCGCTAGAATGGATAACATTGTTCTTCTGGTGGGATAATCAAATGGACCTCGAACCCAACGACCTGCTGCTGTTTGCGCGCATCGTCGAAAGCGGCAGCTTCAGCAAGGCGGCGCAGCGGGTGGACTTGCCCAAATCGACCGTGTCGCGGCGCATTGCGCTGCTCGAGGCCAAGCTCGGCGAACGGCTGCTGCAGCGGACCACGCGCAAGCTGGTGCTGACCGAGTTCGGCGAGGGCCTGCTCGAACACGCGCGCAAGGTGGTCGAAGAAGTAGAGGCCGCCGGCGCGCTGGTGCAGCACCGCCAGCAGGAACCGAGCGGCAAGCTGCGCGTGTCGATGCCGTCCGACTTCGCCAACCTGGGCCTGACGCGCGTGATGACCGAGTTCCTCAAGCGCTATCCAGCCATCACGCTGGAGCTGGACTTGTCGCCGCGCCGGGTCGACCTGGTGGCCGAGAACTTCGACGTCGCGATCCGCATGGGCGACCTGCCGGACGATTCGTCGCTGGCCGCGCGCCGGGTGGCGCTGGAGAAGGTGGGGCTGTATGCGTCGCCGTCGTACATTGCCATGCGCGGGTTGCCGGAGACGCCCGACGACCTGCTCAATCACGACCTGCTGTGCCTGCTGAGCCGCAACGGCGGCGCCCAGCCGTGGGTGCTCACGCGCGGCAAGACGCAGTGGTCGCGCGAGCTGCCGGCCCGCATGACCGCCAACTCGCCCGACCTGCTGGCGCGGATCGCCTGCACTGGCGCCGGCATCGCCGCCAGCTCCGACCTGTTCGCCACGCCGTTCCTCGAGAAGGGAGAGCTGGTGCGGGTACTGCCCGAATGGGATTTGCCGACTGTGACCGGATGGGCGGTGTTCCCGGGGCGGCGCCTGATGCCGGCCAAGACCCGCGCCTTCCTCGACATGATGGAAGTACTGTGCTGCGACGACGCCCGGAAGCGCGGCTAAACGCTGGTGTCAGGTCTGACATTCGAACACGAACTCTGCGCTAGCGATGTTGCTACTGTTGGGGCCGTGTTCGAATGTCAGACCTGACACCGGCAGTTCAGGCCGGCCGGTTGCCCATCAGCTCGCCAAGGCGGATGCCGCGCTCCGGCGCCCACGCCTGGTTGAAATCGATCGTGCCCTGCTTGAACAGCATGACGATGGTGGAGCCGAGCAGGAAACGTCCCATCTCTTCGCCTTTTTTCAGCACGATGTCCTTGTCGCTGTAATCCCATTCGCTGACTTTGCCCAGCCGCTTCGGGTTGACGACGCCATGCCACACGGTTTCCATGCTGCCGACGATGGTCGCGCCCACCAGCGTCATCACGAACGGGCCGTGCTCGGGCGACTCGAACACGCAGACCACGCGCTCGTTGCGGGCGAACAGGCCCGGGATGCCGCGCGCGGTGGTCGGGTTCACCGAGAACAGCGCGCCGGGCACGTAAATCATGCGCGTCAGCCGGCCGTCGCACGGCATGTGCAAACGGTGATAATCCTTCGGGCTCAGATACAGGTTGGCGAAGCTGCCGTGCTGGAAGTGGGCCGCCAGGCTGGCGTCGCCGCCGACCAGTTCCGCGGTACTGAACTTGTGCCCCTTGGCCTGGAAAATCTGGTGATCGTCGATCTGGCCGAACTGGCTGATGGCGCCGTCGACCGGGCAGATGAAATCAGCTTGCGCCAAGGGCCGCGCGCCCGCCTTCAACGGCCGGGTGAAAAATTCATTGAAGCTGCTGTAGCTGGCGATGTCCGGGTTGACCGCCTCGTCCATGTTGACCTGGTACTTCTCCACGAACCAGCGGATCAAGGTCGTCGTCCAGACGCCGCCCTTGGCGCCGGCGACGCGGCCGGCCAGGGTGGTCATGGCCTGTTTAGGGAGCAAATATTGCGGCAATACTTTAATACGGTCGGACACGGTGAGCCTCTTGCTTGGACGATTGTTAATTATAAACGTGTACTGAGTGGCGTCAGGCTTTTAAGCCGTGTTTCGCTTGCGCGCGGTAATACGAGGGTCCTATGGTTGTGGGATGGAACCCGGTGCCACCCCACTGGAAGAATTCGCCGCCGAGGCAAGCGATCGCTTTGCCCGGGTTGAGGAGCGCTTTGCCCGGGTCGAAGAGCGCTTTGACCGGGTCGAGGCGCGTCTCGACATGACCGCCACGAAGGCTGACCTCGCCGACTTGCGCACGGAAATGCACAAGGAATTCGCGGCCATGGTCAAATGGGTAGTCGGCACCGCAGTGGTGCTGGGGGCTGCAGCGATAACAATAATAACTTTTGTGCTTAACTACGCCACTCCCCGCAGGAATCTGCCCGCACCGCAGGTTCAACAGACTCCGGTGATCATCCAGTTGCCGCCTTACCCTGCGCCTCGTTAATTGCGTTGCCGTTCGGCCGACCAAACATACATACAAAAAAATAGTTCCCTCACGCCAACTCAGGCGAGGTGGAATCGCGGACAATAGCGGCCTTTGCAATTAACCGCCTTGCTCGCCATGTCTTTACGTCATCCTCTCCGCCTCACCGTGATCGCCGCTGCACTCTCCGCCGCGCTGTCCGCCCACGCCCAGCAGGCTGCACCCGCACCCGCCGAAAAGACCGCCAAACCGGCTGACGAAAAAATGCAGCAGGTCGAGGTGCGCGGTTCCACCGAAGCCTACAATCCGCGCCGCGACGACACCGCCAGCAAGATCGTCGTCAACCACGACGAGATCGTCAAGTATGGCGACACCAACGTCGTCGACGTCCTCAAGCGCCTGCCCGGCATCACCGTCAGCGGCGGCTCGGCGCGCGGCGGCGGCGAAGTGCGCATGCGCGGCCTCGGCGCCGGCTACACCCAGATCCTGCTCAACGGCGAAGCCGCGCCGGCCGGCTTCTCGCTCGATTCGCTCGCTCCCGACGTCATCGAACGGATCGAAGTGCTGCGCTCGGCCAGCGCCGAATTCTCGACCCAGTCGATCGCCGGCACCATCAACATCGTCCTCAAGAAAGCGATCAAGAAGGGCCAGCGCGAACTGAAGGCCGGCGTCGGCGGTGGCCAGAATTTTATCAACCCGACCGCCAACCTGCAGCTGTCGGACAAGGTCGGCCAGATGTCGTATTCGATCACGGCCAACGCGTTCTACCGCAAGTACGAGCAGGACTCGCCGTCGGTGGAAGAGGGCTTCGATCCGTCCGGACGTCTGGTCCTGCAGCGCAATGCGCAGTCGCTCGACAAAGGGGACTTCAGCGCCCTCAGCATCTCTCCGCGGCTGAACTGGACCCTGGCGAACGGCGACACGATCACGTCGCAGACATTCGTCAACGTGCACCGCTACAGCGGCAAGGGCAACGACACGAGCGTGACGAGCGTGGGGCCGCAGCCGCCTTATCCGCTGGTCCGGTTCAAGAACGTCAACGAGAATGAATTCTTCCGCACCGACCTCAATTGGGTCCACAAGCTCGCCTCCGGCGCCAAGCTCGATATGAAGGTAGGCGGCGTCATCGGCGGGCTCGGCAACGAGCAGCGCCGCGCCGGATACAACGCCGCGGGTGTTCAGGTCCTCGACAGCGTGGTGCTGTCGAAGGGCACCGACCGCGGCATAACCTCGACCGGCAAATTCTCGACACCGATGTTCGACGGCCATGCACTGTCGATCGGCTGGGACGGCGGCATCAGCACCCGCGACGACCAGCGCGCCGAGCAGGGCGACCCGGTCGAGATTTTCGACGCGCGCGTGAACCGCCTGGCCGCTTACGCGCAGGACGAATGGAACATCACGCCGCGCTGGTCGGTGTACCTGGGCGCGCGCTGGGAGGGCATCCGCACGCGCACCGCGGGCAATACCTTCGACACCGCCGAGTCGACTTCCAGCGTCTGGAGTCCGTTGTTCCAGACGCTGTACAAACTGCCTGGCACTAAGTCCGACCAGGTGCGCTTCGCCGTCACCCGCACCTACAAGGCGCCGAGTACCCAGAGCCTGATACCGCGCAAGTTCAAGAGCGTCAACAACAGCGCCACCGATCCTGACTTCCAGGGCAACCCGGACCTCAAGCCCGAACTGGCGCTCGGTTTTGACGCCTCGTACGAGCATTACTGGGGCGAGGGCGCGCTGCTGTCGGCCAGCGCATCGATGCGCCGCATCGCCGACTTTACGCGCATGGGCGTGTTCTTCGCCGATGGACGCTGGGTGCAGCTGCCCGTCAACGACGGCCGCGCCACCACGCGCGGTATCGAGCTGGAAGCAAAGTTCCCGCTCAAGTCGCTGATCGCGACGGCGCCGGCGCTCGACCTGCGCGCCAGCATCAGCCGCAACTGGTCGTCGGTCGACGCGGTGCCGGGCCCGAACAACCGCCTCAACGCGCAGGTGCCGTTCGCGGCGACGATCGGCGTCGACTACAAGGAAGGCGCGCTCACCACCGGCGGCAGTTTCGTCTTCAAGACCGGCGGCCCGGTACGCATCTCGACCACCCAGAGCAGCTACCAGTCGGTGCGGCGCGAACTCGAAGTGTACGGACTGTGGAAGTTCAGCCCGCAAAACCAGCTGCGTGTGGCGGTGTCGAATCTGCTGGCGCAGGGCTACGATGCGCAGACCACCTACGCCGACGCTTTCGGCACCGTCAATCGCACGACGTCGTACAAGGGACCGGTGGTGCTGCGCGCCACGATGGAGATGAAGTTCTGATCGACTGTCGCTGAGTGAGGCGTGCTCCCGCGCAGGCGGGAGCCCCGCCACTGCATGCGCTGTGATTACGCCAGCCGCATCGCCACCGCGCCGCAGGCCACCAGCGCAATGGCAGCCAGCCGTTTCGCGCCCACCTTCTCGCGCAGCACCAGCGTGGCAATCGCAACGGCGAATAGTATCGACGTCTCCCGCAGCGCCGCCACCGCAGCCACCGGCGCCTGCGTCATCGCCCATACCGCAAGGCTGTAGGAACCGAGGCTGGCGGCGCCGCCCGCCAGCATCACGCCGACGTTCTTGCGCGCATAGCCGGCCAGCTCGCCCGGCCGGCTCCTCGCCGTCCAAGCCAGCAGGCCAAGCGCGGTCAGCATGTAGATCCACATCGTGTACGCCACTGGTGAGCCCGATTTGCGCACGCCCATGCCGTCGATCAGCGTGAACGCCGCGATCATGCATGCGTTCAGCAGCGCGAAAACCGTGGTCCGGCCGGCGCCGCGATGCTGCGCGCGGGTGATGAAGAACAGTGCCAGGATGCCGCCGCAGATACAGGCGATCGCCAGCCACTGCTGAACGCCCAGCTGCTCGCCCAGCAGCGGACCGCTGACCAGCGCGACGATCAGCGGCGCGCTGCCGCGCATCAGCGGATAGGCGTGGCTCATGTCGCCGTGGCGGTAGGCTGCCACCAGCAGCGCGTAGTACGCCAGCTGCACCATGGTCGACACGCCGATGTAGGCCCAGCTCGCGGCGTTCGGCGCCGGCACGAACGGCAGCGCGAGCGCCGCCATGGTGCCGGCGCCGACGGCGACCAGTATCGTCACCAGGAAGGTGTCGGGGCGCGACTTGACCAGTGCATTCCAGCTCGCGTGCAGCAGTGCGCCGAGCAGCACGGCGCAGACCACCAGTGAACTCATGCCCATTCCCGCGCGAAGCTGTCGCGGAAAGCGATCAGCTGCGCCAGCCGTGCCTGGCCTTGCGCGCGGCCGGCTTCGGTCTGCATCATGGCAGGCAGCGCGGCCAGTTTCGATTCGATGTGGTCGAGCGCATAGGCGCGGTCGTCGCGCGGGCGCCGCGCGGCCAGCGGATCGTCCGGGTGTGCCAGCGCGCTGCCCATCTGGCCGGCGATGTAGAACAGGCGCGCCAGGCCCACCGCCCCGAGGGCGTCGAGGCGGTCGGCGTCCTGCACGATTTTCGCCTCGATCGTCTCCGCCTTGATGGCGGCGGAAAAGCTGTGCGCCTCGATGGCATGCGCCACCGCCGCCAGCCGTTCGGCCGGAAAGCCGGCGGCGCCCAGGTGCGTGCTTGCCAGCGCCGCCGACTGGCGCGATGCGCTGGCGCGCTGTGGATGGTTTTTCGGCAGGTTCACCAGGTCATGCAGGTAGCAGCCCGCCATTACCACCAGTTCATCGGCGCCGGGATGCGCCGCCAGCAGCGCCTGCGCGTTGCGCCAGACACGGTGCAAGTGGTTGATGTCGTGCGCGCCGTCGCTGCCGGCGCCGTGGGTTGCCAGCGCAACCAGCCTGGCGTGCCAGTGGTTCGGTTCAGGATTGGTCAAGAGTGTTCTCGGATGATATGTGGGGAATGCGAACGGCGCGCTGCGAAAGGGCATCGGCCGCGCTGTTCTTGTGGCGCGGGATCCAGCGCAGCGTCACGCCGCGTAGTTGGGCGATCAGCCCCAGCGCGGTATGCCGGCATGGCTGCAGCGACGCCGCGGCGGTTGCATCGGGGCCGTTGACGTCGTCGATGACGACCTTGCTGTCGCCGTAGATTGTCAGGCCGTGGGCGCCGCGCGCCACGGCCGCTTCCAGCAGCGCCACCAGCGCGCGGTACTCGGCCTCGCTGCTGTTGCCGTAGCCGGCGGCGCGCGAGATTTCGACCCGTTCGTCGCCCGGACCCTGCAGCACGGCGCCGATGCCGCAGTCACCTGGATTCGGATGAGCCGAACCGTCGAACCAGGCGCGCCACGGCGTCGGCTTGCCGTCGTGCCGCGCCTGCCGCTTCGCCAGCGCTGCCGCGCGCAGCGCATCGCGCAGCTCGGCGCGCGCGACCGCGGCCGCCAGCGCCGCCTCGCGCGCTGCCACCAGTTCGGCCAGCGGAAAGGCGCCGGCCGCCGCCTGCATCGTGCTGCGCAGCGCCGCTTCCGGCGAGCAGCCGGTGCGACGCGACAGCAGGCGGCTGGCGACGAGTTCTGATTTGTAGGCGGCAGTCGACAGGCGGGCGAAATCGGTCATCTCGGCAGCATAACCGGTTTGCCGAAACTTGACATCGATGCCTCCGTTTGCAAAACTGATTGAGTCCGGCCAGGTGAGGCGCGTGGAGGGCATATGCGACGCATCGGTACGCTGTTGAGACTTGCCGCCGCCGTGGTATGGCTTCACCCGGGCCTGAACGCCGCGGCGCGGGAGGTCAAGCGCTATACCGCCGAGCAGTTCATGGCCACCACGTCGCTGAGCGGCGCCTCGTTCAGCAAGGACGAGACGCGCATCCTATTTTCCAGCAACGAGAGCGGCTCCTTTAACGCGTACGCCATTCCCGTCGACGGCGGCCGGCCGGTCGCCATGGCAAGGCCCACGGCCGACAGCACGTACGCGGTGGGCTTTTTCCAGACCGACGACCGCGTGCTGTTTACGCGCGACAGCGGCGGCAACGAGAACAGCCACCTGTTTGTGCGCGAACTCGATGGCGCCGAGAAGAACCTCACGCCGGGCGCCAGCGTCAAGGCCTCGTTCGCCGGCTGGCGCGCCGATGGCAGCGCATTCTATGTGCGTACCAACGAGCGCGATCCGCGCTTCTTCGACCTGTACCGCTACGACGCCGCGACCTACGCGCGCACGCTCGTCTACAAGAACGACACCGGGATGAACGTCGAGACCATTAGCGGCGATGGCCGTTGGCTCGCCTTGCAGAAGTCGACCACTTCGTTCGACAGCGACATCCACCTGTACGACACCGCGACCGGCGCCGCCAGCAACATCACACCGCACAGCATGCCGGCGTCATTCGCCGCCGCGACCTTCGATCCTCAGTCGCGGCGCCTGTACTTCACCACCAACGAGGGCGGTGAATTTTCCGCCATCCGTACCTACGACATCGCCACCGGCATGACCGCCGAGCGCGAGAGGGCGGGCTGGGACCTGATCTCGACGGCGTTTTCGCGTGACGGGCGCTATCGCAGCAGCGTCGTCAACCAGGACGGTAGCGTCGTCGTGCGGGTGGTCGAAGGGGCGGACGAGAAACCGGTCCTGCTGCCCCAGCTGCCCGGCGGCGAAATCCGCCACGCCGTCTTTTCGCCCAGCGCTCGCCTGATGGCGTTCTACCTCAATGGCGACCGGACGCCCGCCAACCTGTACGTGCACGACTTCCGCACCGGCTGGACCAGGCAGCTCACCGAAAGCCTGAACAAGGAAGTTGACCGGGCGGACCTGGTTGAGGCGGCAATGGTGCGCTTTGCGTCCTTCGACGGCACCGTCATCCCCTCGGTTTACTACCGGCCCAGGAATGCGTCGGCGGCGAACAAGGCGCCCGCGCTGGTGTGGGTTCACGGCGGGCCGGGCGGACAGGCGATGCGCGGGTACAGCGCGCAGATCCAGTACCTGGTCAACCATGGCTACGCCGTCCTCGCCATCAATAACCGCGGCAGCTCCGGTTACGGCAAGACGTTCTTCACTGCCGACGACCGCCGCCACGGGCGCGAGCCGCTGTGGGACTGCATCGAAGCGAAGGCCTTCCTCGCCAGCCTTGGCCACGTCGACCCGCAGCGCATCGGCATCGCCGGCGGCAGCTACGGCGGCTACATGGTGCTGGCCGCGCTGACGTTCCGGCCCGAGGTGTTCAGGGTCGGCGTCGACTTTTTCGGCGTCAGCAACTGGATCCGCACGCTCGAGAGTATTCCGCCGTACTGGGAGTCGCAGCGCGGCGCGCTGTACGACGAGATCGGCGATCCGGTCGCCGACCGCGCGATGCTGACCGCGATCTCGCCGCTGTTTCACGCCGATCGGATCCGCCGGCCGCTGATGGTGGTACAGGGCGCCAACGACCCGCGCGTCATCAAGGCCGAGAGCGATGAAATCGTCGCCGCGGTCCGCGCCAACAACGTGCCGGTCGACTACCTCGTGTTCGCCGACGAAGGCCATGGCTTCAGCAAGAAGCACAATCAAGTGGCCGCGAGCGCGCGCATGCTTTCCTTCCTCGACCGGTATCTCAAGCCCTAGGCGCTTGCGTCCCCAAACGCAAACGACCCGGCCGCGCAGGCGGTCGGGTCGTTTGATCAAACAACTATCTTAGTTACGGCGCGGATTGTCCGGACGATAGTCGCGGTCGTTGCGCACGCCGTCGCCGTCACGGTCGCCGTCGCGGCGGTCCGGCACGCCGTCGCGGTCGGTGTCGCGGCGGGGGTTGCTCTCGTAGCGGTCAGGCACGCCGTCGCGGTCGCGGTCACGGCCATGCTCGTAGCGGTCAGGCACGCCATCGCGGTCGCGGTCGCGGCCATGCTCGTAGCGGTCCGGGATGCCGTCGCGGTCGCGGTCGCGGCCACGGGCGTTCCAGCGCGACGGTTCCATGAACCAGCGGCCATCGCGTTGCACCCAGGTCGGCTGCGAGTACACGTAGCCTGGGCGATCGGCGATCCAGATGCCCGAGGTCCACTCGTAACGGTTGCCGCGCCAGTTCCAGTAGCCCGGCTGCCACACGTAGCCGTCACGGGCGCGCGGTATGCGCTCGTAGCGCGGGGCCGGCGGCGCGATGCGGATATCGTCGTAGCGCACTTGCGCCATCGGCTGCCAGCCGCCGTTGCTCAGACGGTAGCCGCCGCCGTCGCGCACCCATTCGTGCGACTGATAGCGGTAGCCGTTGCGCTCCGCTTCCCAGCGGCCGCCGATCCAGACGTGGCGGCCGCCGTCCCAGTTCCAGTAGCCTGGCGCCCAGACGTAGCCGCGGCGCGGCGCTGGTGCGCTTTCAAAGCGTGGCGGCGGTGGGGCCGCGTTGATGACCAGATTGAAGCCGGTCTGCGCCATCGATGGCAACGGCATCCAGGCTGCGGCGCCGAGCGTGATCATGGTTGCGAGGGTCAGTGTGCGTTTC
Organism: Pseudomonadota bacterium; assembly: GCA_040386255.1. GTDB lineage: Bacteria > Pseudomonadota > Gammaproteobacteria > Burkholderiales > Burkholderiaceae_D > JAFCUW01. The sequence goes on from JAZKFW010000076.1 coordinate 26,080, forward strand.
ATTTTTTCTCTCCGTTTCAAACGTATGATTCAATATAACAAGCTGAACCTTCGTCCCGGAGGAATGAATCAGATGCTTACAACTGAAACAGATTACGCCAATTGGCCCTAGATGCTGCTGCCGCCGGCGGCGCCCTGTTTCGCCAGGCGCCGCTCGTCTTCCAGCGAGCGCTGTTTCTCGACGGCGCTCATGCGCTTGGCCGTCACCGTCACCACCGCCATCGTCGTCGGCGTTGCCACGCTCACCGTGCGCACCTGGGCCGCGGCCGATGTCGACGTATCCGCGGTGACGCCGCATGCCGTCACGGCGACACCCAGGGCGACGACGAATACCGCTTCGAAGTTCTTCAGGATGTTCATGGTATTTCCTTTCAATGTGGCGTTGCGATGGAATCACTGTAGCCATTGGGCCGCCGCGCCGCCATGCGATTGCGACGAGCGGCAGGATCGGCCGCCCGACCTGCATAAATCGGCGACCAAGCGACGTGGCGGACGCGGCCTCTCCGCGTTCTCCGTCCACCCCGGGGTCAGTGCCGACAATCGGACACGACCTCGTCGCTGGCCAGGCTCGCGTGCCCGCTTGACAGTCGAGACCGTGCGCGAATGCCGGCACTGACCCCGGGGGATTTGCTTCGAACGGACTCAGCCTTTCCGCTGCCCTCCGCTAGGGCATTGCAGGCCGCGTGCGCAGGTGCGAATGCGGCCATACAGACGGGGAACCAATGCCAGGCCTGATCCGCAGATTGTTGAATTCAGCCGCCGCGCGCCGCATCGCGTGGCGACGCGCGCGCAATATGCATGCCGGCGCGCGCACCGCCACGCCGCCGCGTTCCACGCCGGCGCCGCGCGTCGCCGTCGCGCGGCCGCGCGGTCCGGCCGCGGTGCGCTGGATCGCATTTGCGGGCGCCGCAGCGGCGCTCGGCGGCGCGGTACTAATTGTCAGCCATGCCCGCAGCCTGGCCGGCGCTGCAGGCGCCGCCGGCGGCGCGCGCCAGGCCGTCGCGCTGCAGCCGGCGCTGCCGGGCGCCGTGTTCAGCGTGCCGCAGAAGGGCGGCATCACGCTGGCGTCGCACGGCGCCGGCGCGCTGCTGGTGGCGGCCGGCATTCGCAGCGCACCCGCTTTGCGCATCGACCTGTGCGCCCAAATGGCGGGCAAGGGCGGGCGCCTGCTGCCGGTGCGGATCGGCTACGGCTTCGACGACGTCGCCCGCTGGGTCGCGCGCAACGACAGCGCGGCCAGCCCTGTCGCGATGCGCAATATCGCCCTGAGCGGCCCCGGCGAGAGCGACATGCCCCGCGTCCAGGTCAGCGGCAAGGCCGTCGCCGATTTCGCCAGTCCTCACGCCGAACCGCTACAGCTGCGCTGGGACAGTAGCAACCCTGCGGTCAACTGGACCGGCGACGCCGCGTGGGGCAAGGTCGAGCAGGGCGCCCATGGCCAAGTGGCGCTGCGCCGCGACGGCTGGCTGGTGTGGCGCCCGGACGCCGCCATGCATATCCAGCGCCGCGCCAGCGCCGCCTGTCCGCACGCCGGCGAACTGCTGGTGCAGATCGTGCGCGCCATTCCAGGGCCGTCGGCGGCAAGGGCGCTGGTCAGCGCCTATCCCGCCAGCGGGGCACCGGTGCACGCATGGCTGGGCGCGGGCAGCTACCAGGTGCCGGCCGACACAGGCCGCGGCCTCGAAGACCAGGCGCTGTTCCAGCAATTGATCGAGCGCCGCATGCTGCGCCTCGGCGCCGGCGGTCTGGCGGAGCTGGTGCCGCCCGACCTGGCGGCGTGGCGCGCGGCGCCGCTGCCCGAGCGCGCCGGACAGCTCGCTTCTTGGGATCACGTCAAGCTCGATCGGGCCGACATCAGGCTGCTCAAGCGCCTCTACCGCATGGCCGACGGCGATTACCTGCGCGAGCAGGTGCGCGTGTTTAACGGCGAAAGGCGCCTGCTGGCCTGGCGCGTCGCCCCTGGCTCGGCCCCGGGCGCATGGCAGGCCAGCTTGGGCTCGGCGCCGGCGGCGACAACCGCGGCCATGCCGGCGGCGGCCGCGCGGCTGTTCGCCGGCGTCGAGCAAGGATGGGCGCCGTGGACCCGCATCGCGGCCTGGCCGGAAGCCGGCCCCGGCGCGCCGGCACGCCTGTCGCTGGCGCTGCCGCAGCCGGCGCGCGGCGGCGAATCGCTGCGCATCATGCTGGTCGGGCGGATCGGCACGGTGCACGGCGCTCGCCTGCTCAGCGCCCCGCACGATGCCTGCACTGGTCGCGCCTGTCCCTCGCGCGGCGCGGCACAGGTGGTGGCGCTGGAACTGCTGCCAGGCGCGCGCAGCGTGGCCATCGACGCCGCACCGTTCGACATGTCCTCGCTGGCGATGCCGGGCGACCTGCAGTACCGCCACCTGCGCGTGGCCGGCGGCCGGCTCGACTGGCAGCCGCTGGCGCCAATGGCTGCGGTTTCTCGTCCGGCCCCGGCCGCGCCAGTGACGCTGGCAGACCGCAACGGCGCCCCCTTGTGGCAAGGCGGCGCGCCGACCAGGGCGGCCCAGGACGCGGGCCTCGCGCCGCTGCTCGGCATACGCGCCGAGCACGCCGGCAGCGTCGCCGGCATGCTCGCCCGCATCCCTTCGGCGGACGGTTCGCCGCACGCGGCGAGGCTGACGCTTGACTTGGCGCTGCAGGCGGCCAGCCAGGGCGCGCTCGATTGCATCGGCATGCGCCGCGGCCAGTGGAACGGCAAGACATGCAGCGGTGGACGGGCGCCGCCGGCCGGGCGTCGCGCCGGCATCGTCATCCTCGACACGGAAAACGGCGACGTGCTGGCCGCGGCGGGCGCCGGCGGTGCGGCCGTCAACGCCGCCAACTGGAACGAAGTGCGCAACTTCGAGCGCACCGATCCCGCCCGCAGTCCGCTGCGGCTGCCCGCCTTCCAGCACGACGGCGGCGCCCACTCCAGCCCGGGCTCCACCTTCAAGGTGATCAGCGCCTTGGGCCTCGAGCAGGCCGCGCGGCGCGATCCGCAGGTCGAATCACTGCTGGCGGGGCTGCCGCTTCCCGCCATCAACCGCATGGCGCGCGAGAAGGGTTTCGCGTTCCAGACCGATGCGCCGAGCTACCCGACCGCGACCCGGCTGGCCCACATCACCAATTACAAGGACCAGCACCTCGACCGGCGCGCCCAGGACGGCCGGCTCGGGCTGTCGCAGGCGCTGACATACAGCCTCAATACCTGGTTCGCCTGGTCGGGCGAATTGAGCGACCGCAGCCTGTTCGGCCGCGCCGAAGGCGGCGCGCCGGATCTGCAGCCGCTCGAAGCAGGTGCGCTCGACAGCGTGCGGCCGATCGTCGGTATGGCGCACCGACTCGGCTTTGGCCAGTCACTCCGACTCGACGGCGGCTTGCTGCCGCCCGACTACGTCTGGTCGGCATGGGACGCGCTGCAGGCCAGCGCCTCGCAGATCGACCCGATCCATACCCGCCACGAGCTGCGCCAGATGTCGATTGGCCTGCGCATGCAGGTCACGCCGCTGCAGATGGCGCTCGCCGCCGGCGCGGTCGGGCAGGGCAAGGTGATTGCCCCGCGCCTGCTGCTCTCGCTCGACGGCCGCGAGGCAGCGACGCCGGTGACGGCGCCGGTCGGCGTGCGGCTGGACCGCATCCGCGCCGGCATGAAAGGCGTGGTCGATGTCGGCACCGCCGCCGGCGCCTTCCGCGGCGCGCGCCTGGAGCCGCTGCGGCGCGGCCTGTCCGGCAAGACCGGCACCTCGCCGACCGGCCCGCGCGGCGACGCCGCCACCGTGTGGTTTACCGGCTGGCTCGAACCCGGCAGCCTGCCCGGGCAGACGCACCGGCTGGCGGTGGCCGCCTTCGTCAGCCATTCCGAAACCACCGGCGGCGAGCACGCCGCGCCGATCGTCGCCGCGGCCCTTGCGTCCCGACTGGCGCAGAATCCCGAACAGAAGGGTAAATAGGGGTTTGAAACGCGCCTGCCCCGGCGCCTTTGTATGGCATGATTTTGCTATAACGACGAGACGAGGAAGGGTATGCGCCTGCCGGGAACCCGGTATCAAGAGCACGGCTGGGAACAAGTGCGCAAAATGCTGGGACAGTGCTCCCTGCCGGCGCTCGCCCATCCGATGCCTGCGCGCCTGCTCGACCAGGACGCTGCCGCCGACGCCCTGGGCGACTACGTCGACCTGGCGGCGGGCGCCTTGCGCGCGGCGCGCCGGTCGTCGCGCGCCACGGCGCCCGGCAACAGCTATGGCGAGAGCGTGCTCGAACTGGCGCTCGGCCTGCTGTTCGAGCTGCAGGCCAGGCCCGCCGACTGGGCCGCATTCGCCGCCGCCGTCGGCAACGAACACCAGAAAATCGGCGCTTTCTGGCAGCATGCCGGCGGCGAGGCGATCCTGCGCAAGAAGGTCAACGATATGTACGCCGTCTTGCGCGACAAGGTAGACGCCGATAACTACCAGGCCGCCTGTGGCCGCAGCTGCAGCCCGAACAAGATCTACGCCTATCGCATGCTCGATACCGCATACGGCGACATCGCCCGCATTTTCGACGGCTGGCAGCAGCACGCCGGGCAGCTCGGCGCCATCCTCGCGCGGCCGGTCGACGCGGCGGCGGCGCCGATCGAAGTACGCCAGATGAAGTCGATCTCCGGCTGCCGCGCCGACTGGATCATCCGCTGGAGCGAATCGCGCGAACGCTTCACCGGCGCCGCCGGCCCGCTGCACACCCGCTCCAAGCGATTCGCCAGCCTGAAAAACAGCCCCGACAAGATCGGCGCCATGCTGGCCGAAATCGGCGCATACGAGGAATTGTCCTCCAACCGCGACGGCGACTGGCAGCAGGACACGATCGAGGCGGCCGCCTGGCTGGACGACGTGGCGCGCGTGTTCGACGAATCCGAAAAGGCGAACAGCACGGAACCTGACCGCCTTCTGCCGATCGAACAGGAGGAGGAAGAAGATACCCGCGACCCGGAACCCGCGGATGACGAAGTGAACGCGCTGATCGCCGTCGCAGTTTCACTGCCCCCCCGCTTCATCGAGTTGGCGAGGCAGGTGCAGGACCGCGGCAGCTGGAGCGTGCGCGCGATGGCTGCCGATTCGCTGCCGGTACGCCTCGCCGTGTACCTCAAGATGCTAGGCTCGCAGGACGACAGCTACCCGGCCGAATGGCTCGACCCTGCGACCGGCGAACTGCCCACCATGCAGCAGCTGGCCGCGCTCGACCAGGTTTCGCTGCCGACGCTGCGCAAACGGCGCGACGCCGCCGTTGCGGCCATGCTGGCGGCGGCGCAACCGCCAAGGAGAATGATTTGAATATGACCGATACCCTGGAGCGCAAGCTGCGCGAACGACTGCTGCTGGCAAGCCGTGAGGGCGACCGCCTGATGCTGGCCGACGACGTGCTGGGTGCGGCGCTCGACGGCAGCCGCCCGCTGACGCCGAACGAGCGCGCCGCGCTGGCGCAGTCGCCACTGACAATGCGCCGCCTGCGCCAGCTCTCGATCGACCGCGCCGCGCAAGCCTGGAGCGGCAGCGCCGGCATGCTGCGCGCCGCATCGAGCGGCGCCGCCCTCGACGAACTGGCTACCGACGACGGCCACTGGGTCCTGCATTTCCTTCCGCAGGGCGCGGGCTGGCAGGTGATCCTGAAGCTGGCGGCCGACGCCCCGTTTGCGCCGCAGCTGATGCGCGAGCTGCCGATGCTGCGCGTGGTCGACGGCGCCGGCGTCACCATCCTGCAGGGCCGGCTCGATGCCGACGGCGAATGCGAGAACGCCTGGCCGTTCGGCGCCGCGCCGGCGCCGCACTTCCAGCAGTCTGGCGCTTCCTTCGCGGTGGAACCGGTGAGGGCCGGTCCACAATGAAGAACATCTTCAAATGGCCTGAGCGCGGCGCCGCAGTCGATACTTCGGCGCTGGGCAGGCACGTGGTGGCGATGCCGCTGCAGTCCGGCTGCAGCGTGCCGGCCGGCTGTGGCGCGGTGGTGATCGACCGCGGCGGGCGCACCCGCCGCGCGCCGGAAGGCGGCCGCCTGGCGCTGGCGCCCGGCGAAAGCGCGTGCGTTTTCCATCCGGGTCCTTACGCGGCCGACCTGCTGCCGTTTGCCGCCGCACCGGAAATCGGCCTGCGCGTCATGTTCGCCGTCGACAGTCCCGACCCGCGCGTGGCGCAGCAGCGCTTCGACCTGTTCCTCGCCAGCGAAGGCGAGGGGACGCTCGCGCTCGATGCGCTGGTCAGGGCCATCGAGGCGGCGCTGCAGCGCGACCTGGCGCAAGGGAACCTCGACCTGGCGCCGTGCACCACCCTGGCCGAATGGAACGTGTTCCGTGCGGGCCTCAACCAGCTGCTGTACATGCGCTTTGGCGTGACGGTCGAAGAATGCGTGCCGGTCGACCTTGGCGAGTCGGTCGATTACGCGCAGATCCTGCTGGCGCGCGCCATTGCGCAGGAGCCGCAGCTGATCGCAATGGCTGCGCCGGCGCCGGTCGCGCAGCCCTTGTCGGACGCGCGCGCGCTGCGCCGCCTGTTCCTCGAACTGCCGTGCGTGATGTGCGCGTTCCGCCTGGCCGTGCTGCCGCAGGGCCAGCAGCTGTTCCGCCGCCACCAGGATCTGCTGCGCCGGCTCGACCTGGTCAGCCTGTCGGTGGCGACGATGCCGGCGCTGGAGCTGGCCGCGCCCGGCGTGCCGCTCGAAGCGCAGCAGCAGGCGCGCCGGATCCGCCACAGCCGCCGCGCGGTCGAAGCGCTCGATGAGGCGTGGGCGATGCTCTCGCGCCTGCAGGTGGCGCAGGCGGCACACCTCGAGCCCCTGTTCGACGACGCCGAACGGATCATCGCCAACCTCGAATACGACACCGCCGAACGGCGCCAGGCGCATGCCGAAAGCGAGGCCGCATGAATCAGCGTCCCGACACCGCCGTGTGCCGCAGTTTGCTGGCCGACGGCTCGCTGCTGACCGTGACGGCCACGCGCCGTCCGCGCGCCACCCGCGCCGACGTCAAGTGCGGCGTGGCCGGAGCGCCGGCACTGGCCGAACGCATGCTGCAGGTGGTTCGCCTGGCCCGCCACACCGAACCGCAGTTCGACAGCCGCGACCAGGTCGTCGTCAGCATCGACCGCACACCCGGCGCCCAGGAACGCGACTGGGAGCTGGCCGTAGTGCTGGCCGACCGCATGGTGCGCGGCGTGTATCAGCCTGCCGGCCCGGTGCTTGCCAACGGCTGGTCCGAAGCCTGGCAGCTCGGGCGCATAGGCGGCCACGATGCCGTCAACGCCCCGCAGCACGCGCTGCTCGGCGGGCCGGCAGGGCTGGCCCACCTCGGCATGCTGGCCGGCCAGCCCGATCCGGGCGCGTCGGTGTCGTCGGCGCGCGCCTGGTTCCCGCTGCACAGCGGCGGCATCAACGACAGCCTGTGCTGGGTCGAAGTCAGTGTCTATCCGCTGGCGCGCGCGGACGGCGACGAGGAAGACGCCATCGCCGTGCCTGGCCTAGACCTGACGCAGCAATTGGCGGTGCGCCGCGCGCTGGTCGGCGCCCGCCATTTCGACGCGCGCGGCCTCGGGCGCTGGCGCAGCGTGGTGCGTTTCGGCCAGCCGCGCTTTCACGGCAATTCGTTCGAGCTGGCGCTGGTGATGGCCGACCGCATCGCGCGCGGCCGCGAATTCCTGCCGCGCGGGCGCGTCATTGCCACCGGCAGTTCCGGCGCATGGCATGCGGGCCGGGTCGACAACGTCGACGGCTGCCAACCGAAGTGCGCGCTGATGCTGCAGCACGCGGTGGCGGGCGACCGCATCCTGCTGCCGGCGGCGTGGGAGAGCGAACTGCCGGCCGGCTTCGCGCAGGCGGTGGCCGACAAGGGCGCCAGCGTGGCCTGCGTCGACCGCATCGGCATCATCTGAACCATGTAAAAGCGCCTGCCCTGCTAGAATCGACGTAAGGGCGTGACCATTGAATAACCAGGAGTTGGAATATGTTCCAGATGTTTGGATTTGGCGGCGTCAAATGCCCGCGCTGTGAGCACAAGAATGCCGACGATTCGGGCTACTGCGCCCAGTGCGGCCTGACGCTCGGCGCGCCGCGCAACGAACCGGTGCTGCGCGAGAACCGCTGGATCCCCGCCCCGAACGAGCTGGCGGTGTTCTTCGGCGTGCGCCAGCTGTCGGGCCTCTTCGTCAAGACGCTGCGTGTGCCGGCCACCACCCGCGCCTACATCCTGCAAGGCGACAAGGCAACCGAGGTGCCGCAGGGCGAATACGAAATCGAGGGCTTCTTCTCGCGCCTGAATCACCTGCTGCGCAACCAGCATGCCGAAATCCTCATCACCCGCGGCGCCGCGCTGCCGGTGCAGTTCGAGTTCGACGACCTGCGCACCGCCGAACACCTGACCATTTCCGCCGGCTTCACCGTCAGCGTCAGGATCGAGCAGGTTCCCGCGTTCGCGCGCCACTTCATGACCTTGCCCGGGACAGTCACCAGCGAGCACTTGCGCGAGCTGCTGGCGCCGTCCGTGCGCCAGCTGGCGGCCGAATTCGTCGCCGGCCAGTCGCTGCGCGACATGGCGCGCAATCCAGAACTGCGCGTCCAGCTCGACGAACGCCTGCAGGGCGCCCTCAAGATGCGGCTGGCGCAGTACGGCCTGGCGGTCGAACAGGTCGACACGCTGGCGCTGCGCCACGAGAAATTCGACGAACACCGCGAGCGCATCGGCACTTTGTGGCTGGTGGCGGACCAGCGCAATGTGCAGCTCGAGCACGCCAAGCAGCTCGACCAGCTATACGACGACGCCGAGTGGCAGCGCATGGCACGCGAGGAGCAGGAAGGCCGCATCCGCTACCGCCGCGCCGAGCTGCGCCAGGACGAAGCGGTCGACCGCGCCGAGCTTTCGCTGCGAAATTCGGAACGGGTGCAGGCGATCCGCGCGCGCGAAATCGACCTGTACGGCCGTATCGTCGATGCGAAGAACCGCAAGGAGGCGCTCGAACGCGGCGCCGGCGACGTGCTGGCCGAACTGGAACACGAGCTGGCCAAGAAGAATGCGGCGCGCGGCGACGAATCGGCCGAGTGGGCGCACCTGCGTCACATCGCCCAGATCCGCATGCGCACCGAACTCGAAATTTCGCAGCAGCAGTCGGCCGAAGAGCGCCAGCTGGCGCAGCAGCGCTTCTCGCACCAGCTGCTGCAGCAGCAGATCGCCAACAAGGTCGCCCAGGCGATGCTGATCGAGGACGAAACGCGCAAGCGCGCGGAACTGGCGCGCCTGCGCGACAGCGAGCAGACGGCGGCCAGGCGCCAGGCCGACATCGAAGCCGAGGAGCACAAGAACGAATGGCAGGCGCTCGCGCTGGTCAACGCCGCGCACAAGCGCGAAGCGGAACGCATGCAGGAGTGGGAGGACCAGGTCGCCCTCGAACGCCAGCGCGAACTGCTGCGCGGCGGCTCGCTGCTGGCCGAGGAAGCCAACCAGAAGCTCGACGCGATGCGGCGCGAAGGCGCCGAGGCCGAGTCCATCGCGCAATACGAAAAGCTGCTGCGCACGATCGATGCCGACGGCGTGGCATCGCGCCAGGCGCAGCAACTGGCCCTGGAAGCGGAAGACGCCCGCCACAATCACAAGCGCCAGGCGCAGGAAGCCGAATGGCAGCAGGAGCTGCGCCGTCTGGAGCACGAGCGCGAGGCCAGGTTCGCGCAACTGGCACACGTGGCCGACATGGCGCGCATCGAGATCGCGCGGGTCGAGACGATCGGCGCCATGAGTGACACGGCCAAGGTGGCGCTGGCGGCGGCGCCCAACGCCGCGGCGCTGGCCGACTACATGAAGACACAGGTGCATGCCGGCATGAGTCCGCAGCAGTTGGCCGCGCTGTCCGGCGTGGTCGGCGCCACCAACAGCGTCAGCGCGCAGGACGCCGCGCGCATGGCGCAGGAACACGCGCAGCAGGAACGCGTACGGCGCGACGCCGAAGTCGACAAGGACCGGCGCCACCAGCTCGACCTGCTGAACCTGCAAAATGACGTCAACAAGGCGGCGCTGGCGTCGCAGTCGGAACTGGGCATCGGCGTGGCGCACGCCACCAGGGCGCCACCAGCGGTCCGCGTTTGCGCCAACGGCCACGTGGCGCAGCCGGGCGACCGCTTTTGCGCGCAGTGCGGCGCGGCTCTTCAACCCTGACTGGAAAGATGCAGACAGCAAGAGACAAGATCCGCGAACTGCGCGCCCTGCATGAAGACGGCCTGTTAAGCCAGCAGGAATTCGACAGCCGCAAGAACGCCATCCTGGATGCGGAGTACGCGCCGCCGGGAGGCATCGCCGCGCCGATGCCGGTTCGGCAGGGCACCGAGATCGGATTGATGGTCGGCCAGGAAATCGGCCCGCAGAACCGCCGCTACAAGCTCGAACGGCTGATCGCGCAGGGCGGCATGGGCCAGGTATGGCAGGCGCTCGACCTGGCCACCCAGGCCGAACTCGGTCACAGCGCGTGCGTGGCGCTGAAGATCCTGCCGCCGCAGCTGACCATGAGCCCGACCCACGCCAAGCTGCTGGTCGAGGAAGCGACGCAGGCGCGCCGGCTGGCGCACGAGCACATCGTGCGCGTCTACGAATGGGCGCAGGATCCGGCCACCGCGAGCTACTTCATCATCATGGAATGCCTCGAAGGCGAGGACCTCGACAGCCTGCTGGCGCGCGAAGGTCGGTTTACGCTGGAGCGCGCCGTGCGGCTGCTCGAACCGATTGCCGACGCCTTGCAGTACGCGTGGGCGAAGCACCGGCTGGTGCACCGCGATATCAAGCCGGGCAACGTGTTCGTCACCAGGAAGGGCGAAGTCAAGCTGCTCGATTTCGGCATCGCCGCGCGCGCGCGTTCGAGCGCGAGCAGCATCGGGCTCGAGGCGCCGGCCAATTCCGGCACCGCCGGCTACCGCGCGCCGGAAGCGGGCGTGCACCAGGGCGAGCCGGCGCGCGCGCTCGACGTCTACGCCGTGGCGGTGATGATCTACCAGATGGTCGAAGGGCGCATGCCGTTCGACGGCGCCCGCACGGCGGCGCACCAGCCGTCGCAGCCGGCGGCGCTGACCGGCTGGCAGTGGAAAGCGCTGCAGGCCGGCTTCGCGCTCGATCCGGCGCAGCGGCCCGCCACCGTGGCGGAACTGCTCGAGCAGCTGGTGCACGCAAAGGGGCCGACGCCGCAAGAGATCGCCGCGCGCGAGTCGGCCGAGCGCGCCGAGGCGGAGCAGCGCCAGAAGCAGCAGGCGGCCCAGCGCAAGGCCAATGCCGAAGCGGCCGCCGCGGCGCAGCTGATCCGCGACCGCCAGCGCCGCGAAAAGGAAAAGGCCGACCGCGCCGACGCCGAAACGGCCAAGCGCGAACGCAAGGATGCGCTGCGCCTGCAGCTGCTCGAGCGGCGCGCCGCCGATGCCGAACAGGCGCGGCTGGCCAAGGAAGAACAGCAGCGCCAGGTGCTGCAGGCGAAGGCCGCGGCGGCGTACCGCGCCGAGCAGCAGCGGGCCCGCGCGGCGATTGCGGCGCGCACCGAAGCCGAACTGGCGGCGCTGCTGCCGAGCGCGAACAGCCCGGTGGCCGATGCCGAGGGCGTGCTGCGCGACCGCTACCGGGACGGCGCAGGCACCGGGCCGGACCTGGTGCTGATTCCGACCGGCCGCTTTCAAATGGGTTCGCCCGAGCACGAGCGCAAAAAGGCGATGGAAGCGGGCTCGCAGAAGCCGTGGCTGGACCGCGAGACGCCGCAGCACTGGGTGGGCATCGAGCAGCCGATCGCGATGGGACGCTACCCGGTGACGGTGCGCCAGTGGCGGGAATTCGTCGAGGCCACCGGCTGGCAGCCACAGGGCGAATTCAACTGGGCCGCGCCGGGCTTTGCCCAAGGCGACGATCATCCGGTGGTGGGCGTGAGCTGGAACGACGCGCAGCAGTACCTGCGCTGGCTCTCGAGCCAGACCGGCCAGGTGTACCGCCTGCCGAGCGAGGCGGAGTGGGAGTATGCCTGCCGCGCCGGCACCAGGACCGCGTTCTACTTCGGCGACAGCATCAGCACCGACCTGGCCAACTACGACGGCAACTACAGTTACAACGGCAGCCCGAAAGGCGTCTACCGGCAGGGCACCAGCAGGGTCGGCGAATTCCCGCCCAATCCGTGGGGGCTGTACGACATGCACGGCAATGTGTGGGAGTGGGTGCAGGACGTGGTGCACGATACTTACGACGGCGCGCCGAACACCGGACGCGCGTGGGAAGAGGGCGGCGACCAGGGGCGCCGCATCCTGCGCGGCGGCTCGTGGTTGTACAACCCGCGCTACCTGCGCTCGGCGCTGCGCAACGGTTTCTCGGCGGCGCTCGGCAACGACATCGTCGGCTTCCGTGTCGCGCGCGACCTGATTCAATCTTGATACCGCCACACTTGAAGCCGTGGTTCCCGCGCGCGGTGTAAATTAATGCTACTGACAAGCTGAGGACACCATGGCCATTTCGAATCTCTTCAAGGCGCACGACAAGGATCTGGGCGGCGGCTTTTTTGTCCGCCGCGTGCTGCCGGCGGCAGCCAAGCAGGCGGTCGGCCCGTTCCTGTTCTTCGACCACTTCGGCCCCGTCGATGCGCCGCCCGAAGCCAACCACGACGTGCGCCCGCATCCGCACATCGGCCTGGCCACCGTCACGTATCTGTACGAAGGCGCCATCCTGCACCGCGACAGCCTCGGTTCGGTGCAGCGCATCGAACCGGGCGCGATCAACTGGATGACGGCCGGCAGCGGCATCGTCCACTCCGAACGGGTGCCGCCGGACCTGGTCGGCAAGCCGCGCCGCAGCCACGGCTTGCAGCTGTGGGCGGCGCTGCCGCGCGAGCACGAAGAGGTGGCGCCGGCCTTCATCCACACGCCGGCCGCCGCGATCCCGGTGGCGACGTTCGCCGGCGGCGAAGTGCGCGTGCTGATCGGCAGCGCCTTCGGCTTGACCTCGCCCGTGGCCACCTACATGGAGACGCTCTACCTCGACGTCCGGCTCGACGCCGGCGCCGAACTGATCCTCGACAACCTGCCGGAAGAGGCGGCCATCTACCCGGTCAGCGGCGAACTGTCGATCGACGGCGAGTCCTTAACCGCAGGCACGATGGCCTATCTCGAACCCGGCACGGGCGCGTGCATTCGCACTGACGCGGGAGTACAATTTGTGGTGATAGGCGGCGCGCCGCTCGACGGCCATCGCTTTGTTTTCTGGAACTTTGTGTCGTCGAGCAAGGAGCGTCTGGCGCAGGCGGCGCAGGACTGGGAGCAGCAGCGTTACGCCAAGGTGCCGGGCGAAACCGAATGGATTCCGCTGCCCAGGCCGCTGCGTTGAGTCACCGCGCAGTGCTACTTGACTGGCATCGCCGGAAAGGAAGCGCCATGAAAGTCCCTGAAAGCATCAAGATTCCCCTGATCGTGTTCTCGCTGGAAGCGGCGTTGCTGACCGGCGCCGCCCTGGTCTTCCTGGTGCTGATTCCGCACTGGTGAACTACGCTTTTTTCTTGCCGTAGCTTTTGGACGAGGCTAGCACCTCTTCGTAGCGCTCGATGTAGCGCTGCGCAGGGATGCGCTTGATCGATTCGCCGATGACGTCGAGCGCGACGTCGTCGAGTTTCTTGAAGCGCACGCAGGATTTGCCCATGTCGAGTTTCTTCTTGCCCGAGGCCGCCCACGCCTCGCGGAACCATTGCACGTCGCCGCTTTCCTCGTCGCCGATGCAGCCAACATACAAGCCCATCAGGTACACCGACACGTAATTCTTCTGCGACGCGATGGCGGCGAACGGCAGCGGCATTTTCGGATTGCAGTGGTAGCCCGCGGGATACCTGCTGTGCGGCACCGAATAGCCGATCATGCCGTATCCCATCCCCTCGACGTAGTCGCCGTCGAGATTGTCGAGGATCACCTTGCGCACCGCCTCGACGGCGGCGCGGCGTTCTTCTGGCAGTTCGGCGATGTAGGCTTCGACGGTGGTGGCGGACGATTGCATTCGGTGTTCCTTCGGCAGGGGGACGAATGGCTGATTCTATGTGTCATGCGTGCAATACGCAATCGCGGCGTCACGCGGTGTGCATGTCCTGCGAGAGCGCGTTTTGCAACTGGCCGGCGCGGCTGCGGATGATCCAGCATTCCGGATACGGATCGCTGGCGAAACGGGTGTGGCGCGGGAACTGGCACAGCTTGTCCAGCGCGGAAGTAGGTCCAAGCGCGGTTTCGACGCCGGTGACCGGGTCGAGGTGCCAGAAGCCGCCGTGCTGGTGGAACAGCAGCGGCATCACTGCGGCGCGCGGCTCGCGCGGGAACGCCGGCAGCGGGAAGCCCGGATGGCGGCCCGGCTCGAGGAAATAGAAGCACTCGGCAAACTCGCCCTGGTCGATGCGGTGCAGGATGACGCCGTGCGGCAGCAGCGCCGTGACGGCGAGCACGACGATGCCCTTGATGCTGGCCGACAGCTCGATGCGCATGCCCAGGCGCAGCGGCACCGGCTTGTTTTTGCCCGGCCACACGCCATCGAGCAGCAGGCCGTAGCGCGACACGTCCTCGATCTCGAAACCGCGGGCGCCGCGACGGATCACGGCGTGGCGTGCGGAAAGACGACGCGTCAGGCCGCTGCGGTCCTGGCCGTCGTCGCCGAAATGGGCCAGCAGCACGTCGCTTTCCGGATCGTATTGTTCCCACCGGCCGAGCACGCATTCGCCGAGCGCGAACAGGCGCACCTGGCGCTGCGCTCCGGCTTCCGGCGCGGCGTTGACCAGGCAGGCGCTGCTGTTCGGATACGGGTGCGGCACGGCCTGCGCCGGCACGTCGATTTCGATCAGGTCTTCGTCCCACGCGATGGTGGAAAAGCCCATGTCGACCTTGCCGGCGCCGGCGTCCAGGTTCAGGTGCGTGATCGACGCATTGCGCGCGGTGACGTCGATGTCGAGCCGGCCGCCGCCGGTGTGCGCGTTGACCTTGGCGATCGAGGCATCGTCGGCCATCACTCGCACGTTTTTATGGGTCGACAGGAACGTCTGGTGGATCTCGGTGAGGGTGGCGTCGGCGCGCGGCACCAGGATCACCATCGTGCAGGCCCAGCGGCTGGCGGTGCGGCCCTCGGCCTCGCTGTCGAGTTCGACGTCGATCTGGTATTGCCCGTGCTCTTTGTCGCGCGAGGAAAATTCGATGAACACCGGGCGCCAGTCGCCGCGCAGGGTGCGCACGAACGAATGGCGCGAGCCGCCCTGGGCGATCAGCGCCGAGCGCAATTGCATGCGCACCAGCGGCGGCCCGCCGGCCGGCATGCCGCGCAACTCGACCTTGATGGCCTGGCGCCCGCCGGCCGCGCGCGGATCGAAACCGCTGACGTGCAGGTGAGGGCGCTGCAGCATCGGCAACGGGTTCCGTTCGACTTGCGGCTGCAACGAGGGGACGTGGCCAGGCGCCGTCCCGCTCGATGCGGGACGGGCGTGGCGCCGCGCGCTGATCAAGTCGAAACTTGTCGGCTGCGGTGCTCGCTGCGCATGTCCACTGGCGCAAGTTGTGGCCCCGTCCATCACCCATAAGGTGCAATGCGGATGGTCGGGATTACTACATTTTTTCATAGTAATGTTGGTCGATCGGGATTTTTGAAGTTTACTCTTCTTTATGGTTATTTCGGCAAAGCAATTGCAGCAGAGTGTAACATTGTTGCTGTAAGTAATCTAAAGTGTTCGTCAGTTAAGCATATGTATCGTCGGCAAGATCGCTTGTCGCGACCGGCCGCAGCACAATGGCGGTCAGGTTGTCGATGTGCAGCGCCGGCGGTGGCCGGCCGGTGATTTCGTCGAACAGCACGCGGGCCATGTCGCGCGCGGTGCCGGCCCGGGCCAGCAACGATGGCCAGCGGCTGATCCACACATGCGGCTGCTCGCAGGCCCAGAAGCCGTCGGTGGCCAGCACGTAGACCGAGTCGGGCCGCAGGCTGACCGGGCGGCGGTCCGGCAAGTGCCGCAGAAATGGCGGCAAGGTCTGCGGCGACAGCTCGAACAGCGGGTCGCTCAGCCTGGCCGGATCGGCAAACGCGTTGCCGAGAATAAAAGCCTGCGCGATCTGCGAACGGTGTTCGCCGTGCACTTGTTGCCACCATTCGTGTTCGTCCAGCACGCCCGCCATTGCGAACGCGGTTGCCGGCACGTGGTCCACCGTCAGCGGCAACACGCGCTCCGGCGTGATTTCGTAAAGGCGCGAATCGCCGACGTGGTACAGCAGCGGCGCCTCGCCGGGCGCAATTTCAAGCAGCGTCAGCGTGGTGCCCGGGCGCTTGGCCGCGTCGCCGCCAGCGAAATCGATCTGCAACCTTGCATGCAGGGCGTCCAGGTGGGCGGAAAGTTCGGCGATCGAGGCGCAGGGAGGAATCTTGAGCAGGCCGCCAACCACGGCCTCCGCCGCCTCGCGGCCGTGCCCGTGGCCGCCCATGCCATCGAGCACCGCCAGGCGGATATGGCCCCGGGTCCAGCCGGCAAGTTGCTGCTGCTGTGGCTGCTGCTCGCGCATGAAGGCGGCTTGCCCCTCGCTGTCGATCATCAGGAAATTATCCTGATTCTCCAGCTGCAAGGCCGGGTTCGCGCCCGCACTGGTGCGCGCCGCGATATCGAAGTGGGGGCCGAACTGCAGACGGTCGAACGCTGGAATCATCGGGCAAGGAAACAGTCAGAATAACAAGCTGACAGCTTACTCTTGAAGCGATGTTTTCTATGCGACGATTAGAGCGGCTTTTCCCGCGTCCCCGTGACCAGCGCGATGGCATTGACGACAACGCAAGATCCGGCCACGGCGAATGCGGCCTGGACGCCGAAATGGTCGGCCACCCGGCCCCAGACCAGGCTGCCGAGCGTATAGCCGGCCGCCATGACGAACAGGTAGATCGACAGCGTGCGCGCGCGGATGTGGGAGGGAAACGACAGCTGCGCCGCGGCGTTGAGGGTCGACACGGTTGCCGACCACGCCATGCCGCCCAGGATGATCAGCGGCACCACCACCAGCAGCGAGCGCGCGAACGACATGACGATCAGCATGGCGCCATAGACCAGCAGCGCGCCGGCCAGCAGGCGCGTCTTGTCGAAGCGCGTGCGCAGGCTCGGCAGCAGGAAGGCGGCTGCGACCGCGCCGGCGCCCAGGCTGCCCATCAGCGTGCCGAACACGCTCGAATTCATGCGCAGCACGTCGCGCACGAAAATCGGCAGCAGGGCGGCGAAAGCGATGGTGGCAAAAAACACGGTGCAGACGTTGACCAGGATGTTGCGGTAGCGGCTGCAGCCTAGGGCGCACGAGACGCCGGCTTTCAGGCTGTCCATGAAGCCGGTGCTGGCGGCGGTGCTCGGCAGGCGCTCCTGCCACCAGGCCCAGTACACGCCGAGCAGGGCGACGAAGGAAATCGCGTTGACCAGGAACAGGGCGCCGGCGCCGATCCAGTTGAACAGCACGCCGCCCAGCGCCGGGCCGACGATCGCGGCGACGTTGTAGCTCAGGTTGTTGAGCGTTGCCGCCGCTTCGACCTCGTCCGGATCGACCAGGCCCGACATCGACGCCTGCCAGGCCGGCCACATGAAGGCGGAGCCGGCGCCGAGGCAGAACGTAATCGCCAGCACCGGCGTAATCGAGGCGTGGCCGGTGATCACCAGGCCGGCCAGGGTGCAGGCGCACAGCGCCATGAACAGGTTGCAGAAGAACAAGAATTTCGGGCGATTCACCGCGTCGGCGACGACGCCGGCGAACAGCGCGAACAGGAAGATCGGCACGTAGGTGGCGGTCTGCACCAGCGTCGTGGTCGTCGCCGAGTGCGCCAGCGACGCGATCAGCCAGGCCGAGGCGAAAGTCTGCGTCCAGGTGCCGAGGTTGGAAATCAGGTTGGCGGTCCACAGGCGCCGATAGCGTGCATGCCGAAGCGGCTTCGACAGCGGCACCTTCTGGCGCACGGGCTGCGCGGGCAGCAGGATGGACTTGGACATGGTGAAACCAGTCTACGGGTCGATGGTGCCGTGCGTCAACATGCCGATAGGCATTAGCTTGGGAGATATGATATTTTCGTGTTATTGCCAACGTGAGGAAGTGACAAACATGGAAATCAGGCCGATCGAGGAGGGCGACCTGCCGCAGGTGGCGCGCTTGCTGCGCGAGCTGTCGATCAAATTCATCGTGCACGAATCGACGCCGGAAGGGGCGGCGACCTTCCTGCGCGAAAACGACGAGGCGGCGATCAGGCGCTACATCGAGATCGGCCATGTGTATCACGTCGCGCAAATCGATGGCGAGATCGCCGGCTTTATCGCCGTGCGCGACCGCTCGCACCTCTTTCACATGTTCGTCGGCATGAAGTGGCAAGGGCAGGGGGTGGCGCGGCGGCTGTGGGAAGTGGCGCGCATGCACGCGATCGACAGCGGCGGCAGCGGCGTCTTCACCGTCAACTCGTCGAACTACGCGTTGCCGGTCTACGAAGCAATGGGGTTTGTGCGAACGGCGCCAATGCAGTGCGTGAAGGGCCTCTATTTCAATCCGATGAAAGCAGAGAACGGCTGAGCGAACCAATGCGAGCGATTACGTGCGGCGCGGAAACAGCTAGGAGCTCAACGGCAATCGATAGTTCAGGCGCTGCCGTTTTCCATTTTTGGAACACCTATGGGGTCAGTGCCGACATTCAGACACAGTCCCATCAGTTGGAGTGACGGGCCTCGTCCGCGCGCCGCAACCACACGAACACCTATGGGGTCAGTGCCGACATTCGGACACAGTCCCATCAGTTGGAGTGACGGGCCTCGTCCGCGCGCCGCAACCACAGGCTGCTCACCCATCCAGTAACTTGCTTGCCGCTTACCTTCGTCCGCACTTCCCACCAGTCGCCCTCGCGCACGCCGGTCGCAGTCACGGTCGCGCCGGTCGGCACGACCGTGACGCGCCGCGCGCCGATCCCGCTTGCCGCGCGCAGGTTCAGGTCCTCGAACACCTGGTAGCTGCGCTCCGCTGAAAAAGCGACAGGCTGGATCGCCGCGATGCCCGCCACGACCGGCGTAGCCGCCATCACTGGCTTCGGCGCAAGCCAAAGCAGCAGGCTGCCGATGCCCCACGTTCCGACGACCAGAACCGCGAGCGCGCGCGCATTCGGCCGCTTCCACCAGCGCGCCGGCGTCAGGAACGCCGCCAGTACCAGCGTCACCAACAGCCCGATCGCGAAAGCGCCGATCATGATCGCCATGTCCGTCTCCATTAGGCGTCGAAGCGCAGCACGTAGTGGCCGGCCACCAGGTGATGGCCAGGCGGCAGCGTGTACGGCTGCTCCGCGCTGGCGTCGCCGATGCTGGCCACAAACTGCATCTGCTCGTCGAGGTGGAACAGCGCCTGCGTGGCGGAGAGGCGGCCGATCTTGTAACCGCCGCCCGCCGCTTCGAAGCTGAACGCGCTGCGCGACAGCCCGATGCGGTCGGCGCTGGCGCTGTCGAAACCGTCCGCGCGTTGCAGGAAGCGGGCCGAGTCGAGCACGCGCAGCGCGGCCAGCATCGGCGCGCTGCGGCCGAACACGAAGCGCGCACCGCTGGCGACCGGCACGCTCACCGGCACCGGCATGCACAGCATGGCGCAGTAGCGCTCCGCCATTTCCGGCGCAATCGCAGCGAGCTTGATGGCGCCCGCATCGACCGGCGTGAAGCTGGCCGGCGCGCTGATGCGCTCACGCCCCGCGCTGGTGATCGCATGCAGTTCGTCGCTGGCGTCGACAGCGAAGCTGATCACCGCGTCGTGCGGGTTGGCGGCCAGGCCGAGCGCACGGTCGAGGCCAATTTCAAGCGCCAGCGCACCGGTCTCGCGGTAGCGCGACAGGCGCGGCATCGCCAGCGCCACCAGGCTCACGCGCTGCTGCGCCACCGGCGCGTAGGTGGCGTCGCCCTCGACTGCCGGCATCGCCGGGCGATGGCTGAGGGGCACCGCGGTCTGCTCGGCCTCGTCCGCCGGCCTCGGCGACCGGGTCTTCCAGACCGTGGCCGGCTTGACCTGGATCGGCGCCGATTGTGCCGGCTTTGCCGCCAACGCGGGGGCGCTGGCGGCGCGCGTGATCTTCATCAGGAGCCGGGTGGCGGCGCCGGCTTCCTTCGATTTGATCGTGTAGTAGCCGTTGATCGGGTCGAAGCTGCAGTCGAACGCGCCTTTCGGCCGCACCTGCACTTCGATCGGTGCGTCGGGGCCGTCGTTGATCAACAGGATGGCGCCGTCGCCGCCGAACGGCCAGGCCGGCACCGCGTGGCTGGCCGACTCGTGGTCGTGGCCGATCAGCGCCAGGCGCTGGTTCGGGTAAATGGCGCAGACCGGCTTCCAGATGGCGCTGTCGCGCGAGGTGGTGACGGTGTAGAGGATCTTTTCGTCCGGGGCGGGCAGGTACACGGCGTGGCCGAACTTGACTTCGACCTGGCCCGATTCGAGCGTGTCGGCACCGACGACGTCGTAGCGCACTTCGTCGCCGCCGAGCAGGTCGCCGAAGTCCTTCTGGTGCAGCGCCGCCAGCGACTGCGCCAGGTCGCGCACGCGGGCGCCGCGGGTGAGGTGGCGGTCGTCGTCGACGTCGTCCTGCGGCAGCATCAGCGTCACGTGCGAGAAGCAGCGGGTGGCGGCGCGGCCGCGATGCTCGCGCGGCGAACGTTCGAGCAGGTCGCGCAGCAGCGGCCTGCGCGAAAACAGCGCCAGGCCCGGCGCCTGCCACAGCGCCTCCGCATTGAATACATCGGGCACCTTGCCTAGCACTTCGTGTTGGACATAGACCGGCATGATTGAATCTCCTCTAATGATTGGGCACTGATCGCACTGAACGCTAGCAGGGGGCAGATGAAAAACAGCAGGTGGCTGCCGCCGGCGGACAGGAAACTCATGGGCTGGCCCATGATCGGGAAGATCGCCAGGTTGGTCCCCCACGACAGCAGGAAGTGGCCGAGCACGAAGGCGGCGCCGCCGCACAGCGCGAAACAGCGGAAGCGTCCCAGCCACGCATGGCGGAAGTCGCGCGCTGCGCGGCTGGCCGCGTACGAACGCGCCGCCGTCTGCAGCACGCCCACCAGGAACAGCGCCTGCAAGGTCCACAGCGCAAGCGCGCCCACCAGGCCGTGGCGGTTGAGGAAGAACGACGGCGCGAAGTCATCCTGCACCGCCGGGATCTGCAGCGCGCTGCCGGCCGACTGGCCGAGCGTGGAAAGCCCGAGCACGTTATCCGATCCCCACCACGCGCCTTCGGCGATCGCCCGCGCGCCCAGCAGCAGCTGCTGGCCGGTGTGCGGATGGCTGGCCGGATCGAGCCAGACCAGGAAGCGGTCCGCATAAAAGCTCCACTGCGCCACCTCGCCGGCACCGGCGCTGCGCAGGTAGGCTACCGCGCCCGCCGCCAGGCACGCCAGCGCGACGATGCCCGCTGTAGCGCCGTGGCGGCCGGCGGCGATCGACCAGGCGAACGCCATCGCCGTGCTCCAGACGGCCAGCAGGATCAGCGGCGAGTAGTCGTCCACCTGCACCAGGGCCAGGCCGAGCAGGGCCACGAACAGCAGGGCGGGGCCGGCGAGGCGGAACCAGCGCACCGCGGGGCGACTATGTTCCGGCATGCCGGCATCCCAGCCGAGGCCGATGGCGATGCAGTGCGCGGTGAGTGCGGTCAGCGCCAGCTTGGCGAATTCCACCGGCTGCAAATCGAACACGCCGGTCTCGTCGCCCAGCATCACCTGCAGCAGCAGGGCGGCCAGCGCGCCGGCGGCCAGCAGCGCGAGCATCCATTCGAGACGCGTCTGCGGCATCATGCCGGCGCGGCCGCGCAGCCGCAGCCGCAGGTGGGCGCCGATGCCGAGGCCAATCGCCAGCAGCGCGGTGGTCTTCTGGTAGTGACGCAGCCACGACGACTCCATCGCCCCCAGGCCCAGTTCGAGTTGCGCCAGCAGACCGACTCCCAGCAGCAGCGTACCGGCCGCCGTGACCAGGGTCAGGCGGCCAGGCAGCAGCAGGCAGCACCACAGCGCGGCGCCGGCCAGCATGATCGACCAGCCGATCCCCGGCGGCGTGGCGCCGCGCTGCAGGATGAGGGCGGTAACGCCGGCGATCGCCAGCAGCGCGGTGCCGAAGCTGGCGGCGCGGGTGCCGTCGCCGGCGTCGCGCAAGAACGGCCAGTATCCGCGCTGCCATGCCAGTGCGCCGGCGGCGCCCAGCGCGCAGCACAAGGCAAATGCGATCCACCACGCGGGGCCGGGCGGCAGCGCCCATGCCTGGCGCTGTCGCCATTCCCAGTGCACGTGCGGCGGCAACAAGCGGCGGGCGTCGGCAAACAGCGCGACGTGGCTCAGCGGCCGCATTTCCAGCGCATTGCCTTGCACGCGGGTGGCGATGCGGGTGCGGCCGGCGATCAGCGAGGTCACGCCATCGAGTGCCTCTTCGTTCTGCGCAAGGTCGAATGGACCGCCTGCTGACGACAGCAGCAGCGGTGCACCGTTCGGGTTCGACAGCAACAGCTGGCCATTGACCCGGTTGAGCTTCGCGCTGCCGTAGGCCACGTATTCCAGCCCAAGCCGGTTGTCGCAATACAGGTTGCCGCCGAAAGTGAGCGGGCGCGCGATCGTCAGCGCATACGGGACCAGCCGGTTCCAGTAGGCGGCCAGGCGCGACGCGATGCGCGCATCGGGACATGCCGGCAAGGCACTGCCGTCACGCCGGAGCGTGGCGCCGTCGTAGCTCCAGCGCCGGCCGCTCTCGGAGAACGATACCGAGCGGCCGGCCACGCCGTCTACGTTGAACAGCGCGGCGCCGAGCCGGAACTGCTGCCCCTGTGCCATTGCGATGGTGCCGGTACGCCGATCCAGGCCCTCGCGTTGCAGCACCAGCTGCCTGGCGCCGCTGACGTTGCGTATGAACCAGCGGCCGGCCTGGTCGCGCCGCAATCCGACGTGGCTGGCGTCTGCCTGTGGCGCGGCCAGTTCCTGCTCTCCAAGCGTGACCGACTCGCCCGGCTTGAGGCTGACCGAGATGACCGCCGGCGACCACGCGGCGGGCGAGCGCCACAGCGCAAACAGCTGCAGGGCGCACAACAAGGCGAGCAAGCCGGCAGTGATCGTGAATGCGCTGAAGCGGCGGATCATGCGAAGCTCCATGCCGGTGCGCGCATCGCCGCCCTGGCTTCGCCGATCATCCGGCTGATCGCAATCGCGTGAGGCGGCCTGCCGTTGCGGTCGACGCAGAGCAGGCGGCGCAGCAGCGTCAGCGCTTCGGCGCCGCCTGGCCCTGCGATCCGTTGCAGGAACAGCGCCGCTTCATCGTCGCGCAAGATCGGCGGAATCGTTCCGCCATGAAGGCCGAGCAGCGCGGCCGCCGCGTTGGCCTGATGATCGCGGTAGGCCTGGCCGCAGTCGCGGCAAAAACGCAGCGGCAGACCGCCGGTGACGAGATAATAGAACATGGCGCCGAGCGCGAAGTAGTCGCTGCGCGCGTCGGTCAGATAGGCATCGCCGGCGGACGGGAAAAACTGTTCCGGCGCCTGCCAGTTGGCGGTGCCGGCGTAGCTGTGCGGCGTGCGGTCGCCGAGGCGCCGGTTGGTGCCGAAATCGGCCAGCTTGACGCTGCCGCGGCTTGCGTCGAGCAGCACGTTGGACGGTTTCAGGTCGAGGTAGCGCCAGCCGTACTGGTGCACTTTGGCGAGCGCCTGGTTGATCTGCGCCAGCCAGTCGAGCGCCTGCGCGAAACCGACGGCGCGGCCGGCGCTTCGTTCGGCAGCGACATGTTTGCCGAGGTCGCCGTCGAGCAGTTCGAGGGCCATCACCGGCAGGCCGTCGTGCACGCCGCTGTCGAGCAGGCGGACGATGTGGCGCTCGTCCCAGGGCTCGAGCGAGCGCAGGAAGGCGACTTCCTTGTTGGCGCTGGCGATCCAGCGGTCGCGCTGTTCCGGGTGTGCGCGCGACATCTGCTGCCGGTTGATCAGCTTGATGGCGACCTGGCGCCCGGCCGGCAGGGTGTCGGCAGTCCAGACGACGCCATAGGCGGAACCGGCCAGCGGCTCGCGCAGGCGGTAGCTGCCCGCTTCGAGTGTGATGACCGCGCCAGCTTCCAGCATGCTTCCCCCCGATGGTTGCGACGGCGAGTGCCGTCAGCGAGGTTTAGCAGGGGGAGGGGGAAATACCACAGGCGTCACGCTCGCGAAGCGGGGATCCATGCTAAGCGTGCAAACCAGTGCTCTATGCTTGGTATGGGGCCTCGCTTGCGCGAGGATGATGATAATTACCGCGCCGACCCCTTCAATTTCCGATTTTAAAGACGAAAAAAACGCCGGCCGGTTGCCCGGTCGGCGTTTTGTTGACTACGTTGCGTCGCGCTTAGCGGCGGCCATATCCATCGTGGCCACGGTGGCCGCGGCGATGATTGCTGTAGCCGCCATTGTAATAGCCACGGCTCGAGCCGACATACACTACCGCCGAAGGGGCGTTGTAGTAACGCGGAGCCGGGGTGTAATACACCGGCGCCGCTTCGACGTACACTGGCGCCGGCTGGTAGTAGCTGCCGCGGTTGTCGTAGTAGCTTGCGCGGGTGTCGACGTAGCCGCTGCGGTTGTCGTAGTAGCCGCTGCGGTTGTCGTAGTAGCCGCTGCGGTTGTCTACGTAGCCGCTACGATTGTCGTAGTAGCCGTTGTTGTTGTAACGGTCGTCGGAAGTAATCGCGTTACCCAGCGCCGCACCCAGCACGCCGCCGACGATGGCGCCGTCGCGCCCGCCGCTGTTATGGCCAATCGCAGCACCGAGTACGGCGCCGACAGCTGTATTTACACCGCGATCGGCAGCCATTGCCGTGGACGTGACGGCCGTAGCGGCCAGGATCACCGCACCTAAGCATTTTTTATTCAACATGGCGTTTCCTCTTGCCTCGAGCTGGATCAGGATGATCGCGTAACTTGCTGGGCATGAGTTCACTATATATTGTCCACAACAGCACGCCATCGTTAATACAGACTCTTACATCTCGTGTATCGCCTGTAACATGAGCCTGTATTGACGCTTGAAGATGGCGCCGCGCGCCCCATCTTGTAAGGGTCATTGATTCGATACGGACCCTTCATGCCCCGTCGCGCCCTGCTCACCGTCGCGACCCTGCTCGCGCTGCTGCACCTCTACATCGGCCTGCGCCTGCTGCCGGCCATGCGGCTCGAGACCGCCGGGCTTTGCGCGGGCATCGCTCTGCTAGCCGCTTCGGCGCTGCTGGTCCTCACCGGCCTGTTCTCCTCGGCGTTGACGCGCTTCCGCTGGAGCGAGCAACTCACCTGGGCGGGGCTGCTGTCGATGGGGTACTTCTCGTCGCTGCTGGTGTTGACGGTACTGCGCGACGCCGGCCTGCTGGCCGCGGCGATTTTCGGCGGCGCCATCGCGCAGTTCGAGCACGCCAGCGCCATCGGCGTGCCGCTGCTGGCCTTCGCGGCGACGCTGGTCGGCTTCTTCAACGCGCGGCGGGTCGCGCAGGTAGTCGAGGTGCAGGTGCCGATTGCCGGCCTGCCGGCGGCGTTCGACGGTTACTCCATCGTGCAGGTCTCGGACATCCACGTCGGCCCCACCATCAAGCGCCGTTACCTCAACGCGATCGTCGACAGGGTCAATGCGCTGCAGCCCGACGCCATCGCGGTCACCGGCGACATTGTCGACGGCAGCGTCAAGCGCCTGGCCATGCATACCGAGCCGCTCGGGCGCCTGGCCGCGCGCGACGGCACCTACTTCGTCACCGGCAATCACGAATACTATTCCGGCGCCACCGAGTGGATCGCCGAGATGCGCCGACTTGGGCTGAACGTGCTGCTCAATGAGCACGTGGTGGTCGAACGCGACGGCGAGGGCCTGATGATTGCCGGCGTGCCGGACTTCATGGCCCACCATTTCGACGAGTCGCACCGCAGCGACCCGAAGAAGGCGGCGGCCGGCGCGCCGCCGAACGTGAGAGCGCGGGTGCTGCTGGCGCACCAGCCGCGCAGCGCCGAAGCGGCCGCCGATGCCGGCTTCGACCTTCAGCTGTCGGGCCATACGCATGGCGGCCAGTTCTTCCCGTGGAACCTGTTCGTTCCGCTGCAGCAGCCTTACACCGCGGGCCTGAACCGACTGCGCTCGCTGTGGGTGTACACCAGCCGCGGCACCGGCTACTGGGGGCCGCCGAAACGCTTCGGCGCGCCGTCCGAGATCACCCGCGTGCGGCTGGTGCGCGCGCCAGGCACGTGAACACGGCGTCGCAACGCACGCACAGCAAAGCCAAAATGCGATATTGTGCCAATCCTCACTGAACCGACATCGAAGGATTCGCTGCATGACCCTGCGCCACACGTCCGCCCTGACCATTCTCGCCGCCAGCATGCTGGCCGCAAGCGCCTTCGCCGCCACGCCCGGCAACGACCCCGCCGCGCTCGGCCAGATCCGCAACGCCGCCCTCAAGAGCGACTGGGCGCTCGAGCGCCTGGCCGACATGACCGACCTGATCGGCCCGCGCCTGTCCGGATCGGCCGGCGCGGCGGCGGCGGTGACCCAGGTGGCCGACGCGATGCGCAAGCTTGGCGCCACCGTGACGCTGCAGCCGGTGAAGGTGCCGCACTGGGTGCGCGGGGCCGAGACGGCGTCGCTGGTCGAATATGCGGGCCGCCCGGCCGGCGTGACGCAGCGCGTGGTGCTGCCCGCGCTTGGAGGCTCCGGCGCCACGCCGGCCGGCGGCATGACCGCGCCGGTGATCGTCATCCGCGACTTCGACGAACTGAAGGCGCGCGCGGCCGAGGTGCGCGGGCGCATCGTGCTGTTCGACGTCGCCTTCGACCAGCACATGGCGGAGCGCGGCCAGGCCGGCACCGCGTATGGACAGGCGGTGCAGTACCGCGGACTGGGCACCCGCATGGCGGCGCAGATGGGGGCGGCGGCGGTGCTGGTGCGCTCGGTCGGCGGCGCCGATTTCCGCTTGCCGCATACCGGCGCCAGCGGGCTGCAGGACGGCGCGCGCATCCCGGCGGCGGCGGTGTCGGCGGAAGACGCGATGCTGATGACGCGGCTGGCCGCGCGCGGTCCGCTCAGCATGCAGCTGACGCTGACGCCGCAGATCCTGCCGGACGCCGACAGCTTCAACGTCATCGCCGACTTTCCCGGCACCGACAAGGCCGATGAAATCGTGATCGTCTCCGGCCACCTCGATTCGTGGGACCTCGGCACCGGCGCCAACGACGACGCCACCGGCGTCGTCAGCGCGATGGCCGTGGTCGACACGCTCAAGAAGCTCGACTTCCGGCCGCGCCGCACGATCCGCGTGATCGCCTGGATGAACGAGGAAAACGGCGGCCGCGGCGCCGACGCTTACCTGGTCGCCAACCGGGCGGCGCTCGACAAGCACGTCGCGGCGATCGAAAGCGACCAGGGCTCGGGGCGCGTGTTCGGCATGCGCTCGAGCATCCGCAACGAAGCGATGAAGCATTTCGCGCCGTTGAAGACGGCACTGGTGCCGATGGGGGCGGGTGCGCTGCAGCGCGCCGATGCGCTGGGCACCGGCGATCTGCACGGGCTGGAAGCGGGCGGCGTGCCGAGCTTCGCGCCGCTGATCGACGAGTCGACCTATTTCAACTACCACCACACGCCGGCCGACACCTTCGACAAGGTCAAGCCGGAAGACCTGCGGCGCCATGTCGCGGTAATGACGGTGACGGCGTGGTATCTGGCCAACATGGAGCAGCCGATCGGCCGCGCCGTCGTGCCGCCGCGATAAGGTCGATCTCGATCAGAGCGCGTTGAGCGGGATCTTCAGGTAGCTGATGCCGTTTTCTTCGGGCTCGGGCAGGCGCCCGGCGTTGATGTTGACCTGGATGGCCGGCAGGATCAGCGTCGGCATGTCGAGCGTGGCGTCGCGCCGCGTGCGCAACTCGACAAACTGCTCTTCGGTGATGCCGTCGCGGACGTGGATGTTGTGGGCGCGCTGCTCGGCCACGGTGGTGACCCAGCGCGCCTCGCGCCCGGCCGGCGGATAGTCGTGGCACATGAACAGCCGCGTTGCGGGCGGCGCCGACAGGATCCGGCGCACAGAGTGGTACATCGAATTGGCCGAGCCGCCCGGAAAATCGCAGCGCGCGGTGCCGAGGTCGGGCATGAACAGCGAATCGCCGACGAACATCGCATCTCCCACCTGATAGGCCATGTCGGCCGGCGTATGGCCAGGCACGTGGATGGCGCGCGCCTCCATGTGACCGATCATGAACACCTCGTCGGGGGCGAACAGGTGGTCGAACTGCGAGCCGTCCTGGGGCGCCGGCGGGTGGACGTTGAAGATGTTGGCGAACGCATGCTGCACGGCGCGGATCGAGGCGCCGATGGCGATGCGCGCGTCGAGCTGGTCGGCGAGGTAGGGCGCCGCCGACAGGTGGTCGGCGTGCGCGTGCGTTTCGAGCAGCCAGCGCACCGGCATCTTCTGTTCGCGCACGTAGGCGAGTACCTCATCGGCGCTGCGGGTCGAGGTGCGTCCCGATTTCGGATCGAAGTCGAGCACCGAGTCGACGATCGCGCACGGGGTACCGGGGCCGGCGCTGACAACGTGGGTGACGGTGGAAGTGGCTTTGTCGAAAAACGACTGGACAGATGGCTGCATGGCGATGGTGCCGCGTGGATGTGGGGTCATTCAATTAATTATATAGCGCCTTGCGCGCCACACGAGGTCAAAAAAAAGCTATGTGCGCGCAGCCGCAGGCGCTGGTTCAATATCCCCGACTTGACGCGCACATAGCCAAAAAAAACCCGGCGCCTGGCCGGGTTCTGTGTGCGAGCTTGCGGCCGGCTACTACAGGTTCAGCTTAGGCAGGTAGCCGCCTGGGATGATGCCGAAAACCGACAGCACGATCAGGATCAGCAGGATGATGAAGAGGACGCGGACGATCTGCGCGACCGGCGCCGGCAATGGCAGCAGGCTGACGAGCCACCAGATGAGGCCGAAGATGACGAGATAGACGATGAGGCTGATTAGTATGTTCATATTATATTTCCCCTGCAGCTGTGGATGACGAATTGTCGAGTTCAGACAGCTGAAAGATATCGGATTTCCGATAACTAGACTGTTCGGTAGGGCACATAGACTGCCGGCAACTTGACGCCGCGGCGGAGAACACGCGGCTAGTCGTCGACGACTCGGCGGATTGCGCGGGCGCGGCCGTGGAAGGGGCGCCCGTACATGGTCTGGATGCCGCTGGTGAAGTTTTGCCCCCACACCAGTTGCGAGCGCGCCTCGGAGGGCTCCGAGGACCAGTACCAGACGCGGTGAAATTGTTCTTTGAGGTTGGCGAACAGCAGCGACAGTTCGCGTCGGGTCGGCAGTTCGCCGCCGGAGAACGCGGCCCACTCGCGCGCGGCCGCCCAGGTGACGTCTTGCGCGTCTCCGGGCAGCAGAACAACGTGATGGTCGGGCGCGCCTTCCTTGCCGAGGATCAGGCCGGCATACTGCTCGCCCGCTTTCAAGGTTGTCCTGACTGGATCATGCCTGCTCATTCGCGCTCCCGTGACGGCCCTATTAGCAGTTAAGACCCGCGCGCGGGGTCTTAGTTGCCGGGTTTCGCAGGGTTGGCGCGAAAAAGCCTGCGCACGAATGCGGGCCGACCCTTGACGCGGTCAGTCGCGGTTCTTGCGGAACTCGGCCAGCTGGCGCACCGGCGTGCGTTCGGCGCGCCGCTTGCGGGACGGCCACAGCAGCAACGAGCGCGCGCCGCACATCGTGCACAGGATGTGCCTGCTGGTCAGCAGCAGGCGCATCCACCAGGAGCGTTTGATACGGCGGGTGAAATCCGAGCCGCAATCGGGGCAAAGGTGCATTGTTTATCCGTGCTTGAAATTGAACGGAGGCAGTCTACGTTAAAGACAGGCAACGCCCCGTTCTGCACGACAATTGCCCCAGCTGCCGGGTTGGCTCTATACTTCCATCCCTCTTGAATAATGGAATCAAAAATGGCAGCTTCGTCATTTGCGCTGCCGACAGCACGCTTCCCGACCGGGTCCTTCCGGTGATCGCGGCATTCTCCATTTTTATCGCCACGCTGGTCCTCGTCATCTGGCAGCCGCGCGGGCTCGGCATCGGCTGGAGCGCGGCGCTGGGCGCGCTGGCGGCCCTGCTGGCCGGCGTGATCGAGCTGTCCGATATTCCCGCGGTCTGGCATATCGTGTGGAACGCCACCGCCACTTTCATCGCCATCATCATCACCAGCCTGCTGCTCGACCAGGCCGGCTTTTTCCAGTGGGCGGCGCTGCACGTGGCGCGCTGGGGCGGCGGCAGCGGGCGCAAGCTGTTCGTGCTGATGGTGCTGCTGGGCGCCGCCGTGTCGGCGCTGTTCGCCAACGACGGCGCCGCGCTGATCCTCACGCCGATCGTCATCGCCATGCTGCTCGAGCTGCGCTTCTCGGCCAAGGCGACGCTGGCGTTCGTCATGGCCGCCGGCTTCATCGCCGACACCGCCAGCCTGCCGCTGGTGGTGTCGAACCTGGTCAACATCGTCTCCGCCGACTATTTCGGCGTCAGCTTCGGGCGCTACGCCGCCGTGATGGCGCCGGTGAACGTGGTGTCGGTGGCCGCCACGCTGGCCGTGCTGCTGCTGTTCTTCCGCCACGACATCCCGAAAGACTATGACCTCAAGCAGGTCAAGCAGCCGCGCCTGGCGATCCGCGATCACAACACCTTCATCGCCGGCTGGTGGGTGCTGGGCCTGCTGCTGGTCGGTTTTTTCGGCCTCGAGCCGCTCGGCGTGCCGATCAGCGCGACCGCCGCCGCCGGCGCCGCCGTGCTGTTCGTGGTCGCCGCGCGGGGGCACGTGATCGCCACGCGCGAGGTGATCCGGCATGCGCCGTGGCAGATCGTGGTGTTCTCGCTCGGCATGTACATGGTCGTGTATGGGCTGCGCAACGCCGGACTGACCGCGGCGCTGACCGAGCTGCTCGAGCGCTGCGCGCAATACGGCGTGTGGGGCGCGGCCATCGGCACCGGCGTGATCACGGCGCTGCTGTCGTCGGTCATGAACAACCTGCCGACGGTGCTGATCGGCGCGCTGTCGATCGATGCGACCGCGACCTCCGGCGCGGTGCGCGAGGCGATGGTGTTCGCCAACGTCATCGGCAGCGACCTCGGCCCGAAAATCACGCCGATCGGCAGCCTCGCCACCTTGCTGTGGCTGCATGTGCTGTCGAGCAAAGGCATCACGATCACGTGGGGCTACTACTTCCGCGTCGGCATCGTCCTGACGCTGCCGGTACTGCTGGTGACGCTGGCGGCGCTGGCGCTGCGGCTACAATAGGAGCGCCCAGGAGGACTTGCTTTGGACACTCGTCTCGTCTGCACCATCGGCCACGCCACCCGCCCGCTCGAGGAGTTCATCGGCCTGCTTCAGCTGCACCAGGTTGAGTGCGTGCTGGACATCAGTACGGTGCCCAAATCCA
This sequence comes from Pseudomonadota bacterium, assembly GCA_040386255.1. GTDB lineage: Bacteria > Pseudomonadota > Gammaproteobacteria > Burkholderiales > Burkholderiaceae_D > JAFCUW01. The sequence continues at coordinate 57,518 of JAZKFW010000076.1, forward strand.
GGCACAACCCGCAATTCGATCGCGACAGCCTGCCCGCGTCCCTGGCGGCGGCGGGCATCGGCTAGCGCCACATCGCCGCGCTGGGACGCGCTGGTCGTGCGCGGCATCGTCGTGGAACACATCATCAGCGGCCAGAAACGCAAGCCGCACGCGCTGACGCCATTCGCCGTGGTGGACGGGGCGCGGATTTCTTATCCGGCGCCGCCGGAAGCGCCTGCGCACCAATCCACATAATTTCCCGCAAACAATCGTTTCTTGTCTTCCGCGCCGGTTTATATGCGGCGATTGAGGCGGGAAATTAACGTTGACGATTATCCGTCTCGTATATCGACTGGCGGGCGTGTGGCTCTTCTATTGCACCTGCATATCGACGAAATAATCTTTCGTTCGATTAATTAATAGCTATCAAATTAACATTTAACGATCGTCTGCAGATCGATAAAAAGAGCTGCGATTTTGCCGCCAAATGACGTTGACATCGGATCAAAATTCATACTAGTATCAATTCGCCGCGACGATTTGCGCATAGCTAAAAGCTTCGAATGCAGATTGTTGGAGGTTAATGAAATTTCCTAGCAAACAACATCCGAATGGGAGTCAATAATGGCACAGGATAAATCGGTGTGCGGGGTTGAAAGCCTCCAGGCTGAAATCAAGAACGTCGTTTGCGGCGTCGAAAGTCTCTCGGCAAAAATGGCGAGTAATCAGAAGAACGCCGTGTGTGGCGTCGAAAGCATGCAGGCTGAACTGAAGAACGTTGTCTGCGGTGTGGAAGCCCTGTCCGCCAAGATGGCCAGCAACCAGCGCACCGCCGTGTGCGGCGTCGAAAGCCTGGCGGCCGAGATCAAGAACGTCGTCTGCGGCGTTGAAAGCCTTTCCGCCAAGATGGCAGAAAAGCAGAAGCAATAATAACCTGCTATTCGTTTATGGCAATTGCAGCACTGGATTAACGACAGGAGAATCCGTGTTGCAGTTGCGTGATTATCGATTATAAGGCGAACACGCTTATTATCTGCTCGGGGGTCGCAATGGAAGGCAAATTGGTGCAGGCGAAGAAATTATCTTCAATCGAATTGAAAATGCTCGATACCGGCGCTCCGGTGATTGTCCCGTGTAAAACGCTGAGCGGCGAAACGGTGAATGTCCGGCTGCAGACGGTGAATATGGAATCCGATCTGGACAATGAAAAGGAAACCGATAATAAATCCACGGGCCGCGGGCGCGCCAAAGGTTATTGGCTGGCGCATGGCGCCTATGTCGCGGTGATGCCCAGCGGGAGTGCAAAATGACCGGCAAGACCATACCCATGTCGCAGATGTACCGGATCTTGCGCGGGCTGCCCGGGACGATGCAGCTGTCTTCGCAGGAAGGAGAGAAATACGTCCTGACGGTGGTCAACCCGAACGCCCCCGCCAACCGCTGCCAGGAAACGCTTGGACTGGCCATCAGCCTGGATGGCCCCGCCAATTCCGCCAAGCGCCAGAAAATCACCCATGAACTGACGACGCCGGAGCTGGAGACGCTTCGCGCGGGCAACACGCTGACGCTCGCATTCGGCGCGGTGGCGGTGGACCTGCAATCGAATCCGGGCGGGCAACTGGTCAGCCTCGAGGATTAGCCGCCCCGCAAAATCGGCTCTGAAAACCTGCACGCGAAGGCACCGCCATGAACGCACGCGATTTCGAAGTTTTCAACCTGGTTGACCCGGTATTGCGCGAACTGGGCCGCACGGGCTTGCGCCTTTTCCCCGTCGGCCTCGGCGCGATGCCGCTGTCGATGCCGGGCGGACCGGAAGACGCGAGCGGCATCGCGGTCATTCACGCCGCCCTGGACGCCGGAATCAACTTCATCGATACCGCCAACGTCTACTGCCACGGCGACGACGACATCGGCCACAACGAACGCCTGATCCAGCAGGCGCTGAAGTCGAGCGGGATGACAGACGCCGTCACCGTGGCGGCGAAGGGCGGCGTCGACCGGCGCCAGCGCCGCGTCAACGCCCACCCGGAATTCCTGCGCAAGTCGTGCCTCGAAACATTGCACGCCCTCGGGCGCGAAGCCATCAGCCTTTACCAGCTGCATGCTCCGGATGACGGCGTGCCGTTCGCCGAATCGATCGGCGCGCTGGCCCGCCTGCAGGAGGAAGGCAAGATCGTCCACATCGGGCTCTGCAATGTCAGCCTCGATGAACTCAACGCCGCGCGCGACATCGTGCGCATCGAATCCGTGCAGAACAGCTGCAACCCGTTCAACGCCGGCGACTACGCCGATGGCATGCTGGCAAGCTGCGAACGCGAGGGCATCAGCTATTTGCCGCACAGCGTGATTGGCGGCAAGCGTTTCTGCGCGAAGGTGACCGAGCATCCGCTGCTGGTCGAGCTCGGCCAAAAATATGACGCCAGTCCCTACGCCGTCGTCATCGCGTGGCACCTGGCCAAGAGCGACCGGGTGATCCCCATTCCCGGTGCGAGCCGCATTGCCTCGGTGCTGTCGAGCGCGGCAGCGTCGCTGATCGAGCTGTCGCCGGCAGACGTGCGCCTGATCGACGCGATCCACTGACGACGAAATAAATCGCCCTGCTGTGGTTGCATGCTCAAACCAGCTTGCCTATGCTGGTTTGAGCAATTGACCAACAGGAGGAGATCATGAACGGCAAATTAGCGACATTGGCGGCGCTATCGCTATTGATTAGCGGCTGCGCCACGAACGGTACGGTCGCGCCCCCCGCAGAACCCGACCCCAGTTCACCGATCGCCAGCGCGACCTCGCACGACGCTGCGACGACGTCGGCAACCCAGCCCGGACAAGCATCCTAGACCCGCTGGGAACAGGGGAGGGTGCGCCACGGAATATCAAATCGGTTGTAACTGGTAATTGGAGGATGTCATGAGTCCCAGAATAGCCGTCCTCGCGACGGCTTTTGCATTTATTGGCGGCTGCGCCCAGACCGGTAACGGTAACGTCAGGCCGCCATCGGAACCGTATGAAGGTTATTCGGAGTTCGGCACGACGTCGAGCGGCGCGTCGAGTTCAGGGCGCGAGTCCGCAGGTACAAGCCAGCGCACGCGCGCGGAGGTCCATGCCGAGGCGGTGGAGGCGGTGAGGAATCATAAGTCCACGTTGATGGACGAACTGGATTGGTTCAATCCGTTTGTGAGGCATGAGCGCTGAACGGGACGGCGGCAACCGCGCATTGCGGAGTGCCGCCGATCAGCGATGGCGCCGACAACCTGATCGCCCAAGAGCGCTGGGAGTTGTCGTTCGCGGTGATGCTGTCGCCGCCGGCAGGTCTCTCAAGGTTTCTCACCCTTCAGGTGCTGCGCCAGGAACTTTTCCATTCTGCGGGCGAAATCGACTTGCGTGCCGACCTGGCGCCAGCTGTGGGCTTCGTTGGGGTAGGTAATCCACTCCGGCGGCCGGCCGGCCTTGCTCAGGGCAGCGCGCAGGCGCTCCCCGTGCGCCAGCGGAACGCGCAGGTCGCTTTCCCCGAACGCCAGCAGCAACGGCGCCTTGATTTCCTGGGCGCGCAGCAGTGGCGAGTTGTCGGCCAGCATTTTGGCGTCCTTGTCGAGATCGCCGACCAGCTGAGGCAGCTCGTAGCGGCGGCTGTTGTTATCGATATCATCGATGACTCCCCACGCACCCTCCAGATACAGTGACGGATCGGTCACGGCGACCCAGGCGGCGCCGCATTTGTAGAGTTCGGGGTGGCGGACCAGTCCCATCAGCGTGCTATAGCCACCGTAACTTGCGCCTGCGATACATGCCTTCTCGCTTGCCAGGCCCTGCTTCTGCGCCCACATCAGCGCGTCGGCAACATCGTTTTGCATGGCCTGTCCCCATTGTTTCCAGCCCGCACGGTAGTGCTTGTAGCCGTAGCCCGTGCTGCCGCGGAACTCCGGAATGATGACCAGGTAGCCGCGCGATGCCAGGAACTGCTCCATGGCATCCCACTGCCAATGCCCACCGCGGACCCACGGTCCGCCATGCACCAGCACCACCGCGGGTGCGGGCTGTCCCGGCTTCAACCCCGCCGGCTGGGTCAGCCAGACAGGGATTTCGTGGCCATCGCGGGCCTTGATGCGGTGCATTGCAACGCGGCTCATGCGTTGCGGATCGACATCGTCCTGCATGTTGCCGACCAGGTTCCAGCGCTTGCTTGCAGCCTCGTAGTGGAACAGCTTGCCCGGATCGCGATCCGAAAACGAACGAACCAGCAAGACGGCATCGTCAGCGCCGCAGCGTTGGCAGTCGATGCGATTGATACGGCCTGGCAACTGGGCATCGACCATCGCTTGCGTGCGCTTCATCCCTTCGTCGAACCAGATGGTCTGCTCGGCATCGGTGGTTATCCGCACACCAAGAGCGCCCGCGCCGGCGCGCCCCATCACCACGCTGCCGGTGAAATCAAAACCGGGCGTCTCTAGCAACGACGACGTGCCTGGTTTGCCAGTCTTGAAGTCGAACAGCTTCAACACGGAAAAGCCGGAGCCATCGGTTGCGGTGACATACAGGTTGCCTGCATCATCGACTGCCCTGGGCGTGAATTTGGCGTCGAGTACATCATCTTGTGCCAGCTGGCGCCATTGCTTTTCGCCGGGGCCGCGCCAATGCGTGGCCGTCTTCCCGCCGATGCGGCTGTATGCCACGCGCGGTTCCCCCGCGCTGTCGAACTCCCAGCCGACAGTGCCATCGAGGGGAACCAGGTCCATGGTCCGGGTGCGGCCGGTGCGGACATTCAGCCATTTGGGCCAGATGCTTGTCACCGTCTTGTGATTGAAATACATTTCACCGATAACGACTTCGTCGGGTCTGACGCCTGCTTGCTGCTGCGGTACCGCCAACAAGGTGTGATTCCACTTCAGCATGCGGCCGTCGGCGGAGTCAGTTCTCCATTCGCGGCTGACCAATGTGCGCAATGAAGTGCCATCCGCGTTGACCGCGAACAGGCCACTCGCGTAATACATGTCCTCGCCGCTGCCATCCTTCAAGTCGACGACGCTAAAGACCAGGCGGTCATCGCTAACCCAGTAAAACCTGGTGATATCGGCGTCCGAAAAAGTGGCGGCGCGCAGCGCTTTGGGGCTACCCCCCGTCAAGTCGATGACGATCAGGCCGACGCGGGTATCGCCGCGGGAGGTCGTGAACGCGATCTTGTTGCCGGAAGGAGAAAGCTTCGCACTCAGCATGGACGGGCGCTGGAAAAAGTGCTCGATCGGGATCGGTTCTGGCACGGATTGCGCTTTGGCGGCCGCAGGCGACAGCGCCATTAGCAGAGTCAATATAGCGAAGGGCAAGCGAGCAATGAACTTGTGAGGCATGTGTATTTACCTTTCCACCAGTCGTGAATGAATTGCGATTGATAATTAGCCACTAAGGGATATTTATCTCGCATCGAGACGTCTATTGATCGAAGTAGAGCAGGTCTGAGACACGGCAATTCTTACCCGGTGTGGGTAATTGGTGCATACCGGATCCCGAGGAAGATTTAGAACGAAAAAGGTCCGGCGGATTTAAAATCCGCGCCGTGTAATATTATTGATAATCTTGATTATTTGCAAGAAGAGAGCGACACAAGGCATGCGCATGTCGTTCACGCGCCGCTGGCGGCAAAGGATTGAACGGTAAAGTACGAAAAACCCCCGCGAGGCGAATGCGCGCGGGGGCCTTGTATCGGCTTACCGGTTGAAAGCGGCTTGCAGGTCGGCCTGGCTGGAGACACCATTTTGCAGCAGTAACATCAGCAGAATGCGTGCTTTGGCTGGCTTCAAATCATCGGCCATGACAGCACCGGCGTCGAATGTAGTCTTGCCTCCCCCGACAAAGCCGTAGCTTGGCAACACCCGGCCATTGTGGACTCGGGTGGATACGACGACACTGACTTTCTTGGACAACGCGTATTTGACGGCTTCATACATGGGCTCGTTCATGTTCCCCATGCCCAACGCTTGCACCACAATGCCTTTGGCGCCGCGGTCAACTGCGCTGCGCAGGGCCATGCCATCGGCGCCGCCGTACATTGCGACGATTTCGACTGCCGGCATCTTGTCGGCCTTGATGGCGATATGCTGGCGGCGCATCGGCGCGCTGGCATAGGTCACGCGGTCCGGGTAGACCTCGCCAATAAAGCCGAAGTCGCCTGAATTAAAAGTTTCGACGTTACCGGTGTGGGTCTTCGTCACATAGCGCGCGGCATTGATCTGGTTATTCATCGCCAGCATCACGCCCTTGTCCTTGGACTGCGCATCGACGACGATACGCGCCGCATTGAGCAAGTTGCGCGGACCGTCGAAGTCCGAAGACGAGGCGTTGCGCTGGGCGCCAATCAGAACGACAGGTTTGCTCGAGTTGACGGTCAGATCCAGCCAATAGGCGGTTTCTTCCAGCGTGTCGGTGCCGTGCGAGACGATCACGCCGGATACTTCAGGGCGCGCCAATGCGGCTTGCACTGCCTTGGTGAGCTGGATCCAGCGCGGCGGGTCCATGTAATCGGACGGCACGTTCGACAGGTTGTTGACTTCGATGGTGGCGTACTTGCCGATATCGGGAACGGTGGCCAATAGATCGTCGCCGGAAATTGCAGGGACCGGCGCCTTTTTGACCGGATCGATTTTCATGGCGATGGTCCCGCCGGTGGCAATAAACTGAACTACCGGCTTGTTTTGGGCGAATGCTGTGGAGGCGGCCATCAAGGCTATGCTCATTATCGTGGTTTTCAATTTCATTTTGTCTCCGAAAGGCGCGAAGTTGCGCAGGATGAAACGATCGCGCCACCACTAAAGTTGCGGACGCAAATTATCATATCATTAACTAGTGCAACCGGCGGCAGGCCTTCGATCGCGCTCCGGTCGATTCAATATTCTTTTTTAGGTCGGCGTGCGCAAGGAAGATAAATTGCTGAGGGGGCGTAACGTGAGGGGGGCGACGGCATGCGTCAGTTTGATACTAGAGGTTGGTGCCCGGGACCGGAATCGAACCGGTACGCCATTTCTGACACGAGATTTTAAGTCTCGGGTGTCTACCAGTTTCACCACCCGGGCAACGGGCGAGATTCTAGCACATCGTGCGGCGTTTAATGCCACCGGGTGCCAAGGAGCGACGCCGCGAGCGGCGCGCAAAAATGGGGTCCCCGCGTGCGCGAGGACGACGTAATCGGCGTTCACAGGCTGCAATGCAATCCGCAGCGTCGCCGTATCAATCCAACTTGCTTTGGCCGCTGCCGCGGATGGTGTAGCATTCGTGGCGGCGCGCCGGCGGTCCCGGCGCGTGAACTTCCAAGGACAAGAATTGAACATTACTATCAACGAAGAACTGCGTTCGTTTATCGACCCGCTTACCGCCAATGAATCCGCCGCGCTCGAACGCAGCCTGCTGGCCGAAGGATGCCGCGATGCGCTGGTGCTGTGGGGCGACACCCTCATCGACGGCCATAACCGCTACGACATCTGCACCCGCCACAACATCGAATTTCGCACCGTCCAGAACACCACTTTCAGCTCGCTCGACGACGTCATGCTGTGGATGATCGATAACCACCTGGCGCGCCGCAGCGTGTCGGACTATCAGCGCGGCGTGCTCGCGCTGCGCAAGAAGGATATCGTCACCGCGCGCGTGGCGCAGCGCGCCGCGGAACCGGAAGCCGAGGCCGCGCCGGCCGCGGCGCCGGAATCGCCGCCGTGGAATACGCGCGAAGACGTCGCCAAGGCGGCTCGCGTGTCGAGCAATACCATCAGCCAGATCGAACGCATCCAGAAGGCGGCCACGCCGCAGCTGGTGGAAGCGGTCCGCGCCGGGACCATCTCGATCAATGCCGCGGCCAACGTCGCTTCGCTACCGCATTCGGAACAGATCGTCGCGGTCGCCGGCGGGCGCAAGGAGCTGCAACTGGCCGCGCGCCAGGTGCGCGAGCAGAAGGCCGGCAGCCGCCCGCCCAAAGAGACGCCGGCCGACGAAGCCGCCGAGCTGCGCGCCCAGGTAGCGGCGCTGCGCGACAAGGTCGATGCGCTCACACTCGAAAACGCCGCGCTGAAAGAGCAGCTGGGCGTCTAATCAGTCACACCCTCAGGAGATCGTCCGCATGGTTTCACAACGCCTCGTGTTCAGCGCGCTGCTCGGTTGCGCTTCCCTGTTTGCAGCCATCCCGGCGCAGGCGCAGCAGCCGGCCAAGGCCGCCAAGCCAAACGCCGAGCTGGCGCGCTGGCAGGCGAGCGCACAGCGGGTGACCATCATGCGCGACAAGTGGGGCATCCCTCACGTGTTCGGCAAGACCGATGCGGACGCGGTGTTCGGCCTGCTGTACGCGCAGGCGGAGGACGACTTCAATCGCGTCGAGCTCAATTACATCAACGCGCTGGGCCGCCTCGCCGAAGTCGAAGGCGAGAAGGAGATCTGGCGCGACCTGCGCATGAAGATGTTCATCACGCCGCAGGACATGCAGGCCAAGTACGCGGCCAGCCCCGCATGGCTCAAGAAGCTGATGGTGTCGTTCGCCGACGGCCTGAACTTCTATCTGCACACGCACCCGCAGGTCAAGCCTAAACTGCTCACCCGTTTCGAGCCGTGGATGGCACTGGCGTTCAGCGAGGGCAGCATCGGCGGCGACATCGAATCGATCGACCTGAAACAGCTCGAAAGAATGTACGGCAAGGGCGCGCCGGTGGTGGTGGCCGATGCCGGCAATGGCTTCGGCCCCGAGCCGCGCGGCTCGAACGGATTCGCGATCGCACCGAAACGCAGCGCCTCCGGCCACGCGCTGTTGCTGATCAATCCGCACACCTCGTTCTACTTCCGGCCCGAAGTACACATGGTCAGCGAAGAAGGCCTGAATGCATATGGCGCCGTGACCTGGGGCCAGTTCTTCGTCTACCAGGGCTTCAACGAACGGGCAGGGTGGATGCACACCTCGGGCGGCGGCGACGTCATCGACGAGTACCTCGAGACGGTGGTCGAGAAGGACGGCAAATTCTTCTACAAGTATGGCGCCGAACTGCGCCCGCTGCGCGCGCTGCCGGTCACGCTGCCCTACAAGACCGCCGGCGGCATGGCCAGCAAGACCGTCACCGCATACTTCACCCACCACGGCCCGGTGGTGCGCGCGGCCGACGGCAAGTGGGTGTCGGTGAAGCTGATGGAAGAGCCGCTGAAGGCGCTGATGCAGTCGTACACCCGCACCAAGGCGACCGGCTACAAGTCGTTCTACAAATCGATGGAGCTGCGCACCAATTCGTCGAACAACACGGTGTATGCGGACGCCGATGGCAACATCGCCTACTTCCACGGGAACTTCGTGCCGAAGCGCGACCCTTCGTTCGACTGGGTCCACCCGGTCGACGGCAGCAATCCGGCCACCGAGTGGCGGGGACTGCACGAGGTCAAGGACACCATCACGCTGAAAAATCCCGCCAGCGGCTACATCCTCAACACCAACAACTGGCCGTTCGCCGCGGCCGGCGCCGACAGCCCGCGCCAGAAGGACTACGCCGCCTACATGTGGACGCTGCCGGAAAACGCCCGCGGCCTGCATGCGATCAAGGTGCTGCAGGACGCCCGCGGCTTCACCCTCGACAGCCTGGTGGCCGCCGCCTACGACACCTACCTGACCGCGTTCGAGCCGCTGGTGCCGGCGCTGGTGCGCGACTGGGAAGCGCTGCCGGAAGCCGATCCCTTGAAGGGGCAGCTGGCCGCGCAGGTGGCTGCCTTGCGCGGCTGGGACCTGCGCTTCTCGGTGGCGTCGGTGCCGACCTCGCTGGCCGTGTACTGGGGCCAGCAGATGGTGTCGGCCGCTTCGGCCGCGGCGAAAGCGAAAGAGATCCCGGTGCTCGATTACATCGGCAGCAGCATCGGCGCCCAGGATCGCCTGCAGGCGCTGGCGCGCGCGTCGGCGAAGCTGGCCGAGGACTTCGGCACCTGGCAGACGCCGTGGGGCGAGATCAACCGCTTCCAGCGCATCAGCGGCGCCGTCGACCAGCAGTACGACGACAGCAAGCCGAGTTATCCGGTGGCGTTCACGTCGGCCAGCTGGGGTTCGCTGGCGTCGTTCGGTATGGTGGCCAAACAGAAGACAAAGCGCATCTACGGCGACCGCGGCAACAGCTTCGTGGCGGTGGTCGAATTCGGCCCGCGCCTGCGCGCCAAGAGCATCCTTGCCGGCGGCCAGAGCGCCGATCCGGCCTCGAAGCACTTCAGCGACCAGGCCGAGATGTACAGCAAGGGCCAGTTCAAGGACGTGCTGTTCTACAAGGCCGACATCGAGAGGTTCCTCGAACGTAAATATCACCCGGGGAAATAGGTTCCCCGGCAGAGCCCGTACCTTCCACTTTGCGCAAGATGTAATTAAATAAAGATTGATCTTGTTGTAAGCTTCGGCGAAATCGGATTTACTTGAGCTGGCTATCTTCGCTGGCTCGACCTAACCCTTTTGCTCAGGAGTGCACTTGTGAAACAGAAACCGTTGTCGCTCAAATCCCTGTCCTTCGCTGCCGTTCTGCTGTGCGCGGCGGCGGCGGCGCAGGCCGACATTACCGTCTACACCGACCGCGCAGCCTTCCTCGCCGCGCTCAGCTCGTCCGGCACCGACACCTTCGACGACCTCATCGTCAGCCAGACCAGCACGCCGCTGTTGCGCAGCGCCGGCGCCTTCGGCTATCGCGCCAGCGCGGGCCCGGTGTCGAATTTCTGGCCGGCCGGGACCACCGGCGGCGACGTCTGGCTGGCGCCGACCGTCAGCAACGACACCATCACCTTCGACAGCTTCGGCGGCCTGCAGGCGTTCGGCGGCAATTTCTTCGGTTCCGACGCGGCCGGCGCGTTCTCGCCCAACCGCACCGTCGTGCTGACCGCCACCGATGGCGCCGCCACCCGCACCGTCAACCTCTACGACACGACCGTCGCCACCTTCCTCGGCTTCATCTCCACCGATCCGCTGGCGAGCGTGTCGCTGCGCACGGATGGCGTGCCGGGCGGCACCGCGTACTGGTCGACCGCCAACGACGTGATGATCGGCATGCCGGTGCCGGAAGCGCAGACCTACGCCATGCTGCTGCTCGGCCTCGGCCTGATCGGCTTCGTGGCGCGAAGCCGCGGCTAATGCGCGCTGGCCGACGGCCGCGACCAGGTGCCGTGGCCGTTTTCATTTGGCAATGCGCTGGATCGACGTTGCGGGCAGGGAATTGCTGGGTTTGTTCGCGCAGATCAAATGATCTTTAAATTAACCTTATTCTTATTGTAAGCGGCCGAAGCCTGATATCTACTTGAGCCTGGCACCCGCTGTGCTCGATCGATGTTTTCAACGTGGAGTACTGACATGAACAAGAACCTGGTTTCGCTGAGCACGCTGGCGCTGGCCGCATTGCTATGCAGTGCCGCCGCCGCCCACGCCCAGATTGCCGTCTACAACGACCAGGCTTCGTTCCTGGCCGCGGTCACCGCCGCCGGTACCGATGATTTCGACGACCTGCCGCTGGCGCCGCTGCCGACGCCGCTGGCGCGCATGGCCGGCGCCCACAGCTACGTCGCCAGCTCGGGGCCGTCGTCGATATTCTTTACCGCCGGCTCGGATGCCGACCGCTGGCTGTCGACCGCGGTGGCGTCCGACTCCATTTCCTTCTCGAACTTTTCGTCGGGGGTGTATGCGCTGGGCGGATTCTTCTTCGGCTCCGATGCGAACGGCGCCTTCCTGCCGGGCACCAGCGTGACGCTGACGGCGCAGTCGGGCGCGACCGAAACCGTCATCCTCAACGACACCATGACCACCACCTTCCTCGGCTTTACCTCCAGCGCGCCGCTGCTGTCGGTGGTACTGAACGCGGCGCAGAACGGCAGCGCGGTCTGGCCGACTGCCAACGACCTGACGCTGGCAGTGCCCGAGCCCGGCGCCTACGGCATGCTGCTGGCAGGGCTCGGCCTGGTCGGCTTGATGGCGCGGCGGCGCCCGCGCTGACGCCATCCCGGGGTCTGGCAGCGTCCCCGTCAGACCCCGGACGCGGCGCACCAGGCTTGCTATAATTCGCGCTTCCAACGGCGACAGGGCAGGCAGTGGCAAAACTCTATTTCAGGTACTCGGCGATGAACGCCGGCAAGTCGACAGCGCTGCTGCAAGTGGCCCACAATTACGAAGAGCAAGGCCAGAAGGTCAAGCTGTTCACGGCCGCCATCGACAGCCGCTACGGCGTCGGCCAGGTCACCTCGCGCCTGGGCCCGCAGCGCCAGGTCGACACCTTCGACGCCGATTTCAATTTCCTCGCCGAAGTGCCGACGGTGGCCTGCGTGCTGGTCGACGAAGCCCAGTTCCTCAGCACCGTCCAGGTCCAGCAGCTGCACCAGCTGGCGCAGGTGCGCGGCGTGCCGGTGATCTGCTACGGCCTGCGCAGCGATTTCCGCGGCGAACCGTTTCCCGGCTCGGCTTATTTGCTGGCGCTGGCCGACGACATCGAAGAACTCAAGAACATCTGTACCTGCGGTAAGAAGGCCACGATGAACGTGCGCGTCGACGAAGAGGGCCGCCGCATCCGCGAAGGCGAGCAAGTCAGCATCGGCGGCAACGAGCGCTATCGCCAGGCTTGCGGGCGCTGCTTCTATTCCTGAGCGGGCAGGGCGCCCGTGTCCTTTCTTGCCAGCTGTAACGCCGTCGCACCGGACTTCGCCTGCCAGCACGGCGACGTGCTGCTCTACCTGGTGCCATCGGCCGCGCTGGCGTTCCTGATCCGGCTGCTGGCCGGGTCGCATCCGTTCTTCTTCCTGTTCACCGTGGCCGGCACCATCTGCCACGAGCTGGCGCATTTCGCGGTCGGGCTGCTGACCGGCGCCCGGCCGACGTCGCTGACGATCATCCCGCGCCGGGTCGGGCGCAACTGGGAGCTCGGCTCGGTCACCTTGATGCGGGTGCGCTGGTATAACGCCGCCCCGGCCGCGCTGGCGCCGGTGCTCATCATCGCGCTGCCTTTCCTCGTGGCACGCTGGCGGACAACGCCGGGCTGGACCTTCCAGCCGACCGACCTGCTGATCGCCTTCGCGCTGGCGCCGCAGTTCCTGTCGTTCTGGCCGTCCGCGGTCGATTGGCGCATCGCGCTGCGATCCTGGCCGTATCTGTTCATCGTCGGCGCCACTGCCGCGCTGGCATTGCATTTCGAACCGACTCTGTTTCAATTTGTAAAACCGTGAACGCGCTGCCGGTTCGCCCCGTAAGCTGGCCGCGTGAAACTACGCAAGCCGCCGCTGTGCGAACCCGCTATCCTGTTAGAATCGCTCAGACAGGCCGTTTGGCGCGCGCGCACCCTTGTGTTCAGCCGTCCAGCCCGCAGTTACCCAGCATCACGCATGGAGAGACCAAGAATGAAGAAGCAGATGTTCATCGTAGCAATGGCTTTCGCCCTGTCCGCCCCGGCCACGTTTGCCCAGCCCGACAAGGTCGGCGCCACGCAGCTCAAGCCGATCCCGTCGCAGGCGACCGCGGCGCTGTGGGCGTCGAAAATGCTGGGGCGCCATCACTACAAGGCGATGCCGCTCGACGATGCGATGTCGGAGAAGATCTTCGACCGCTACTTCAAGTCGCTCGACGGCGAGAAGATGTACTTCCTGCAAAGCGATATCGACCAGTTCGACGTCGTCCGCAACAAGCTCGACGATGCCATCAACAACGAGAACCTGACGCTGCCGTTCGTGCTCTTCAACGTCTACCAGACCCGTTTCGGTGAACGCATGGCGTACGCGCGCGAGTTGCTCAAGACCAAGCTCGACTTCAGCACCGACGAGACCTTCATGCTCGACCGCGAAAAGGCGGCCTGGCCGAAGACCGAAGACGAGGCGCGCGAGCTGTGGCGCAAGCGCGTCAAGAACGACTGGCTGCGCCTCAAACTTGCCGGCAAGGACGACAAGTCGATCCGCGAAACGCTCGACAAGCGTTACGACAATTACCAGGTGCGCCTGCGCAAGCTGAACAACGAAGACGTGTTCCAGATGTTCATGAACGCGTACGCCACCTCGATCGAGCCGCACACCAACTACCTCGGCCCGCGCGCGGCCGACAATTTCGACATCGCCATGCGCCTGTCGCTCGAGGGCATCGGCGCCGTGCTGCAGTCGCGCGACGAATACACCGTGATCCGCGAAATCGTTCCGGGCAGCCCGGCCAGCCTGTCGGGCAAGCTGAAGGTCGGCGACCGCATCGTCGGCGTTGCCCAGGGCGATGCGGCGGCGTTTACCGAAGTGCTCGGCTGGCGCATCGACGATGTCGTCCAGCTGATCCGCGGCCCGAAAGATTCCGCCGTGCGCCTCGACGTGCTGCCGGCCGATGTCGGCACCGACGGCAAGCACGTCGCCGTCTCGCTGGTGCGCAAGAAAATCAGCATGGAAGAGCAGTCGGCCAAGAAGTCGATCATCGAAGTGCGCGACGGCGGCATCAAGCGCCGGGTCGGCGTCATTTCGCTGCCCACCTTCTACCTCGACTTCGACGCCCGCCGCCGCGGCGACAAGGACTTCAAGAGCGCCACGCGCGACGTCGCCCGCATCCTCGGCGAGCTGAAGAAAGAAAAAGTCGACAACGTGCTGATCGACCTGCGCAACAACGGCGGCGGTTCGCTGATCGAGGCGGTCGAGCTGACCGGCCTGTTCATCGACAAGGGCCCGGTGGTGCAGCAGCGCACCGCGGAAGGCCGCATCGAAGTCGAGAGCGACACCAACGCCGGCCTGGCGTGGGACGGTCCCGTCGGCGTACTGATCAACCGCGGCTCGGCCTCGGCATCGGAAATTTTCGCGGCGGCGATCCAGGATTACGGCCGCGGCCTGATCATCGGCGAGCCGAGCTTCGGCAAGGGCACCGTGCAGACGATGGTCAACCTGGACCGCTTCGCGCCGCCGACCGAGAAGACCCATTACGGCGAGCTGAAGATGACGATCGCCCAGTTCTTCCGCATCAACGGCGGCACCACGCAGCTGCGCGGCGTCACCCCCGACATCAAGATGCCGGTCGTCTCCGACGGCGAGAACTTTGGCGAGTCGAGCTACGACAATGCCTTGCCGTACGTGTCGATCAAGCCGGTCAGCTACGTCGCCTCCGGCGACCTGAAGGAACTGATCGCGCCGCTGCAGAAGCGCCACGAAGCGCGCATCGCCAAGGACAAGGACTTCCAGTACCTGCAGGAAGACATTGCCGAGATGCGCAAGCTGCGCAAGGAAAACGTCATCTCGCTGAATGAAGCCGTGCGCCGCAAGGAGCGCGACACCCAGGAAGCGAAGACCAAGCTGCGTGACGCGCGGATGGCGTCGCAGAGCGGCGTCGACGACAAGGAAGCGCGCAGCAAGGTGCCCGATCCGACCAAGTCGAGCAAGGCGGTTGCGGTCAAGGGTTCGCCGCGCCAGGACGATGGCCTGCAGGCTGACGAGCGCAACCTCGCCGCCGAACTGGCAGCCGAAAAAGCGGCCAAGAACGCCAAGGACGTGATGCTGCAGGAAGCGGCGCACATCCTCAGCGACGAAGTGGCGATGTTCAAGACCGACACCCGGCTCGCCTCGCGCGTGATGCCGTATCGCGCCGCGACCAAGCTCGCCAACTGACGCGCTTCCCCTCCCGACAGCCCGCCTGGCAACTTGCCCCGGCGGGCTTTTTTTCGGGCAAATTTCCGGTGTCAGGTCTGACATTCGGACATTTCGTTGCCGAAATGTCCGAATGTCAGACCTGACACCGGCATTTATAGCTTTCGCTCAACTCATTTTTTTCGGGTACAATTCTTGTGAACGGTCGTGCTATTTTATGATCGGCGCCCACACAAGGAGACTGTATGGATTTGAACTACACAGCCGAGGACCTGGCGTTTCGCGACAGCGTGCGCAGCTTCCTCGACCAGCACCTGCCGGCCGACCTGCAGCAGAAAGTGCGCAAGCACCTGCGCCTCGCGAAGGACGATTACGTCCGTTGGCACAAGACGCTTGCCGCGCAGGGATGGGTGGCGCCAGGCTGGCCGGTCGAATTCGGCGGGCCGGGCTGGAACCCGGTGCAGCGCCACATCTGGGAAGAAGAATGCGCCCGCGCCGGCACGCCGCCGATCCTGCCGTTCGGCGTCAACATGGTGGCGCCTGTCATCATGGCCTTTGGCAGCCAGGCCCAGAAGGACCACTTCCTGCCGCGCATCCTGTCGTGCGAGGACTGGTGGTGCCAGGGGTATTCGGAACCGGGCGCCGGCTCCGACCTCGCTTCGCTCAAGACCACCGCCGTGCGCGACGGCGACCACTACATCGTCAACGGCCAGAAGACCTGGACGACGCTGGCGCAGCACGCCGACATGATCTTCTGCCTGGTGCGCACCGACAGCGGAGTGCGCAAGCAGGAGGGCATCTCCTTCCTGCTGATGGACATGCATGCACCCGGCATCACCGTGCGTCCGATCATCATGCTCGACGAAGACCACGAAGTGAACGAGGTGTTCTTCGATAACGTGCGCGTGCCGGTCGAGAACCGGGTCGGCCAGGAGAACAAGGGCTGGACCTACGCCAAGTACCTGCTCGGCCACGAGCGCACCGGCATCGCCGCGGTGGGCCGCTCGAAGCGCGAACTCGCCTTCCTCAAACGCTTCGCCGCGGCGCAAAGCGTCGACGGCAAGTCGCTGCTGGCCGATCCGCTGTTCGGCGCCAAGGTCGCCGCGCTAGAGATCGAACTGATGGCGCTGGAGATGACGGTGCTGCGCGTGCTGTCGCAGGCGCACAAGGCGCCGGGTCCTGAGGCGTCCGTGCTGAAAGTGCGCGGCACCGAGATCCAGCAGACGCTCACGGAGCTGATGGTGGAAGCGGCCGGCCCGCTGGCGCTGCCGTTCGACCCGGCCTACCTCGAAGGCGAGACGGAGCACAGCATCGTCGACGACGACGCCGCGCCGCTGGCCGCGCACTACTTCAACTTCCGCAAGACCTCCATCTACGGCGGCTCGAACGAGATTCAACGCAATATCATCACGCAGATGATCCTTGGACTGTGAGGCACTGAATGGATTTCAACTTCAAAGAAGAACAGCAGCAGTTCGCCGACGCCCTCAAACGCTGGGTGGCGAAGGACTACAGCTTCGAAGCGCGCGCGAAGATCGTCGGTTCCAGTGCCGGCGTCTCCGACGAGGCATGGGCCACGCTGGTCGAACTGGGCATGACGGCGCTGCCGGTGCCGGAAGAGCAGGGCGGCTTTAGCGGCAGCGCGGTCGACATGTTCGTCGTCATGCAGGAACTGGGCCGCGGCCTTGTCGTCGAGCCGTACCTGGCGACGGTGATGGGCGCCGAGTTCCTCAAGCTGGCCGGCGGCCACGAAGCGCTGCTCGAGCAGGTCGCGGCGGGCGAGCTGAAACTGGCATGCGCGCTCGGCGAACGCCAGTCGCGCCACGACCTGGCCGACATCGCGACAACCGCGACGCAGGACGGCGACAGCTACGTCATCAACGGGCGCAAGAGCGTCGTCGTGCATGGCGCCGAAGCGGGCAGCATCGTCGTCTCGGCGCGCAGCGGCGACGCGCAGCGCGACACCAGCGGCATCTCGCTGTTCGTGCTGCCCGCCGCCACTGCCGGCATGACCGTCACCGCTTACCGCACGCTCGATGGCCAGCGCGCCGCCGACATCGTGTTCGACAATGTGCGCGCGCCGGCGTCGACGCTGCTTGGCGCCGCCGGCGCCGGCTGGGACATCCTCGATGCCGCCGCCGATTACGGCGCCGGCCTGCTGTGCGCCGAAGCGCTCGGCGCGATGGAAGCGATCTTCGCCGCCACGCTCGACTACCTGAAGACGCGCACTCAGTTCGGCGCCCCGATCGGCAAATTCCAGGCGCTGCAGCACCGCATGGCCGACATGTACATCCACCTCGAGCAGGCACGGTCGATGGCCTTGCTGGCCGCGGTCAAGCTGGCGTCGAACGACGTCGACGAGCGCCGCCGCGCGGTGTCGGCCGCGAAGTACCGCGTTGGCCAGTCGATGAAGTTCGTCGGCCAGCAGGCGGTGCAGCTGCACGGCGGCATGGGCGTGACCAACGAACTGCCGGCCGCGCACCACTTCAAGCGCCTCTCCATGATCGAGGTCACGCTCGGCGACTCGGACCACCATCTGCGGCGCTTCATGGCGCAGCCGGGATTCGAACAGGACGCGGCCGCATGAAGAAGACCAACTGGTATTTCGAGGACTTCCATCCGGGCCAGGAAATCGCCCTCGGCAGCCGCACCGTCAGCGAAGAGGAGATTATCGCCTTCGCGACGCAGTTCGACCCGCAGCCGTTCCACGTCGACCATGACGCGGCAGCGGCTTCGATTTTCGGCGGTGTGATCGCCAGCGGCTGGCATACCTGCAGCCTGATGATGCGGCTCATCGTCGACAAGTTGATGAGCGAGTCGTCGAGCATGGGTTCGCCGGGCCTCGACGGCGTGCGCTGGCTGCTGCCGGTGCGCGCCGACGACACCATCAGCGTCACTTACCTGACGACGAAGGTGAAGGCATCGACGTCGAAGCACGACCGCGGCGTGGTGTGGTCGACGTGGACCGCGACCAACCAGCACGGGCAGCCGGTCTGCACGATCGAAGGGATGGGCATGTTCGGGCGGCGTCCCGATGCGTGACATCGCCGACCTCGACGAATTGAAGACGCTGGTCGGGACCGAGGTTGCGGTGTCAGACTGGATCGTCATCACGCAGGAGCGCATCGACACGTTTGCCGATGCGACGTCGGACCACCAGTGGATTCATGTCGACGTTGAGCGCTGCAAGGCCGAGTCGCCGTTCGGCGGGCCGGTGGCGCACGGCTTCCTGACGCTGTCGCTGCTGCCGGCGCTGTTCGAGAACGCGGTCCGGATGGTCGACGTCAAGATGGCGCTGAACTACGGCTTGAACAAGGTGCGCTTTCCGGCGCCGGTGCCGGTCGACAGCCGGCTGCGGGCCAGGCTGACGCTGGCGAGCGTGGAGCCGATCGAAGGCGGCGCGCAGCTGGTGTGGAGCGTGGTGGTGGAGTGCGAAGGCGCAGCGCGGCCGGTGTGCGTCGCCGAATTCGTGATGCGCCGCTATCCGTAAATAATCGACGGTGCTCGCCGAGGGGTCTGACCCGTTTCTTCTTTGAGGGTCGGACCCCGGTGTCGCTTGCGCCAACAACACCGGGGTCAGACCCCCAACGGAACAACCGGGGTCTGACCCCTCGGCGGCAGGCTACGAGCGGGTGATTGGCAGCGACGTGTCCTCGCCCAGGCTGATCCACTTGGCCAGCTCCAGCTTGGCCACCGCATTGCGGTGCACCTCGTCCGGCCCGTCCGCCAGGCGCAGCGTGCGGTTCATCGCCCATTGCGACGCCAGCGGGAAGTCGTCCGACACGCCGCCGGCGCCGTGCGCCTGAATCGCCCAGTCCAGCACTTCCTGCGCCACGTTCGGCGCCAGCACCTTGATCATCGCGATCTCGGCCGCTGCCTGCTTGTTGCCGACCGTGTCCATCATCGACGCCGCCTTCAGCGTCAGCAGCCGCGCCGTGTCGATCTTGATGCGCGACTCGGCGATCCGCTCGCGCCACACGCCTTGCTCCGATATCTTCTTGCCGAACGCGACCCGGCTGTTGAGGCGCTTGCACATCAGCTCCAGCGCGCGCTCGGCCACGCCGATCGCCCGCATGCAGTGGTGGATCCGGCCAGGCCCCAGCCGCCCCTGCGCGATCTCGAAGCCGCGCCCTTCGCCGAGCAGCAGGTTCGCCGCCGGCACGCGCACGTTCTCGAACAGGATCTCGCAGTGGCCGTGCGGCGCGTCGTCGTAGCCGAACACCGGCAGCGGACGCACGATGGTGATGCCCGGCGTATCGGCCGGCACCAGGATCATCGACTGCTGCGCATGGCGCGCCGCCGTCGGGTCGGTCTTGCCCATGACGATGAAGATCTTGCAGCGCGGGTCGCCGGCGCCGGAGATCCACCACTTGTGGCCATTGATGACGTAGTCGCCGCCATCGCGCTCGATGCGCGTCTCGATGTTGGTGGCGTCGGACGAGGCGACGTTCGGCTCGGTCATCGCGAAGGCCGAGCGGATCTCGCCGCGCAGCAGCGGCTCGAGCCACTCGCGCTTGTGCGCTTCGCTGCCATAGCGCTCGATCGTCTCCATGTTGCCGGTGTCCGGCGCGGCGCAGTTGAACACCTCCGGCGCCCACACCACGCGGCCCATGATCTCGCACAGCGGCGCGTAGTCGAGGTTCGACAGGCCTTCCGGCGCGCGCACCGACTTCGGCAGGAACAGGTTCCACAGTCCCTGCTCGCGCGCCAGCGGCTTGAGCCGTTCGATCAGCTCGGTCGGAATCCAGCGATTGCCTTTTTCCACGCCGTTGCGGTCGATCTCCTGCTTGAACGCCTTTTCATTCGGATAGATGTGCTCGTCCATGAAGGCGAGCAGGCGCCCCTGCAGTTCCTTGCAGCGCTCTGAGTAATCGAAATTCATGTGTCGGTCCTGGGTGTGGGGGAATTGATCAAGCCATGCCGGCCAGCGCGTACTGCCAGCCGAGTTCGGCCATCGGGCGCGCGGCCTTGCCGTTTTCCAGCGCCTGCGCGCTCGACGCCGTGCCGTCGACGTACCGTTTCATGATGCCCTGCATGATGCCGGCCAGCCGGAACATGTTGTAGGCCAGGTAGAAATTGAAATCCTCGGGCCGGATCGTGGCGCCGGTGCGCGCGCAATACGTGGCGATGTACTCTTCCTGCGACGGGATGCCGAGTTCTTTCAGGTCGAGGCCGGCGATGCCGCGGAACTGCCCGGGCCGAATGTGCCAGCTCATGCAATGGTAGGAGAAGTCGGCCAGCGGATGGCCCAGCGTCGACAGCTCCCAGTCGAGCACGGCCAGGATGCGCGGCTCGGTCGGGTGGAAGATCATGTTGTCCATGCGGAAATCGCCGTGCACAATGGAAGTCGCTTCGCCGGCCGGGATATTCTTCGGCAGCCATTCGATCAGCTTGTCCATCGCCTCGATCGTTTCGGTGGAGGATGCCTGGTACTGGCGCGTCCAGCGCTCGATCTGGCGGCCGAAATAGTTGCCCGGCTTGCCGTAGTCGGCCAGGCCGATGGCGGCATAGTCGATGGTGTGCAGCTTCGCGATCACGCGGTTCAGTTCGTCGTAGATGGCGGCGCGCTCGGGCGGCGTCATGCCTGGCAGCGCCTGGTCCCACAGCACGCGGCCCTCGATGAACTCCATGACGAAGAACGCGCGGCCGATCACCGACTCGTCGTTGCACAGCAGGAGCTGGCGCGGGGCAGGGAAGCCGGCCTTGTTGAGCGCGTCCATGACCTTGTATTCGCGGTCGATCGCGTGGGCCGACGGCAGCAGCTTGGCAGCCGGGCCCGGCTTGGTGCGCAGCACGAAGGACTGGCCGCCGGCGGTCAGCTTGAAGGTCGGGTTCGACTGGCCGCCCTTGAACTGCTCGACCGCTACCTCGGCCTCGGGAAAGCCGGGAATGTGCGCGCGCAGGTAAGCGCCGAGCGCCTCGACGTCGAAGCGCTGGCGCTCCGACACTGGCTTGGTTCCCATCATCTCTTCGAACATGTTGTCTCCTGCTTTCTTATCTGGTTGCTTATTCTAGCCGATGAAATGGAACGACCGTACTATTTATTTCGATCGCGATTTTTTGTATTGGTCGAACAGCGCCTCCATCGTGGTGCTGCGCGACTGGCCGTGCAGCGGCGCCGGCGGCGCGTAATTGACGAAGCGCACCACCCAATCCGGTTCCTCGGTGCCGACGTCGAGCGCATTGATGCAGCCGGCGGTCTGCGCCAGGCCGCCGAGGAACATGCGCTGGCCGGTCAGTGCCAGCGACAGGATCGCGCAGTTGACGCCGCCGTGCAGCACCAGCAGCACAGTGTCCCAGTCCGGATCGGCGCGCAGGCGCGAGATGGCCGGGTGGATGCGGTCCATCAGTTCGCCGACCGACTCGCCGCCGAGGAAGCGCTTGTCCTCGCTGACCATGCCTTCGAAAGCGCCGGTGAAGGCGTCGCGCAGTTCGGCGTCGGGGATGGTGGACAGGCGGCCGCCGCGGATCTCTTCGAGCTCCGGCCAGGTGTCGATGGCGATATCCTGGCCCGTTTCGGCCAGCACGCGGCGCGCGGTTTCGACGGTGCGCGGCAGGCCTGAAACGATGACTCGGTCGAAGCGCACGTCATGCGCGGCGAAGGCCTGGCCGGCGGCGCTGGCCTGCTCGCGGCCTTGTTCGTTGAGGGGGACCGACTCGGGCAGGAACGGCTTGCCGGATTCGTCGAAGTAGGTGACGCTGCCGTGGCGCATCAGGAAGACGCGGCGGCGGGTGGAGGTTGAAATAGTCATGACTCCATATTACACCGCCAACAAATGGCGGAGGGTGGCGGTGTTTTGTTCCCGTGCCGGCTCCCACAACCGCTATAAGCTGCTACTGCAATCCATGACGCACTAGCAGAAATCGCACACCCAAGACCTGGCGAAACAACATCAACGTCGTCCTCGCGCACGCGGGGATCCAATTTTTCGCGATCACTCCGAGACGTTATTCCCTGCGTTGAGCGCCCACGAAACTCAACGAAATGGGGTCCCCGCATTCGCGAGGACGACGGTTTTGAAGCCAACAAAACTAGCGGCGTAGCCATGGAAACCGTGCCTCCCGCGAAAGCGGGAGCGTCTACCGCCTAATCGTCAGCGCCATCTTCCTTGCCGTCGTGGTGCCCGCGCCCCTTCTCCCGCTCGCGCTGGCGCAGCACATCGATCATCACGTTGAACGTGCGCGACAGCCGCCCAATTTCATCATTCGACGTCACCGCAATCGTCGCTGGGAGATCGGCAACCAGACGAATGGTGTAGTGGTCACCCAGCCACGCGTTCTCGGCGCTTGAACGCTGCCGCGGCAGCTCAACTGCCGGGAGTTCGTCAGGAATGCCAGGAAGTCGAAGCATGGTCGTTCTCGGTCAACGCAATTGGCTGGGCCGTTTCCCAGGATCCATCGTGAAATTGGTGCCGGTATGTTTCCCGACCGCCGGCTCGGTAGAAGCGACTTTTTCGTGTGTTCGCTATTTCTGTTTGTCTCTTCCAACTCACAAGCAGACGTGCATGGTATCAACGTGCGAATTTGAAGCCTACTATCACGGCTGATAGTGATATATAAATCACTGCGCTCTCGTCGCAAAGTTCCGAATTTCGCTGCATCAGCGAGTGCGACGCTGCGCAGCAGATAGGCAGATAAAAAATTTACCTTTTCGCAACAATCGGATAGTATTTTAGGGAATTAATAATGTAGCCTCAAGCCAAGTCGGAGTCCTACCCATCCTGCACCGACAACGAGAGTGCCCTGGACAAGGACCTCCACGTTAGGCGGACACGGGAGTGTTCAGGTAACTTCGCTTACAGCGATGCTTTTCCGCCCCAGACTGATGTCATGCTGAACCGCAACAGCGCATCATCTTCATGCAGCGCAAAATTAATCCGATATTTCGAATCCTGGGTGTCGCGTACGAACGAAATTGGAACTCCATTTTCGTCACGTAGCGAGTGTACCGACGATGCAGCATGCGTCGTCACTACTCCAGTGTCGCGGTTCGCCAGGCGCACCAAGGTTCCTGGCGGGTAGGGCCCTAGCTGCGCGTGGAAGTGCCGGGTCAGGTGCGAATCGTGGCCACCATCGCCGCTCAGGGTCTCAAGCGCAAGCGGCGGAAGCATCGATCTCCGATAATTCCTCGCCGAGACGCATGCGCAATAGCGGTCGGCGAGGCCGAGCAGTTTCGCATTGCCACCAATCGCACCCATTGACTTACCTTCCGGATACCCACTCCCATCATCATTCTCATGATGATGCATCACACACGCCAGCCAATCCTCATCGGTCACGCCAGCACTGCGCAGCAGTTCAGCGCTTTCGTTAGGGTGCCGCCGCACCATCTCCCGCTCATCCGCCGTCAGCGCCGACGAACGATTCTGAAACGCCTCGATCTGCCGCATCATCCCAACATTCATCGTCAGCGCCGCCGCCGCAATGGTCAGCACCTCCACCTGCGGCTTTCCCATCCGGCGCGCCACCACGCAGGCAATCACCGCCGTATCGACGCAATGCCGCACGGCATAACGCCCGGCAATCTGATTGAGGAGAACGGAAGCGACGGCAACGTCAGGGGAGAGCGCACAGGCCGCCATCACATCATGGGCTACCTGGCGCAGGGCACGGTCAGCGTCGCTGTAAGCAGACAGCCCCGACAATAGCTGGTCGAGCTGGGCGGTGACCAGGTTCAGGGTGCGCAGCACCGACGGCGGCGCGGAGGAAGGATGTGCAGTGCTCATTCATAGCTTGGCCAGCCGGTCCAGCGCGAGCCGCAATGTCTCGTCTTTTTTCGCAAAGCAGAACCGGACGATGCCCGATTCCGTCCCCTGGCTGTAGAACGCCGATACCGGTATCGCGGCGACCTTGACTTCGCGCGTCAGCCATTCGGCAAAGTCCGCTTCAAGTATAGACGAAATCGCATCGTATTTGACACATTGAAAGTAGGTGCCGTCGGCAGGCAGCAACGTGAAGCGGCTGCCCTTGAGGCCGTCGCGGAACAGGTCGCGCTTGCGCTGGTAGAACGCGGCCAGCTCGAGGTAGGGCGCCGGGTCTGACATGTACTTGGCGATGCCGTGCTGCATCGGCGTGTTCACTGTGAACACGTTGTACTGATGCACCTTGCGGAACTCGGCCATGAGCGCCGCCGGCGCCGCCACGTAGCCGATCTTCCAGCCAGTCACGTGATAAGTCTTGCCGAAGCTCGACACCACGAAGGCGCGTTCGGCCAGCTCCGGGTAGCGGCACATCGATTCGTGCACGCCGCCATCGTAGACCATGTGCTCGTAGACCTCGTCGGACAGCAGCAGGATGTCGGTGCCGCGCACGATGGCCGCAAGCGCGTCGATGTCCGCGCGCCGCAGCACGGAGCCGGTCGGGTTGTGCGGTGAGTTGATGATGATGAGGCGGGTGCGCGGACCCGCCGCGGCGGCAACCTTGTCCCACGGGATGCTGTAGCCGTCGTCGCCGACCTGCATCGACACCGGCACCATGACGCCGCCCGCCAGCTCGATGGCCGGCGCGTAGCTGTCGTAGGCCGGCTCGATGACGATGACCTCGTCGCCCGGATGCACGCAGCACAGGATGGCGGTGGTCAGCGCCTGGGTGGCGCCTGCGGTGACGGTAATCTCGGAAGCCGCATCGTAGCTGCGCCCGTACAAGGCGGCCACTTTGCTGGCGATCGCCTCGCGCAGCGGCGGCACGCCGGCCATCGCCGGATACTGGTTGTGGCCGGAGCGCATCGCGTCGGCCACCATGCCCGGCAGCGCCGGGTCGCATTCGAAGTCGGGGAAACCCTGGCCGAGATTGACCGCGCCGTGCTCGTTGGCCAGCGCCGACATCCGTGTGAAAACCGTGGTGCCGACCGCGGGCAGCTTGGTGCGAAGAACGGGTGTCGTCATGATGTGCAGTTGCGTTGTGTCGTTGAAGCTATTCTAGCGCAGCCGCGGCCTGGGCCTTGACCCATGCCTCCGGCAGCATGATGCGAAACAACCCGGCCTGGGCGGTCTTGCGCGCCAGTTTGAGCAGCGCCTTGTCCTTGGTGATGAGCACCGCGGCCTTGCTGTCGCGCGCCACTTCGAGAAATTTCTGGTCGTCGCGGTCGGTGCACACCGGCAAGGGCACCGGGCTGGCGGCCGGCGCCACCACCTTGACCAGCGCGTCGAAGCGCGCGGCGGCCACGGGGCGGCTGTCGTCGTCGAGCGGCAGGTGGGAATAGTGCAGCACGATGTTGTATTCGTCGCGGCAATCGGCGCGTGTGACCGCTTCGACGACGCCGCTCTCGAGCGCGGCCAGCAGGCTGGCCCAGCGCGGGTCGTGGAACACCAGCAGGTCGAGGCAAACATTGGTATCGATGACGATGCGTTCGGCTGGTACGGGTATCATGTCGGCAATTCTAATTTGTTGGATGTTGATCGAATCTTATGCTGATTGTCTTGTCGCCTGCAAAATCCCTCGACTTTGAAAGCCTTCCCACCACGAAACTGACCACCACACCCGACATGCTGGAGCGCTCCGGCGCCCTGATCGACGTGCTGCGCGGCTACTCGCCGGGCCAGATCGCCGACCTGATGAAGCTGTCGGATCCGCTGGCCGTGCTCAACGTCGCGCGTTACGCCACCTGGACGCCGGAGCCGAAGGATGCGCGCCAGGCGATCATGGCCTTCAATGGCGACGTCTACCATGGCTTCGACGCCCGCACGCTCAAGCCGAAGGCGCTCGCCTTTGCCCAGTCGCACGTGCGCATCCTGTCGGGGCTGTACGGCGTGCTGCGCCCGTTCGACCTGATCCACCCGCACCGGCTGGAGATGGGCACGCGTCTGCCGACCGCCGGCGCCAAGGACTTGTATGGCTTCTGGGGCGACAGCGTCACGGACCGGCTTGGCGAGGCGATCGCGGCGAACGGCGCCGAGGTGCTGGTCAATCTGGCGTCGGAAGAATACTTCAAGTCGGTCAGGCCGAAGCTGCTGCCGGTGCCGGTGGTCAATCCGGTGTTCGAGGACTGGAAGGATGGCAAGTACAAGATTATTTCGTTCTACGCGAAGCGGGCGCGCGGGATGATGGCGCGGTATGCGGCGGAGAAGGGGATCGTGGATGCGCAGAAGCTGAAGCGGTTCAAGGTCGACGGCTACGCGTTCAGCAAGCGCGATTCCACGGAGACCGACTGGGTTTTCCGCCGCAAGCTCGCCGCGTAAATTGGACCCCCGCGTTCGCGAGGGCGACGGTCTCTAAGCTATCGCGCGCACCGTCGTCCTCGCGAACGCGGAGACGCCATTTGTAACGCAGCCACTTACCTGACTTCCGTCGTCCTCGCGAACGCGGGGACCCCATTTCGTAGCGCAGCCACTTGCCTTGCCGCCGTCATCCTCGCGACAGCGGGGACCCATACTGAGCGTGCCACAACCGCGCAGCGAGCTCAGCATGGATCCCCGCTGCGCGAGGACGACACAGGATCAGTTCGTCTTCTTCGACCAGAAATTCCACCACGCCTGGTGGCCGGCGTTCGGATTCATGAAGCGGCTGTTCGGGTAGTTCTTCAGGAACACGCGGCGGGAATCGTCGCGCAGCTCGGGCATGTCGAGCTTGTCGTACGCCCGCACCATGATGAACAACGCTTCTTCGCGCGCCGGCGCGTCGGTGTAGTCGGTGACCGCGCCCTGCGCACGGTTCAGCGCCGCCAGGTAGGCGCCGCGGCGGAAGTAGTAATTGGCCACGTGCACTTCATACTGCGCCATCGCATTCACCAGGTAGCTCATGCGCGCGATCGAATCCGGTGCGTATTTGCTGTTCGGGAACTTGTCGACCAGCGCCTTGAACGCGGCGAACGATTCGCGCGTCGCCTTCGGATCGCGCTCGCTCGGGTCCTGCGAATAGATCGCCGAAATGAAGCCGATCTGGTCGTTGAACGTGATCAGGCCGCGCAGGTAGTACATGTAGTCGGCCGCCGGATGGTTCGGGTGCAGCTTGATGAAGCGCTCCACCGCCGCCAGCGCCTGCGCCTGGTCCTGGGTCTTGTAGTACGCGTACGCAATTTCCATCTGCGCCTGGGTGGCGTAGGTGCCGAACGGATAGCTCGACTCGAGCCGCTCGAACAGCTTGATGGCGGCTTCGTAGTGGCCGCCGTTCATTTCCTCACGCGCCTCAGCGTATAATTTCGTTACCGACCAATTTTTGGTCTCGTCGGCTTTTTCCGGCAATAAGCTGCAAGCAGACAAACCTAGCAGAACAAACGAAGCAACAAACAGAGATAATTTTTTTTGCATGACTTTTTGCAAGAGAGTATTTACCGAGATTCAACGAAAGGCTGATTATAGCCGATGGGACTGCTGTGATATTAACTCCAACGCCGAATTCGGCGGATTTACCCTTAGACCCTGATTTTGACGAAGAGATCGACGCCGATTTCGCGTCCCTCGAGGCAGGCATCGACCTGTCTCCGATCACCCTCGAACTGACCCCGGAAGCGTGCGGCCACCGCCTTGACAAGGTCATCGCCGGCCTGGTGCCGCAATTTTCGCGCAGCCGCCTGCAACTGTGGTTCGACGCCGGCCACGTGATGGTCGACGGCAAGCCGGCGCGCGGCAAGGATACCGCGTATGGCGACGAAACGGTGCTCATCACACCGCAGAGCGCGCCCGAAGACGCCGCCTATACGCCGGAAGAACTGCCCCTCAACATCGTGTTCGAAGACGAACACATCATGGTCATCAACAAGCCGGCCGGCCTCGTCGTCCATCCGGGCGCCGGCAACTGGTCGGGCACCTTGCTCAACGGCCTGCTGTTCCACGCACCGCAGCTGGCCGGCGTGCCGCGCGCCGGCATCGTCCACCGCCTCGACAAGGATACCAGCGGCCTGATGGTGGTCGGCAAGACGCTGGCCGCGCAGACCGACCTGGTGCGCCAGCTCGCCGCGCGCAGCGTCAAGCGCGAATATTTCGCGCTGGTATGGGGCACGCCGCGCGTCAGCGGCACCATCGACGCGCCGATGGGGCGCCACCCGAAGGACCGCGTCAAGATGGCGGTGTCGAACAATTTCTCGGCCAAGCCGGCGATCACGCACTTCCAGCTGATCGGCAGCGGCCTGCTCGACCGCCGCCCGGTCAGCCTGGTGCAGTGCCAGCTCGAAACCGGCCGCACCCACCAGATCCGCGTGCACATGCAGCACCTCGGCTTCGCGCTGGTCGGCGACTCGGTGTATGGCAAGCAGCACCTGGTGCCGGTGTTCCCGCGCCAGGCGCTGCAGGCGCGCCGCCTCGGCCTGGTGCATCCGGCCACCGGCGAGGATTGCGAATGGATCGTGCCGCTGGCCGACGACTTCGCCGAACTGATCGAAAAAGCCGGCATCCCGGAGCCAGACCTGGTGACATGGACGCCGGACTGATCCGGCCGGACTGGCCCGACGCGCCGGCCAACGTCGGCGCGCTCGCCACCACGCGCCAGGGCGGCAACAGCCGCGGCGCGTATGACGACGGCGCCGGCGGCGGCGGACTCAACCTCGGCATGCATGTCGGCGACGATCCGCAAACTGTTTACCGCAATCGCGCGCTGGTTGCGGCCGCCTTGCCCGGGCCGCCGGCGTGGATTTCGCAGGTGCACGGCATCGCCGTGGTCGACGCCGCCAGCGTCCAGCCCGGCCAGCCGGTGCGCGTGGCCGACGCCAGCATCGCCACCGCCCCCGGCGTGGTGTGCGCGGTGATGACGGCCGACTGCCTGCCGGTGCTGTTTGCCGACCTGAAAGGCACGGTGGTTGGCGCCGCGCATGCCGGCTGGCGCGGCTTGGCCGCGGGTGTACTCGCTGAAACGGTGGCCGCGATGCGCGCCGCCGGCGCCGGCGACATCACCGCCTGGCTCGGACCGGCGATCGGACCGTCTCAATTTGAGGTTGGCCCCGATGTGCTCGAGAGCTTCCTTGGCGCGGCGCGCGACGATGAAGAAAAGGTGAGGGCGGCGTTCAGGCCGTTCGAAGGCCGTCCGGGCAAATACCTGGCCGACATGAATGCGCTGGCGCGCCTGCTGCTGGCGCGCGATGGCGTCACGCGCGTATGGGGCGGCAATCATTGCACCGCGACCGAGCGCGATCTGTTCTATTCTTACCGGCGCGATGGCGTCACGGGTCGGCTCGCCAGCATGGTGTGGCTCAAGCCAGGGGTCTGACCCGTTTTTTCAGTTGGGGTCTGACCCCGGTTGTGTTGGCGTCTCTGCACCGGGGTCTGACCCCTTTTCTACGGCCGCGGCCTGGCGCGCGCGCTCGCGGCTCGCCGCCTCATTTCGCAACCGTCTGCCCTTCGACCCGGAGAGGTAGTACAGTATAGATAATGGCAACACGCAATAGAACAAAAAGGTCATAATTCCGGCTACCACGGTCGGTTCGGTGATCGACATCAGACCCACCACGTAGATCCAAGCAACGGCGACAATCCACATACATATCCTTCGGTGAAACCGACATTGTAAACATTGGACCAACCATGAATAAGCCAGATCCGCAAGCCATGACCAGCAACTGGATGAGCCAGTTCGCCGATCCCGCCACCTGGCAGTCCTGGATGAAGCTTCCCGAGCCGGACATCAATCCGCTCGCCGGCATTCTGCAGGAGGTCGGCGCCCACATCACCCCGGTTGCGCTCGACACCATCAAGAACAGCTACCTGCAAAAAGCCGCTGCATTATGGCAGGACATGGCCATGTTGAAAATGCCGGAGCTGAAAGACCGCCGCTTCGCCGCGCCCGAGTGGCAGGCCAATCCCTTGTCCGCCTTCAGCGCCGCGTCCTACCTGCTCAATTCGCATTTCCTGATGGAGATGGCGGAGGCGGTCGAGGCGAAGCCGCGCGACAAGCAGAAGATCCGCTTCGCGGTGCAGCAACTGGTCGATGCGATGTCGCCGGCGAACTTCCTCGCCACCAATCCGGAAGCGCAGCAGCACCTGATCGAGACCAAGGGCGAAAGCCTGACCAAGGGCCTGACCAACATGCTGGCCGACCTGCAGAAGGGCCGCATCTCGCAGTCCGACGAGTCCGCATTTGAAGTCGGCCGCAACGTCGCCACCACGCCCGGACAGGTCGTGTTCGAGAACGAACTGTTCCAGCTGATCCAGTACGCGCCATCCACCGCCACGGTTCACTCGGTGCCGCTGGTGATGATTCCGCCGTGTATCAACAAGTTCTACATTCTGGATCTGCAGCCTGAAAATTCGGTCGTGCGCTACGCGGTGGAGCAGGGCAATACCGTGTTCCTGGTCTCGTGGCGCAATCCCGACAAGGAACTCGACCAGGTCACGTGGGACGATTACATCGAGAAGGGCGCCATCGAAGCGATCAATGTCTCCCGCGCCATTGCGGGCAGCGACAAGGTCAACACCTTCGGCTTCTGCGTCGGCGGCACCATCGCCACGTCGGCACTGGCGGTGCTGGCCGCGCGCGGCGAACAGCCGGCCGCCAGCCTGACCCTGCTGACCACCTTGCTCGACTTCGAAGACACCGGCGTGCTCGACGTCTTCATCGACGAGACCCAGGTCTCCAAGCACGAGAAAAGCCTGTCGAAGGGCGGCCTGTTGCCCGGCAAGGACCTGGCAACGACGTTCTCGTCGCTGCGGCCGAACGACCTGGTGTGGAACTACGTGCAGTCGAACTACCTCAAGGGCAAGAACCCGGCGGCCTTCGACCTGCTGTACTGGAACGCCGACAGCACCAACCTGCCGGGGCCGATGTTCTGCTTCTACCTGCGCCAGATGTACCTCGAAAACAATCTGCGCGAGGCGGGCAAGGTCAGCACGGCCGGCGCCCGGGTCGACCTCGGCGCCATCGACGCGCCCACCTTCATTTACGGCTCGCGCGAAGACCACATCGTGCCGTGGACCGCTGCGTTCAAGTCGATGGGCCTGCTCAATCCGGGCAAGCCCGGGAACAACCGCTTCGTGCTGGGCGCGTCCGGCCACATCGCCGGCGTGATCAACCCGGCCTCGAAAGGCAAGCGCAGCCATTGGATCAGCGACGGCAAGCCGAACGGCAAGGGCAAGGCGCTCGACGCCGACGGCTGGATGGCGGCCGCGACCGAACACAAGGGCAGCTGGTGGACGGCGTGGGCCGCCTTCCTGGCCGAGCATGGTGGAAAGGATATCAAGGCGCGTAGCAAGCTTGGCAACAAGAAGTACGCGCCGATCGAGCCGGCGCCTGGCCGCTACGTCAAGGTCAGGGCCGATTGAGGTGTGATGTGAATGGCAAGGATCGTTGCCGTGTATTTACCAATAAGTTGCGCTGCAATAAATGCTGCATCTGCGCGCGCAACATGGTATTTTGATGAATATACGAACCTGCGATGCAAAAAGCAGGCTGCCAGGAGCGGGCGATGTCCGCTTTTTCAAAGCAAGCGCTGCGGCGCAATAAGTGGAACTTGAGATGAGTAGTGCAAAAAAAAGTACCGAACGCCTGATCAAGAAATACCCTAACCGTCGTCTGTACGATACACAGACCAGTTCGTACATCACGTTGACGGACGTAAAGCAATTGGTACTGGATGCGGACGAGTTCACCGTGGTCGACGCCAAGTCGAGCGAAGACCTGACGCGCAGCATCCTGCTGCAGATCATCCTCGAAGAAGAAGCCAACGGCGCGCCGATGTTCTCGAGCGTCGTGCTGTCGCAGATCATCCGTTACTACGGGCACGCGATGCAAGGCATGATGGGTTCCTACCTGGAAAAGAACGTTCAGGCGTTCACCGACATCCAGGCCAAGTTCACGACCGGCCAGGCCGGCGCGCTGGAAGGCAAACCATTCAGCCCTGAAATGTGGACCCAGTTCATGAACGTCCAGGGCCCGATGATGCAAGGCATGATGAACAACTACATCGACCAGAGCAAGAACCTGTTCGTGCAGATGCAGGAGCAGATGCAAAACCAGAGCAAGAGCATCTTCGGCGCCTTCCCGTTCCCGCCAGTCGAAAAGAAATAGCCTTAGGGTCTGACCCCACGGGTCAGACCCCGGAAGCTACGTCGCCCCAGCCGCTTTTGCGTTGAGGGCGCCTGGCGCGGTACAATGGCAGATTCGTCTGCCTGCGTCCTCCCCATACCATGTCCGAACTTCGCCGTATCCCCATCGTCGCCGCACCCAATCCCCTCGTTTCCGCGCCTGTCGCCGCTCCCAAGGTCGGCTTCGTCTCGCTCGGCTGCCCCAAGGCGCTGGTCGATTCGGAACAGATCCTGACCCAGCTGCGCGCCGAAGGCTATGAGACGGCCAAGTCGTACCAGGGCGCCGACCTGGTGATCGTCAACACCTGCGGCTTCATCGACGCCGCGGTGCAGGAGTCGCTCGACGCCATCGGCGAGGCGCTGGCCGAAAACGGCAGGGTCATCGTCACCGGCTGCCTCGGCGCCAAGAAGGACGCGGCCGGCGACGACATCATCATGAAGGTACACCCGAAGGTGCTGGCCGTGACCGGCCCGCACGCGCTGGCCGAGGTGATGGACTCGGTCCACCTGCACCTGCCCAAGCCGCACGAACCATTCTTCGACCTGGTGCCGTCGCAAGGCGTGAAGCTCACCCCGAAACACTACGCCTACCTGAAAATCTCCGAAGGCTGCAACCACCGCTGCAGCTTCTGCATCATCCCGTCGATGCGCGGCGACCTGGTGTCGCGCCCGATCGCCGACCTGATGCTCGAAGCGGAGAACCTGTTCAAGGCCGGCGTCAAGGAACTGCTGGTCATCTCGCAGGACACCAGCGCCTATGGCGTCGACGTCAAGTTCCGTTCCGGCTTCTGGAACGGCCGCCCGGTCAAGACCCACATGACGCAGCTGGTCGAAGCGCTCGGCCAGCTGGCGGCGCAGTACGGCGCGTGGGTGCGCCTGCATTACGTCTACCCGTACCCGCACGTCGACCAGGTGATCCCGATGATGAGCGGCGGCCACGTGCTGCCTTACCTCGACATCCCGATGCAGCACGCCCATCCCGATGTCCTGAAGCGCATGAAGCGCCCGGCCAGCGGCGAGAAGAACCTCGACCGCA
>JAZKFW010000077.1:0-6157 GCA_040386255.1 Pseudomonadota bacterium
TTGTCTCCCAAAAATTTAGGGTGACAACTAGTCTGACAGAGGGGGCATTCGGACAAAGTGCTGGTGTCAGGTCTGACATTCGGACATTTTGCGCCGGCATCTGACCACCTGCGTGTTGGTGCGTCAATGTGCGCTCGACACGCTTTTGGCCCGGATACAACACTCGCCAGGCGCGCTCGTGTCAATACGACTCGGATATATTGCGTTGCAGCACGAATGCCCTGCTGGGGCCGATAGCCGTTTCCTCAGGTTGATGTTGCGGCGCAACGCGCGCTAAAGCCTAAAAATATTCTTGCGAACCCCGTTGAGCGCTTGATTAATCCCGAATTGCCGCCAAGAGCGGGCAAATATGCGCTATCGTTACGCCTTTTTTGGCCCCGCCTGTTGGGCGAAGGAAACCAGTCGATGAACACACCCTGGGCGACGCTGCTGCTGTGCCTCGGCTTGCTGGGACCGGCGGCGCACGCGGCCGAACCGGTCAAGACGCTGCGCTATATTATTCCGGCCGCCGAGACCGGTTTCGACCCGGCCATCTCGCGCGACCTGTATTCCGCCCACGTGCTGCAGGCGGTGTTCGAGACGCTGTACACCTACGACTACCTGGCGCGCCCGGCCGCGCTGGCGCCGCTCGCCGCCGCCGCGCTGCCGCAAGTGTCGGCCGACGGCAAGACCTACACCATCCGCCTCAAGCACGGCATCCTGTTTACGCCCGATCCGGCGTTCAAGGGCCGGCGCCGCGAACTGACGATGGCCGACTTCGTCTACTCGTGGAAGCGCCTGTTCGACCCCCGGCTGGCGTCGCCGCACGCATGGCTGTTCGAAGGCAAGGTTGTCGGCCTCGACAAGCTGATCGCCGACGCCAAAAAGACTGGCCGCCTCGACTATGATGCCGACGTCGCCGGCTTCGAGGTCGTCGACCCGTACACGCTGCGCATCCACCTGACCCAGACCGACTTTAACCTTGGGATGATCCTCGCGCACGAACCGACCTCTGCGCTGGCGCGCGAAGTGGTCGGCGCCTATGGCGACGCGCGCGGCGACGTCTCGTCGCACCCGGTCGGCACCGGCCACTACAAGCTGGGGCAGTGGGTGCGCGGCAACCGCATCGTCCTCGAGCGCAATACCGACCACCTGCCGGAAACCTGGGACTTCAAGGGCAACGGCACCCCGGAAGACCTGCGCATCATCGGGCAGATGAAGGGCAAGAAAATTCCCCAGATCGACCGGGTGGAAATATCGGTGATGGTCGAAGACCAGTCGCGCTGGCTGTCGTTCCAGAGCGGCGGCGCCGACCTGTTCTGGCTGGACGGCCCGCTGGCGCCGAAAGCGCTGGTCAACGGCAAGCTGCGGCCGGAACTGGCGGCCAAGGGCGTGCAGCTGTCGCGCCTGATGGATCCCGAAGTGACCTATTACTACTGGAACATGAAGGACCCGGTGCTGGGCGGCATGTCGAAGGAAAAGATTGCGCTGCGGCGTGCCATTGCCATCGCCCACAACATCGATGAAGAGATCGCCATCGTCTGGAACGGCCAGGCCGAGCGCGTCGACTATCCGATTCCGCCTGGCGTGGTCGGGCACGACCCGGCCTACAAGAGCCTGTTGCAATACGATCCCGCGCTGGCCAACCGCCTGCTCGACCGATTCGGCTACAAGAAGGGCAAGGACGGCTGGCGCACGCTGCCCGACGGCAAGCCGCTGGTGATCCGCTACGTGTCGCGCAACGAGGCCAGCGGCGTGCTGCTGGCTGAAGTCTGGCGCAAGACGTACACCTCGCTGGGCATCCGCATGGAAAACGACCGCATGATTTTCAGCGACCTGCTCAAGGCCGAGCAGCTGTGCAAGGTGCAGAGCCGCAACTACCAGTGGGTGGCCGACTATCCGGACGGCGACAACTTCATGCAGCTGTACTACGGTCCCAACATCCACCAGAACAACGCCGGCTGTTTTGCCGACCCCGAGTTCGATGCGATGTACGCGCAGACGCAGAAGATGCCGGCCGGCGCCGAGCGTGACGCGCTGTATCACCGGATGGCGCGCCGCATCGAAGTGACCAGCGCCTCGCGGATGGGCTACGCGCGCTACCGCAACATGCTGGCCCAGCCGAACGTCCTCGGCTACAAGAAGCACCCGATCATGAAGCAAGAGTGGCAGTACATCGACATCGCCCCGGCCAAATGAGCGAAACGTTCCAAAACCGGGGTCAGACCCAGGTTTTGGAACGTCCGAATCCCGGCCTAGTGAACGAAGCCTTGCAAAACCTGGGTCTGACCCCGGTTTTGGAATAATTTAGAAACGGAGCACTATCGTGTTTGCCTATATCCTGCGCCGTCTCTGGCAGATGCTGCCCACCATGGCCGGCGTGGTCGTGCTGGTGTTCGTGCTGTTTAACTGGGTCGGCGGCGATCCGGCCTATATCCTCGCCGGCAAGATGTCGAACGCGGAGGCAATCGCCAACATCCGCAAGCAGCTCGGCGTCGACCAGCCGTACTACGTCCAGCTGTGGATCTTCGTCAAGCAGATCGTCACCTTTGATTTCGGCAACTCGTGGGCCACAGGCGAGTCGGTCGCCAATATCATCGTCACCCGGCTGGGACCGTCGCTGACGGTGCTGATTCCGCTGACCATCCTCGAGACCTTCTTCGGCATCGCGCTGGCGCTGGCAATCGCCTTCGTGCGCGGCTCGCTGACCGACCGCGCGGTGATGATCGCCTGCACCGTCGGCATGTCGATCAGCATCCTGGTCTACATCATCGTGTTCCAGTACGGCTTCGCCTACAAGCTGGGCCTGTTCCCGGTGCAGGGCTGGGGCGAGAGCTTCACCGAAAACCTGCTGCGCTATTCGATGCTGCCGATCCTGATCGGCCTGGCCGTGTCGATCGCGCCCACCTTGCGCCTGTACCGCAGCTTCGTGCTCGACGAGGCCAACCAGGACTACGTGCGCACCGCCCGCGCCAAGGGCCTGGGCGAACGCCGCATCATGTGGGTGCACGTGCTGCGCAACGCCGCGATCCCGATCATCACGCACGTCATGTCGAACCTGCCGGCCCTGCTGATCGGCGCCTTCCTGCTCGAGCGCTTCTTCGGCATCCCCGGTATCGGCCGCGAAGTGATCCTCGCCGTCGAGCGCAGCGATTTCCCGGTGATTAAGGCGATCACGGTCTACGTCGCCGCCGCCACCATGATCTTCAACCTGCTGACCGACCTGATGTACCAGGCCGTCGATCCGCGCGTCCAACTTTCCTGATTTCGAAAAACATGACCAATCAACCAACTTCGCCCGGCCTGTGGGCGCTCGCCTGGCGCCGATTGCGCGGCGACAAGGTCGCGATGGTGTCGCTGGCCATCGTGGCGGCCTTCCTGGCGATGCTGGTGCTGTCGTCGACCGGCCTCATCGTCGCCGACTGGGAACAGGAAGTCGGCGTCAATTACGCGCCGCCGCACTTTGCCGGCGCCGCCGGCGGCCTGGCGCAGAAGCCGCCCGCCGCGCAGGATGCCGCCGTGCCGGACAACGTGTTCGATCCGCTCGCCGACGACATCAAGGCGATCCGCGCGCAGATGGGGCAGGGCACGCCCGCCGCGCTCGACATGTACGGCGTCACCGATCCGCTCGCCGCCGAGATGGCCGAGCTGCGCGCCGGCACGCCGGGCGCCGCCACCGCCCAGGCCGCGCGCCGCGAAACGCTGCCGTTCGGCGCCGACAAGTGGGGCCACGACGTCATCAAGAAAACCATCAAGGGCGCCGAGACCTCGATCGTCGTCGGCCTGGTCGCGGCCACCCTGGCGGTCGCGCTCGGCACGCTGTTCGGCGCCGTGTCGGGCTACTACGGCGGCCTGGTCGACGATTTCTTCAACTGGTTCTACAGCATCTTCACATCGATCCCGTCGATCCTGATGATCCTGACGGTGGCCGCGGTGCTGCAGCAGAAGGGCGTCGCCACCATCGTTCTGATCCTCGGCCTGACCGGCTGGACCGGCCCGTACCGCCTGATCCGCGCTGAATACATGAAGCACAAGGCGCGCGAATACGTGATGGCCGCCGACGCCATCGGCGCCTCGACCTGGCGCAAGATGTTCTCGCACATCTTCCCCAACGTCAGCCACGTCGCCCTCGTGCAGCTGTCGATCCTGGTGGTCGGCTTCATCAAGGCCGAGGTGATCCTGTCCTTCCTCGGCTTCGGCGTGCCGGTCGGCGTGGTGTCCTGGGGCAGCATGCTGAACGAAGCGCAGAACGAGCTGATCCTCGGCAAATGGTGGCAGCTGACTGCCGCTGCCGCCGCGATGGCGCTGCTGGTGACGGCGTTCTCGCTGTTTACCGACGCGCTGCGCGACGCGCTCGACCCGAAACTGAAATGAGGCGCGGCACATGACCACAGACAACAACATGCTGCTGCAAGTGCGCGACCTGCGCGTCTCCTTCCGGCTCGACAAGAAGAATAGCTTCGAAGCAGTCAAGGGCATCTCGTTCGATGTGCCGCGCAACGCCACCGTGGCGCTGGTGGGCGAATCGGGCAGCGGCAAGTCGGTCAGCTCGCTCGCCGTGATGGGCCTGCTGGCGCGCGAAAACAGCGTCGTCGACCCGGCCAGCAGCATCCTGTTCGACGGCCGCGACCTGCTGAAGATGTCGCCGGCCGAGCGCCGCCAGATGTGCGGCAAGGACATCTCGATGATCTTCCAGGAGCCGATGTCCTCGCTCAACCCGGTGTTCACGGTGGGCTTCCAGATCGGCGAAGTGCTGCGCCTGCACATGGGCATGAGCAAGCAGCAGGCGAGGGCGCGCACGCTGGCGCTGCTGGGCGAAGTCGGCATCCCCGACCCCGAGCGCAAGATCGATGCCTATCCGAGCCAGATGTCCGGCGGCCAGCAGCAGCGGGTGATGATCGCGATGGCGATCGCCTGCGAGCCGAAGCTGTTGATCGCCGACGAGCCGACCACCGCGCTCGACGTCACGATCCAGAAGCAGATCATGGGCCTGATCGCCGACCTGCAGAAGAAGCGCCAGATGTCGGTGCTGTTCATCACCCACGACCTCGGCCTGGTGGGCGAGATTGCCGACCGCGTCATCGTCATGCGCCACGGCGTCGTGCGCGAAGCGGGCCCGGTACGCCAGATCTTCGAGCAGCCGGCCGACGACTACACCCGTGCGCTGCTGCATTGCCGCCCCAACCTCGACGAGCGGCCGATGCGCCTGCCCGTCATCGATGACTACATCGCCGGCGGCGCCGTGGTGGACCAGCCGCAGCGCACGCGCGGCACCGACCCGGGCGACGTGCCGGTGCTGGTGGTCGACAAGCTGTCCAAGAGCTTCTACACGCGTGAAGGCCTGTTCGGCAAGCGCGAGTTCAAGGCCGTCAAGGATGTGTGCTTTACGCTGGCGCGCGGCAAGACGCTTGGCGTGGTGGGCGAGTCCGGCTCCGGCAAGACCACCGTCGGCCTGACGTTGCTGCGCCTGCACCAGGCCACCGCCGGCACCGCCATGTTCGAAGGGCGCGACCTGATCTCGATGCCCGAGCGCGAGTACATGCCCTACAAGCGGCGCATCCAGATCATCTTCCAGAATCCGTACGCCTCGCTCAATCCGCGCTTCACGGTGGGCCAGATCCTGCTCGAGCCGATGCGCATCCACAGAATCGGCGCCAACGACGGCGAGCGGATCGCCATGGCGCAGGCCCTGCTGGAAAAAGTCGGCTTGCCGGCGCAGGCCTTCCACCGCTACCCGCACGAATTTTCCGGCGGACAGCGCCAGCGCATTGCGATTGCGCGCTGCCTGACGATGAAGCCCGAGATCCTGGTCTGCGACGAATCGGTGTCCGCGCTGGACGTGTCGGTGCAGGCGCAGGTGCTGAACCTGCTGCAGGATTTGCAGGATGAACTCGGCATGAGCTACATCTTCATCTCGCACGACCTGTCGGTGGTCAAGTACATGGCCGACCAGGTGATGGTGATGCACCAGGGCAGCGTGGTGGAGCTGGCCGACTCGGACGAGCTGTACCGCAACCCCCAGCACCCGTACACGAAGACGCTCTTGAGCGCGATCCCCCGCGGCGTGTAAGTTCCAAAACCGGGGTCAGACCCAGGTTTGGCAAGAATTCGCTAATTTGGAGAGTTCTAAAACCGGGGTCAGACCCTAATGGCGTTAAGTTAAGGCGTTGACGCAATT
>JAZKFW010000078.1:0-44888 GCA_040386255.1 Pseudomonadota bacterium
TTCGCGAAGAATTCGCCGCCAGCCAGCCATTGAAGGGCGCGCGCATCACCGGTTCGCTGCACATGACGATCCAGACCGCCGTGCTGATCCAGACGCTGGAAGCGCTCGGCGCGCAGGTTCGCTGGGCTTCGTGCAACATCTATTCGACCCAGGACCACGCCGCCGCCGCCATCGCTGCCGCCGGCACCCCTGTGTTCGCGGTCAAAGGCGAGACGCTCGACGAATACTGGGATTACACCCACCGCATCTTCGAGTGGCCTGGCGACGGCGTCTACTCGAACATGATCCTCGACGATGGCGGCGACGCCACGCTGCTGCTGCACCTGGGCACGCGCGCCGAGACCGATATCTCGGTGCTGGACAATCCGGGTTCGGAAGAAGAGATCTGCCTGTTCAATTCGATCAAGCACCACCTTGCCAAAGACGCCACCTGGTACTCGAAGCGCCTGCCGGCCATCATGGGCGTGACCGAAGAGACCACCACCGGCGTGCACCGTCTGTACCAGATGCACAAGGACGGCAAGCTCGCGTTCCCGGCCATTAACGTCAACGACTCCGTCACCAAGTCGAAGTTCGACAACCTGTACGGCTGCCGCGAATCGCTGGTCGACGGCATCAAGCGCGCCACCGACGTCATGATCGCCGGCAAGGTCGCCGTCATCGCCGGCTACGGCGACGTCGGCAAGGGCTCGGCCCAGGCCATGCGCGCGCTGTCGGCCCAGGTCTGGGTCACCGAGATCGACCCGATCTGCGCGCTGCAGGCGGCAATGGAAGGTTTCCGCGTCGTCACGATGGATTACGCTGCCGAACACGGCGACATCTTCGTCACCTGCACCGGCAACTATCACATCCTGACCGAGCAGCACATGCTGGCCATGAAGGACCAGGCCATCGTCTGCAACATCGGTCACTTCGACAACGAAATCGACGTCGCCGCGCTCAAGAAATACGAGTGGGACAACATCAAGCCGCAGGTCGACCACGTGATCTTCCCGTCGGGCAAGCGCATCATCCTGCTGGCCGAAGGCCGCCTGGTCAACCTCGGTTGCGGCACCGGCCACCCGTCGTACGTGATGAGCTCCTCGTTCGCCAACCAGACGATCGCCCAGATCGAACTGTTCGCCAACATCGACAAGTACCCGGTCGGCGTCTACGTGCTGCCGAAGCACCTCGACGAAAAAGTGGCGCGCCTGCAGCTGAAAAAGCTCAACGCCCAGCTGACCGAACTGACCGATGAGCAAGCCGCTTACATCACGGTTAACAAGGAAGGTCCGTACAAGCCGGATCACTATCGCTATTAAGTAGTACGTCGTACCTCGCCGGGCGCTTGCCTCGCCGCGCCCGGCATTTTTCACAAGACAAAAGAACTACAATAAAGGTTCGCCATGCGCCTGTTACTGACCTGGATTATCAACGCCGCCGCCCTGATGGCGCTGCCTTACCTGATGAGTTCCGTGACCGTCACCAACGTCGGCGCCGCGTTCATCGCCGCGCTCGTGCTGGGACTCGTCAACACGCTGATCCGTCCCGTGCTGGTACTGCTGACCTTGCCGGTGACGATGCTGTCGCTGGGCCTGTTCATTCTCGTCATCAACGGCTTCCTGTTCTGGGGCGTGGCGCAACTGGTCAGCGGTTTTCAGGTCGACGGCTTCCTGTCGGCGATGCTTGCCGCGATCGTCTACAGCGTGATTTCCTGGGCCCTGTCCACTTTACTGTTACGAAAAGATGGAAACTAATAACTTCAGCATCGAGTTCTATCCGCCGAAGACGCCCGACGGCGCCGACAAGCTGCGCGTTGCGCGCGCCAGGCTGGCGACGCTGAATCCGAAGTACTTCTCGGTCACGTTCGGCGCCGGCGGCAGCACCCAGCAGGGCACGCTCGACACGGTGCTCGAGATCATCGCCGAAGGCCACGCCGCGGCGCCGCACCTGTCGTGCGTCGGCGGCTCGCGCGAGCAGATCCGCGCCATCCTGGCGGACTTCAAGTCGCACGGCATCCGCCGCCTGGTGGCGCTGCGCGGCGATTTGCCGAGCGGCTACGGCGGCGGCAGCGAACTGCGCTACGCCAGCGACCTGGTCGAATTCATCCGCGCCGAAACCGGCGACTGGTTCCACATCGAAGTGGCCGCCTATCCCGAGATGCACCCGCAGGCGCGCTCGCCGCAGGACGACCTGCAGAACTTCGCGCGCAAGGTGCAGGCCGGCGCGAATGCCGCCATCACCCAGTATTTCTACAACGCCGACGCCTATTTCCAGTTCGTCGACCAGGCCCGCAAGCTCGGCGTCGACGTGCCTATCGTGGCCGGCATCATGCCGATCACCAACTACACGCAGCTGATGCGCTTCTCCGACATGTGCGGCGCCGAGATTCCGCGCTGGGTGCGCTTGAAACTGGCCAGCTTCGGCGACGACAGCGCCTCGATCAAGGCCTTCGGCCTCGATGTCGTCAGCGAGCTGTGCCAGCAGTTGATGGAAGGCGGCGCGCCAGGGCTGCATTTCTACAGCATGAACCAGGCGGGGCCGACGACGGAATTGTGGAAGCGGCTGGCGAACAGCTAGCGGCTGGCAAAAGGAGCGCCAACTTGGCGCCTCTTTTCACTTCTTGAACTGAAACTTCGACTGTGCCTTGCGATCTAGGGCCGCTCTTGCTTCGCGCGCGATATCTTCTTTACTTCGCATGCCGGTTCCAGAACAGTAGACTTTATACTCATCTGGAAGTCCGGCGACATCGCTCGATGCGCCGTCAAAATCGCATGTCTTTAATTTTGCCTCGGCACGGAATAAAAGCGACGAATTTGTATAGTAGTGATTCCCCACCGCTTCGCCAATCGTCACCGCTTCACCGAACCGCTCAATTGCTTCATTTGTTGCTCCGTTTTGAAGGAGCAAGATCCCTAATGCATGGCAGTCGGCAGGTTCCAGTCGATCACTTTCCAAGACTTTACTGAGATCGACAACTGCCCCATCGATGTCACCCATGTGCGTTTTCACGGCGGCCCGCTGTCGGTAGCCGGCGATTGTGGTCGCAGGATCTTGTAGAAGCCAATCGCACATTTCGATTGCTTTGTCGTAATTTCCACTGCGGGCATAGTCGTATGCCGTTTTCAAAATCGAGGCAAGTTCTTCCTCGGTTTTCGGCCGATCAAATGCCATTTCTCTATCGCTTTCCATGGTTGACCTTGTTGCCCCCGCATTCTTGGCTAACCAAGCCACTTGCGCAGCTTTCTATGTCAGTATAGCCCCCGGTCACGCCTGCCATGCTTCGATTTTTACGTCTTCCCGCACGCCGCTGGAGCTGTTCAAAAATCAATCTCCGACATGCCTGCCTTGCCTCCGCCCATTGGGTGTCGCAATCTCGCTTCGAAGCTGAGGAAGCCATATCGGAATATTTCCGTTGAGGTTAAGCGGCGTGTAACGCGAACCCGACGGAGTCTACTTGCTGAAGAATTTAACAACATTGAGCTTGAATAATGACTGAGACGTGTCGCACGCGCGACTAAGCCTGCTCGGTAATGATCCGGTCCAGCGCCACGTCGTGCGGCGCGCTGGCGAATTGCGCCGCCAGGCACGCATACGCGATCCCCAGCGTCATCGGCCGCGGCTCCAGTTCCAGCGTGCGGTCGTAGTAACCGCCGCCATACCCGAGCCGGTAGCCTTCGTCATTAAACCCCAGGCATGGCACCAGCAGCGCCGGCGGGCGCGCCACCATGCGCAGGTCAGCCGGCACCGCCACCCCCATCTCGTCCTTCACCATCGCTTCGCCGATCCGCCAGTCGGCAAAGCCGAGCGGCGCGTCGCGCGCCACCACCACCGGTAGCGCCAGCCGGACGCCCGCTTGCGCCAGCTCGGCGTATGCTAACGACAAGTCCGCTTCGCCGCGCAGCGGCCAGTACACGCCCAGCGCCGCCACCGGCTGCGCCCGCCACCACGCCAGCAGGTGCGCGCTGATGGCGGCATCCCATTCGCCTTTCCGCGCCGGGTCGATGCCGGCGCGCAGTCGCGCGAGCGATCGGCGCAACAGGTCCTTGTCCGATCGCGTGTCGCTTGTGTCGGATGCTGGCAGCGCAGAGGGGCCGCATGGTATTCTAGGGTCGCCGGTCATGGGCTCGAATGTAGGTAAAAAGAGAGTAGAAGATAGATGTTTTTTTCGCCGAAATTGTTCGTTGTCGCCATCCTCGCCGGATCCTGCTTGTCGTCCTCGGCCGCCGCGCCTGACAGCCCCGCCGTCGTCGCGCAAACGCGCGCCGACGACGAGCTGTTCCTGCTGCTGCGCGAAGCGGCGCGCCAGGACAATGCCGCCACCGCCGCCACCTACGCGGCGCGCCTGCCGCAGTACGCCATCCCGTCGTATGTCGACTATTATCGTCTCAAACCGCGCCTGCGCGACGCCTCGCCCGACGAAGTGCGCGATTTCCTCGCGCGCCACCAGGGCAGCGCTATCGCCGACCGCCTGCGCAACGACTGGCTGCTCGAACTCGGGCGCAACCGCGACTGGGCCAACTTCGACCAGCAGCTGCCGCTGTACGTCATCAACGACGACCTCCAGGTCAAGTGCTACGGCCTGATGTCGCGCGCGGTCAAGGGCGAAAAGGTCGCCGCCGACGCCCGCGCACTGCTGGTTAGCCCGCCCGCCTACGGCGACGCCTGCGCGTCGCTGGTGGCCACGCTGGCGCAGGCCGGCCAGTTCACCACCGACGACTTGCTGGCGCAGCTGCGCCTGGCCGGCGAGCAGCACGCCACCGGCCCCGCGCGCCGCACCGCGGTGCTGCTCGGCGCCTCCGAAACGCGCGCCGCGCAGGCAGTCGACTTCCCGGCGCTGGCGATGGCGCGCGGCGTCGGCGCCGACCGCGTCGACCACGAAATCTACCTGGTCGCGATCGGCCGCATGGCCCGCACCAGCGTCAGGCTGGCTACCGTCGCGCTGCAGAAAAATATCGCCGCCCTCAGTCCGCAGGAGCAGGCCACCGGCTGGGCCAGCATCGCCTACGCCGCCTCCATGACGCTGTCGC
This sequence comes from Pseudomonadota bacterium, assembly GCA_040386255.1. Classification (GTDB taxonomy): domain Bacteria; phylum Pseudomonadota; class Gammaproteobacteria; order Burkholderiales; family Burkholderiaceae_D; genus JAFCUW01. The sequence continues at coordinate 5,010 of JAZKFW010000078.1, forward strand.
CCGACGCCTACGGCTACTGGCAGCGCAGCACCGGCGCGCAGCTGTCGCAGGAACAGCTGCAATGGAAGACCCGCACCGCGCTGCGCCAGGGCGACTGGAAAATGGTCGCCGCCACCATCGAGGCGATGCCGCCGCAACTGCGCAGCGACCCGGCCTGGACCTACTGGATGGGCCGCGCGATGGCCAAGCTGTCGGGCGCCAACCACGAATTGTCGCAGGCGCTGTATACCCGTATCGCCGACCAGAACAACTTCTACGGCCAGCTGGCGATGGAAGAACTCGGCCAGCAGGTGTCGATCCCGACGCCCGCGCGCGCCCTGACGCCGGCCGAAATCGCGCCGATGGCGGCCAACCCCGGCCTGCGCCGCGCCATGAAGTTCTTCAGCCTGCGCCTGCGCTTCGAAGGCACCCGCGAGTGGAACTGGGAGCTGCGCAAGTTCAGCGAACGCGAGCTGCTGGCCGCCGCCGAATTCGCGCGCCAGAACGATATCCTCGACCGCATGGTCAATACGTCCGAGCGCACCCGCACCGAATTCGACTACACCCAGCGCTTCCCGTCGCCGCACAACGACATCCTGCAGCCGACCACGACCAACCTGGGCCTCGACCGCGCCTGGGTGTATGGCCTGATCCGCCAGGAGTCGCGCTTCATCACCGACGCCCGCTCGGGCGTGGGCGCCTCCGGCCTGATGCAGGTAATGCCGTCGACCGGGCAGTACGTCGCCAAGAAGATCGGCCTGACCGACTTCGTGCAGGGCATGCTGAACGACCTGCGCACCAACATCCTGCTCGGCACCAACTACATGAACATGGTGCTGGCCAATGCCGACGGTTCGCAGCCGCTCGCCAGCGCCGCCTACAACGCCGGCCCGGGCCGCGCGCGCACCTGGCGCGCCACGCTGAACGCGCCGATGGAAGGGGCGATCTTCGCCGAGTCGATCCCGTACACCGAGACGCGCACCTACGTCAAGAACGTGCTGGCGAACGCGACCAACTATGCGGCGCTGTTCGAGAACAAGCCGCAATCGCTGAAGGCGCGCCTGGGCGTGGTCAGTCCATCGGGCGCGCGCGCCAATCAGCTTCCCTGAGCAGCTCCCCAACTTCCAGCAAGGCGACAGCAGATGAGACAGAAGACGATAGTGGTGTTCGGCGGTTCCGGCTTCATCGGCAGCCACCTGGTGGCGCAGTTGTCGGCCGAAGGCGTGCGCGTGCTGGTGCCGACGCGAAGGCTGGTGCGCGCCAGGCACCTGACGTCGCTGCCGCTGGTGGAAGTCATCGAGGCTGACATCGGCCGCGCCGACGCAACGCAACTGGCGCGCTTGCTGCACGGCGCCGACGCCGCCATCAACCTGGTCGGCGTGCTGCACTCGAAGCGCGGCACGCCGTACGGCCCGCAGTTCCGCGCCGCGCACGTCGAGCTGCCGGCCCGCATCGTCGCCGCCTGCGCCGCCGCCGGCGTGCCGCGCTACCTGCACATGAGCGCCCTCGGCGCCGACCGCGACGGCCCGTCGATGTACCAGCGCTCCAAGGCCGACGGCGAAATCGCCGCCCGCGGCGAGCCCTCCGTGGCCGCCACCATCTTCCGCCCGTCGGTGGTGTTCGGCCCGGAGGACAACTTCCTCAACATGTTCGCGCGCATGCAGCGCTGGCTGCCGCTGGTGCCGCTGGCCTGCGCCGGCGCCGAATTCCAGCCGGTGTTCGTCGGCGACGTCGCCCAGGCCTTCGTGCACGCGCTGCGCGACCCGAAGACGCGCCACCAGGTGTTCGCGCTGGGCGGGCCGGCCATCTACACGCTGGCCGAACTGGTGCGCCTGGCCGGCCGCTGGTCGCACCACGAGCGGCCCATCGTCGAGCTGCCGAACTGGCTCGGGCGGCTGCAGGCGGCCACCTTCGAAATGCTGCCCGGGACCCCGCTGATGACCCGCGATAACCTCGACTCGATGAAGTGCGACAATGTCGTCGATCCGGCGATCCAGGCCTTGACCGCCGCCACGCTCGGCATCAGGCCGGTCGCGCTCGAGGCGGTGGCGCCGCACTACCTGTCGCCGCACGAGCGGCTCGACGACTTCCGCGCGCGCGCCGGCCGCTGACCTTTTTATTCACCCACTCCACACGTCCATGCAGACTACAGAACTCGACCCGATCCTCTCGCACACCCTCAGCGGCGGCGGCCAGCCCGGCCTCACGCTCGTCATCGGCAACAAGAACTATTCGTCGTGGTCGATGCGGCCGTGGGTGGCGCTGACCGCGTTCGGCATCCCGTTCACCGAGGTGCGCGTGCTGCTCGACCAGCCCGACACCGCCGCCCGCATCGCCGATTACTCCGGCGCCGGCCGCGTGCCGGTGCTGATCGCCGGCGAGATGACGATCTGGGACAGCCTGGCGATCTGCGAATACGTCGCCGAGCAGTTCCCCGACAAGCACATGTGGCCGGCCGACGTCGCCGCGCGCGCGATGGCGCGTTCGGTCAGCGCCGAGATGCACTCGGGCTTCCAGGGCCTGCGCAATGCGATGTCGATGAACATCCGCGCCAGCCTGCCGGGGCGCGGGCGCACCGCCGAAGCGCAGGGCGACATCGGCCGCGTCTGCGAGATCTGGGAAGAGTGCCTGTCGCGCTTCGGCCATCACCAGTTCCTGTTCGGCGACTTCTCGATCGCCGACGCCTTCTTCGCGCCGGTGGTAATGCGCTTTCGAACCTACGGCGTGTCGCTGGCGCCGGCGCTGCAGGCCTATTGCGAGCGCGTGCTGGCCCATCCGGCGGTGGCGCGCTGGGTGCGCGAGGCGCTGGCCGAAACCGAGGTCGCCGCCAAGCACGACGAAGACCTGCCGGAGTAGGCACATGAAGAGCTACGTGGTCGGCGGCGCCGTGCGCGATGAACTGCTTGGGCTGGCGGTGCAGGACCGCGACTGGGTGGTGGTCGGCGCCACCCCCGACGACATGCTCAGGCGCGGTTACCGCCCGGTCGGCAAGGACTTCCCGGTGTTCTTGCATCCCGACACCCACGAGGAATACGCGCTGGCCCGCACCGAGCGCAAGACCGCGCCCGGGTACCACGGCTTCGTGTTCCACACCGCCGCCGACGTCACGCTGGAAGAAGACCTGGTACGGCGCGACCTCACCATCAACGCCATCGCGCGCGCCGACGACGGCACCCTGACCGACCCGTTCGGCGGCCAGGCCGACATCCGCGACCGCGTTTTCCGTCACGTTTCAAGCGCCTTCGCCGAAGACCCGGTGCGCATCCTGCGCCTGGCCCGCTTCGCCGCGCGCCTGCCCGATTTTTCAGTCGCGCCCGAAACGATGGCGCTGATGCGCCAGATGGTCGAGCAGGGCGAAGTCGACGCGCTGGTGCCGGAGCGGGTGTGGCAGGAAGTGGCGCGCGGCCTGATGGAGAAGGCGCCCTCGCGCATGCTCGCGGTGCTGCGCGAGTGCGGCGCACTGGCGCGCATCATGCCCGAACTGGACAAGCTGTGGGGCGTGCCGCAGCCGCCGCTGCACCATCCGGAAGTCGACACCGGCGTCCACATGATGCTGGTGATCGACTACGCAGCGCGCCGCGGCTTTGACCTGGCGGTGCGCTTCGCCGCGCTGATGCACGACCTCGGCAAGGGCGCGACGCCGCCGGCCGCGTGGCCGAGCCACCACGGCCACGAAGGGCTCGGACTGAAGCTGATCGAGGCCTTGTGCAAGCGCCTGAAGGTGCCCAACGAATGCCGCGAGCTGGCCTTGATGACGGCGCGCGAACACGGCAACGTCAGCCGCGCCGAAATGCTGCGCCCGAACACCATCGTCACGCTGTTCGAGCGCTGCGACGCGTTCCGCAAGCCGCAGCGCTTCGAGCAGATGCTGCTCGCCTCCGAGTGCGACTTCCGCGGCCGCGGCGTCGACGCTGACGACGATGCCTTCCGCACGCGGCCCTATCCGCAGGCGCCTTACTTGCTGGCGGCGCTGCTGGCGGCGCGTGCCGTCAACGCCGGCGAAGTGGCCGCGCGCTACGCCGACACGCCCGAGCGCATCAAGGAAGCGGTGCACGCGGCGCGGGTGCGCGCGGTGAAGGCCTGCTGCGCGGACCCTAGCCGAGAAGACTGAAGTCGGCGCGCCAGGTGCCGCCTTCGCGCGCTTCGAGATACATGTCCAATTTTCCGAGCATGCCGTTTTCCATCGGATAGGTGCCGCTTTTCAGGGTGGCGCCGGCGCCGCGGAAGGTCAGCGAAAACTGCTGGTGGCCGGGCGACGATCTGCCGGCGTTCACCGCCACCAGTTCGAGCGCCACGCCGCGCTGGTTTTCGTAGGCGAGGAAGGATTGACCGACCAGCGCCTCGACGGCGGCCTGGTTGCGCACCGGGCCTGCTGCCAGCGCCCACGGCGCCAGGCCGGCTCCCGCCAGCGCCGCGCCGGCGGTCAGAAAATAGCGTCTCTTCATGCTGCTCCCCTAAAAATGGTGTGCGCCGGCCGCGTCACGGACGTGGCGGATAGATCCCTTGCAGCGCGATGATGAACGTGATCGCCAGGTAGGGCTGCATGTTGTTGTGGGTGAAGGTGAAATGCAGCCAGTCGCCTGTGATGTCGGCGTGGGCGAAAAGGGTCTGGCCGCCGAACATGACTTCGGCGTAGTTGTCGAGCGCTTCGGTCTGCTGGCGGTTGCCCGCTTCCCAGCGCTTCAGGTCGAATTGCAGCGTGTAGAGCGTGCCGGCGGTGGTGATCACCGACTGGCTCAGGTAGCCCGGGTCGGGGAAGGCGCCGTCGCTGAAGATCGCGCCGGCGCGCAGCGTGCCGCCGATGGTGTCGCCGCTGATGGTCTGGTAGCCGGTATCGCCGCTCTGGGTCCAGCCGGCGAAGTCGCCCGTTTCGAAATTGCCGTTGACCAGCAGCTCGGGCGCTGCGTTTGCAAATGGGGCGCTGACGGCCAGCATGAGACACACAATTGATCTGCGAAAGCGATTCATGATCAGCCTTTTTTGCAATCAAAATGGAACAGCGGGATGATCATAATTCAACAGAGATCAATAGATGAGCGATATAAATATTGTATGCACAATGAATGCCTGTTGTTTTTGTTGTCGAATTTGCTCTGAGAAATAATTTCGGCGGTGCGCGGCGGGGCTGTCGCCGCGCTGGCGGACAGCCCCGGGCCGCGCATTGCTGCTATTCTCGGGATTCGATTTTGCCGTTTCGGGAAGCCAGGTCCGCGCATTCATGTTCACGATTCAGACTAACCGTTCCGCAGCCGGAGTGCCCCGATGAACTCGCGCCGCCGCGCCGCCGTCATCCTGTTGTTGATCGCGCTGGTGCTGGTGCTCGGCTTCCTGTTCAACCGCACCACCGCGGTCGACCTCGATGCCCAGAACCGCGTCACGCTGAACCTGCGCGAGCTCGAGAAGCTTGACGCCGAATGGAACGTCAACATCCTGCGCGCCCGCATCGGCCTCGATAGCGGCTACCAGGCGCTGGCGGCGCCGCTGCCGCGCATTCACCAGCTCACCGACCGCCTGCGCGACGCCCTCGGCATGACGCGCGGGCCGGCCGCGGCGCAGGCCTACCAGCAGCTCAGCGCCGCGCTGCGCGAAAAGGAGCGGCTGGTCGAGCAGTTCAAGACGGGCAACGCGATGCTGCGCCAAGCGCTGATCTACCTGCCGCCGGCAATCACCGACCTCAAGACCGAACTGAATGGCATCGAAGGGGCGCTGGTCCCGGCCCGCACCGTGCTGGCGCTGGACGGCGCCCTCAACGCGCTGCTGGCCGATATCCTCAGCTTCAACATGGCGCCCGACGTCGCCCAGGCGCGCCGCATCGAAACCACGCTCGGCACCATGCTGGTCCAGAAGGCGGCGTTTTCGCCGGCGGTGGGCGAGCGCATCGACCTGCTGGTGCGCCACGCGCGCGCCGTGCTGCGCTACCGGCCGCTGGAAAACGCCATCGATGTCGCCATCGGCAAGACCGGCACCACCGAGGCGATCGACCGCCTCGGCCGTTTCTACGACAAGGCGTTCGACGACGTCCAGACCCAGAAGCAGCGCTACCGCACCTGGCTGTTCGCGTATTCGGGCCTGCTGCTGTTGCTGCTGATCTATGCGGCGCGGCGCCTGGTGCGTACCTACCGCCTGCTCGGCGTGGTCAACAAGCGCCTGCAGGCGTCCAACGAAACGCTGGAAGTACGGGTCAGCGAGCGCACCGCCGAACTCGAGGCGCAGTCGGCCAAGCTCGAACAGCTGGCCCATCACGACGGCCTGACCGGCCTGGTCAACTACGGCTACCTGACCCGTCTGCTCGAACACGCGCTGGTGCGCGCCGGCCGCCGCGGCTCGACCGTGGTGGTGATGTTCTTCGACCTCGACGGCTTCAAGGCGGTCAACGACACCTACGGCCACGGCACCGGCGACCTGGTGCTCAAGGCGGTGGCGCAGCGGGTGCAGGACAAGCTGCGCAAGGAAGATTCGCTGGCCCGTCTCGGCGGCGATGAATTCGTCATCCTGCTCGAGGAAGTGGTGTCGCGCGACGGCGCCATGCGGGTGGCCCAGCTGACGCTCGACCAGATCGGCGGCATCACCGAGGCGGGCGGCCACGCGATCAGCATCTCGGCCAGCATCGGCATCAGCAGCGCGCACGGGCGCGCCGGCGCCGAACGCGGCGCCGCCGCCCTGCTGGCCGAGGCCGACCAGGCGATGTACCGCACCAAGCAGGCCGGCAAGGCCGGCTTCAGCTTCAGCGCGCAGGCGCAGTGGCCGGCGCCGGCCGCCGCCGAGAATGCGCTACAATGACGTTTTGGTGCAGTGCACAATAACGCAGGAGGCCGCGAGGTCATGACGATGTTTCACAAGATGCGCGGCTGGCTCAGTGGTCGCAAGGACGGCAAGAAGGCGCGCTCGGCGGTGATGGTCAAGCAGCTCGAAGAGCGTGACCGCCGCCGCATGCTGAAGCACTTCATGGCGCTTGACGATAGTGACCGCTTACTGCGTTTCGGCACCGTGTTGCCGGACGAGCAGCTGGCCGGCTACGTCAACAAGATCGATTTCGAGCGCGACACCGTCTACGGCGTCTACAACCGCGTGTTCAAGCTGGTTGCGGTCGGCCACCTGGCGTTCGCGCCGAAGGAGCAGATGACCGGCGCCGCGACCGCCAAGGAGCGGGTGGCCGAATTCGGCGTATCGGTGTCGAAGTCGGCGCGCGGACTGGGGATGGGCTCGAAGCTGTTCGAGCGCGCCGCCATCCACTGCCGCAATTCCGACATCGATACCTTGTACATGCACTGCCTGTCGTCCAACCAGACGATGATGCACATTGCGAAAAAAGCCGGCATGGAGATCGAGCGCGAATATGGCGAGGCCGACGCCCACCTGCGCCTGCCGCCGGCCAGTCCCGCCACCATGCTCAAGGAAGCGCTGGAAGAGCAGTTCGCCACCATCGATTACACGCTCAAGGCCAACACCCGCGCCGCCGTCAAGTGGTTCGAGAAATAGGGCCGGCGACTTCTCCCGCCATGCGCGCGGTCACATCAGCGGCAGCGCCGTCGTATCCTTGATGCGCTGCAGCGCAAAGCTCGACTTCACGTCCGCCACCGACGGATGGATCAGCAGCGTCTTCATCATGAAACGCGAGAAGTGCTCCATGTCTTCCACGTGCACCCGCAGCAGGTAGTCCATCTCCCCCGTCATCGCGTAGCAGGCCACCACCTCCGGCCACGCCTCGACCGAGGCGGCGAAATCGGCGTGCGGCGAGCTCGAGGTGCGCTTGGCGCCGGCCGCGTTGGCGCTGTCGTTGTGCTTCTCGAGCCGCACGTTCACGTATGCCAGCAGCCCCAGTCCGATCTGCCCCGGGTCCAGCAGCGCCACGTATTGCCGGATCACGCCGGCTTCTTCGAGCCGCTTGATGCGCCGCAGGCACGGCGACGGCGACAGGCTGACCTGGTCGGCGACGTCCTGGTTCGAGGCCCGTCCATCCGCCTGCAAAATGCCGAGAATTTTGCGATCTGTTTTATCAAGCTCGATTTTTGACATATTCCCTCCGAATGTCGACATTTTACGCAATTTTATTGCGCGTGGCCGCGTCCCGGGGGCAGTGTTTGAAATTTAATGCCGGTCCCTCCAGACTATACTTGCGGCTACAAAAATCACGGAGACAAGCCATGCAATTCCAGCCCTGGGACAACCCGATGGGGACCGACGGATTCGAGTTCGTCGAGTACGCGGCGCCGGATCCGCGCGCCATGGGCGCACTGTTCGAACAGATGGGCTTTAGCGCCATCGCCCGTCACCGCCACAAGGACGTCACCCTGTACCGCCAGGGCGAGATCAACTTCCTCATCAACGCCGAGCCGGATTCGTTCGCCCAGCGCTTCGCCCGCCAGCACGGCCCGTCCGTGTGCGCGATCGCCATCCGCGTCGAAGACGCCGCCTTCGCCTACCGCCGCGCGCTCGAACTGGGCGCCTGGGGCTTCGACAACAAGAACGGCCCGATGGAACTGAACATCCCGGCCATCAAGGGCGTCGGCGACTCGCTGCTGTACTTCGTCGACCGCTGGCGCGGCAAGAACGCCGCCAAGGGCGCGCCGGCAGGCTCGATCGGCGACATCAGCATCTACGACGTCGACTTCGTCGCCATCCCGGGCGCGCAAGCGAACCCGGTCGGCAACGGCCTGACCTACATCGACCACCTGACCCACAACGTCCACCGCGGCCGCATGAAGGAATGGGCCAGCTTCTACGAGAACCTGTTCAACTTCCGCGAGATCCGCTACTTCGACATCGCCGGCAAGCACACCGGCCTCAAATCGAAAGCGATGACGTCGCCGTGCGGGAAGATCCGCATCCCGATCAACGAGTCCTCCGACGACAAGTCGCAGATCGCCGAATACCTCGACCAGTACCACGGCGAGGGCATCCAGCACATCGCGCTCGGCACCGACGACATCTACCAGTCGATCCAGCACATGCGCGACACCGGCATCGCCTTCCAGGACACCATCGAGACCTACTACGAACTGGTGAACCGGCGCCTGCCGCATCACGGCGAGAACCTCGATGAACTCAAGCGCCTGCGCATCCTCGTCGATGGCCACAGCAGCGACACCGAGCGCGAACTGCTGCTGCAGATCTTCACCCAGAACGTGATCGGCCCGATCTTCTTCGAGATCATCCAGCGCAAGGGCGACCAGGGTTTCGGCGAAGGCAATTTCCGCGCGCTGTTCGAGTCGATCGAACTCGATCAGATCAAGCGCGGCGTGCTTCAGGTAAAACCTGAACCGGCGTAAGCATAACGAGTCAAACAGTACAGAGAACACGGAGACACCTGATGAATGCACCACTGGACCGATCGCAGCTCGAACCGCAGCCGTCGCACGAGATTTCGCTGAACGACAAATGGACGCTCGAGCGCGGCCGCGCCTTCATGACCGGCACCCAGGCGCTGATCCGCCTGCCGATGATGCAGCACGAGCGCGACGTCGCCGCCGGCCTCAATACCGCCGGCTACATTACCGGCTACCGCGGCTCGCCCGTCACCTCGGTCGACATGACCGCCGTGAAGGCCAAGAAGTACCTCGACGCGCACAACGTCAAGTTCCATCCCGGGATGAACGAAGACCTGGCCGCCACCGCCGTCTGGGGCACCCAGCAGACCAACCTGTTCAAGGACGCCAAGTACGACGGCGTGTTCTCGATGTGGTACGGCAAAGGCCCCGGCGTCGACCGCTGCGGCGACGTCTTCAAGCACGCCAACAACGCCGGCAGCGCCAAGTTCGGCGGCGTGCTGGTGCTGGCCGGCGACGACCACGCGGCCAAGTCCTCGTCCACCGCGCACCAGTCCGACCATATCCTGAACGCCTGCGGCATCCCGGTGCTGTACCCGGCGTCGGTGCAGGAATACATCGACTACGGCCTGCACGCCTGGGCCATGAGCCGCTACACCGGCCTGTGGGTATCGATGAAGTGCGTCACCGACATCATCGAGTCCGGCGCCGTGGTCGACTTCGACCCGGAGCGCGTACAGATCGTCCTGCCGACCGACTTCGCGATGCCCGAGGGCGGCCTGAACATCCGCTGGCCGGACACCATCCTGGACCAGGAAGTCCGGATGAACAACTTCAAGTGGTACGCGGCGCTGGCGTATGCGCGCGCGAACAAGCTCAACAAGATCGTCTGGGACAGCCCGAAGCCGAAGATCGGCATCATCACCGCCGGCAAGTCCTACCTCGACACGCGCCAGGCGCTGGCCGATCTCGGCATCGACGAGCAGGCCGCGGCCGACATCGGCATCCGCCTCTACAAGATCGGCATGACCTGGCCGCTCGAGTCCGAGGGCGTGCACGCATTCGCCAAGGGCCTCGACGAGATCCTGGTGGTCGAAGAAAAGCGCCAGATCCTCGAGTACGCGCTCAAGGAAGCGCTGTACAACCTGCCCGACGGCGAGCGCCCGCGCGTGGTCGGCAAGTTCGACGACACCGGCGAATGGTCCAACAAGAGCGGCGCCGGCCACGGCGACTGGCTGCTGCCGGCCACCTATGAACTGAACCCGGCGCTGATCGCGCGCGCCATCGCCAGCCGCATCTCGCACTACTGCGCCGGCCATCCGGTCGAGCGGCGCGTCAAGGAGCGCATCGCCTTCCTCGAAGCGAAGGAACTGGTGCTGCGCAACGTCAGCGCCAAGCCCAATCCCGACACCGACCGCACGCCGTACTTCTGCTCCGGCTGTCCGCACAACTCGTCGACCAAGGTGCCGGAAGGCTCGCGCGCGCTGGCCGGCATCGGCTGCCACTACATGGTGCTGTGGATGGACCGCGAAACCTCGACCTTCACCCACATGGGCGCCGAAGGCGTGACCTGGGTCGGCCAGGCGCCTTTCACCAACGAGAAGCACGTCTTCACCAACCTTGGCGACGGCACCTACTTCCACTCCGGGATCCTGGCGATCCGCGCCGCGGTGTCGGCCAAGGTCAACATCACCTACAAGATCCTGTTCAACGACGCTGTCGCCATGACCGGCGGCCAGGAGTTCGACGGCCCGCTCGACCCGGGCATGATCAGCCGCCAGATCGCCGCCGAAGGCGTCGGCCCGATCATCGTCGTCACCGACGAGCCGGACAAGTACCCGTCCGACTACAAGTGGGCCGAAGGCGTCACCGTGCGCCACCGCAGCGAACTGATGGACGTGCAGCGCGAACTGCGCGACTGCCCGGGCGTGTCGGCCATGATCTACGACCAGACCTGTGCGTCCGAGAAGCGCCGCCGCCGCAAGCGCAAGGAATACCCGGATCCGGCCAAGCGCGCCGTCATCAACGAGGCCGTGTGCGAAGGCTGCGGCGACTGCTCGGTGCAGTCGAACTGCCTGTCGGTGGAGCCGCTCGAGACCGAACTCGGTCGCAAGCGCCAGATCAACCAGTCGTCCTGCAACAAGGACTTCTCGTGCGTGACCGGCTTCTGCCCGAGCTTCGTCACGGTCGAAGGCGGCGCGCTCAAGAAGCCCAAGAAGGCCGCGGCCGGCGACGCCGCGCCGCCGATGCTGCCGGCGCCAAGCCTGCCGTCGACCGCGACGCCGTACGGCATCCTGATCACCGGCATCGGCGGCACCGGCGTCGTCACCGTCGGCCAGATCCTGGCGATGGCGGCGCACGTCGAAGGCAAGGGCGCGATCGTGCTCGACATGAGCGGACTGGCCCAGAAGGGCGGCCCGGTGATGTCGCACGTGCGCCTGGCCGACAACCAGGCCGACCTGCACTCGACGCGCGTGGGCACCGGCAGCGCCGACCTGGTGGTCGGCTGCGACCTGATCGTCACCGCCAGCCGCGACGCCTTGTCGCGCATGGGCGAGGGCCGCACTTTCGCCGCCATCAACTCGACCGGTTCGTCGACCGCCGCTTTCGTCAAGAACCCGGACTGGCAGTTCCCGGGCGCGACCTCGCAGTCCGAGATCGTCCGCGCGTGCGGCGAAGGGCGCGTCGATTTCGTCGATGCCGGCAAGATCGCCACCGCGCTGATGGGCGACGCGATCGCCACCAACATGTTCATGCTCGGCTTCGCGTGGCAGAAGGGCCATGTGCCGCTCGCGGAAGCGTCGATCATGAAGGCGATCGAACTCAATGGCGTGTCGGTCCAGTTCAACAAGACTGCGTTTACGTGGGGCCGCACCGCGGCGCACGACCTGCCGTCGCTGGTGAAGATGACGACGCCGGCCAAGGTGATCGAGTTCAAGCGCACGCAGACGCTCGACGACGTCGTCAAGCGCCGCGTCGAACTGCTGACCGCCTACCAGGACGCCGCCTACGCGCAACAGTACCTCGGTTTCGTCGAGCAGGTGCGCGCCGCCGAAGCGAAGCTGGGCAAGGGCACGCGCCTGGCCGAAGCGGTCGCGCGCTACTTCTACAAGCTGATGGCGTACAAGGACGAGTATGAAGTCGCGCGCCTGTACACCGACGGCGCGTTCAAGGAGAAGATCGCCGCCATGTTCGAAGGCGACATCACGCTCAAGTTCCACCTGGCGCCGCCGCTGCTGGCCAAGCACGACAAGGAAGGCCACCTGGTCAAGCAGGAATTCGGCCCGTGGATGATGAAGGCATTCGGGCTGCTCGCCAAGCTGAAAGGCTTGCGCGGCGGCGCGTTCGACGTGTTCGGCTACACCGCCGAGCGGCGGATGGAACGCGCGCTGATCGGCGAGTACCGCCAGACCGTCGGCGCCCTGCTGGACAGGCTCAACGCCGACAACCTGTCGCAGGCGGTGGCGATTGCCAGCATCCCTGAAGACATCCGCGGCTACGGCCACGTCAAGGAGCGCCACCTGCGCGCCGCCAAGACGAAGGAAGCGGCGCTGCTGGCCGCGTTCGACGCGCCGGTCGGCGGCGCCAGCCACGCCGCGTAAAGCCAGTCAGCCCGAGGGCAAGATGGATGGCCTCCGCAAGGACGCCATCCATTTTTCTATCCACCAGGGTCAGTGCCGGCAATCGCACACCGACGGTGTCAGGTCTGACATTCGGACATTTGGCTTTTCAAACGCACACCGACGGTGTCAGACCTGACACCAGCGTTTCGGTTGAGCGACGCAAATGTCCGAATGTCAGACCTGACACCAGCGTTTTGCCGTCAGAGCAGGCGCAGCATCGCCGCGCGCAGCACCGTCGCGGTCTTGTTCGACGTGCCCAGCTTGGTCATGGCGTTGTTGACGTGGAAGTTGACCGTGCGCTCGGCGAGGTTGAGGATGTCGCCGATTTCGCCGGAGGTCTTGCCGTCGGCGGTCCAACGCAACACCTCGCGCTCGCGCTCCGTCAGGTCATTCCGCGGCGCCGCGTTCGGCCGCGAATCCACCAACCCCGCCAGCACCTCGTGCGCGGCCTGCGCCAGCCAGGTCATGCGGATGACGTTCGAACGCAGTTCGCCTTCACCAATCGGCCCGCTTTCCCTTGCCAATGTCACCAGGCCGGCGACGCCCTTGAGGTCGTGCGTCGGCTGCGCCCAGCCGACGTGCAGGCGGTGGTCGCGCGCATCGTCCCACAGCGCCGGCGCATCGGCAAATACCGAGTCCGACCAGATGACCGGCCTGCTCGACGTCTTGGCGTGGGCGACGGTGGGGTCCGAGCGCAGGTAATCGCCTTCGACATAGCGCTGTTGCCAGGCGGCCGAGTAGTTGTTCATCATGAACACCTGCGGCTTCGAGAACGGCAGCGGGAACCTCAAGCCGAGCGCGCAATACTCGAAACCGACCTCGAGCGTGGCGGCTTTCAGCGCTTCGAAGAACTCTGCCTGCGATTTCGCCGCGGCAAACGACGCGGATTTGGATTCCTGCCAATCGACGATCTGGTAATGCAACATTTGAAGACTCCGTTATGGCTACGCCGACTGTCATTTCTAGCAGTTCTAGCACACTAGCAGATGCCCTACACTGCGGCAACATCGCGGGCCCCAAATCGGCCCGGATCTCTTATTTTCTTTGCCGGAGTCGACATGCGTTTTCTTGCCTTGATTGCTGCCCTGTGGTTCACGACGTCAGCGCAGGCCGACACCTACTTTCAATTCGACCTGAAGATCGGGCCTTATTCGGTCGGTCTGCGCGTACTGCAGCAGTACGATCATGCGCGCGTGTACCGCACCCGCTTCGACCTGCTGACCGGCCGCGCGCACGACGGCGAGCGCGCCCGGCCCATGCAGGCGCTGGTCTGGTATCCGGCCAGCCATCCCGGCGCGGGTGTGACGTATCACGACTACGTGCGCACCATGGCCAGCGAAGAGGATCTGGCCATCGCGCCGCAGGAAGTCGAGCGGCGCACCAGCGCCTGGATTGCAGCGCGCGAAAAGCGGGTGGACAAGGATGTGCTGCGGCAGGAGCTGCGCCAGGTCATGTGGGCGGTCCGCGACGCCAGGCCGGCGGCCGGAAAATTCCCGGTGGTGGTGTACGCGCCCAGCCGCAGCGCGCCGGCGCACGAGAACGTGGAAATGTGCGAGTTCCTCGCCAGCCAGGGCTACGTGGTCATTGCCAGCGCCGACATGGGCACCCGCACCCGCGCGATGAACACCGACCGCGAGGGGCTCGAGACCGGCGCGGCCGATGTGCGCTTCCTCATTTCGACCGCGCACACGCTGGCGCAGGCTGATACCAGCCGCATCGGCGTGGTCGGTTTCAGCTGGGGTGGCCTCATCAATGTCGTCGCCGCCGCCAGCGACGACCGCATCGGCGCCGTGGTGAGCCTGGACGGCTCGGTGCGCTCCTATCCGAAATTCGTCGACGGCGGCGCTGAGGCGCTGAAATATGTGACGCCGGCGCGGGTCGCTGTGCCGTTCATGTTCATCGGCGCGCGGCCGAAATCGGTCGAGCAGCTGGCCAGTTCCCCCGAGATGAGCCTGGGATACAGCTTCATCAACAGCATGAAGTATTCGGACGTGTACGTCGCGTCGATGCAGCCTATGATCCACCGCGATTTTTCGTCCTGGGCCCAGCGCTTGTGGGCGCCCGATCCAGCGCAGCCTTACACGCGCCGGGAGGCGCTGACCGCCTACGAGTGGACCGTGCGCTACGTCCATCAGTTCCTCGACGCCTATTTGAAGGATAGCGCGTCGGCGCGCGCGTTCCTGCAACAGAGCGCCAGCGCCAATGGCGCGCCGCGCAACATGATGACGATCGAGCAGCGCCCCGCGACCGCCACTGCGCCCCGTTTCGAGACGCTCGCGCTGGCGCTGAACCAGAAGGGCTACGAGCACGCGCTGCCGCTGTACCGCAAGATGAAGCAGCAGGATCCGAAGTTCGACGTGAGCGAGCGCGGCATGATCGACTGGGGCGGCGCGCTGGTGCTGGCCGGCCGGCGCAACGAAGCGATCGAAATCTACAAGCTGGGGGTGGCGATTTATCCCGACAGCGCGCCGCTGTTCGACAGCCTGGGCGAAGTGAGCGAATCCGGCGGCGATAAAAAACGCGCGCTCGAATACTACCGCCGTGCGTTTGAACTGGAACCCGACAACGGCACGGTGGCGCGCCATGTCAAGCGGCTGGAAGCCGCGCAATAAAGCTGCTGCGAACCGGATGGCTTCCGCGCGGACGCCATCCGGTCTTGTGAACGCATCAGTGCCGCATCGGCGCGCCTTTTGCTTCGCCCGCCTCTCGCATCGGCCTGTAAGCTGCCTCGGCCGCTGCAGTGTGGTTGTATTGTTGCAGCCGCGCCACTTTGCCATCGCGGATGGTGAAGATTTGCGTCCACGGATTGTCGTACGTCAGCCCGGTCGACTTGACGTGCCAGCTTGAAATGCCGGTGGCGACCACTTTATCGCCTTCGGCAATGAAGTCCTGCGGCTCGAACTTGATGACGTCCTGCGCCTGCTCGAGCTTGGTGAAAAACTGCGCTACCTGATCCTTGCCGTGAAAGCTGCCGGCAAACGGGATGTCGTCGGAATCGTTGGAGATCCACTCGATATCGTCGCTGAAGAGGTTGAGCAGGCCCTTGATATTCTTGTCTTTATACAGCTGATAGCACTGCATGATCAGCTGCTTGTTTTTTTTGGTGTCCATGACGGTCTCCTTGAAAAACAACGAACTGCCTCGGGGTACGAATGCGGCGAAGGACAGCGCGTTGCATGCTTCATAGTAGGTGCCGCGGCGAAGTTTTCAATGGTGCGGAGGAATTCTTACGACATGGACTCGAATGGTCGTTTTCGCACGGGCGCAAGCCCCTGGAACCGATGAGCAGGGGAGGTCGCGACATGCGCCGCTGGCGTGCGGACACGCCCAAAACTTGCAGAACCTGGGTCTGACCCCGGTTTTAGAACTTGAACTTGCAGAACCTGGGTCTGACCCCGGTTTTACAACTTGGGTTGGCTGCGGCTCAGCCGGCGAGGATGACCTTGAACAGCATCACCAGGCCGACGATGGAGACGGACCACACCAGCGTGCGCACAACTTGCAGAACCTGGGTCTGACCCCGGTTTTAGAACTTGGGTTGGCTGCGGCTCAGCCGGCGAGGATGACCTTGAACAGCATCACCAGGCCGACGATGGAGACGGACCACACCAGCGTGCGGACGAGCGGCACGCCGGCGGCGTACAGCGGCAGGTACAGCACGCGCGCGGCGAGGAACAGCTGGCAGCCGAGCACGCTCTGCTCGCTGTGACGCCCGGCGACGTGGGCGATCAGCACGGCCGCGGCGAACAGCGGCAAGGTCTCGAACAGGTTCGCCTGGGCCCGCTGCAACCGCGCGGTGACCTTGCCGACCGGCGGCCCGTCGCCGTCGCGCGCGCTGACGTTGCGCCACAGGCCGGTCTCCATCGTGCGCCACGTCCCCGCCAGTGCGATGTGCACCATTGCCAGCACCAGCGTCCAGCCGAGGATGGTCAGTTCGATTGTCATTGTGTTCCTTGTTGTCGGGATATTGATCAAGCGTGAGGATAGCAAATCGGCGCGCGCAATCCCGACTATAATTTCCGGTCGCCAAGCCCATCAGCTGGCCTTCCATCCATTTCGCCGGAGTCTTACCGATGATTCGTTCTGCGTTGCTGCTTGCCCTGTTCGCCGCTGTCCCGCTGTCCCACGCCGCGCCCGACCTCACCACCGTGTCGGAGCGCTCCGGCTTCCAGAGCACCGGCCGCTACGACGAAGTCATCCGGCTATGCGCGGCGTTCCAGCAGGCGTATCCGAAGCAGGTCAGGTGCATCGACTTCGGCACCACCCCGGAAGGGCGGCCGATGAAGGCACTGGTCGTCACCCGCAGCGGCGCCATGACGGCGCAGCAAGCGAAGCGGCGCGGCTTGCCGGTGGTGCTGATCCAGGGCGGCATCCACGCCGGCGAAATCGACGGCAAGGATGCCGGCTTCCTGGCGCTGCGCGAAGTGCTGGAGAACCGCGCCGCACCGGGCGCGCTCGACAAACAGGTGCTGCTGTTCGTCCCGGTGTTCAACGTCGACGGCCACGAGCGCTTCACGCCGAACAACCGCCCCAACCAGCGCGGCCCGGTGGCGATGGGCTGGCGCACCACCTCGCAGAACTTCAACCTCAATCGCGACTACGCCAAGGCCGACGCGCCCGAGATGCAGGCCATGCTGGCGCTGGTGAACGCGTGGGATCCGCTGGCCTACGTCGACCTGCACGTGACCAACGGCGCCAAGTTCGAGCACGACATCTCGATCCAGGTCGAGCCGGTCAATTCGGGCGACCCGCTGCTGCGCCAGGCCGGCCTGGCGCTGCGCACCAGCGTCATCGCCGACATCGCCAGGCAGGGCTCGATGCCGCAGGCTTACTACATGTCGTTCGCCGAGAACGACAATCCGCAATCGGGCTTTGTCGACAGCGTGTCGGACCCGCGCTTTTCGACCGGCTACTTCCAGCTGCGTAACCGCATCGCCATGCTGGTCGAAACGCACTCGTGGAAGGACTATCCGACCCGCGTGCGCATTACCCGCAACACGGTGGTGTCGGTGCTGGCGCAGGTGGCCGAACACGGCGCCGCCTGGCGCAAAGCGGCGCTGGAAGCGGACGCGCGCGCGCTGAAACTGGGCGGCACGCCGGTGCCGCTGACCTGGAAGACCACCGACAAGTCGCGCATGATCGACTTCAAGGGTTACGCCTACACGCGCACGCCGTCGGACGTGTCGGGCATCCTGATGACGCGCTACGACGACACCAGGCCGCAGGTATGGACGGTGCCGCTGCGCGACGAGATCCTGCCCGACCTGTCCATCAACGCGCCCGGCGCCGGCTACATCGTGCCGGCGGCGCACGCCGGCACGGTAGCGAAAAAGCTGGCGCAGCACGGCGTCGAGTTCCGCGTCATCGGCGCCGCCCAGCCGCGCGCCGAGGTCGAGACCTTCCGCGCCGAAAAGACCACGTTCACGCCGGCCTCCTTCGAATCGCACCAGCGCCTGACGGTGCAGGGCGGTTGGAAGCCGGAGCCGCGCGCGCTCGGCAAGGGCGACCTGTTCGTGCCGGTGGCGCAGCCGAAAGCGCGGCTGGTGGTGGCGCTGTTCGAGCCGCAGGCGCCCGATTCGATGCTGGCCTGGGGCGCCTTCAACAGCGCGTTCGAGCGCAAGGAATACATGGAGGAGTACGTCGCCGAGGACGTCGCGCGCGAGCAGATGGCGGCCAGTCCTGCATTGGCCGCGCAATTCAGGAACATGCTCGACACCGATCCGGCATTCGCCAAGAACGCCCGCGCGCGCCTGGAGTTCTTCGCCCGCCGCCACGCCTCGTGGGACGAGCGCTACAACCTGTATCCGGTAATGCGCACCAACGTCGCGCCGAACTAAGCGCTGCGCGCACGGTCGCCTGCCTGCGCCAGGCGCCCGTGCGAGGGCGGGAAAAAAGCGCACCGTTCAGGTGCCTTGCTCGATTTCTTGCCTGCCGAACTCCCCTTTTTGCACCAGCTACGAACAATGCCGCGTCACACTGTTGTACATACGAAACAATATACATACTTGATTTGACAGTTTCCTACCGGCCATGGTCCTATCGGTACGGCTCTTCCTTTGTAAAGACTTTACGTCGCGGGGAGGGGCGATAGCAGACCGTAGCAGCGAAGCGATCCTTCCTGCAAACGGCAACCATGTCGAGTGAACCTTAGGGGCAACAAAATAATGATCCAAGAAAAGGTATTGTCGCGATCCATGCGACTGATGTTTTCCGGAAGCGTGCTGGTCGGCCTGACAGCCATCGTCCAGCCGCTGCACGCACAGGAAAAAATGGAAGTAGTGCAAGTGACTGGTACCCGCATCACCACCCCAGGCACCGTCTCGAACAGCCCTATCTCGTCGATCACCGCTGAGGAAATCAAGACCTCGCAACCGATCGCGGTAGAAGAATTCTTCAAAGGTTTGCCGGCAGCAGTGCCTGCAATCGGCCCCGGCACCAACAACGGCACCGGCGGCGGCGCCACCATCGACCTGCGCGGCCTCGGCACCAACCGCACGCTGGTCCTGATCAACGGCCGTCGCCTGGTCCCGTTCAACCTGGGCGGCACGGTCGACACCAACTCGATTCCTATCGCCCTGCTGAGCCGGGTTGACCTGGTCACCGGCGGCGCCTCCGTCGTGTACGGCGCCGACGCCGTCTCCGGCGTTGTCAACTTCAACCTCAAGCGCAACTTCACCGGCATCGACCTGACGACCTCGTACGGCGCCAGCACGGAAGAGCGCGACACCAAGCGCCGCCGTACCGACCTGACCATCGGCGCCAACCTGGCCGACAACCGCGGCAACGTGGTGCTGAGCGTCGGCAAGACCGTCGCCGATCCGCTGACCCAGGGCGCCCGTCCTTACGGCGTCACCAGCCTCAGTTCCACCAACGGCGCGCCGAGCGGTTCCGGCACCACCGTGCCGTCGGCATTCTCGACCAGCAAGGGCACCGGCGGCACCGACACGCTGTCGGGCGCCTGGCAGATCAACCCGACCACCGGCGCGCTGATCCAGCCGGTGGAAGCGTTCAACTTCAATCCGGTCAACTATTACGTGACCGGCCTCGACCGCACCCAGGCTACCGCGCTGGGCAACTTCAAGATCAACAACTACGCCGAGGCTTACGCCGAGCTGTTCTACACCAACAGCAAGGTCGGTTCCACCTTGGCCTCGACTGGCACCTTCGGCAATACCTTCAACGTGCCTATCGGCAATCCGTACATTCCTGCGGCCGCGCGCCAGCAGTTGTGCGAGCGCCGCGGCATTCCGGCCGCCAGCTGCGTCGAAGGCAATGCGACGCTGGTGCCGCTGCTGGTCAACCGCCGCATCACCGAACTCGGTCCGCGCTACAACGACTTCGACAACAAGACGCTGCAGTTCACGCTCGGCCTGAAGGGCGAGATCGCTTACGACTGGACCTACGACGCCTACTGGAGCCGCGGCAACGCGGACCAGGTGCAGGTGCGCCGCAACTGGGGTTCGCTGGCAAAAGTCGGTCAGGCGCTCAACGCGCTCAACAAGACCACCTGCGTCAACACCGCCAACGGCTGCGTGCCGCTCAACGTGTTCGGCGCCGAAGGCTCGATCACGCCGGCGCAGGCCGGATTCATCAACCAGAGCGCACTGCTGCTGCAAGCTGTGCAGCAGGACGTCGCCACCGTGTCGTTCTCGGGCGATCTGGGCGAAAAACTGGTTAGCCCGTTCGCCGGCACGCCGATCAACATGGCGTTGACGGCCGAGCAGCGCAAGGTATCGGCCAATACGCAATCGGACGGCGCCTCGCAGATCCAGGGCGAAGTGCTGGGCACCGGCGCGCCGACCCCGGACCGCACCGGCCAGTTCAGCCTGAAGGAATACGCGGTCGAGATGGCAGTGCCGCTGGTGGCGGACAAGCCGTTCATCAAGGCGCTGAACCTCGAGCTGGGCTATCGCCAGACCGAGTTTTCGACCGCCGGCAAGTCGCAGGACTACGGCAGCTGGAAGGTTGGCGGCGAATGGGCGCCAATCCAGTCGCTGCGCATGCGCGCCATGCTCCAGAAGGCTACCCGCGCACCGAACGTGAACGAGCTGTTCGCACCGGTGGTGACGGGCCTGTCGAACCTGGCAATCGATCCTTGCCAGGGCAATCGGGTCAGCCAGGGCGCGGCCACCACGGCCGGCACCCTGTCGAACCTGTGCCGCCTGACGGGCGTGCCACAAGGCGAGATCGGCAGCCTGCCGGCACCGTCGGCCGGCCAGATCAACAACCAGAGCGGCGGCAACCCGAATCTGGGACCTGAGGAAGCCAAGACGAAGACCATCGGCTTTGTGTGGGAACCGCTGCCGAAGCTGGCACTGACGGTCGACTACTACAAGATCGACATCGAGAAGGCAGTTTCGAGCCCGACCACCACCGACGTCCTCGACGGTTGCTACAGCACCGCGTTCAACCCGAGCCTGACGCTGAACGCGGCGTGCGGCCTGATCGGACGTAACACGATCAACGGCACCTTCAACGGCAACGAGTCGAAAGGCGTGCAGACCGCGTCGTCGAACCTCGGTACGCAGAACACCAGCGGCATCGACGTCAACATCGCCTACCGTATGAACACCACGGCGCTGGGGATGGATCCGAAGTGGGGCAGCCTGGACCTGAGCATGGGCATCAACCAGGTTCAGAGCTACAAGTTCCGTCCTACGCCGGCTTCGGTCGACCGTGATTGCCTCGGCTACTACAGCGTGGCCTGCGGCGCGCCGAACTACAAGCGCAAGTTCAACCAGCGTACCAACTGGAATGTGGGCGCGTTCTCGCTCGGCTACAACTGGCGTTATGTCAGCGCTGTGACCGAAGAGCCGGGCGGCACCAACTTCCTGCCGGCGTACGCTGCGATCGACGCCTATCACTACGTCGACATGAGCGGTGCCTGGAAGGTCAACAAGAACCTGCGCGTAACGGTCAGCATCAACAACCTGGCCAACAAGAAGCCGCCTATCGTCGGCGGCACCATCGGCAGCACCGGCACCAACAGCGGCAATACGTTCCCACAGAACTACGATGTGGTCGGCCGTTACATCACGTTCGGAGCTTCGCTGACGTTCTAACAGCAAAGCGCTTGAACCAGAATGGCGGGCTTCGGCCCGCCATTTTTTTCGCCTTTTTTCCGTCAACATTGTGAGAAAATGAATGATTCCGTTTTGAACATTCAAGGACTCATACTTTGCTCTCCCGGCCAATCCTCGGCAGCCACGCGGCGCTTGCCCTGATGTCTGCTTGCTTGCTGCCGCTCACCAGCTGGGCCGCCGACGATTCCGCCCGGATCAGCGCTGCGGTGGATGCCGCCATTCGCCCGCTGATGGCCGAACACGACGTGCCCGGCATGGCGGTCGCCGTCACCGTCGACGGCCGCACCAGCTTCTTCAACTACGGCGTCGCATCGCGCGAGAACAATACGCCCGTCAGCGAGTCGACGATCTTCGAGCTCGGTTCCATCAGCAAGGTGTTCACCGCGACCCTCGCCTCGTACGCGCAGGTGCAGGGCAAGCTGTCGTGGGGCGACCATCCCGGCAAGTACATGCCGCAGCTGAAAGGCAGCGCCATCGACAAGGCGAGCGTGCTCCACCTCGGCACCTACAGCGCCGGCGGATTGCCGCTGCAGGTCCCCGACGAGGTGTCCACCGAGGCGCAGATGCCCGGCTACTTCCGGCAGTGGAAGCCGGATGCCGCGCCTGGCGCGCAGCGCCGCTATTCCAACCCCAGCCTCGGCCTGTTCGGACACATCACGGCGCTGGCCCTGAAGGCCGACTTCACCGATGCCATGGAGCGCCAGCTTTTTCCGCAACTCGGCCTGAAGCGCAGCTATGTCCGCGTGCCGGAGGGCGCGATGGCCGGTTATGCATGGGGATACAACCGCGCCAACAAGGCGGTCCGGGTCAATCCGGGCGTATTCGCCGCCGAGGCATACGGCGTCAAGTCGACAGCCGCCGACATGATCCGCTTCGTGCAGCTGAACTTGGCGCCGGCCCAGCTGGAGGCGCCGATGCGGCGCGCGGTGGCCGGCACCCACACGGGCTACTTTCAGGTCGGCGACATGGTGCAGGGACTCGGCTGGGAGCAATACGCTTATCCGACGTCGCTCGAGCGTCTGCTGGCTGGCAACTCCGTCACGATGATCAATGACGCCAACGCGGCGACGCCGCTTACGCCGCCGCGGGCGCCGTCCGCGCCGACGCTGTTCAACAAGACCGGCTCCACTGGTGGATTCGGCGCCTACATCGCATTCGTGCCGGAGAAAAATATCGGCATCGTCATGCTGGCCAACAAGAGCTACCCGATCCCAGCGCGCGTCAAAGCGGCGTACGCGATCCTCGAGCAGCTCGCACGGCAATGACGGTTCACGCTTTTCGGATCCTGCGCAAGGGTCTGCTGGCGCTGCTCGTTGTCATCGCCGCTTACCTCTGCGTTGTCGCCGCGTGGTCATCGGCATCGTTCGATAGCGCCATCGCCGGCGCGATCGCGGCGCCGCCATTGTCGCAACGGCAGACCGACATCCTGCTCATGGTCGAGGACCCTGCATTCTTCCGGCACGCCGGACTCAGTGTCGGCAAAGGGCAGGGCTTCGCCACCATCTCGTCGGCGGTGGCGCGCGACGTCTACCTCGATGGCGAACAGTTCGATGGCGCGAACGGCGTTTTGCAGGGCCTGTATCGCACCGTATTCAACTGCTGCAAGAAGATCGATCTTGGCCGCGATGTGATGGCGCTGGTCCTCAACGCGAAGCTGTCCAAGGAAGCGCAGTTGGCCTTGTTTACGTCGCACGTGTACATGGGAACCCACGGCGGCGAGCAGGTGAGGGGACTGGGAGCGGCGGCCGATCGCTATCTCGGCAAACCGTTGAGCGCGACGACGGAAAAGGAATTCATCGGCCTGGTGGCGATGATCAAGGCGCCGAATCGGTATCATCCGCTCAAAGCCCCGGCCGCGCACGCGCTGCGTGCCGCGCGCATTTAAGCGCTGTTGGCCGGCCAATGCCTGCCCGGCGGCTGGCTCGATACCGCGTTCGAACAATGCAAGCCGCTCACTCCCAATCCTTAGCACATGGAGAAAACATGACAACGACTCGACCCCTTGTACTGCTTGCCCTGCTGGCCGCGCTGCAGCCGGCATTGGCGGAAGACTGGAACGACCCGCAGGAACCGTTCGCCGTGTTCGGCAACACCTATTATGTCGGCGTGCGCGGACTCAGTTCGGTGCTGATCACGTCCCCCGCGGGACACATCCTGATCGACGGCGGCAGCCCCAAGTCGCCGCGCCAGATCGTCGACCATATCCGCCGGCTCGGGTTCAAGGTCACCGACATCAGGTACATCCTCAACTCGCACGAGCACTTCGACCACGCCGGCGGCATCGCCGAACTGCAGCGCCTTTCCGGTGCCACGGTGCTGACCAGCGTCGCCGCCGAGCCGGTGTTGCGCACCGGCGCATCGAACAAGGCCGACCCGCAATTTTCCGACTTGCCGCCGACGATGGCGGCCATTGCGAAGGTGCGCGCGGTACGCGATGGTGAAACGCTCACGCTTGGCCCGCTGGCGGTGACCGGCCACTACACGCCGGGACACACGCCGGGCGGCATGAGCTGGACCTGGCGCTCGGCGGAGGGCGGCAAGACGGCGAAGATGGTGTATGCCGACAGTTTGAGCGCGATTGCCGCCGGCCCGTTCCGTTACAGCGGCAGCACCTCCTACCCCCACGCGCGAGCGGACTTGGAGCGTTCGATCGCGAAAGTGGCCTCGCTCGATTGCGACATCCTGATTTCCGCGCACCCGGACGCGAGCGGCATGTGGGAGCGCCTGGCGAAGCAGCCGGCGCTAGGCAACGCCGCCTTCATCGACACCAACGCGTGCCGCGCCTACGCCGCGAAAGGGCGCGCGAAGCTGGAGAGCACGCTGGCAGCGGAAGCGGCGGTGAAGTAGGGCGAAATTTGCGACGATTTTAAGTTAAGGTGCCGCGCCGGTGGCAGGCAACGACGTCAGCAGCACAGTAGTCACTGCGCCATTCGGCCCGACGATTAGTTGATACAGCCGGTCATATTCGTTGTCCGCGATATCGGCGCCTGATGCGCCGCCGAACAGCCGAACCAGCTCCGGCACGGTGTTCGAATGCCCGACCACGAGCACCACGCCATTTTGCGCCTTCACTTTTTCCACCAGCGCCTTCGGCGCGCTTGGGTCGTAGGTCTGCACTTCGAGGCTGCTGCGCTGCGCCAGCGGTTGCGCGGTCTGGCGCGTACGCGTGGTGGAACTGCTGAAGATGCTGGCGACGCCGGCGCGATGCAGCGTGGTGGCGATGTTCTGCGCGCGCGTCTTGCCTTGCTCGCTCAACTCCGGATCCTTCCCCCCGGGCGCTTTCTCGCCGTGGCGCACCACGTAGATGATGCTCGGTTCAGCGAGCGCGGAGCAGGGCGCGAGCATCGCCAGCGCCATTGAAACAGTAGACAGTAATCGCAGGTGCATGGCTACCTCTATGGTGGGGGGAACGTCGAACGCAGGCGGACCACCAGTTCGGGGTAGCCCGTACCGGCGTCCAGCTCGCGGGTGAATTCATGATCCGGCAGCAGCGCCAGCAACACCTCGGCGGTGGTGCGCACGATGCAGCGGGCGGCGACGTGGCCGCCGACGACGCGGCCCTGCGCATCGGCGACCGACATGTGAAGGTGGGCGCCGTCAAGCGCCAGGGAGCCGGCCAGCGTGAGTATCTCGAGGTCGCCGCGAAGCTCCGTCGCCTGCGCGGCGCCGGCAAGGCGCAGGTGCGCCACGCTCAGGCTGCCGATGCCCTGAAGGACAAACCCGGCGCTGGCCCTGTGCCACGCGAGCACCGCCTCAAGAGACAGGCGCAGGTCGTCACCGGGAATCAAGCGCAGGGGGAATGGTTGCATCGAAATCTCCGGGCTCAGGAGTTAAAGTCGGACGCTATGGGTATCTTGCAGGCTGGAATGACCGCCGTCAATCGGAATCACATTGGACCTTCAGATTGAAGAGGGCGGTGGGATGGACGGCGACATTTGCTCGAACAGGTCGTTCACAACCGTTGGAAGTGAATCGGCTTTCGCGATTATTTTTTTGACCTCCCGGGAGGTCGAAAATGAGTGGGCGCGCGCGAGTTCGACAATGGCTAAATCAAGTTGCGGGCTCACGGCGGCCTCTAAGAGCACCTCGATTTTCGAACGGACTGCCGGATCGATTTGGTACGCGGCCGTAAGGGTTCGCAGCGCACCAAACATCTTCGGTGAAGTGTTGCGAGATCGCATTCGAAAGGCGAGAACAGGGTCAATGCCAGCCAAGAGTGAAACCGCTGTATCGTACCGCGCATCTAATCCAGGGTCGTTTGGAATGATCGAGTCCAGCATTGACCTGAATTGAGGCACTTGTTCAGGCGAAAATTCAGGGATGGTTAGCATTTTTTTTACGACTGACTCTACGGCCACCATGCGATGCCGCACCTCCAAAAGGTCCGATAAGGCTAACGCTATGACGCGCTTGCGCTCCTTACGATGGCGAAAGTAAGCGGTGACACCAGTGAGTAAGCCACCGACAACCACCCCCAACAACGGGCTCGCGACCTCTAGGGCGTCCATGCCTAGTTGCTTTTCAATGGAATCGTCCCGAACGCCGTAGTCGGCGTCGAACACGGCTCGTCGTCGAACGCGATGTCGCCGAGCGGACTGGCGACGCCGTCGGCCTTCAGGTCCTTGAAGCCGAACATGGCCGGATCCATCAGGTGCGACGGCACCACCGTCGACAGCGACGAGAAGATGCTCTCGACGCGGCCCGGGTACTTCTTCTCCCACTCGCGCATCAGGCCCTTGATCTGCTTGCGCTGCAAATTCTCCTGCGAGCCGCACAGGTCGCACGGAATGATCGGGAACTGCTTGACCTCGGCGTAGCGGGTCGAATCGGCTTCCTTCACATACGCCATCGGCCGAATCACGATGTGCTTGCCGTCGTCGGACTGCAGCTTGGCCGGCATGCCTTTCAGCTTCCCGCCGAAGAACATATTCAGGAAGAAGGTCTCGAGGATGTCGTCGCGGTGGTGGCCGAGCGCGATCTTGTTGCAGCCCAGTTCATCGGCGACGCGGTACAGGATGCCGCGGCGCAGGCGCGAGCACAGCGAGCAGGTGGTCTTCCCTTCGGGGATCAGGCGCTTGACGATGCTGTAGGTGTCCTGGTTCTCGATGTGGAACGCAACGCCCAGCTTGGTGAGGTAAGCCGGCAGGATATCGGCGGGGAAGTTGGGCTGCTTCTGGTCGAGGTTCACGGCGACGATGTCGAAGTGGATCGGCGCGCGCTCGCGCAGCGTCATCAGGATGTCGAGCAGCGCGTAGCTGTCCTTGCCGCCCGACAGGCACACCATCACCTTGTCGCCGTCTTCGATCATGTTGAAGTCGCCGATCGCCTGGCCCACCAGCCGGCACAGGCGCTTGTGCAGCTTGTTGTTCTCGTGCGCGGTCTTTTCCATGTCGCGCGTGTTCGCCAGGGCCGGCTCCATCACTACTGCTGCGCTGCTCATGCTTCATCCTTGATCTGGAAAACTTCAACGCCGACGCCTTCGCAGTCGGGATAGACGTCCGGCTTCATCGTCGACACCCGCACCGCGCGCACGCGCGGGTGCGCCAGCATCGCGCGGGCGACGTCGTCGCACAGCGTCTCCTGCAAGTGCACATGGCCCTGCGCCATGCGGCGCGACACCGTCTCGCGCATGAAGTCGTAATCGACCACTTCCTCGAGCTGGTCGGCCTTCGGCGTCGACTGCGCCAGCGGGATGTAGAGGTCGACGTTGATCAGCACGCGCTGCTCGCCGCGCTTTTCGAAGTCGTGCACGCCGATGTTGATCATCACTTCGTAATTGCGCAGGAACAGCCGGCGGCAATCGGCCAGCTTGGGGTGGGTCAGTGCGGACAACATGGTTAAGCCTTATTTGGTGAGGAACATCACGTCGCGCGGCAGCGCCATCAGGTGCTGGCCGCCGTCGACGAGTAGGGTGGTGCCGGTAATGGCGCGCGCGCCGGCCAGGTAGCAGACGGCGTCGGCGACGTCCTGCGGCGTGCTCGATCGGCCGAGCGGCGTGGCCTGGTGCGCACTGGCGAAGCCGGCCTCGCTTTGCTCGCCCGAGACCATCGTCAGGCCGGGCGCGATGCCGACCACGCGCACGGTCGGCGCCAGCGCCTGCGCCAGCATCGTCGTCGCCGTCTGCAACGCCGCCTTCGACAGCGTGTACGACAGGAAGTCGGGATTCAGGTTGGCCAGCTTCTGGTCGAGCAGGTTGATGACAACGGCCTGGCTGCCGGAGGGCGTGGCCGCGTGCAGCGCCTGCGCCAGCAGGATCGGCGCGCTGACGTTGGCCTGCATGTGGGCGGCCAGCAGTTCGGGCGAAAAATCGGCCGCGCTGTCGTACTCGAACAGCGAGGCGTTGTTGACCACGCAGCTCACCGCCCCGAGCGCGTCGGCGGCGCGCGCCACAAGCGCGCGCACCGCGGCGGCGTCGAGCAGGTCGCATTCGAGCAGCGTGGCGCGCCGGCCAAGCGCCGTCACGGCGTCGGCCGTTTCCTGCGCCTCGGCGCGCGAATGGCGGAAGTGGATGGCGACGTCCCAGCCGGCCTGCGCCAGGCCGATCGCGATCGCCCGCCCGATGCGCCGCCCGGCGCCGGTGACGAGCGCGGTTTGCTGCGGACGGCTGGTGGTTGAATTCATCATCTCTTCGAGTATGCAGAAGGCTGCATAATTGTTAGTGTCTGCCGTTGTCGCTACAATGCCGGAATGTCCTTACCTGAACCAGATAGCGACGCGCTGGCCGCGTCCCACGCGCTGCAGCAGCTGATCGCCGCCGAGATCGCGCAGCACGCCGGCGCCATCACGTTCGCCCGTTTCATGGAGCTGGCGCTGTACGCGCCGCGCGTTGGCTACTACAGCGGCGGCGCCGCCAAGCTGGGCAAGGACGGCGATTTTACAACGGCGCCCGAAATCACTGCGTTGTTCGGCGCCGCGCTGGCCCGTGCGGCAGCCTCTATTATCGCCCAAAGCGCGCCCAACATCCTCGAATTTGGCGCCGGCACCGGCAAACTGGCGCGCGACGTGCTCACCGCGCTGGCAGCGGACGGCGTCCATGTCGACAGCTACGCCATCGTCGAACTGTCGGGCGAACTGCGCGCGCGCCAGCAGGAAGCGCTGAAGGATTTTCCGCAGGTGCGCTGGCTCGATGGCTTCCCCGACGCCTTCAGCGGCGTCGTGCTGGCCAACGAAGTGCTCGACGCGATGCCGGTCGAGCTGGTGACCAAGACCCCGGCCGGATGGCGCCAGGTGATGGTGACGATCGCGGACGGCCGCTTCGCCTTTGCCGAGCGCGCGCCCGACGCCGCGCTGGCGGCGCACATCGGCCGCCAGATCCCGGACGCCGGGCTGCTCGCGGTCGGCTACCTGACCGAGGTGCACCCGGTGGCAGCCGGCTTCATGGCGACGCTGGCGCGCATGCTGGCCGGCGGCGCCGGCGCCGCGATCCTGTTCGACTACGGCTTCCCGGCGCACGAATACTATGTCGACGACCGCACCGGCGGCACCTTGATGTGCCACTACCGCCACCATGCGCACCCCGACCCGTTCTACCTGCCCGGCCTGCAGGACATCACCGCCCACGTCGACTTCACGGCGATGGCGCTGGCCGCGCAGGACGCCGGCGTCGACGTGCTGGCGTACATGAGCCAGGCCGCCTTCCTGATCGGCGGCGGCATCGGCGACCTGCTGCTGCGCACCGATCCGCAGGACGCCATGCGCTACCTGCCGCAGGCGAACGCCGTGCAGAAGCTGGTGTCGCCGGCCGAAATGGGCGAGCTATTCAAGGTGCTCATCGTCGGCAAGGGCGTCGACCTGCCGGCGGCCATCGCGGCCGCCGACCGCAGCCACCGGCTGTAGGGTCAGACCCCGACTTCTGGTATCCGCCACTATCGTTTATCATGAAGCCATGGCCAAGATCCACACCCATTATGACAACCTGAAAGTGGCGCGCCTGGCGCCGCCGGAAGTCATTCGCGCGGCCTACAAGGCGCTGACCCAGAAATATCACCCTGACAAGAACCCCGGCGACGAGAAGGCGGCCCGCATCATGGCCATCCTCAACACCGCCTATGGCATCCTGGCCGACCCGGTGCGCCGCAAGGAGCACGACGAGTGGATCGCGGCCGAGGAATGGGAAATCGCCTGGCTCGACAGCACGCGCACCGAGGATGCGCACAAGACGCGCGACGCGGCGCCGGCGCATGCATGGGAACCGCAGCCGGTCGGCGCGCCGGCGCCGTACCGCCGCCTGCGCGACCCGAAGTGGTGGCTGGCGCTGGGCGCCTGCTTTGCCGCCGGCTGCGTGGTCGGCCTGCTGGCCATCGAGCAGCCGAAGGTGCTGCCGGCGGCGCTGGCGTCGGTGTTCGGCAGCCCGGCGGTGCCGCGCGTGCAGCCGCAGGTGGTGCCCGAGCCGTCAACCGACCCCGCGCTCGACAGCTGGGCGGTCGGCAAGGCTTACCTGCCCGACAACCCGGCAGCGCGGCCGGCCGACATCAAGGCACTCGCGGTCACCCAGCTGGTGGTGCCGGCCCACGCGCCCGATTGCGACGCCGACCTGCAGTCGCTGGTCGCGCCGAACGGCGAAAGCTGGCCGATCAGCTCCGGCTATGTCAATGGCTACCCGGTCGGCAATCCGGGCGAGGAGATGCAGGTCAGGGTCGACAATTCGGGCAATGCGTCGGCCGTGTTCGTCAAGCTGTATGACCTCGATCGCCGCGCCAATGTGCGCCACGCCTACGTGCTGCCGCACGAGACGCTGGCGATCGAGAAGCTCGCGGCCGGCAAATACGAGGTGCGCTACCAGAACGTCGACCTCGGCGCCGGCAAGGCCGACTGCGCCGAGCGCGCCAAGGCGCCGCTGAAGCAGGCCGCGGTCGCGCCCTAGAATTCTTCCCAGTCCGCTGCAGCGGCGGCGCCGGTCTTCGGCCGCGCCGCCGCCTTCTGCACCTGCTTCAGCGTGAACATGCCGACCGCCCCGCTGAGCGCATGTGCCTCGTCGTGCATGCATTGCGCCGCAGCCCCGGCCTGTTCGACCAGCGCCGCGTTCTGCGCCGTCATCGCGTCCATCCGGGCGATCGACGCGTGCACATGCTCGATGCCTACGCTCTGTTCGTGGCTGGCCGCGGTGATCTCGCCTCGAGCGAACCGGCCTGCGATTCGGTGCGGGCCGACAGGTCGGCGTTGCCGCTGGCGATCTGGCCGCAGGCGCCGGCAATGGTGTCGGTGGCGCTGCGCACCGCGCCGCAGGTGGCGGCCAGCGCCGCGCTCATGTCCTTCAGCGCGCCAAGCAGGCGCCCGGTTTCGTCGCGCCCGCCGGCGTCGGCGGCCGCGGTCAGGTCGCCCGCCGCCACTTTGCGCACGATGTCCGTTGCCTGTTGGAGCGGCCTGGTGATCGAGCGGGCCAGCCAGGCCGCCATGCCCGCTGCGGCGACGATCCACGCCGCGCCCAGCGCGATCATCGGCCCGCGCGCGCCGTGCAGGCCGGCCGCCAGCATGGCCAGCACGAGCAGCGACAGGCAGGCGAAGGAAGCGGCCAGGCGGGCCGTGATGTTCAGTTTTGCGGGCTTCATCGTCTGTTCCGGGTCGGGTTGCGGGTCCACCATCGACGACGATGATACCGCGTCGTTCGCGCGTGCCTTTGACGAAACCGGGACCGCGAAGACGGCCGGCGCATCGCCGTATGCCAGGCGGGTAGCGCGCCGAAAGACTGGACGCGCGCGCCGCTTTGGTTATATTCTTTGCATATGATTTCGGCAGCATTGCGCCCGTGGAAGGAGCCTGATGGGAAACGACGAAGACGATGACAACTGGCTGATCGACGACGACGATGCTGTCGTGTCGGCGAACGCGGCCCGTGCGACGTTGCGCCCTTGGCGGGTGCTGGTGGTGGACGACGACGCCGACGTCCACGCGGTCACCCGGCTGGCGCTGCGCAACGTCAGCTTCAGCGGCCGCGAACTCGAACTGTTCTCCGCCTACAGCGCCGCCGAAGGCTTCAGCGTGCTGCAAAAAACCACCGACATCGCGCTGGTGCTGCTCGACGTCGTGATGGAGACCGAGGACGCCGGGCTGGTGCTGGCGCGGCGCATCCGCGAAGAACTCGGCAATCATACCGTGCGGGTAGTGCTGCGCACCGGCCAGCCGGGCCAGGCGCCGGAGCAGCGCGTGATCATCGATTACGACATCCACGACTACAAGGCCAAGACCGAGCTGACCACGCAGCGCCTGTTTACGGCCGTGATATCGGCGCTGCGCGCCTACGAAACTCTGACCATGCTCGAGCGCAGCCGCGCCGTGCTGGCGCGCGTGCTGGTCGGCGCCGGCACGCTGTTCGAGGCGGTGTACCAGGGCGGCTCGCTGCGCGAATTTGCCGCCGGCGTGCTGGACCAGGTCAGCGCCGTGCTCGACGCCGGCCCCGCGGGCCTGCTGTGCGTGATGGCGGCCGACGGCGGCGAGCCGGCGGTGCTGGCCGCCAGCGGCGCCTGCGCGGACCTCGCCGGTCAGGCGCAGCTGCCGGCCGGCCATCCGCTGCGCCCGGCCGTCGAGCGCGCCTTGCGCGAAGGGTGCAGCCAGTACGGCGACGACGCCACCGTGCTGTTGGTGCCAACCCAGCAGCAGCATCGCGCCTGCATCGCGCTGATGCCGCCGCTGCCGATGGCGCCGATCCAGCGCGACCTGCTCGAACTGTTCGGCCAGCGCATTGCCGGCGCCTTCGATAACCGTTATCTATTCGATCAGTTGCGCACGATGCGGCAGGCGGCCGGCACCGCTGCGGCGCCGCTGTCTGACAGCGGGCCGGGGCCATGACCGGCCGCGCGCGCTCCGAACTGTCGCGCCGGGCCGTCAAATCCGGCCCGGATCGGCGCCGCCCGGGATGATTTAACTTTTTTCCGAGTTTGCCGTTATATACTCCAAGCATAAGGCGTGCCTATGCCGCGCGCCGACGGCGCGGTTGACGCCGACGGGCATGACAGGAAAAACAAGTAATGAATGAACTAGACGGACTCTCCGCACTGATTATCGAGCCGCACGCCGGCATGCGCGCGAGCATCCACAACATGCTCAACCTGTGCGGGCTGACCAAGATCGACCACGCCGGCAGTTCCAACAACGCCATCAAGCACCTCGGCCTCAAGACGTTCGACCTGATCCTGTGCGAATACGACCTCGATGGCGGCCAGGACGGCCAGCAGCTGCTCGAAGACCTGCGCCACCACAAGCTGATCACGCTGTCGACGATGTTCTTCATGGTCACCGCCGAGGGCAATTACAGCAAGGTGGTCAGCGCCGCCGAACTGGCGCCGACCGACTACATCCTCAAGCCGTTCACCGCCGACCGCCTGCTCGAGCGCATCGCCCGCGCGCTAGAGCGGCGCAACGTCTTCATGCCGGTCTATCAGTTCATGGAGAGCGGTAACCAGCGCGACGCCATCGCCGCCTGCATCGAGGGCATGAAAGCCAATCCGCGCTACGCGGTCGACTTCCTGCGCCTGCGCGCCGAGCTGCACATGTTCCTCGGCGAGCCGGCCGAAGCAGAACCGATCTACCAGCAGCTGTTCGAATCGAAAGCGATCGCCTGGGCCAGGCTGGGACTGGCCAAGACGCTGTTCATGCGCGAGCGCTTCGACGAGGCCAAGGAGATGCTCGAGGGCCTGGTCGAGAGCAATAAAAAATTCGTCGACGCCTACGACTGGCTGTCCAAGACCCACGCCGCCATCGGCGCGCTCGACAAGTCGCAGGCGGTGCTGGCCGAAGCGGTGGCGGTGTCGCCGCACGCGGTGCGGCGCCTGCGCAAGCTGGGCGAACTGGCGCTCGAGACGGGCGACACCGAAACGGCCGAGAAGGTGCTCAAGCAGGTCGTCAGCAAGGCCAAGTACTCCGAGTTCCGCGACCCGGAAGACCATGTGAAGCTGGTGCAGACGCTGGTGCGCAAGGGCGACCCGGTGCAGGCCGCGGCGGTCATCCGCGACCTCGACAAGTCGATGGGCGGGCAGAAGAACACCAGCGTGTGCAGCGCCATCTCGTCGGCGATGGTGCATGAATACACCGGCAACGAAGTGCGCCTGAACGAGTCGCTGACGGCGGCGCTGGCCGGCTGCAAGGACGCGTCCGGGCTGTCGGCCGAGATGAAGATGGAACTGGCCCGCAACTGCCTGACCAACAACATGGAAGACGGCGCGGCCGAGGTCATGCGCGACGTCATGCGCAACGCCTCCAACAACGCCGTCATGGCGAAAGCGATGAGCGTGTTCGAAAAAGCCGGCCGCAGCGACCTTGCCGCCAGCACCGCGCAGGAAAGCCGCCAGCAGGTCGTCGACATGGTCGCCGCCGGCGCCAACAAGGCCAAAGAGGGCGACTACAAGGGCGCGGTGGAGCTGATGATCGAAGCGGTCCAGAAGCTGCCGGACAATCCGGCGGTCGCTTTCAACGCCGCCGTCGCGGTGCTCAAGTGCCTGGAAAACCTCGGCTGGGAAGATCGCCTGGGACAGTCGGCGGTGACGCTGATCGACAGCGTGCGCCGGCTCGACCCGGTCAATCCGAAGCTGCCGGCGCTGGCCGGCCTGCACCAGCAGATCCTCAAGAAATACGACAAGGGCCCGCGCATCAAGAAGGCCTGAGCGGCCTGACGCGGCCCATTCGAACCAACCAAGAATACGGAAACAGTAATGGCAGTCGAACCTAACCCGCCGGCCCACAACGAGACACGCCGCGTGCGCGCCGCGTTGATGCACAAAGTATGCGGCGACGAGGACATGTTCGCGCTCGGCACGTCGGTGGCGCGCGTGGTGCAGATGGCGTCCTCGGACGACAAGGGCACGCACGACCTGGCCTACTACGTGCTGTCGGACGTCGCGCTCACCCAGCGCATCCTGCGGCTGTCGAATACGCCGACCTACCGCACCGCGTCGGGCACCGCGGTGACGACCATCTCGCGCGCGATTTCGCTGCTCGGCTTCGACAACGTCAAGACCACCGCGCTGGCGATGCTGCTGGTCGACGCGCTGTCGAACAGCGCGCATGCGCAGAGCGTGCGGCTGGAGCTCGAGAACGCCCTGTGCGCCAGCCTGGTGGGCCGCGAAATGGCGCGCACCAGTTCCTACCAGGGCGCCGAAGAGGCCTCGATCGCGGCGCTCTTCAAGAACCTCGGGCCGCTGCTGGTGGCCTCGCACGAGCATGCGCGCTACCGCGAGATCAGCGCGCTGTCGGCCGGCGGCAAGCACACCCCGGGCCAAGCCTCGCAGATGATCCTCGGCTGCAGCTACGACGCGCTGACCGAGGCGGTGCTGGCCGAGTGGAAGATTCCCGATTCGATCGTGCGCTCGCTGGCGCCGCTGCCGTCGGGGATCCAGAAGCCGGCCGCCAGCCGCGGCGAATGGATGCGCCAGGTGGCCTCGTTCGGCATGGAAGTGTCGAAGCTGCTGGCGCGCTCGGTCAATCCGGCCGCCACGCCCGACGCGCGCTCGCTGCTGACCCGTTACGGCGTCGCCCTCAACCTCGATGCCGACCAGATGGAAGACATGTTCACGTCGGTGCAGGCGCACATGACGGGCCTGCTGCAAAGCATGAACATGCAGCCTTCGCCGCGCATCGAGGAAGCGCCGCTCGGCGACGGCCTGCCCAACGTGCTGCTGCTGGCGACGATGGACGCCGGCGAGGCCGCCGAAGACACCTTTCATCCGAGCGGCAAGCCGCACAACGCGCGCGAGCTGCTGCTGGCCGGCGTGCAGGACGTCACGCAGATGCGCGCTGGCGGCGACGCCAAGCTCAATGACGTGATCCTGGCGGTGCTCGAGACGCTTTACCGCAGCATGGGCTTTCGCTTCGCCACGGTGTGCCTGAAGGATCCGCGCAGCGGCCAGTTCCGCGCGCGCGTCGCGTTCGGCGAAGACCACCAGCGCCGCCAGGCCGGCTTCGTGTTCCCGATGGCGCCCACGCGCGACCTGTTCCACCTGGCGATGGAGAACGACGCCGACCTGATGATCGCCGACACCGGCAGCACCAAGATCCGCGACCTGCTGCCGATCTGGCACCGCAACCTGCTGCCGGACGCGCGCAGCTTCATCGTGCTGCCGCTGGTGGTGGGCAAGGTGCAGCTCGGGCTGTTCTATGCCGACCGCATTCATCCGGCGCCGGAAGGCGTGCCGCCCGACGAGACCTCGCTGATCAAGGCGCTCAAGGGCCAGGTGCTGGTGGCGCTGTCGCCGCAGGGTCAGGTCTGATATTCGGACATTTCGTTTTTTGAAATGTTCGAATGTCAGACCTGACCCTCGCTTTTTGCACGGCCGCCAAAAAATCAAACTCTGGTGTCAGGTCTGACATTCGAACATTTAAAGAGCCAAATGTCCGATTGTCAGACCTGACACCGACGGTTTGGGGTCTGACCCGGGTGCCGCGGCCAACGCAAACCGGGGTCAGACCCCCTAAAAGAAGAACCGGTGTCAGACCCCTAGCAGGGTCTGGCCCTTGGCCTTCGCCATGAACTGGCTGAACTGCGCCGGCGGCATCGGCCGCGCGAACAGATAGCCCTGTGCTTCGTCGCACACGTGCATCCGCAAGAAATTGCGCTGCGCCGCCGTCTCCACCCCTTCCGCCAGCACCGTCAGCCCCATCGCGTGCGCCATGCCGATGGTGGCGGTGACGATCGCCGCGTCGTTCGGATCGGTCTCGATGTCGGTGACGAAGCCGCGGTCGATCTTGATGCGGTCGATGGCGAACAGCTTCAGGTACGACAGCGACGAGTAACCGGTGCCGAAGTCGTCGATCGCGACGTTGATGCCGCGCTCGCGCAGGCAGCGCAGCAGCTGGCGCGTGTGTTCCGGGTCGTGCATCGCGGCCGACTCGGTGATCTCCAGTTCCAGCAGCGCCGGGTCGACGCCGGCGTCGCCGAGCAGGCGGTCCAGGCGCGGCAGCAGTTCGCGGCCGTGGCACTGGCGCGCCGACAGGTTCACCGCCATCCGCAGGCTGCCCAGGCCGTCGCGCTTCCACTCGGCCATCAGCGCCACCGCGCGCGCCAGCACCCAGTCGCCGAGCGCCAGGATCAGGCCCGATTCCTCGGCCACCGGGATGATCCGGTCCGGCATGGTCAGGCCCAGTTCCGGATGGTCCCAGCGCAGCAGCGCCTCGGCGCCGACCACGCGGCCGCTGTCGAGCGCCACCTGCGGCTGCAGGTACAGTTCGAACTGCTGCTGGCCGAGCGCGACCCAGATGCGGTTCTCCATCAGCAGGCGCTCGTGGGTGGCGACGTTCATGGCCGGCGAATAGAACTGGAAATTGCCGCGGCCCTGGCCCTTGGCGACGTACATCGCGGTGTCGGCGTGGCGCATCAGGGTGGGGGCGTTGGCGGCGTCTTCGGGGAACATGGCGACGCCGACGCTGGCGCCGCTGTACATGGTCTGGCCGCCGAACTGGTAGGGCGCCGACAGCGACTGCACGATCCGCACCGCCACCGCGCTGACCAGGTCGGGCGTCAGCGCGCCGGCCATGACGACGATGAACTCGTCGCCGCCGAGGCGGGCGATGATGTCGACGTCGCGCAGCAGTTCGCGCAGCCGCTGCGCCACCTCGACCAGCAGCAGGTCGCCGGTCTGGTGGCCGTGCGAGTCGTTGATCTTCTTGAAGTGGTCGAGGTCGAGGAACAGCAGCGCCACCGCCTGGCCGGCGCGGCGCGCCTGCGCCAGCAGCTGCTCGAGGTGCTGGTTGAGGGCGAAGCGGTTTTCCAGCCCGGTCAGCGGGTCGTGGTGCGCCAGCTGGTAGATGTGCTCCTGGGCGCGCCGCTGCTCGGTCAGGTCGTGGATGATGCAGACGAAAATATCTTCCTGGTGCAGCCTCACCTGGCTGGCCGAAATCGACAGCGGGAAGCGGGCGCCGGCGCTGGTGGTGCCGGCCAGCTCGCAGGCGCCGGCGCCCGACTGCGCGAGTCGCGGCAGGGCGGCGGCGCCGTCGCCGTCCGGCATCTCGAGCAGGCGGTCGACGCCCAGCCCGCACAGCTGGTCGGGGGGGTAGACGAACAGCGCCCCGGCCGCCGCGTTGGCCGACAGCACCGCGCCGTCGCGGTCGACCGTGATGATGGCGTCGGCGGCGTTGTCGAGGATCGCCTGCAGGCGCGCCTCGCGCTCGCGCAACCGCGCGGTGGCGTCGTCGACCTGGGCCTGGATCTGGGTGCGCTCGCCGCTGATGACCAGCATCAGCGCGCCCATCAGCGCCGTCAGCAGCAGGCCGCCGGTCAGCACGGTCCAGCTTTGCCAGCTGGGATGGGCGCCGAGGAAGGCGGCGTCCGGCGCCAGCCGCAGTTCGTAGCGGCGCCCGCCGAAACCGAGCTCGCTGCGGTACTGCGGACCGGCGCCGGCGACGCCGTCGACGCCGACCATCCTGACCGGGTTGGCGCGGTCGGTGATGTCGGCGAAGGCGACCAGGAAGTGGTCGAAACCGGACTGCGCGATGGCGCGCCCGAGGTAGGCGTCGGCGCGCAGCGCCAGGTTCAGCGCGCCGGCCGGCGCCGTTTCGAAGCCGGCCACGCGCTGCAGCAGGTGGACGCCGCGGGTGCCGCCCGGACCGAGCGTCACCGGCGCGCTGGCCGAGGGGCGCCCGCTGCTCAGCGCCGCCGCCAGCGCCGCGCCGCGCAGCCGTTCCGACATGAAGTCGTGTCCGAGCAGCTCGCCGCTGGCGGGCTGGATCAGCAGCACCGGGTAGTAGTCGGCGCGCGTCGCGGCGCGCCTGGGGATGCCGCCGTCGGTGATGTCGAGCACCTCGAAACGGCGGCCGTAATAGGTGCTGCCCCAGGCCTCGAATTCGGCGCGCTGGGCGTCCGTCACGCGCGGCAGCCACGCCATCGCCAGCAGTTCCGGGCGCTGGTGCAGGTAAGCGCCGGCGATGTCGACGAAGTTGTCGGGACTGAGCACGCCGGCCGGGCCGCTGCGCACGCGCACCACGCCGGGATCGTCGATCGCGCGGGCGACGCCGGCGATGAAGCGCTCGTGCTCGTTGAGGGCGGCCTGCATCATCTGGCCCACTTCCTGCGCCTTCATGCGGAAGGTGTGCAGCTGCTCTTCGTGCTCCCAGCCCAGCGCCTGGCGGTAGATGGTGATGAAGGCGGCGGCGGCCACCATCAGCGGCAGTGCGACGAGCAGGCGGCGCGGGCGCCACAGCGCGCGCGGGCGGCCGATCACGGCCCAGCACAGCGGCGCCGCCAGCAGGATGCCGATTGCATCGCCGATCCACCAGGTGAGCCAGTTGACGCCGAGACCGGAGCGGGCGATTTCCTGCGGCGCCAGCATGTCCAGCACGATGATCGACAGCGTCGCGCGGATGCAGCAGATGAGCGGCGTGAGCAGCACGAAGCGCAGCACCGCGCGGCCGGAGGCGATGGCCGGATCGACCCAGCGGCGCATCAGGGCGGCGCCGGCCACCGCCTGCAGCAGCGCGGCGGCGGCCAGCATCAGTCCGGGGGCGCCGACCAGCACGGCGCCGGCAAAGGCCGGCAGCAGAGCGGGGAGAAACATCGCCAGGGTCAGCCCCGGCAGCACGAGCCAGCCGCGGCTGTAGAGGGCGGCGATGCCGATGCCGGCCGCCAGCGACAGCGGCGCCGGCTGGCCGGGGTGATCGGCCAGCAGCTGGCCGATCCACTCGGCCGCCAGGCACGCTAGCGCCAGCCACAGGTTGGCAGCAACTATCTTGCGCCGCGCGCCGGTCGGGGAGTGCAAGGTAAAACCCTCGGGAAATGCAATGTAGCTTTGCAGCGACAAAAAACCACGCTGTGGCCATGGCCGGCCGCTCCCGATAATTCTAGACGAAATTGCGCCCGATTCGCGGACCCTTGCACTCTTGCCGCAGGTGCGGTTACAATCACGCCCCGAAGCAAGTTCGTCGCCGATTCCGCGGAAAACATCCCGCAAAAATAGTTGACAGTGTTGTGTGCTTGCTTCATACTCTGCGGTTCCTCGCGGAGGGGTG
>JAZKFW010000079.1:0-140552 GCA_040386255.1 Pseudomonadota bacterium
CTTCTTCTTCTTCTTCTTCTTCTTCTTCTTCTTCTTCTTCTTCTTCTTCTTCGTCCATCGCGAAGAGCGTCCCAGATGAATTCACGAAATATCTCGGAGAAATACCGTGCCTAGGTTGGATGTGCGCCTGCCTTCTACGGCAACCGTCCCTATTAATAGGAAGCATTCGGTAAAAAATGCGTCCAATTCACGCACGCCAGCAGGGTGGATCGGCCGGGTGTTCGCAGGAATTGAGGGAAGACTTTGATTACTCCGATGATCCCTTAGTAAGAAAGGATCATCGTCTGCCCACCACTTGGTCCCAATAAACCGAGGCAAGTGGTTCGAATACTTGTCCCGTCTTGGATTTGTATCGATGTCAAACGCTCGATCAGGTTTGGACCTATAGAGTTAACAATTTCTTGGTATGAAGCTTTCGTTGAGAAGATTTAAGATCGGAACCTGCTGCAGGGCAAGTGTTGAGTGTGGCGTAAAACCGGCGTAAAATCGCTGCGATCTCAAAGTAGCCGTACTACTTATTCAGCAACGCTTAGTGGGGGCATAGGTGAGGGTATGCGACAGGGTCTGTGTTTGCGAAATGCTGTATCCATGCGGGTTTCAGCCCACAATACGGATCCCACCGTCTCCGCCAGAACTAAGAAAAATGGCCTCCCCTGCGGGAGGCCATTTTTTTTTGTTCGGACGGAGACGATGGGATTCGAAGACCCGCGCGTACTCGCGCGGGGCTCTCCGAATCGCCCATCTTCCGCCGCTGCGCGGCGGGGCGCCTGAGGCGCCCGTCTCCGCCAGTATTAGGGAAAAAGTTCCCCTCGTGGGAGCTTTTTTTTCGTGGTGCGCCCAGCATGGGCGCACTCTAGCGGGTGCAAGTCCCGGCGCAAGCTGACCACAGTCAGCGAAGTGAAGCGCTACTGCGGAAGGGCGACCGACCGTGGAGAGAAAGCGCGGAGCGAACCTGCGAGCCGACGTACAAGAATCGGATAGAAGGCGGCGCCGATCAGCGCGAGCGTGCGAGAAACCGCCAAGGTCTTTTGGTCAAGGAGTGTCCCTCAGTGCCCAGACACGATTGGCGCGGCTGGAGCAACTGCAACGGGCGCACACTGTCCGGCCTGGGCGCCAAGCAGCGACCGCAAAGTCCAGAGCAGGGTGTTGCTTGGACCCGTCCTGGTCGCCGGTCGCACGCATAGCGCGCATGCGCCGCCTGTGCACCAGGGCGGGCGCCGTGGCAGTGCACGTCCTTGACTACTTGGCCAACCCGTTGCGTAGCGCGCCAAGTCTCCCGGCTTGCCGCTTGGCGCCTCCCATTCGGCCAATTGCCGCCATGTGCTCGCGATTCCGACTCACGGCAAATCCGCCTTTTCGGCCAGCGGACCGCGCCTCTTCCGAATTGAATTCATGCGCGGTGCCTTTTTCGTGCGCGGCCCGGCCGCCTTTGCTGGCGATCTCGTGCAGGTGACCTTTCGCCAAGCTCGCAAATCCTTTTTTCGGGGGCCTGGCCTTCTGCGTCTCAGTCCGCTGGCACGGTAAATTCTGCTCCGGTTGTTCGACCTTGTGGTTCATCCCGATTTCTCCCTTGTGACTGCCGTTACGGCGCTTTAAGTGGTACGCCAGGATTGCGCTGTGACGTCCCGATAAACTTTTTCGACGGACCGGAAATTCCTTGTGAGTAGATTAAATAGAGGTGCGCGCCTTGGGTTGATCAAGTGCAGAGAACGCCATGAAACCAATTGATTCTTGACTTACGCGCTATAAATAGATTTACATCGTGCTCTCACGGTTTGGTCGAGCTCGATTCCTGGCGCTTCTTCACGGCAATTGCGATGATCTTCGAAAGCACGCGGCATTGCTGTCGTTCGCTCCTGCCACTGCCAGTGGCCGTTTTACCTTGTCGAAAAATATTCCAGTGGGACATCAACGCCGAGCCCAATGGTGTCGATCTGGTGCAAGCGAGAAACAGTGGCGATAGCGATGTTTTTCTTCGCTATAAAAGATCCGAACGCGCTTCACCATTCCAGACAACATTGCGAAGGCAAACCAATTTGTTTGTGGGTGTTCCGTTTCATCCGTCTTGCATGGGACGGGTTTCGCCGCGTCCATATCTGTTGGATGCATGACATCAACTGGGCGGCGTGTCAAGCGCTTGTCACGAGCCATGTTGCGTCGCAACAGCAAGTGCTACCTTTATTGATATTAATCAATTTATTGGCGGCTTACGGCTCAAGTGTGCGCGCTTATCGGCTAGTTCTCTCCAAAACAATCTATAGCAGGAGAATTTGATTCGAGGCAGTTTTTTCCATCCCGGCATCCGGCTAAGATATGCAGACAAAATACTTCGACGATAACCCGAAACTGCGTAGTTACTTGAAAGCGAGAAAAACATGAAGCCAGTTATCGATGCTCCTTATCAACCCGGCCGACTGTTCGATGCAATTTGTAAACTGCACGGATTAGGAAGCGATTCTCGCCTAGCAGTCTTTCTGGGCATTGGCGGTGCACAAATCAGCAAGGTGCGGCATGGCGTTCAGCCGCTTTCGGCGCCGCTGTTAATCCGCATTCATGAGATAACGGGCATGGAGATTCGGGAGATCAAAGCCCTGATGAACGATCGAAGAATCATGCAGCGTCCCTCCAGAAACAAACTCGGAATATTCTACGCGCGCAGAGCGAAGGAATCGGCGCAAGGGTCATCTTTGCCGCGCCAGGCATTGGGCTAGGCAGGCCGCCGCGGCGCGCTCGGGGCGATGTTTTTTGCTTGGTCTATGCCTCGTTTCAGGTCATCGATTTGAAGGCGCGATAATAATTGCCATCCCTGAAGATTTATAAATGAGACGTGATTATTCATTGATGTCTGTTTGGGGCGTGATTGGAGGAGTTTTACGCCTGATGGCATCCGAGCTTATACTTTCGCCGATGATCCTGACTCTCTCCATTGTTTTCGTACACTGAAGGTTTCCAGAGCTTTGGTGTGCAATTTCGAAAGAATGCTTAAATAACTGATAGTTATTAATTGTTTTTTAACTATGTATATTTTCATTTGATGAATTTAAAGATTTCCCATAGGAATTTTTGTGTCGTGTGCCGCGTTACGATTTTAATTCATGCTGCGTCGCAGCATTTGTGGTAATGTAAGTACGTGGATGTCAATTTATATATTTAGTTTTACTCTTTGTGCATACTAATTCCGACAGGTAGTCTACAGCTTTGGATGCCAAACTGCGGGACCGGAATCGCAAAATGTAACGCCGCCGGATTTAATATTTGATAATCGGGGTAGTCGATGATTGACGATTTTAATGGTACACATCCGGTT
Source organism: Pseudomonadota bacterium (assembly GCA_040386255.1). GTDB lineage: Bacteria > Pseudomonadota > Gammaproteobacteria > Burkholderiales > Burkholderiaceae_D > JAFCUW01. The sequence continues at coordinate 3,308 of JAZKFW010000079.1, forward strand.
CGCCCGCCGAGCATCTTTGCCCTGCTCGCGCAGGCGATTGATTCTGCCGCCGATGCCATTCTGATAATTGATACGACCGACCGGGTGGTGTGGGCCAACCGCGCCTATTCGCGCTTGAGCGGTTTTCAGCCCGACGAAATCATTGGTAAAAGCGCAGCTGCGCTCTGCGCTCACGCTGCGCCGGGTGATTCCTACAGCGCTTTGCGCCAGAGCGCACCTGCCCATACGGGGACATGGCAGCGGGAATTGTGCAGTATTCGGCGCGACGGCACGACCTACTTCGCTGAAGAAATCGTCACGCCGCTGCTCGATCAGAGTGGGACGCTGACCCATTTCGTCGCTGTTCTGCACGACGTTACGCAAAGCAAGGCGGCGCTGCAAAAGGAGAGATTGCTGGCCAGTCAGGACACGCTGACGGGTCTGGCCGGTCGTGCACATATCGTTGCGTTGCTATCGAGCGCCGTTGTTGACGCACAGCAGTCCGGCCGCATTCTCTGCGTCCTGTTTATCGATCTGGACGGGTTCAAAAAAATTAACGATTCCCACGGTCATAGCGTCGGCGATACCGTTCTCAAAGCGGTCGCCGCCCGGCTGCAAAGCGTGGTTCGATCAAGCGATACGGTCGCCCGCTTTGGCGGCGATGAGTTTGTGATTCTGCTTCCCACCGTCGCCAGTCGTAGCGTCGCCAGGCGGATCGGGAAGCACGTAGTGGACCAGCTGTCGCAGCCATTCGCTACAGGGGCCGGATGCCATTCGCTCAGCGCGAGCGTGGGGTTGGCATTTTATCCAGAGCACGGCCAGTCGAGCGAGTCGCTGCTGATCAGTGCCGATGAGGCGATGTATCGGGCAAAGCGGAAGGGAGGCAGCCAGTTTCAAATCGCCGATCTTGCTGCCAAGCCGGTGCGCCGGGTCCGATTTCGCCAAGCTTGCACGGGACAGGATGCCGTGAGTTTGAACGGGCGCAACCGCGATGGTGGACGCCATCCGGATACGCTTGTCGACAGCTGACATCGCGGCCCGCTCTTCTTTCATTTACCGGAGAGGCACAATGACGCCGTCCCATCCACACCTTCGCCAGTTTGCGCGCGCGGGTTCAACCAATCAGCAACTGCCGGATGGCGTCGGCTGCGCTGCGTCGCCATGCTTCACCTACTCGTCTCGCTGTGCACTGGCGGGCGATTTCCGCGTCGCTGGGGCGCCGTCCTCCGCAGGCTGGGACCGCACACGATCGATCCGCTCGCGCATTGATCGTGACGCCGCAGAGGCAGCTGTTCGAACAGGCGAGCGTCGGCAAATTGCCCAGCAGATCCATGATGACCTGGGCGGCATCCTGACCGGACTCAAGGCGTGTATTTCCGTGCTGATGGATCGCGCTGCGCGCGTCGATGCCGTGCCCGATCCATTGCTCGTTGACGCGTCGGCGCTGGCCGGACTGGCCTTCGACACGGTGCGCAACATCGCCGTGAGCTTGCGCCCGCCGATGTTGGAGAAGATGGATATCTGGGCTGCACTGGAATCCCGGGTCGCGCAGCTGGCACGCCGCACCGGGATTCATGTCGATTGTGCGATCGATCCGGCGCTGACCTCGATGAACTTGGGGGAAGCGCGCGGAATCGTCATTTTGCGCATGGTGTGTGAGGCGCTGACCAACATCGAGAAGCATTCAGCGGCGTCGAGGGTCTCGGTGCGGCTGTTCGAATCCGGCGGTGCGCTTACCGTGACTGTCAAAGACAACGGCATTGGCCTGCGCCAGTGCGGGTCCGCGAACGGCATGACGCTGGGAATTTCCGGGATGATGGAACAGGCACAAGACGTGGGCGGGGTGCTGGTGCTGACGACCGACCGCGCCGTTGGGACGATGCTGCAATTGACGATGCCGCTTGGGCCTGAAGATGCCATCTAAAAATGTAACGGTGGTGATCGTCGACGACCATCCGCTCGCGCGCACCGGAGTGCGCCGGATGTTGGACACCGCCGACGATATACAAGTGGTCGCTGAAGCTGGCTCAGTGGAAGAGGCGCTCAATGAAATCGCCAAGGTCAACGTACGGGTTGTCGTTCTCGATATCAGCATGCCCGGTGCGAGCGGAATGTACCTGTTGCGCCTGCTAAAGCGGACTCGCCCGGAAATCGCCGTGCTCATGTTAAGCACTTATGCTGAAGAAACCTACGCCATCAGGGCATTGAAGAGCGGGGCGTCCGGCTATCTCACCAAAGATGCTCCAATTGCGCAGCTGGTCTGCGCGGTGCGCAAGGCGGCAGCCGGCGGGCGCCATTTCAGTGCCTCATTCAATGAGCGCTTGGTGCAGCAAGTGCAATGCGGGAGCGTGAGCGGTCATCACGATTTATCGCTGCGCGAGTTCGATGTGATGCTGCGCCTGGCGATCGGCGAGTCAGTGACATCGATTGGCGCTGCAATGTTTCTAAGCCCGAAAACGATTTCGACCTATCGCAGCCGCATCTTTGAAAAGCTCAACGTTCACAACAACGCTGAATTGACGAGATACGCGATCGAAGAAGGATTGTTGCCGACTGATGGCCCGTGGAACGCCTAGCCAATTTGACGAGTAAAGACATCATGCACACCACCACGAAACTGCTTCGCCTGGATGAGTCGCGCGCAAACCTTGCGATGACGGACGCTTCTGTAGGCGCATGTATGGCCTGCAGCGCCTATAAGGCGTGCTTGCCCGGCCTGTTCAGCGCGCACGAAGCGCTGCAGTTTGAACAGCTGCTCGTCGGCCGCCGCCGCGTGGCCCGCCACGCCAGCCTGTATCACGAGCATGACCGCTTTGAAATGCTTTACGCGGTGCGCTACGGGCAATTCAAGCTGTTGTGCCGTGATTCCAGCGGCTCGCAACGTGTGGCGCAGTTCTACATGCCGGGAGATCTGGTCGGGTTGGATGCGATCGCCACCGGAAGGCATCGATTTCGCTTGATGGCGCTGGAGAATAGTGAAGTGTGCGAAATCCCTTATGCGGCAATCACGAAGATGATGGCGACCGAACCAGCCATTCAACGACGCTTCCTGCAATCGATGAGTTTGGCGCTGAACGAGCAGCACGGGCGTTCGTCGCTGCTGTCCCTCGCCTCGCTGGATGAACGTTTTGCCAGCTTTCTGCTGCAATTGGGCGAACGATACAGCCGCCTGGGTTACTCACAGAAGTCGTTTCGCCTGAGCATGACCAGGGGCGACATCGGCAGTTATCTCGGGACGACGGTGGAGAGCGTGAGCCGCTTGATTTCGAGGTTTAACGCCCAAGGTGCGGTGGCGATCTCCGGCCGCACCGTTGACCTGCTCGACCGCAACTACCTGTTGTCGATCCTTAGCAGCGAGGATCGTCCAGACCAGGCCGGCAAAAGCAATCAGGGCGGCGCGCGCCACTGACGCCGCACTCTCCGCGCGCCCGCGGCTTGCAGCAATGAGGCCGCTCGCGTGCATCGTAAAACAATGGTCGATTCAGCGAGCTCAACCGATAGCAGTAGGAGGATGCATGCGTTCCCGACAGCGTTCACATGGCAGATCGGACTCGGCCTGCTTTCACATTGACTTGGCGGGGCTGATATCGCGCCGACGCCGTGTACGCCGTTGGATCGGACGGGCCGTCGCGATGGCTGGCGTGCTCGCCTTTGTGCTGGCTTGTCTCGCTTGCCTGGACATCGCCAGGTCGGCGCGCCAGCCGAACGAGCCAACCGATATAACGCAGCGTTCGTCGTGACCGACAGATTGTTCGAGTAAGTCCTGGCGGGGGTATTTGCCGATCGGTGCCGGTGCTGGCGAGGATTCACGGCCATCGCCACTCCAGTACGCGCAACATGTTGCAGCAATACTACATATCCACCGCGCGTGGTCCGGCCAGCAGGCAGCTCAAGGTCGCAGTTCCCTCAGCCGTGCGTGCAACAAAATTGCGATCCTGACATGACGATAGCAAAAGCTCTGCTGCAATAGTGATTGCTGCAATGCACAAATTATGCGCGACTTATGCCAAAAAACGATTATATCGACGGAATTGAGATTCGAATCGTCGTGGGTTTTCTTCAAATCACAATTCTGAATTATGGAGCCGGTGCGATTGTTGTGATTTGAAAGCGGCTATTAGGCATTTGATCCGGATCAAATTGCTCAATTTACCGAATGTTAATATTTATATGAGATTAAACGATTCATTAGGTAGAGATTGACGCACCATCGGCGAGCATATTTGCACCGATTGGCGCGAATCGCTGGCGCGGGTGATTGGAATGGCACATGAAGCTGGTCGTTGCACCAGAAAGTGGCATGTCGATCGGTCGGTACGAGTTGCTGGCAACGGCAGCGCTGAATGCGACGGCGCTACAACTGTTTTTCTATTGGCGAAAAGCGCCGTCGTGGATATGCGTGGAATACGAATGGGGGAGTGCGATGAAGATGAGCGAGAATGAAGTTCTGAAATTGTGCAACGGTTTCACCCGGGTCGAATCGGGCGGCAGCATGGAGGAATGCCTTGACGAATTATCCGAATTGACCGCGCAGTTAATCGGTGCGAAGGCTTGTACCATATTGCTGTTGAGTGAAGAGGAGGTGACCCAGGCCGGACTACGCGACAGCGCCGGGTTCGGTTTCCTGCCAGAACTCCTGAGGACCCGCAAGCCGCTCCCGCCATCCCCTCCGGCCCCTGAACCCCACAGCGTCAGCATGGTCAGGGGCGGGCATGGCGGCATGGAAAGCATGGTCTCGCCGATTATCTTGCGAGGCAAGATCATTGGCGTCATCCATGCCTGCCTGCCGCTGCAATCGAGCGGTTTCAGTAACGACGACCTGAACTTGTTCGGGATGCTGACCCCGTTGATTACCAAATCGATCCAGGTCATTCAATTGCAGTACATCCTGAAATCGCGTTTCACGCAAATCGCGCTGACCAAGTCGAGTGAATCGAGTATTCGTGACTTGATTGCCGGAGCGTTGCAAAGCCCCAATCAGATAGCACGGATCCTGGCAAAGTCGTTTTATCGTGAAATGCTGAGCGCCGGGTTCAATGCCAGCCAGATTATATTTGCGGCCACCGAGGTGATCTCCGAGCTGAGCGTCAGCCTGCGAAAACACAGTGCCAGCCGCAAGCAGCGTGGCAAGCGTTCGGAAGAGGCGCTGGAGCTTGTGTTGGATGCCGTTGGCGATGTGCCGGGACGATTGCCGCCACCGGCCGTAGACAGTGCCAGATCAGGCTTGGCGGCATAGGCGTTGGCCCGTACGCTTTTTTTAAATGCGCCAACAAGGCGGTTTCGGAGGAGAAAGTAATGGCAGATCAGGACCGCCAGTTCAGTACCGCCAACGATTACATATTATTGTATGCGGACGATCGATTATTTTATGCTGCGTCGCAGCAAAAAATTCGTGTCGAAGCGCTTGCTCCCGGTGCCGCCACGGCGGGGCTGGCTGCTCACTTGAATGCCATCCTGCGCTTCCATGCTGGCCCGACGAACGACGCGGTGCGCGGCGCGCCGCTGGTGCCCCTGCAGCGCCGTTTCGAAATCATTGCCCGCACCAACCCGGGCGCGACCGCGGTCCGCTTCAACGGCCGAGCGCTGACCTATGGCGAACTCGATGAGCAGGCCGACGAACTGGCGCTGTTCCTGCAACGCGATGGCCTACTGCCCGGCAGTTTTTGCATGCTCAGGCTGGAACCGTCGTTGGCGCAAGTGCGGGTCGTCCTCGCCGTTCTCAAGGCAGGCGCTGCCTGTCTGCAGTGCGCCCCCGCGCTGCCGCGCGAACACATGGCTGCCGTGCTCGCGCTATGTCGGCCGGCAGTGTCGTTCGTCCGCGACGGTGCCGAACCCGACAGCGCGGCGCCCAGGACCATTCGATGCCGCGAAGAGGCGGCGTTATTGCCATACGGCTGGCCGGACGAGGTTCCGGTGGATTCCGCCACCCCGGCCCATGTATTTGCCAATGTTTCCGAGCGCGGCTGCCTGTGCGTATCGGTGCGCACCCATCAGGCCTTGGGTGCGCAACTGGCGCCGGGCCCCGACCGTTCCGCCACCGCCCCGGAGGTGGCCAACTATTGGCGTCCGCTGTCCGCCGGCGCGGCGCTGACGATCGCGCCGCACGCCTGAAGGCAAGCAGGAAGCGCACATTACCGCGTCATCAAACTTGGAGATCCTCAATGAAATCATCGATATCGGCCGGCACCGCGGCGCCTGCAGTCATTGCATTAAGTCCGCAACAGCGCCTCGCGCCGCAGATCGCGATTGCCGCCTGCCGCGCCGGCGCCCTCGGTTTGCTTGACCTGGGCGTGCGCGCCTTCGATGCCGACACCCGGCTTGCCGTGGCCGCCATGTTGCGCTCGACGTCGCCTTCGGAGCAATGGGGCATCCGTTGCGACCTGTTCGACGCGGCCAGCAGCGCGCTGGCCGATCTGGCCGGGCAGATCGGCCTGGCGGCGCCGGCGCCGGTATTGCTGCTGGCCGGCGTCCGCGCCGACGAGCTGGGCCAGGCCTGCACCTTGGCGCGCGCGCTGGCACGCACCGTCATGCTGGAAGTGCGCAACCTGCAGGAGGCACTGGCGGCGCAGCGCGCCGGCTATGACGCCCTGATCCTGAAGGGCAGCGAAGCCGGCGGCCGCGTCGGCCAGCAGTCCGCCTTCATGCTGGCGCAGGAGTGCGCCGGCAAGCTCGACCTGCCTTACTGGATCCAGGGCGGGATCGGCGTGCACAGCGCTGCCGCCGTGATGCTGTCCGGCGCCGCCGGCGTGGTGCTGTGCGAGCAGCTGTGGCTCGCCGCGGAGGCGCCGCCGGCGCCCGCCGCGATCAGTTGGGACGGGCTCGACGGCAGCGAAACGGTGCTGGTCGGCGCCGAGCGCACGCCTTATCGCTGTTTCGGCCGCGCCGGGCGCGCGCGTTTGCGCCAGCTCGAGCGCGCGGTCGCGCAAGACGCCGACTGGCAAGCGCTGTTGCTGGCCGGCTTGCGCGATCCCGACAACGGCCTGCTGGCCACCGGCCAGGACGTCGCGCTGGCCGCGCCGCTGGCCAGGCGCTATGGTACGGTGGGGCGGATCGTGACCGCGATCGGCCAGGCCATCGGCGAGCGCCTGGCGCTGGCGGCCGCGCAGCTTTCGCTGGCGCCGGATGCGCCGCTGGCCCAGGCGCATGCAACGCGCTTTCCGATTGCGCAAGGACCGATGACGCGCGTCAGCGACGTCGCGCCGTTCGCCAAGGCGGTCGCCAGCGAGGGCGCCTTGCCCTTTGTCGCGCTGGCCGTCATGCGCGGGCCGGAGGTGGCGACCATGCTCGCCGCCACCCGCGAACTGATGGGCACGATGCCCTGGGGCGTGGGCATCCTCGGGTTCATGCCGCGCGAGTTGCGCGACGAACAGCTCGCAGTGCTGCGCGACATCCGGCCGCCATTTGCGATCATCGCCGGCGGGCGCCCCAGCCAGGCGCGCGAACTCGATGCACTGGGCATCGTGACGTACCTGCATGTGCCGTCGCCAGGGTTGCTGCGCGGTTTCCTCGACGCCGGCGCGCGCCGCTTTGTGTTCGAAGGCAGCGAATGCGGCGGCCATACCGGCCCGCGCACCAGCTTCGTGCTGTGGCAGCAGGCCATCGAGATCCTGCTCGACGCCGGCCTGCACGACGCCGGCGCGGTGCAGGTGCTGTTTGCCGGTGGCATCCATGACTCGCTCTCGGCGGCGATGGTCGCGGCGATGGCCGCGCCGCTGGTGGCGGCGGGCATGAAGATCGGGGTCCTGATGGGCACCGCTTACTTGTTTACCGACGAGATCGTGGCCAGCGGCGCCATCGTCGCCACGTTCCAGCAACAGGCCATCGAGTGCGAGGAGACCGCCTTGTTGCAGTCCGGCATCGGGATCTACACGCGCTGCGCCAGGACCGCGTTCTGCGATGAATTCGAGGCCTTGCGGCGCCAGCTGGTCATCGACAACAAGTCCGACGAAGAAACCCTGATGGCACTCGAACTGATGAATATCGGGCGCCTGCGCATCGCCTCCAAAGGCATCACGCGCAACCGCGATCCCGAGGCAGCCGCGGCGGCGCGCTATGTGCCGGTCGACGCCGACGCTCAGCGCCAGGATGGCCTGTACATGCTGGGCGATGTGGCGCGCTTGCGCCAGCGCGCCGGCAGCCTGGCCGAACTGCACAGCGCCGTCGCCGTCGACAGCATGGCGCTGCTGCAGGCGCAGCTCGCGCGCCGCGCGCCGGCAGCGCTGCCGACCGCGCGCGAGCCGATCGCCATCGTCGGCATGGCCTGCCATTTCCCGGGCGCCCAATCACTGCGCGAGTACTGGCACAACATCGTGCGCGGGGTCGATGCGATCCGCGAGGTGACCGACGAGCGCTGGTCCGCCGAGCTGATGTTCGACCCGCGCCGTGGCGTCGCCGACAAGGTCTACGCCAAATCGGGCGGTTTCCTCGATGACATCGCCTTCGATCCGCAGCGCTACGGCATCGCCCCGGCCAGCCTCAGTTCGATCGAGCCGGCACAGCTGCTGACGTTGGAGGTGGCGCGCCAGGCACTGGCCGATGCCGGCTTCGCCGACCGGCCGTTCGCGCGCGAACGCACCGCCTGCATCATCGCCGTCGGCGGCATGAACGACCTCGGCACGATTTACAATTTCCGCGCGCTGCTGCCGCACTACCTGGCCAAGGTCGCAGGGCTGCCCGACGACACCCGGCGCCACATCATCGACACCCTGTTCGCGCACGCATTGCCGAAGTGGACCGAAGACACCTTCCCCGGCATTCTCGGCAATGTCGTGGCCGGGCGCATCGCCAACCGGCTCGACCTGGGCGGCAGCAATTTCACCGTCGACGCCGCCTGCGCCGCATCGCTCGCCGCGCTCGAGGTCGGGTTCCGCCAGCTGCGCGACGGCGATGCCGATGTCGCGCTGGTCGGCGGCGTCGATTGCACCAACAGCCCGATGGGGTTCATGTGTTTTTCGCAAACCCACGCGCTGTCGCCGCGCGGCCGTTCGCAGCCGTTCGACGCCAGCGCCGACGGCATCGTCATCAGCGAAGGGGTCGGCGCCGTCGTGCTCAAGCGCCTCGGCGACGCCGAACGCGATGGCGACCGCATCTACGCCCTGATCCACGGCGTCGGCAGCGCCAGCGACGGCCGCAATCGCAGCCTGACCGCGCCGCACCCGCCCGGCCAGGTCGCCGCCCTGCGGCGCGCCTACCACGATGCCGCCATCGATCCGGCCGCCGTCACGCTGATCGAAGCGCACGGCACCGGCACGTCGCTGGGCGACCAGTCCGAGATCGCCGCGCTTGCTGCACTGTTGGGCGAGAGCGCCACGCCGGCATGCGCGCTCGGGTCGGTCAAGTCGATGATCGGCCATACCAAGGTCGCCGCCGGCATGGCCGGCCTGATCAAGGGCGTGCTGGCGCTGCAGCACCGGCTGCTGCCGCCGACCATCGGCGTCGAGCGGCCGATCGCCGCCCTGCAGGCGGCCGGCTCGTCGTTGTATCTGAACAGCGAAGCGCGGCCATGGCTGCACCTTGACCGCCCCCATCCGCGCTACTGCGGGGTCAGTGCCTTCGGCTTCGGCGGCACCAACTTCCACGCCGTGCTGGGCGAATACAGCGGCGCCTACCGGCCGGCCGACGCCCGCAGCCTGCATCCGCGCGCGATCGAGCTGTTCGCCTTCGCCGGCGCCTCCCGCGCCGAAATCGCCGGCGCGCTCGGGCACCTGCAAGATGGCTTGGCGCAAGCGCCGCAGGTCGACCTGGCCCAGCTTGCCTTCTCGCTCTACCGCGAGCAGCACCTGATCCGGCGCGCCAATGGCGGTCAGCCGTGCCGGCTGGTGCTCGGCGCGGTCTCGCTCGATGACCTGCGCCAGAAGCTGCAGCGCGCACTGGCGCTGCTGGCCGAGGACGCGCCGTTCCCCAAGGCGCCCGGACTGCACTACCGCGAAAGCGTCGGCGCCGTCGGCGGCGTGTGCTTCCTGTTTCCCGGCCAGGGTGCCCAGCGCATCAACATGCTGCGCGACCTGGTGGCCGGCTTGCCGGCGCTGCATGGCTGCTTCGAGCAGCCCGGCGACGCCGCGGCGGCGCCGCGCATCGCCGACCTGATCTTTCCGCGGCCGGCCTTCAGCGACGCCGAACGCAGTGTCCAGCAGCAGGCCCTGAACGCCACCGACATCGCCCAACCGGCGCTGGGCATGGTTAGCCTGGCCGCGTTCGATGTCTTGACCAGCTACGGCTTGCAGGCCGATTTCATGGCCGGTCACAGCTACGGCGAATACGTCGCCCTGTGCGCCGCCGGCGCCATCAGCCGTGACGACCTGGTGCGCCTGTCGCTGACGCGCGGACGCTTGTCGGCGGCGGCGCCGGAGGGCGCCATGGCCGCGCTCGACGTCGGCGCCGCCGGCGCTGCCGCGGCCATCGCGCAGCACGGCCTGGCGCTGTCGGTAGCCAATCTGAATGCGCCGGACCAGACCATTGTCGCCGGCAGCAGCGCCGCGCTCGAGGCCGCGCTGGCGCCGCTGTCGCAACACGGCATCCGGGTCAAACGGCTGGCCGTCGGCACCGCGTTTCACTGCGCCCACATGGCCGCCACCGGCGTCGCGCTGGAGGCAGCACTGGCCTCGGTGCCATTCGCCGCGGCGCGCGTTCCGGTGTTTTGCAACGTGACCGCGGCGCCGTACCCGGCTGACGGCGCGCAGATGCGCGCGCTGCTGGCGCGTCATATCGTCGAGCCGGTGCGCTTCGCCGACGAAATCGAGGCCTTGTACGCGGCCGGTGCACGGGTGTTCGTCGAGTGCGGCCCCGGCCTGACGCTCACCGGCCTGGTCGCCCGCATCCTCGGGCAGCGCCCGCACACGGTACTGGCGCTCGATGCGCCCGAACGCGACGGCTGGGTGCAGCTGGCCCAGTTGCTCAGCCAGGCAGTGGCGGCCGGTTTGCCGGTCAACCTGGAGCCGTGGTTTGCCGGGCGCGGACTGGCCGAGCGCCGCCTCGACGAGGTCGTTGCCGACGCCCGCCGCCGCAGCGAGCACGGCCCGCTGATCTGGCGCGTCAACGGCGGCCGGGCGCTGCCGTGGGCGCACGGCACGGCAGCGCCCGCCGGCGCGCGCTTGCCGGCGCTGCCGGCGGCGGCCATCACGGCGCCGGCCGCTGCCGTTGTTCCCGCATTACCGCGCACTTCGCCGGCCGCGCCGCCGCCGGTCGACACCCCCTTCCACTACAGGAGAATCACGATGAGCACAGAACACTTGGGCCCCGAACAGCAGCCGCACAACGGCGCCGTCGCGGCGCCTGCGCTCCACCCCGCAGCGGCGGGGCAGTTGGAGCAGATCCAGGACGGCGTCGCCCGCCTGCTCGATTTTCAGCGCGAACAGCAGCATAGCCTGCGCCATTTTCTCGACTTCCAGGCGCAGCTGGCGGGCTTGCCGGCGTCAGCGGCGCCGGCGCAGCCGTCGACGCTGCTGCAGCGCAGTGCAGTGCGCCCTGGCATGCCGCCGCTGCGCGCGCCGCCGGCGCCGTCCTTGCCAGCGCCAGCGCTCCCGCGCGCCGCGCCGATCGCGCCGGTGGTGGCGCGCAAGCCGGCGCGTGCCCCGGTGCTGCCGGCGTTGCCCGAGCGCGCAACGGCGACGCCGCCCGCGGCCGCGCCCGGTGCGCTGGCCGCCACCGTCGCGGCGCCCGCTGCGCCGGCTGCCGGCAACGTCAGCGCGGCCGAATTTTCGGCCGAGCTGCTGAAGGCGGTATCGGAGCGTACCGGCTATCCGGTCGAGATGCTCGACATGGACGCCCACATGGAAGCGGACCTTGGCATCGATTCGATCAAGCGGATCGAGATTTTCAGCGGCCTGACGCAGCGCCACAGCCTGGTGGGCGAGGGCGATGAGGAGCAGATGATCGAGGCCCTGTCCGGCTTCAAGACGCTGCGCGAGGTCGTCGCCTGGTATGCCGCGCTGCTGCCGCAGGCGGTGCTGGCGGCGGGAGGTGCCGTGCCAAAAAAAGCACCGACTCCACTTTCTCCGCAGCATGAGGAAGTGGAGTCGGCTGACCCGTCGGCGCAGTCCGATCCGGTGCGCAGCTACGTCGTGCAGGCGCGCAGCGCCGTGCTCGCCGAGGCTGCGCTGCCGGCCGCCTGGCCGGCGCGCTTTCCGGTGATTCTGGTCGGCAAACCATGCGCGCTGGCCGCCGCCTTGCACGACCAGCTGGCCGCCCAGGGCCATGTGGTGCGCCAGCTGGTGCCGGGCCTGTTTACCCGGCAGGTCGACGCGTGGCGCTACGAAGTCGACTTTTCGTCGTATGAGTCGGTGTTGGCGCTAGGCGGGCTGTGGCCGCCCGCCGACGAACCGGTGGGCGCGCTGATCAACCTGATGGGCTGCGCCGGCGACGACGGCGCAGCGGCCGATCATCGCCACGATGCGCGGGCCTTGTTCCTGTTGCTCAAACTGCTCGGCCCGGACCTCAGGCGCAGCGCCGCCGGCGGTGCCGGCCGCTTGGTCAACCTGACCGCGTTCGACGGCCGTTTCGGGCTCGGCGCGCACACGACGCTGGCGGTCGGCAGCGCCGGCACGCTGGGGGTGGCAAAAACGGCGGCACGCGAATGGGCCGAGGTGCGCGTCAAATGCATCGACGCCGCACCGCTGCTCGAGCCGGCGTGGCTGGCCACGCAGGTGCTGCGCGAAACGTTCGGCGCCGACCGCGAAATCGAGGTCGGCTACAACGCCGAGGGACGCTGGCGCATCGACCTGGCGCCGCGCGTCATCGCGCGCGCCGACCTGGTCGACCTGGCACTGGGACCGGACTCGGTGGTGCTGGTCACCGGCGGCGCCTACGGCATTACCGCCGACGTCACCCGGATGCTGGCCGATAAATACCATCCGCGCCTGGTGCTGGCCGGGCGCAGTGCGCTGCCGGCCGACGAAGCGGCGTTCACGCGCGGCGTCGACGACCGCGCCGCACTGCGCCGGCTGCTGATGGCCGACTTGCGCGCGCGCGCCCACAAGGTGACGCCGGTGCTGGTCGAGGCCGAGCTGAACCGGATCGTCAAGGAACGCCAGATCCGTCTCAACCTCGCCGCCTTGCAACGCGCCGGCTGCCGGCCGGAGTATCACTGCATCGATGTGCGCGACGCCGCCGCCTTCGGCGCGCTGATCGACGACGTCTACGCGCGGCTGGGCCGGATCGACGGCGTGCTGCACGGCGCCGGCGTGATCAGCGACAAGCTCATTGCCAGCAAGCCACTGACCGCCTTCGAGGCCGTGTTCGACACCAAGGTCGTGCCGGCGCTGGTGCTGGCGGCGAAATTGCGCATGCCGGAACTGTCCTTCATCGCCTTCTTTTCGTCCGTCGCCGGGCGTTTCGGCAATATCGGCCAGGCCGACTACAGCGCCGCCAACGAGGTGCTCAACAAACTGGCCGGCCAGTTGAGCCATGCCTGGCCCCACTTGCACGCGCTCGCCATCAACTGGGGGCCGTGGGACGCCGGCATGGTCAGCGAGGACCTGCGCGGGCTGTACGCGGCGCGCGCGATCCGCCCGATCGCGCCGGCCGCCGGGCGGCGCCATTTCCTCGACGAGCTCGAGCACGGGCCACACCACCAGGCCGAAATCGTCATCGCCGCCAGCATCGGCCAGATTGCCGCCCTGCGTCTGCCGCACTAGCACAGACATTGACACCGACGCCGACCCACTTATCAATCCACTACCGACAGGGGAATTTCAGATGAACACTTACGCCAATCCCATCCTGTGCAACTTCGCGCCGGTGCAGGTGGCCAAACCGGTGCCGCAACGGCTCGCCCTGGAGGTGTCCGCCTATGGCATGGCGCGCGGCTATTGCAAGCTGCACGGCATCGATTCCAAGGATGGCAAACGGCACGCATTGGCCGAAATGCAGTCCAAGTTCAGCAAATATGCGGTGTCGGCCGAGCAGATCCGCCGCCGCCAACTGGTCTTTTTTCCGCAACTCAAGGACATCCGTATCGCCGGCGGCGAGCTGGTGCTGACAGAATCGGACTACGCGCCGCTGCGCATCTTCGCCGGACCGGACGACACCAAGGGCGCCGACCTGAAGGTACGCCACGCCAGTTACGGCACCATCGTCGGCGATTGCCTGGCGCGCATGTATGACGAGCGCGCCACCGCGCCGGACGACCTGATCCACGTGACCTGTTCCGGCTACCTGGCGCCCAGCCCGGTCGAGCGGCTGGTCGCGCGCAAGGAGTGGTTCTCGACCACGGTGACGCACAGCTACCACATGGGCTGCTATGGCGCGTTCCCGGCGATCAAGATGGCGCATGGCTTCCTCGCCTCGGCGCAACACGGCGCCACCGCGCCGAAGCAACGGGTCGATATCGTCCATACCGAGTTGCTGTCGGCGCATAACAATTTCGAGGATTTCGCCGTTGAAAACATCATCACGATGACCCTGTTTGCCGATGGCTTCATCAACTATTCGCTGTGTGCGGAAGACTACGTGCGCCGCCACGGCCTGCCAGGCCTGCGCGTGCTCGCCTTCAACGAGCACCTGCTGCCCGATTCGGCCGACGACATGACGTGGGTGCCGGCGTCCCACCAGTTCCACATGACGTTGTCGGTGATGGTGCCGGTGGTGATCAAACGCCATGTGTACGGGTTCGTGCTGGCCTTGCTGCGCGGGATCGGCATCGAGTTCGAGGACGACAAGCACAGCCTGATGTTCGCCATCCATCCGGGCGGCCCGAAAATCGTCGAGCATATCCAGGATGAACTCGGCTTGCGCGACGACCAGGTTGCCATCAGCAAGGCGGTATTTCGCGAAAACGGCAACATGTCGTCGGCGACGGTGCCGCACATCCTGAAGGCGATCATCGACGACGATGCGGTACGGCCCGGCACGCGCGTGGTCTGCCTCGGCTTCGGCCCCGGGCTGACGGTCACCGGACTGGTACTGGAGAAAATCTGATGGCGCACCGAAACAACCATATCGCCGCGGGCGCCATGCCCGTCATCGGCCGGATGTTCGAAGCGGCCGCCGCCGCCGCGCCGGTGGCCCGCAGCACGGCCGCGGCGGCGCCTGCGCTGCCGTTTGTCGGCGCGGTGCTGGATTGCCGTGCAGGTGAGCGCATCACCGTTGCGCGCCGCCTGACGCTCGCGCATGACCTGTTCCTGGCCGACCATAATTTCGTCCACGCGCCCGCGGTCAAGGCGCTGGCCGATTGTTTTCCGGTGGTGCCGATGACGGCCAGCCTGGAAATCCTGGCCGAGACCGCCGCCTGCCTGGCGCCCGGCTACGGCCTGACCGGCTTCGAAGCGGTGGTGGCGCGGCGCTGGATCGCCGTCGTCGACGGCGGCGAACTGGCGCTGCGCGTCGAGGGCAGGGTGGCATCGACCGATGCCGGGCAGGCCTCGACGCGCATCGCGGTGCAATTGTTCGCCGGCGAGCACCCGCTGCCGGCGATCGAGGCGACAGTGCTGTTCGGCGCGCAGTATGACGCCGCGCCGCCGGCGCATGCATGGTCGGCGCCTGGCGGGCAGACGCTGGACGCGGCCCGGCTCTACAGCGAACGCCGGCTGTTCCACGGGCCGCGCTTCCAGGGCCTGCATGGCGCCATCGAGCTCGGGCCGCACAGCGCCTGCGCCGAACTGCGGGTGCTGCCGGCGCACGACTGGTTCGCCGCGCAGCCGCAGCCGCAGTTGCTGTGCGATCCGGCGCTGCTCGATGCCGTCGGCCAGCTGCTGGGCGCGTGGGCGATGCAGCAAGGCGGCATCATTTTTCCGATCGGCCTCGGCCGGCTCGACCTGTTCGGCCCGACACCGGCGCCCGGTACGCTGGTGCCGGTCAGCCTCCGCATCGTCGGCCGGCAACTGAAAATGCTCAGCGCCGACGTCGACATCGGCGATGGCGCCGGCGGTGTGTGGATGCGCATCAGCGGCTGGAAATGCTGGCAATTCCAGTGGGCGGCGCAACTGGTCGCCTTCCAGCGCGATCCGGCCCAGTTCCTGCTCAGCGATGCGCAGGACTTGCCGGCGCCGCTGGCCGGTCTGGTCTGCCGGCGCCTGGGCGCGCAGCGCGTCGCCGGTTTCGATCTGGCGCTGTTGGCGCGCCATTGCCTGCACGCCAGCGAGATGGCGCGATTTCACGCCAAGGCGGCATGGCCGCAGCGGCAGTCGGACTGGCTGCTCGGGCGCGTCGCGGCCAAGGACGCCGCGCGCGCCTGGCACGCCCGCGCGGGCGGCGGCGGCCGCTATCTGCATCCGGCCGCCTTCGCGATCGACAGCGATGGCGCCGGCCAGCCGCGCATCGCCTGCTGGCCCGGGCCGATGGCACCGCCTTGCATCAGCATCGCCCACAGCGCCGGCGAGGCGATCGCCGTCGCCGACGCCGCGCCGCTGGGCATCGATATCGAACGCGTGGTCGCGCGCGACGACGCTTTCCTGGCCAGCTTCAGCAGCGTGCAAGAACGGCACCTGCTGGCGCCGTGGCCCGGCGCCGAGCGCGACGCCTGGGTGACCCGCTTGTGGTGCGCCAAGGAGGCGCTCGGAAAAAGGCTGGGCAGTGGCGTGACCGGCGCGCCCCAGCAATTCGAGGCGCAGGCGCTATCGCCCGATGGCGGCCTGCGCCTGTATCACCGCCCCAGCGGCAGCGTCGCGCATATCGTCACCGTGCGCGACGGCGACTTTGTCATTGCCGTCGATCGCCCGCGTGTCAACCCTTAACGGAGGAAATCACCATGTCGATCTCGCTTGCCGGGCCCGCACCGCTGCTGGAAATGCGCGGTGTGCATAAACACTACCTGCTCGGCGAAAGCCGCATCGACGCCCTGAAAGCGGTCGATGTGCAGATTCAGCCCGGCGAATTCGTGGCCGTCTGGGGCCCGTCCGGTTCCGGCAAATCGACGTTCTGCAACCTGATCGGCCTGCTCGATGCGCCGTCCTCGGGCAGCGTCCATTTCCTCGGCCAGGATGCGGCCGCGCTGTCGGACGACCAGCGCAGCGCGCTGCGCAACCGCGCCATCGGCTTCGTGTTCCAGGGATTTAACCTGATCCCGGTGCTGTCGGCGCTGGAGAACGTCATGTTGCCGCTGCAGGTCGGGCAGGCGTCGGCGCAAGCGGCGCGGGTGGCCGCGCTGGCGCGGCTGGCCGAAGTGGGGCTGACCAGCCATCTGGCGCACCGTCCGGCCAAGCTGTCCGGCGGCCAGCAGCAGCGCGTGGCGATCGCCCGCGCACTGGTCGGCAAGCCGGCGCTGGTGGTCGCCGACGAGCCGACCGCCAACCTCGATTCGGACAACGCCCTGAAGGTCATCGCCCTGATGCGCTCGATCAGCAAGAGCGAAGGCACGGCATTCGTCTTTTCCACCCACGACGAGCGGCTGCTCGAGCGGGTCGACCGCCGCATCATGTTGCATGACGGCGCCGTGGTGGAGGACCGCACGGCGCCGCCGGGCGTGCCGGCACTGCGGGGGCAATCATGCTGACGTGGCTCAAACTGGCAGTCAGGAACCTGTTTCGCAACGGGCGCCGGTCCTGGTTCACCATCCTCGCGATTGCGTTCGGCTTCGTCGCGGTCAACGTGCTGGGCGGCTTTACCGCCTACATCTTCACCAACCTGCAGGACAGTTACATCTATGCCGAGGCCAACGGCCACGTGACCATCTTCAAGGCCGGCTTTCTCGACAAGGGCAAGCTCGATCCGACCCGCTACCTGCTCACCACCGCCGAACAGCAGGCGGTGCGCCAGGTGCTGGCGCGCCATCGGCAGGTGCTGGTGGTCACCCCGCAGCTGCAGATCTCCGGCCTGTTAAGCAACGGCCAGGTCTCGACCATCTTCGTCGCCTCGGGCCGGGTGCCGTCGGACATCGATGCGATCGGCCGCCTGGCCGACCGCGGCAGTGCCCGAATCAAGCTGTACGACGGCCGCCCGCTGGCCGACGCGGTCAGCCATGGCATCGGTGTCAGCCACGGGCTGGCCAAAGCGCTCAGCCTGCAACCGGGCGACAGCGCGGTGGCGATGGCGCCGACCGTGACGGGGCAGATCAACGCCCTCGACGCCGAACTCTACCAGTTGATCGATGCCCCGATCGAAGCGCTGGAAGACAAACTGGCGCTGGTGCCGCTCAAGTTCGCCCAGGCACTGTATGACACCGCCAGCGTCGACCGGATCACCGTCCTGCTCGACAGTACCGCGCGTACCGACGCCGTGCGCGCGACGCTGGCGCAGGAGCTCAAGGCGGCCGGCCTGCACCTCGAGCTGCGGACCTGGAATGAGCTCTCGCCGTTCTACACCAAGGTCAAGCGCATGTTCGACGTCATCTTCGTGATCGCCTTCCTGATCGTGCTGACCATCGTGGTGATGAGCGTGGTCAACACCTTCACGATGGCCGTGCTCGAGCGCACCCGCGAGATCGGCACGCTGCGCGCGCTGGGCGTCAAGCGGCGCGGCATCGTCGCCTTGTTTTCACTGGAAAGCGTGGCGCTGGGCGGGCTTGGATCGCTGTGCGGCATCGCGCTGACGTTGCTGGTGGTCGCGCTGGTGGGCTGGTTGCAGCCGACCTGGATTCCGCCGCAGATCGCGCGCCGGGTGCCGCTGCAGATCCATCTGGTGCCCGCCTACTGGCTGTTGAGCTGCCTGATGTTGATGCTGCTGTCGACCCTGTCGGCGATCGTTCCCGCGCGCAAGGCTGCGCGCATGCCCATCACCAATGCCCTTGGCTATGCCTGAGGCGACGCGAGGAAACCGATGATGACGAACCGCCATGGCATGCGCCTGGTGCAGGCGAGCCTGCTGATGCTGTTGCTGCTGCAATCCTTGCGCGCCGGCGCCGAACCGTCGGCCGACGCGATCCTGCGCGATGCCGACCAGGCGCGCGGCAACGTCAGCGGCCTGGCCTGGCAGGTGACGATCGAATCGGTCGGCAATGAGCGCGGCACCGATGCGCTGGTCTACGACATGAAGGTGCGCGGCTTCAATGTTGCCGGCATGAGCTTGTCGCCGCCCAAGTATCGCGGCAACAAGATCCTCATGGTCAACAACAACATGTGGTTCTACAAGCCTGGCTTGAGCAAGCCGGTGCCGATCTCGCTGCGCCAGAAGCTGATGGGCGATGCCTCCTATGGCGACATCGCTTCGACCAACTATGCCGAGCACTACAGCGCGATCGCCTTGCCCGACGCCGACGTCGACGGCGAACCGTGCTACGTGTTCGAACTGAAGGCGAAGGCCGACAAGGTCACCTATGACCGCATCACCTATTGGGTGACGAAACGGCGCCATCTTGGCGTGAAGGCCGAGTACTTCACCGTGTCGGGCAAGAAATTCAAATCCGCAACCATGGATTATGGCAACACGATCACGCTGGACGGCAAGGCGCAGCCCTTTCTGTCGCGCATTACCCTGCACGGCGAACTGCTCGATGGCGCCGTCACCTACCTGCAACTACGCCGTCCGCGCATCGAGCCGATCCCGGACTATCTGTTTGACTTGAATCTGTTTATGCGATGAGGCTTGACGATGCGAAAACTTACCCTGATTCCCCTGCTCGGCCTCGGCATGCTGGGCGCCCTGCGCGCCGGCGAAGCGCCGCCCGGCTTCGCCGACGAACTGCGTAACGGCATTTATTCCCGCATCAACGAATTCGGCTATGTGCTGCGCCAGGACACGCGCGACTCGCCACTCAATCCCGGCAATGTGCTCGGCATCCCGCGCGACCAGCTGGTGCTGGAGATCCGGCCAGACTTCAACCTCAAGCTCGGCCAGGCCGAGTTCGACCTCAAGCCGCGCTTTCGCTGGGCGCACACGCGTGTGGTGGCGGGCGACGCCGCGCCGCTGAGGGCGCGCCACGATGAGGCGTTCGTCAACGAGGGCTCGGTGCGCTACCGCCTGTTCGACCGGCTGATCCTGAGCTACGGTCGGGAAAACCTGCAGTGGGGACCATCGGCGCTGCTGTCGCCGTCGAATCCGTTCAATGCCAACAACGGCAGGAGCAATCCGAACGTGGAACTGCCGGGCCTGGACTACGCGCGCGCCGTGTTCGTTGCCAGTCCGGCTGTGACGATGTCGCTGATTGCCAATACCGGGAAGGGCCGGCTCGGTGCGACAGAGCGGTTCCGCAAAGCCGTTGCCGCGAAGCTCGACTTCACCGGCGACGACACCTTCGCATCGCTGATCGGTTCGCGCGCCGACGGCGAACGTGGCCGCATCGGCGCCTTCGGCGGCTGGAACGTCACCGATGCGCTGTCGATCCGGGTCGAAGGCAGCGCCGGGCATCGGGCCAGCGCAAGCGTCGCCGCGGCCGATCGCTACGCCGTCGAGCGGCGCGACCGCCAGCTGCTGGTCGGCGCCGCCTACACCACGCTGGCCGGACCGACCATGTCGGTCGAATATTTTTTCAACAAGGATGGCTGCGCCGATCTGGCGATCGCGCAGTGCCTGCAGCGCCGCGGCGCGCTGCTCGACCCGCTGCGCCCGCTGGCGCGACGCCGTTACGCGATGTTCCAGTATGTCGACACCAAGATCGGCGGCAACCTGAACCTGGCGGTGCGCGCGATCCGCAACCTCGACGACGGGTCGGCGCAACTGGTTGTCAGTGTCGAATACGAACTGGGACAGCATTGGCTGCTGTATGCGATTCCGACCTATTCGCGGGGCAGCCCCGACAGCGAATTCGGCAGCTTGCTGCGCCGTTCGCTGTTCGTCGGCGCCTCGTACACCTTTTAGCGCCAACTTGGGAGAATGCAATGACACAGACCGCCAGTTTTGCTTTCGTCACGATGGGTAGTGGCGATTTCCTCGGTTCCACCGTGCGCGATCTGGCGCTGGCCAACGCGCTGCACCGGCGCGGCTATCGGGTCGTCGTGTACTGGATGATGGAAGTGAACGAGGACATGGTCGACGCCGGGGTGCAGCAGCGGGTGCTGTGCCATGGCACCCGTTACCATTTCGCGCGGCCTTCCGGCGTGCTCGACCGGGTGCTCGGCAGTTTGTTGTTCATGCTGCCCCGGCGCCTGCGCGTGCGCGTGGTGCAGGGCGGTGCCGGCTATGTCGAGCGCTTGCTGGGAAACCTGGTCGGCAGCCTGTACGGCCGGCCAGGCGGTGACCGCGCGCTGGCGCGGCGCTTGCGCGACTTCCTCGCGCAGGACCAGATCAGCCACGTCCTGATGAGCTTCGCGTCGCTCGGGCCGCTGGCGATGCAGGCCCGGCGCATGGGCGGCCACGACTTCAACTACCTGCTGACGTTCCAGGGCGACGAGCAGTTCGCCGCGCATGCCGCCCGACGCAATCTGCTCGAACCGTATCGCCGCCTGCTCAACGAGGCGCTGCGCGAGTCGGCCTGGCCGGCCATCGTCGTCAGCTGCGACTACGTCGAGCGCATCGTCGACGAGCTGGCGGTACCGCGCAGCGCCCTGGCCGTCGTCTATAACGGTGTCGCGCTGCCCGCCGGCGGCGCCAGGCATTCGTTCGCCAGCCTGCAACTGGTGTTTCCCGGCTTGTCGCCGCATTTCCCGATTGTCGCCTATGTCGGCCGCCAGGACGTCGAGAAAGGCATCGATCTGCTGCTGTATGCGGTGCGTCTGCTGGCCGGGCGTCGTTTGCCGATGCAGCTGGTGCTGTGCGGCTCGACGGCGAAAGGCACCGGCTACCGCAAAGTGCTGGCGGAGTTGTCCGAACACCTCGGGCTGCGCGTCTTTCACGCCGGTTCGGTGCCGATCCAGGTGCGTGATTCACTGTATGCGCACAGCCATTGCGTGGTCTATCCGTCGATCAACCGCGAGCCGTTCGGCCTGGTGGTCGCCGAGGCGATGGCCCATGGCGCGCCGGCGCTGGTGCCCGACTACGGCGGCATCGGCGAAGTGGTGCGCGACGGCGACAAGCTGGGCGGCCTGACCTTCAGGGCCTGGGATAGCGGCGACCTCGCGCGCCAGCTTGAACGCCTGCTGACCGACCGGCCGCTGCATCGCCAGCTGGTCAACAATACGCGGGCGCTGGCGGCGCGTTTCAGTGTCGACAACATGACCGACCAGGTGCTTGGCCATGTTGGCATCGACGAACCGGCGCCGGCCATGGCGCGCGCCGGCGCGCGCTAAGCGCCGGTGCGGCGATCCCCGTCGAGGTACTGTATGGCGCAACATCACATTCGCCGCTGTGTCGAGGCCATCTGGGCAGAGTTCTGGCGCAGCGGCCTGTACGAGCCGGTCGAGATCATGGAGCAGATGCTGTACTTGCTGTTCCTGCGCCGCTTCGACGATTTGCAGGCGCGCCGCCTGGTCGACCCGCGGCACGCGCCGCCAGGACCGCAATGGAGTCCGGCCGGCGCCGAGGACCACCTGATGCGCTGGTCGCGTTTCAAGCACTTGCGCGCCGCGGAGATGTACGCCTTGCTCGTCAATCACGTATTTCCCCGCTTGCGCTGTCTGGGCGGGCCTGGATCGGCCTACGCGCAGCATATGAAAGGTGTGCGCTTCAGCATCCCCAACGCCGCCGCGCTGGCGCGGCTGGTGACGCTGATCGAGGCGCTGCCACGCCACGCCGGCCCAGGCGGCTGCGCCGCCTACGACTACATTGCCGGCAAGCTTGCCGGCCTCGGCCAGCGTGGGCAATACTATACGCCGCCCGACGTCGCACGCCTGATGGTGGCGCTGGTGGCACCGCGCCCGGGCGATATCGTCTGCAGTCCAGTGGGCGGCGACGGCAACTTTCTGGTCGGCGTCGGCGAATATCTCGCGCAGTGCCATCCCGCACTGTTCGCCGAACCGCGCCAGAGCGAACATTTCCACCATCGGATGTTCCATGCGTATGACGCCGACAGGACCATGTTACGCATCGCCTGCATGAACCTGGCGATGCACGGCGTGACCAACCCCGATATCCGCTATACCAATAGCGTCGCAGCCGACGTCGCCGGGGAGGAAGACCGCTATTCGATCGTGCTGGCGCACCCTTCCACCGCTTGTCTGCGCGAGCAGGATGCGGCCAGTACCGCGCACGCGGAAATTGTCATGGTGGGGCAGTTTCTGCGCATGTTGAAGCGCGGCGGACGCGCCGCCGTGATCGTACCCCAGCATATCCTGAGCGGGTTCTCGCCGGACCATCTGGAGCTGCGCCGGCGCCTGGTCGAAGAGCAGCAGATCGATGCGGTCATCACGTTTTCTTCCGGTCTGTCGGGCAAGCATGACGGTGCCGCCAAGTCGATCCTGCTGTTTACGCGCACCGATTGCGGCGGCAGCGACCCCGTCCGGTTTTACGACGCCAGGTGCGACGGTTCGGTCGCCGACGCCATCGCCGCTCCTCAGCGCCAAGCGCAACGGGGAGGGATGTTGCGCGCGGGATCGGCGGCTGTGGAAAATGGTCGGAAGCACGTCCCGGACTTGATGCTGCGCTGGCGGCGGGGCGGCGTCGGCGAGCCGATCGGCGCCGCAAAATCGGCCTGCCTGCGCGTGCGTCAAGCGCAGATTGCAGGCGCCAGCAATTGCCTGTCCGCAAACCGATATCGCCCCGGCGGGTCTGTCGATGGATGATCGCAACGTCCTGCGTGGCGCCGCCAGCACGGCAAGCCCCGCCACGACCCAGGAAGTCGGCACGATGCCGCCACCAGCTGGCGGCCTGAACTGCTGGGATGGCGTCGAGCGCCGGCGCGGCCCAGTCAATCCGTTGCGCGTCGCCGTCGTCTTGTCGCGCGACCGATCCGATGGGCCCCGCGCGCATGGCGATGGCGCCGCGGCGGCGCCGGATCGGCCTGCCGCGCGCGTGCCTGGCAGCGCCTGACGGCCGGCCCGCGCGATCGTGCGCGGATGCCTGCACCTGGCGGCAGGTCGATCGAGCCGTCAGCGCTCGCCGAGCGACTCCGACAGCGTCTTGGTAATGGGCTTGGTCAGGTAGCGCAGTACCGTTTTTCGCCCCGTATTGATTTCCACCGTGCCCGTCATGCCTGGCTGGATGACGATGCGCTCGGCCTGCCGGCCGACCAGGTCGCGGCCACTGGTGCGGATCTGCACCCGGTAGTAGGGCTGCTCATTGGCGCGCACATCCTCGTTGAGCGTATCGGCGCTGAGGTAGGTGACTTCGCCATTGAGCGCGCCGTAGATCGCGTAGTCGTACGCGTCGAGTTTGACCGTCGCCGGAAGGCCGGCCTTGACGAACGCAATGTCGGCGGGCCGCACCTTCGCCTCGATGATCAGGTCGCCGTCGGACGGGACGATCTGCATGATCTCTTCGCCGGGCTTGGCAATCCCTCCCAGCGTTGTCAGGCGCACATTGCGCACGATGCCATCCATCGGCGCGCGCACTTCCGTGAAGCCGAGTTGTTCCTTGCGCTGGGTAAGGATTTGCAGCACGCCGGCGAGCTCCTCTTCGGCCTTGACCAGGTCGGTCTGGCTGTCCTGCAGATATTTGTTGCGTCGATTCGTGATCTGCCCCTGCAGGTCGACGAGCTGACGCTGAAGCTTGAGGATTTCCGACCTGCTGACGTCGCCCGTGTGCAACAGCGGCAGGTTCATGTCAAGCTCGTCCCTGATCAGCGCCATCGATTTTTGCAAGGCGTCGACCTCCGCATGGATCGCGCCCTGGCGCTTCCTGAACAAGCTTAACTGGTTGCCGCGAAACTCCGGATAATTCGCCAGCTCTGCCGGAAAGCGTGGCGACGTGCCGAACACCTCGGCGCTCAGGCGCGCCACGCCGGCCTTCAGTGCGGCGGCGCGGGCGGACGTTTCGAGGTAGGCCGCTTCGGCCTTGGTGCGGTCGAAGCGCGCCAGCAATTGTCCGCGCCTGACCTGCGCGCCTTCGCGCACCGGCAGTTCGACCAGCATGCCGCCCTCCGATACCTGAATCACCTGGTTGCGCGAACTGGCGATCACTTGGCCGTTGGCGCGGGTGATCTGATCAAGTTCGGCCCAGCTGGCCCACACCAGCAGGCCGCCGATGGCCAGCGCAGATCCCCAGATCAGGACACGCCCCTGGCCGGCGCCCGCCATGCCGCGCTGCCGCGGCGCGCTCATGCCGCAGCCTCTTCAAGCACGGGATGCATCGTGCCGGCCAGTCTGGCGAGGGCGGCATCGCGTGGCGCGTCGAGCACGACACGCCCGCAGTGCAGGACGATCAAGCGATCGAACAGCGGCAGCAGCGCCGTCTTGTGCGTCGCCGCCACCAGTGTCACGCCATCGGCGGCGATTTCACGCAGCACGCCAACTATCCGTGCCTCGGTGACCGCGTCCATCGCGCTGGTCGGCTCGTCGAGCAGCAGGATGCGCGGGCGTGCCAGCAGCATTCGCGTCACCGCGATGAGCTGCTTCTGGCCGCCCGACACGCCGCGCCCGCCTTCTGTCAAGGGTAGCGCCAGGCCTTTCGGGTGGCTCGACACGAGCTCGATCAGACCGGTGCGTCGTGCGGCCGCGAGGATGGCATCCTCGCCGGGATCTTGCATGCCAAGCACGAGGTTGTCGCGCAGGCTTCCGCTGAACAGTCTTGCCTCCTGCGGCAGATAGCCCACGATTGCGCGCGCGGCGGCCGGCGCCAGCAGCGCCAGGTCGATTCCGCCCAACAGGATTTGGCCGGCGGCGGGGCGATACATGCCCGACCCCAGTTTCAGCAACGTGCTCTTGCCGGAACCAATCCCACCGATCAGTCCGATCCGTTCGCCTGGCTTGATGTCCAGCTTTGGCAGCTCGAGTGCGATGCGATTCAAGGTTCCGTAGGTGAAGCGCGCCCCTTCGAAGCGCAGCCCGCCGGCAAGGTACTGCGGTGCCAGCGCATCGGCGGCATCGTCGGCCTCGTTTGGCAGCGCAATGATCTGATCGAGACCCTCGATGGCCGCGCGTGCCTGCGCCCATTGCACCATCACCCCCGGCAATTGGACGATCGGCATCAGCGCTCTGCCGCTGATGATCGAACAGGCCATCAGCGCGCCCATCGTCATCCGGTTGTCGGTCACCAGCACGGCGCCCGCTGCCACCAATGCGACATACGATAGCTGCTGCAGCGTCGCGGTGAGGTTTTGCGACAGCGCGCTGCAGCGCCGCACGCGCTGGTCCGACTGGCCCGATTCGGCGACCAGCTGGTTCCAGCGCGCCAGGATCATCCATTCGGCGCTGTTCGCCTTCAGCGATTCGATGCCGTCCGCCGCCTCCACCAGCAGCCCCGCCTTGCGATTGCTCGCAGACAGGTTCAGGCGGGCGTGATGCTGGATCGCCCGCTGGAACATCAGCCCTGCGGCCAGTGCGATCGGCAGCGCGATCAGCGGCACCAGCACCAGCGCGCCGCCGACCAGGCCGATCATGACAATGAGCAGCAGCGCGAACGGCACATCCGTCAAGACGAACAGGGACGTCGAGGTCAATACCCCGCGCACCATTTCGAACCCCTTTACCTGGGCGGCGAGCGTGCCGACCGAGGCCGGACGCGCCTCCATGCGGATGCCGAGCATGCGTTGGAAGAACCATTCGGACAGCGTCTCGTCGATCGCGTTGCAGGTGCGATCGACGGTGCTGCTGCGTACCTGCTTGAGAACGAATTCGAGGCCGATCGACATCGCCACGCCGACCGTCAGCACCCACAGCGTATTGAAGCCGTGGTTGGGAATCACGCGATCGTACACCTGCATCGAAAATAGCGAGGTCGCCACCGCCAGCAACGTGATCAGTCCGGTGGCCAGCACGGCGTCGACGAACACCCGCTTGTGCGCCAGCGCGGCAGTTACCGCCACCGCGAGCGCGCCGGGTCGCCCGTTCGTCGATGTGATGCCATGGCGCGGCAGCGACATGCACTCGACGTCGTCGAGACAGGACAGCGTCGATGCGGCGCCATCGCTTTGCAGCGCTTGCCAGCCGCTCGCGGCGTCGAGCGAATGGACCAGGCACCAGCCGATCTGCGCGGCATATACCGCAAACGGCAGGTCGCCAGGTGTGGGGCGGGTCAGGCGCATGCATCGGCCCTGCAGTCCGGCGGCCTTCCACAGCCCGGCGAACAATTCGCCAGCACCGTGACGTTCATTCATCCGGCCGAGCACCTGTTCGAGATCGCGGCGCCGGCCGGCGCCGCCTTCCTGACCGACCAGGTGCGCGGCCATATCGACCATTTCGGCAAGGCCGCTCTTGAGTGGCATGTTCATCGTCGTGTTCCTTCGTGGCAGAATCGCGTGAGGTGGCTGGCTATCATGGAACTGGCGCTGGCGGCGACTGTTGAAAAGGCGTCAGCGTGCCGCTCTGCGCGCGCAGTCTCAACGTCGCCGCGACCGCCTGGGCGCGCGTATCTTCCAGCGCAAACTGGGACTGCGTCGCTTCGCGCACCGCGTTCAGGACATCGTTCCAGGTTTTTCGGCCGATCACGTACTGGCGCGTATAGGAATCGAACACCGCGCTGGACATGTCGCGCGACAGGCTCGCGTTGACCAGGCGCTGGCGCGCCGCCAGCGCCTCGTTCCAGTCCAGCGTCACGCGCTCGCCGATGTCGCGTGCGGCCGCTTCGCGTGCCAGCCGTACCGCCTCGCGCCGCGCAGTCGACGCATTCACTGCCGACATCGCGGAAAGACCGGCTCCCGGTTGCGCCTGCAACACGAGCATCGCCCGCGTTTCATTCGGACGGCCATCGATGAACTGGGTGCCGACGTTCCTCTCGAGGCGCACCGACAGTTGCGGCTTGTAGGCCGAACGCCGCTGCGCGATCTCCGCTTCCGCAGTCGCCTCGTCATGGCCCAGGCGGCGCAGCACGGGCGAATGGAACAGGGCCTGCGACACCGCGTCGGCCATGCTGCCCGGCGCGGATGGCATTTCCAGCGGGTAGGTTTCTGCAACGGGCGCGCCGGCCAGTTGCGTCAGCCGCGCCAGCGCATTGCTGAGTCCCTCGGTCGCCGTCGATTCCTCGTTCAGGGCCTGCAGCATGCGTGACTCCGCCAGGCTCTGATCGGTCAGGGTACTGACCTCGCGGTCGACGCGCCGGCGAATCAGCGACAGCAGTTTCTGGTGTTCCGCCACGCCGGCGCGCGCGTATTTCTGGCGTCCCTGCTGGCGCATCGCTTCGGTATAGGCCGCAATCACGCGCAGCGCGATGACCAGCCGCTCTTCCTCGAGTGCGGCGCCGCTGGCGTCGACCCTGCTGCTTGCGGCATCGATGGCGGCGCTGATGCGCCCGCCGGTCCACAACGGCTGCTCGATGCGCACCACGCCGGAGTTCGCACCGCCGTTGGCGGCGGCCGTTTCGACGCTGACTGACGGAAAGCGCTGCCACTGTGCGCCATCGTGCTCCGCCCGCGCGGCCGCTTGGGCGGCGCGGCGGTTCTGAATGGCAGGATGGCTCAGCAGCGCCGACTCGAGCACGCGGTCGAACGTCCACACCGGTTCTGCGGCGACCGCGCGCGCCAGCGCGGCGACCAGGACGGCTAGCACGGCCCTGGCCACGAACCGCACGCGCCTTGTCAGTATCGTCGATGTCATGGGAGCATCATTTTTCAAGTTCATCTTTGCGCGCCGCGGCAACCAGCGTCCGCTCGCACGGACGCCTGGCGCAAGCGGCGCGGGAAGGGCGCTGCGACGCCTCGCCGATTGCGATCGACGACCGCCGTTACACGAGGAAGTTGGCCGCTGTCAGTGACGTGATGGTGATCCCTGACATCGATACCAGCGCCGTCTCTGCGCCGTTGGTGCTCAGGTTCGTCGAGTGGTACACCGTCACCGCATTGACATGCGCCGGGTCGTTGATCACGATATAGCCTTGGGCCGCCACCACGCTATCGTCCTTGGCGATTGCCGCGGCCGCGTCGGTGATCGACAGGGCGCTGCCCGTGAAGATGAATACATTGTTGGCGCCGAAGTCCGACCCGACCGTCAGGCCGGTCGCCACCGAGTCCGTCAGGTTCGCGATCGCGGACAGGTTGATGACGTCGCGGGCGACGTCGAACCCGGCCAGCGCAAGCGGACTGTGGTGCGCCACCGCGCTTGCCGCGGCCAGGTCCGCCACGCCCGTCACGCCCGCGGCGGCGGCGGCCACGTCTGCCGCGGCCTTCAATGCAACCGCATCGGTCAGCGCCGCGTTGGCGTCGGCGGCGGCGGCGGCGGCGGCAACCACGTCGGCTCTACCGGCCAACTGCACCGCTGCAACCGATTCCTGGGCCTTGTTCAGCGCCCCCATTGCGACCATGTCGGCGGCCGCGGCGGCCGCGAAAGCGCCGAGCGCGGCCACTGCGAGGCCGTCGAGGACACCGGATGCGACATCGACGCCGGCAGCGGCGCGCGCTTCGTCGGCGGCGTCCTCGGCCAATTCTGCGGCCCGCGCGTAAGCCGCGGCGTTTTCAGGCGACGGCGTGGCCAGATTGAGCAGCCGGGCGTCCTCCGCGGCCTTCGCCAGATCATCGGCGACAAGTTGCAGCGCGGGTGCGTCGGTCAGGTCCGCCCCTGCGGCAAAGATCACGGCCGTCGCCTTGACGGCCGTGGCAGTGACCAGCAGTGCCTCGGTATCGGTCAGGCCGGCGACCGCGCCGGCTTGCTCGGCGGCAGCAATATCGGCGGCTGCGAGCGCTTTCAATTGATCCATCGACGTCACCCCCGCTTGCGCGAAGACCTCGCGTCGGACTGCACTCGCCTCGGCGAGGGCCTGGTTCGCTCCCGCTGCCGTCTTGTCGGCGGCAGCGGCGGCAAACGCAGCTGCCGCCGCCGCGGCGGCGTTGTCGATCGCGGCCGCCTTGTCCACCTGGGCGCTGGTGAGCACCGTGACCTTGGGCGCGACGCTTGGGCTGACCGCGCCGCCGCCGCCGGCCGCGCTAGCGTCGCCGCCGCCGCCGCCGCCGGCCACAGCGACGCTACCGGCAACGCCGGCGCCCAGCAGGGCTGTCATCGCGCCCGACGACAGCACGCTAGTCTCGGCGGCGGCGGCGGCGGCGCCGACCACCGCGCCGCCAACTGCCGCACCGGCCGCACCGGCCGCACCGGCCTCACTGGCGGCGACGGCGGGCGCGGTCGCCGCGATGTCCGCGCGCGCCAGCTGCGCGCCGTCAAGGGACGGCGCCTCCGCGTCAGCCAGCGCCGCACTCTTGTCCTCCTCCACCGGCAGACCATTCTGCTCCTTGACCTTGGCCTTGACGGTGTTTGCCTGCTTGGCCCTGGCTAGCAACGTGTCGGTGGTGAACAGTCCGGGACGTGAAAGTGAGGCAAGCGTGGCGCCCGTGCCATCGCGCTGACCTGCCAATTGCACGACCGGTGAATTGCCTGCGCCGGTGTTTACATTTGAAGTCTTATCCATTTGAGTCTTCCTTCCAAAGTTAAAGAGCCGCTACGTCCGCGGTAACGCTGACAACCATCGTCATTGAATCAGAATGCAAAGGACACGATCTAACATGAGCATTAAATAATTGTGAAAGCGATACGGATCAATGCAATGCGGTGATGCTCGGTTGTTGCGCTGGAGGAGTAAGGACGGCATTGAGACGATTGATATTCTTGTTAAAAAAGCCGTGCGGAAATAATCTCCGAATCGTCAAATGGTGCAGGCCGAATTACGTTCAAATCCAGCGACTTTTGAAAGTTTTGTTCAAACAAGACTAACCAAAAAATCTGGTTCGAATTTGAATTCGACGTCGATTTTTGATGGGGGTCAAAAATAAAACGGTGTGCGCGCACAGGTGGTCGGAACTTTTTATCGGATAGCCAAATGCGCTGATGGTCGCCTTGGATCACGCTGGCGGCGGAAGGAAACGGTCGGCGCGCGGGGGGCCTTCAGGGCATCATTGGCGCCGTGCAGACACGTCAGGCTGGGAGAAAATGGCGCTGCGGCACGGCGTGGCATGAGTGCGCGCCAGGACATGGTGTTGCGGCCGTATTTGGCGACGCTTTTTTTAAATTGACTGCTATCAAAAATCGGCGCAAATAGCAAAACCCGGTTCTATATTCTGGTTTATCGTGGCACCTGAATCTCCACGATATGCGACCAGGTGAACAGGCGCCGCCTGATGGTGGGATATTGGCTAAACCCGACCAACGCGGTCGCAACGACCGTTCTTCCGGATGGAAACAGAAATGCCAGAAACTCGACGCGTGTGTGTGATTGGAGCGGGACCTAGTGGTATTGCTGCCGGAAAAAACTGCATCGAGATGGGAATTGATGTCGTCATTTTCGAGAAAAACAACAAGGTCGGCGGCAACTGGGTCTTTAATTCGACAACCGGGCATTCAAGCGTTTACGAGAATACCCATATCATCAGTTCCAAAGCGTGGTCGGAGTATGAGGACTTTCCCATGCCGGACGATTATCCGGATTATCCGAGCCACCGCCAGCTGCAATCATATTTCGAGTCATATTCAAAATATTTTGGTGTGCACCATATGATTCGTTTCAATCACATCGTCACGCATGTGACGCGTCGCGCCGCGGGAGATTGGAATGTCGAGTATCTCGATTCGGCGGGGCAGGCATGCAGCGAGGTTTTCCAGGTGCTGATGGTGTCGAACGGTCATCACTGGAACCCGAAATTTCCGGAGTTCAAAGGTGAATTTTCCGGCGCATTAATGCATTCGCATGACTTTAAGGGCGTGACGGAAGCGTGGCGGGGAAAAAATGTGCTTGTCATTGGCGCCGGCAATTCTGCGTGCGATGTCGCGGTGGAATCAGCACGCATTGCCGAAAAGGTGTGCATTTCGATGCGCAGTCCCCAATGGTTTTTCCCCAAATTCATGTTCGGCAAGCCATCCGACGTGATGGGCGCACGCGCGCGCTGGCTTCCCAGGCGCCTGCGGCAATTTGCCACCCGCAAGGCGCTCCATCTCCTGCAAGGCTCGTACCGAAACTATGGCTTGCCGTTGAATGTGCATCCGCCGTTGAGCCATCACCCGACGATTAACTCGGATCTGCTTGACTTCATTCGGCACGGACGGGTCAAGCCGCGTCCGGGAATTGCGCGCCTCGACGGCGCGATGGTCGAATTTACCGACGGCTCGCGCGAAGCGTTCGATATCATCTGCGCGTGCACCGGATTTTGGACCACCTTTCCATTCTTCGACCGCGATTTCATCGACTTCAAAGACAGTGAAAAAGTGCCGTTGTACCGGAAGATGATGCATGCCGAGTATGGCAACCTGTATTTCATCGGCTTGTTCCAGCCGCTTGGCTGCATCTGGCCGCTTGCCGACTA
This sequence comes from Pseudomonadota bacterium, assembly GCA_040386255.1. Lineage (GTDB taxonomy): Bacteria > Pseudomonadota > Gammaproteobacteria > Burkholderiales > Burkholderiaceae_D > JAFCUW01. Next base: position 35,340 of record JAZKFW010000079.1, read on the forward strand.
TCAGGCGAAGCTGGCCTGCCTCGAGGTTCTGGGGAAATATCGGCGCCCCGCCGACATGCAGGCGGCGATTCAACACGAGATCACCGATCCGCATTTCGCTTTCGAGGCAGGCCAGCGGCATGCCATTCAGGTGGACTATCATTGCTTCCGCAACGAACTGAGGGCGGAGTTGCGAAAGGCCGGGATCGATATCGCAAAGGCGCCGATGGGGGTGAAGGGCCGCCACAAGCAATGGCGGCGCATGAATAGCGCACGCGACGAAGTCATCGTGGGGTGACGAATGTGCCCAACGGTGATATTTGTGCATGGCATGTGGAGTTTGCCGGGAGTCTGGGATGGCTGGATGCGGCGTTTCGAGACGCGCGGATATGCCTGTGTTGCGATTGCACTGCCGGGGCATGGCGACAACCTCCCCGATTGCGCTCTGAACGGCATCGGCATGGCGGACTACGCGGCCGCCGTCGAGCGCGTCGCGCTGGCCTGTGACCACCCCGTGCTGATCGGCCACTCGTTGGGGGGGCTGATCGCGCAACAGGCATCGACGCGTCTGGCGCTGTCGGCAGCTGTGCTTGTCAACAGCGCGGTACCAGCGCCGGTTTTCCCCTTGCGCCCGATCATGCTGCCCGGACTGACCCGCCACTTCCTGAAATGGGGGTTGTGGCGCGGGTCATTCCGACTGTCGCGCCGGGAAGCCAATCATCTGCTGTTTAACGCGCTGAGCAGGGATCAGCAAGACGCTTGTTATGAGCACCTGACGGCCGAATCGGGGCGTGTCGCTTACGAACTTGGCTTTGGAAGACTCAACTGGACTGGCTCGAATCGTGTCGACAGGCAGGCGATATCTTGTCCCTTGCTCGCCTTGTCCGGTGTCCGGGACCGTATTGTTCCAATCGGTGCGAGCAGGCGCATGTCAGCCTGGTACGGCAAGCGAATCGATTTCCGCGAGTATGCAGGTCATGCGCACTGGATCCTGAGCGAGCAGGACTGGACAGCGCGCGCCGATGAGGTACTCGAGTGGCTCGATCAGGCGGTGCCCTCCGGCGCGCGGCGTTCGACGTGCATCGATCCACGCAGTATCTGCAAACGGGAAAATTATGCGGAAGAAATATGCACTGGTCGATAAAGTGGTCTGGATTACGGGGGCCGCAGGCGGGATAGGCGCTGCCAGCGCCAAAGCCCTGTACGACGCAGGCGCATTTTTGGTGCTGACGGACCTGACGCAAATTTCGGTTGAGGCGCTCGCAGACCGCTTCGATGACAGGCGTGTCCTGGTTCAGTCTCTCGACGTCACCGATGCCGATCAGACCAGGAATGTCGTTAGCAATGCTATCGCGCGATTTGGAAGGGTGGATGTGGCAATCGCGAACGCAGCGATTTCGTGGCCAGGCGACCCGACAACCTTATCTGCTTGCGATGAAGCCGAGTTTGAAAAAATAGTCGAAGTAGACTTTCTTGGCGTCTGGCGCACTGTCAAGGCCGCGCTTCCCGAAGTCTTGCGCAACCGGGGGCAGGTCGTCGTTACTTCGTCCATCTATGCTTTTATCAATGGCATGGTCAATGCACCGTATGCCGCTTCCAAAGCCGCGGTGGAGTCGCTCGGACGATCATTACGGTCGGAACTTGCCGGCACTGGCGCCAGTGCAAGTGTGCTTTATCCTGGATGGACCTCCACACCGATGGCGGAGGTGGCGTTTGGAGGCCACCCGGTGGCCACGGAACTACTCAACACGATCATGCCGGCGCCAGCGCGGCGTGTGGTACCGCCAGAGGCTGTCGCGCGCGCTTTGGTCGCCGGGCTGGCATGCCGCGCACCGCGAATCATTGTGCCAACGCGTTGGCGGCCGGTGTCCTTGATTCGCGGTATGCTGATGATCGTCACTGATGAATATATCGACCGCTCGGCGGCGATACATCGGCTTGTGCGCAAGATCGACCTGCTGGATGGCGACGCGCACGCGCGTGCGGGCGATGTGACCTTGGCATCTATTCCCGAGTCAGTGAAATAGCCATCCCCGCGGTCCAACCCCCGCTGAACCTGGCGGCGTGCTCCGGCCCAGAAACTGTCCTGAAGCGCAAGTGCGAGGTTGAGGTATGCTTGTGCCTTAACTGAGCAACTACCTGGCCTTGCCTTTGTTTCGGCATCGGTGACGCCCGCCAGCGTGCCGTTCAACGCCCGCGCCGCTGCAAGCGCTACAGCGTCAGCACTGGAGTGCAGCAGGGCCTTGCGGTTGCAGGCGCGCGAAATATCCAGCGCATAGCCGCGGAGGCCGATGATGAACAGAAGCGACCGGATATAATATTTGCAGGAATAGAACGCTTTGCGGCGTGTGAATTTGTGCCTGCATGTGCGCGTCGGTTGACATAATCTTCACGGAGGCAAACGATGACACGAGTTCGCGTTGAGGGCTTCACCGTATCGCTCGACGGCTACGGAGCAGGTCCGAATCAGGACATCAACAATCCGCTCGGCGTTGGCGGGGCGGAACTGCACCAGTGGCTACTCCCGACACGCACGCTCCAGCGGACCTTGTTCGGCAACGACGGCGGCACAACCGGGGTTGACGACGATTTCGCCGCGCGCGGCTTTCAGAATGTCGGCGCCTGGATTCTTGGCAGGAACATGTTCGCTCCCGATCGCGGCGACTGGCCAGACAAAACCTGGAAAGGATGGTGGGGAGACAATCCACCGTATCACGTTCCGGCCTTCATCCTGACCCACTATGCGCGTCCTCCGATCGAAATGGAGGGCGGCACCACGTTCCACTTTATAACAGGAGGCATACGCGAGGCGCTCGACCGCGCACGCGAGGCCGCGGCCGGAAAGGACGTACGGATCGGTGGCGGGCCGCACACAATCCGTCAGTATCTCCGCGACGGCCTCATCGATGAACTGCACATCGCCATCGCGCCGGTCCTGCTTGGCCGCGGAGAGCCACTGTTCGAAGGGCTTGACTTGCGCGCTCTGGGATACGAGTGCGTGGAGTTCGTCGCATCGGCGAAGGCCACGCATGTCGTTCTGCGGCGAAATGCGCACGCTTGCTGAGGGTTTGGATGTTTCTCTTCTTCTCGAACAAACTCGGATGTCTTGGCTCGATCCTGGTGTCGGTGGTCCTGACCTTGCTGATCCTGTTATTGCTGGGCTGGTTCTAGGCACCAGCTGCAATCATGGCGCGCCGTGAGCGCGGCTCGCCACGCCAGGAACAGCGGCGGCCGAGGTCTCCCCGCGCAGGAAAGCATTGCACAGAGCTAGGGCCGCGAGGTAAGCTGCGCCGACACATTCTATCGGCGCCTTCACCGCGGCGCATGGTCATCACAACGCCCTCAGTTTCTGAAACGAGCTATCCGTATGAACAAAGATGGGAAGCAGCAGTCGTCGGCTCAGCAAGCGCCGAATTCCGGAGTCGATCTACCGGTAATTAAAAAATATGAATGGCCGTTGCCGCCGTATTTCAAGCTCATACCTAAAGCGAAGCTAAAGAACGCAGAATCGGAATCGTGCTTCATCGTCATGAAGGAGGGGCCGCGACGCGTCGGCAGTTTGACGCAGTTTTTGCCCTCGTCTTCTTCCATCATATTTACCTTTGACCACGCCTTGTCGTCGGCAAACGTCGCCTTCGACGACATGCAGAGCATGTGTCTGACCGACATTGTCGAACTCGCTCCGATCAATCTATCGGAGTCGACCACTTACGACGCTGCCAGCTATCCGGCGTTTGCCAAGCAAAAATGCACCGTCAATTTCACGAACGGCGACCGGTTCGTCTCCGAAACCGTCGGATCTGTCGTCAGAGAATTCGGCCTGTTTCTTTTTATCGTCAGCTATGGCCGCAATGTGCTGCGGTGGTTCATACCCGCCGGCGCCATTCTCAGTTACCAACTCGGCGAACAACTCGGAAAGATACTGGTCGATAAGAAAATGCTGTCGCCGCAAGCCCTCGAGGCAGGCCTGGAGGTCCAGGAGCAGTTGCGCAGTCCCAAAATCGGCGATTACCTGCAAAAGCAGCTGATCGTCAGTCAGCAACAAATCGAGGCCGCGCTGAAGCGCCAGCGTGCCTTGCCGCTGCTGCGCCTTGGCGACGCGCTGTTGCAGGACAATTCCGTTACCCAGGCACAGCTCGACGTCGCCCTGAAGGCGCAAGCGCGCGACCGCAAAAAGCAGCTTGGGGAAATCCTCATCGAGATGGGTTCGGTCGACAAGGAAACGATCAAACGGGTGCTGGCACAGAAAATCGGCATACCGTTTGTCGACCTGTCGACATTCCAATTCGATGTTGGCGTAATCAGGTCCGTCACCGGCGATCTCGTCCGGAAACACTCGATTATTCCTTTGTATCGCAGCGAGCTGCGCATGGCTGTGGCCATGATCAATCCCCTTGATTCAGAAGCCATCAAGGAAATTTCGTTCTTCACCAAGCTGACCGTCGACCCGGTGATGGCATCGGAAGAGGACATGTCCGCCGCGATCGACCGATATTATGGCGCCAAAAGTAATGAAATTCACATCGCCGAACTCGTATCTGCCTTAAGCGTCGATGAAGATGCGCCATTCGAAATGGCGCCGGCGATTACGGAGTCGGATAGCGCCCTGGTACGCCTGGTTAACAAGATCATCACGGATGCTTTTGTGCGCGGGGTTTCCGACATCCACATCGAATCGATGAAGGGAAACGAGCCCACAATTATCCGGTTTCGCAATGACGGCGTGCTGGCGGACTATTCGGAGGTCCCGGCCAGTTTTCGCGAAGCGTTGATATCGCGACTGAAGATCATGAGCCGCCTGGATATTTCTGAAAAACGCCATGCCCAGGATGGCAAGATCAATTTTCAAATTTCCGGCGCGACCAGGATCGAACTGCGCATCGTCACCATTCCGACCACCGACGGCCTCGAAGACATCGTGCTGCGCAACCTGGCGGCGCCGCGCGTCATGTCGGTCGACAGCCTGGGACTCGCCCCGCCCGTGCTGCAAGGGCTGCAGACGCTGGTCAAGAGACCGCACGGCCTGATCCTCGTGTGCGGACCGACCGGGTCTGGTAAAACGACGACGCTTCACGCTCTGCTCGGTTACATCAACAGCCGCGAGCGGAAAATCTGGACGGTCGAAAATCCGATCGAAATTACGCAGAAGGGACTTCGCCAGATCCAGGTCAACGCAAAAATCGATTGGACCTTCGCGCACGTCCTGCGCAGCATCCTGCGCGCCGATCCCGACGTCATCATGGTCGGTGAAACGCGCGATCCCGAAACCGCCAAGACCTTGATTGAAGCATCGCTCACCGGACATTTGGTGGCATCGACCATGCACACCAACAGTGCTGTCGAAAGCGTCGTGCGGATGCTGGACCTGGGACTCGACCCGTTCAATTTTGCCGACGCCCTGCTGGGAGTACTCGGGCAAAGGCTGGTACGCCGCATCTGCCATGCTTGCCGCAAGCCGCACCTTGCAACAGAAGATGAGCTTGCCATGCTCGCTCACGAGTACTGTTTTGGAACCGGTCTCGGCCAATCTGCGATCCTGGCCGAGTGGAACGCGAAATACGCCAGGGCGGATGGTCAGATCGTTCTCTATTCGCCGCTGGGATGCCCGCAGTGTGACCAAAAAGGCTACAAGGGGAGGGTGGGGGTCCATGAATTGTTAGTCAACACCGCCGTGATCAAGAAGATGATCCATTCACGGTCTCATGTCAATGAAATAACATCGCTTGCGATTTCGGAAGGCATGCGCACAATGCGCCAGGATGGAATCGACAAGATCTTCCAGGGCGTCACCGACTGGGAGCAAGTCAAGGCAATCTAGAACCGGCCTGCGCCATGCTATCTTCTCAAGGCGTCGATCAGGATTTTTATCTCCGCAAGCACCGCCGCGGAGCAGCAGGCGGTCGTGTCGAAATTTCGCGATCCGCTCACCACGCTTTGCGGCCTGGGATCGATCCACTCATTGCGCGTTGCAGAATCCTGAAGGTAGGCGTGGGCGGTGGCGGCGTGGGTGCCGGCGCGTGCCGGCTTGCCCGGCAGCGATTGCTTGCCGAGACAGCGCACCGCAATATTCCAACCCCGATAGCAAGTTCTGAGTGTCCCGCTCATGGGTTTCTCCTCGTCAAAAATCTACGGTAGCAGGGTGCCCAACCGCCGTATGTTCGGTAGCCGACCCAATTTCGGGCCCGCACGGAAAAATTCATCGAATGCGCCGCGAATTGTTCGGCGCCCCGACCGCGCAGACGGCCCGTGCGTCACGCCAACAAAATTGCCGTTAAAATGCCGTTCCCGCAACCTTCAGTGTTGGCGCACTGACCGATACGATGAACCAGGTCACACCCGAACTCGCCCCGCTGGACTTGTCCAGTTGCGACAAAGAGCCCATCCGCTTCCCCGGCAGCATCCAGCCGCATGGATTCCTGCTCTGCCTGTCCGGCCAGCTGTCCGTGCTGCAGGCCAGCGACAACCTCGGCGAACACACCGGCATCGCCGCCGCCAGCGCGATCGGCCAGCCGCTCGCCGCGGTGATCGGCAACGCTGCCGCGCGCACGCTGGCGAACGAATTGCACCTCGATAAGATCGGCACGCGACCCAACTACCTCGGCACGATCAGCCTGGCCAACGGCGCCAGCTTCGACGTGCTCGGCCACGGCTACGACAGCCTGTTGCTGCTCGAGTTCGAAGCGAGCGAGCGCAGCGCGCAGGCCGATTTCCGCCATCTGTTCCCGCTGGTGAGCGAGTTCCTGCAGCAGCTGCCGGCCGCCGGCAGCGTCGAAGCGATGAGCCATCTGGCGGCGCGCCAGATCCGCAGCCTGACCGGCTTCGGCCGCGTGATGGTGTACCAGTTCGACCAGGATGGCCACGGCCATGTGGTGGCCGAATGCCGCGCCGACGGCTACCCGTCCTACCTCGGCCAGCGTTTTCCGGCGTCCGACATCCCGCGCCAGGCGCGCGAGCTGTACACGGTCAACCGGATCCGCCTGATCCAGGACGCCAACTACACGCCGGCGCGGCTGGTGCCGGCAATCAATCCGCTGAGCGGCCAGCCGAACGACCTGTCGTTCGCCGCGCTGCGCAGCGTCTCGCCGATCCACCTGCAGTACATGCGCAACATGAACACGCTGGCGTCGATGTCGATCTCGCTGATGGTCAAGGGCAAGCTGTGGGGGCTGGTGTCGTGCCACCACGCCGAACCGTGCCCGCTGGCCTTCGACAAGCGCACCGCCTGCGAGCAGCTCGGCCAGATCCTGTCGCTGTCGATCGAATCGCGCGAAGATGCCGCCCAGCTGCAGTTCCGCCTGGACGTGCGGCGCACCATGGTGTCGATGCTGGCCGGCCTGACCAACGGCGCCGACTTCATCGACAACATGAGCAGCGTGTTCCCGGAACTGCTGAAGTTCGCCCGCGCCGGCGGCGTTGCCATCGTCGTCGACGAACGCGTGATCGGCTATGGCGAGGCGCCGTCGGACCAGCAGATCCTCGACCTGGTCGCGTGGCTGAATGTGCGCAACCACGATGACTTGTTCCACACCGACAAGCTGTCGGCGCTGTACCCGCCGGCCGGCCAGTTCACCCACCAGGCCAGCGGCCTGCTGGCGATGCCGATTTCGCGCATCCACCGGCACTACCTGCTGTGGTTCCGCCCGGAAGTGGTGCACACCGTCGACTGGGCCGGCAATCCGCGCGCCAAGGAGGGCGCCGCCGACCCGCGCGCGCAGCTGACGCCGCGCACCAGCTTCGCCAGCTGGCGCGAGACCATCCACGGCACCAGCGCGCCGTGGCACGAAGGCGAACTCGAACTGGCGCTCGAGTTCCGCACCGCCTTGCTGGGGATCGCGCTGGAGCGGGCCGAGCAGATGGCCGAGCTGGCCGCCGAACTGGGCCGCTCGAACAAGGAACTCGAGGCGTTTTCGTATTCCGTCTCGCACGACCTGCGCGCGCCGCTGCGCCACATCGTCGGCTTTTCCGATCTGCTGATGAACTCGAGCGCCGACAGCGACAGCGCAACGCGCCAGCGCTTCCTCGGCAACATCAAGGATGCGGCGCGGCTGGCCGGCAAGCTGGTCGACGACCTGCTCAGTTTCTCGCAGATGGGCCGCGCCGCGCTGCGCCCGGTCGACGTCAACATGGGCGACCTGGTCAAGGGCTGCATCGCCAAGCTCTCCGGCGAGGTTGCCGGACGCACGCTGCAGTGGGAAATCGGCGATTTGCCGCGCGTGCGCGCCGACCCGACCTTCCTGCAACTGGCCGTGTTCAACCTGCTGTCGAACGCGGTGAAGTTTACGTCGTCGAAAGAGATCGCTATCATACGGGTTGACGCTACCTCGACGGGCGCCGAAACGGTGTTTCGCATCGCCGACAACGGCGCCGGCTTTAACATGGATTACGTGCACAAGCTGTTCGGCGTGTTCCAGCGGCTGCACCGGATGGAAGACTTCCCCGGCACCGGCATCGGCCTGGCGAACGTGCGCCGCATCGTCGAACGCCATGGCGGCCGCGCGTGGGCCGAATCGGCGCCGGGCGAGGGCGCGACGTTTTATTTCAGCATTCCCAAAGAATTAGATATCGAAGGCATTCATGTTAAAGCCCATCCTGTTGGTCGAGGATAATCCCCACGACCTCGAACTGACCCTGATCGCGCTCTCGAAGAGCCAGCTGGCCAACGAGGTCGTGATCGCGCGCGACGGCGCCGAGGCGCTCGAGTATCTCAAGTGCGAGGGCGAGTTCGCCGCGCGCCAGGTTGGCAACCCGGCGGTCGTGCTGCTCGACCTGAAACTGCCGAAGGTCGACGGTCTCGAAGTGCTGAAGGAGATCCGCTCGACCAAGGGCTTGAGCAGCATCCCGGTAGTGATGCTGACGTCGTCGAAAGAGGAGCAGGATTTGCTGCGCAGCTACGAGCTGGGGGTCAATGCCTACGTCGTCAAACCGGTCGATTTCAACGAGTTCGTGCGCGCCATCGCCGACCTCGGCATCTTCTGGGCGGTGCTCAACGAGCCGCCGCCGGGCTCCTACCGCTACGTCAGGTCGAAGTAAGCGGGGCGCGGCGCAGCAGGTGACGGATACGGGCGGCCAGGACGTCGGCGCTGTATGGCTTTTGCAGCAGGTTGACCGCGGCGTCGACCTTGCCCTCATGCGTCAGCACGCCTTCGGCATAGCCCGACGTAAACAGCACCTGGGTGGCCGGCAGCTTTTCGCGCACCCGGTCGCGCAGTTCGAGGCTGGTGACAGGGCCCGGCATGATCACATCGGTAAATACCAGGTCCAGATGCACGCCGCTGTCGACCAGCGCGACGGCGCCGGCCGCGTCTTCCGCCCACAGCACCCGGTAACCGAGCGCCGACAGCAGTTCGATCGTCGAGGTGCGCACATCCGGCTCGTCCTCGACGACCAGGATGGTTTCGACGCCGCCGCATAATGGCGCGGCGGCGCTTGCCACTACCTCGGCCGGGGCGTCGTCGCTGCGGTGCAGGAAGATGCGGACGCTGGTTCCCTTGCCGGGCTCGCTCTTGAGCAGGATCTCGCCGCCGGACTGCTTGACGAAGCCGTACGCCATCGACAGGCCGAGGCCGGTGCCCTGGCCGGTCGGCTTGGTGGTGAAGAAGGGCTCGAAGGCGCGTTCGAGCACCGCCGCCGGCATGCCGGCGCCGCTGTCGGCCACTTCCAGCATCACGTAATTGCCGCAGCCCACCTCGGACAGCGCCGGCGTGCCGTTGGCCAGGTTGCAGGCGCGGATGGTCAGCGTGCCGCCGTCGGCCATGGCGTCGCGCGCGTTGATGACCAGGTTCAGCATTACATTGTTGAGCTGGCTGGGATCGACCGTCGCGCTCCACAGGCCGGCGTCGATCGCGCTGACGACGATGGCGCGCGGCCCCAGCACGCGCCGCATCATCTCTTCCATGCTGCGCAGCATCGCCGCGAGGTCGACCACCACCGCCTGCAGCGGCTGGCGGCGGGCGAACGCCAGCAGGTGGGCCGACAGCTTGGCGCCGCGCTCGACGCCGGCCAGCGCGATGTCGATGCGGGAGCGGGTGCTGTCGCTGACCCCGCCGACCAGCTTGATCAGTTGCAGGTTGCCGCCGATGATCTGCAGCACATTGTTGAAGTCGTGGGCGACGCCGCCGGTCAGCTGGCCGATCGCCTCCATCTTCTGCGCCTGGTGCAACGCCGACTGGCTGGCCGCCAGCTCCTGCTGGGACAGGCGCAGCGACACGAAGGCGGCATCGCGTTGCCGCCGCGCGACGTAGGCGTCGTTGTGGTAGCGCACCCGCGCCGCCAGCTCGCGCGGATCGGGCCACTTGACCAGGTAATCGTTGGCGCCGGTGGCGAACGCCTTCGCCTTGATCTCGGCATCGTCCTCGGACGACAGCAGGATCACCGGGATGTGCTCGGTGTCGGCATTGGCCCGTAGCCGCCGGATCACCTCGAAGCCGTCGACGCCGGGCATGCGCAGGTCGACCAGCACCACCGACGCCGCCACTTCCCTGGCCAGGTCGACCGCGCGGGCGGCGTCGGGATCGTAGCGCAAGCGCAGGTTGGGGCAGGCGCGAAGGCTATGCTCGATGAGCGTCTCGGCAAAGGATTCGTCGTCGATCAACAGGACCGAACAGGGGGGCGGATGGTCTTCAAACATCAAGGATCTTGTCGGCGGGGGCGCGGCCGATTGTCAATTGGGGGCGTGCCTGAATTTTACATGAGCAACCTCATTACGCTTTGCACGACCCCGCAACCGTGTGCCCTGAACAAACTGGGCTGTTCTTGCTCGGTGGAATGTGTCGGCGGATTCCCGATCAGGCGCTGTCGCGCCGCTCAGCCGGCCGGGTCGCCGTCGCGCGGATTCCAGCGGCGCACGGTGCCGGTATCGAGGCCGAACAGGTCGAGCACGCGTCCCACCGTATGGTCGACCATTTCTTCGAGACTGGCCGGGCGCGCATAAAACGCCGGCACCGGCGGATAGACGATCGCGCCCGCCTCGGTGACGGCCGCCATGCTGCGGATATGCCCGAGGTGCAGCGGCGTTTCGCGCACCATCAGCACCAGCCGGCGCCGCTCCTTCAGGTTGACGTCGGCCGCGCGCGACAGCAGGCTGCCGGTGACGCCGCTGGCGATCTCGGACATCGTCTTGATCGAGCACGGCGCCACCACCATCCCGGCCACCCTGAACGATCCGCTCGAAATCGCCGCGCCGATGTCGCTGTTCGAGTACGCCACGTCGGCCATCGCCTTGACCTCCGCCATGCTCAGGTCCGACTCGTACGCCAGCGTCACCTGCGCCGATTTGCTCATCACCAGGTGCGACTCGACATCGAGCTTGCGCAGCAGCTGCAGCATCCGGATGCCGTAGACGACGCCGGAGGCGCCACTGATGCCGACCACGATGCGGGGCCGCGCTGCGCTGCTGGTATTCATTCGATCTCTCCGTTGGTCGTCGCCGGCGCTGCGCCTGGCCTCAAGGCTGGGGATATTAACAGAGCAATCCGGCCAAAAGTACAGCGCGCACCGCATTTTTTTTCGGCGCGCGCCGGCCCACGCCATTGTTCACTTTTTTTGATTATTCAATCAAATATTCGCGCTTCTTTTCGCCCTTCGATTGCGTTAGATTGGTGCGTTCCATGCCGGACAATACAACAAGCGCGGCACCGCAAGCGGCGCGAATACCTGGAGGAGCACCATGAGTAAAGAGTCTGAACCGGTCCCGGACCTCGAGCGCTTCGACCTGCGCCGCTTCATCGCGGAGCTCGGCGACGATGAAGTCGAGCGCGTCGCGCACGACGTCGCGCTCGGCGACGTCGCCGCTCTGATGGAAGGCAATCCGCGCGTCGTCGTCGTCGAGCGCCCATGCGGCGAAGCGGTGCCGCTGGCCGGCAACGTCGCCGGTAGCCGCAAGCGCCTGGCCAAGGCGTTCGGCACCAGCGCCGACAAGCTGCTGGCCGAAGTGCTGCGGCGCCTTGGCAGGAAAGGCGAAATCGTCGAGGTCGCGCGCGACGCCGCGCCGGTGCAGCAGGTGGTCCTGACCGGCGAGGAGTGCGACTTCACGAAGCTTCCGGTGCACCTGCAGCATGGCCTCGACGGCGCCCCCTACATCTCCGCCTCGATCGACTTCGTGGTCGACCCGAATACCGGCTGGACCAACGTCGGCGTGCGCCGCCTGATGCTGCGCGGCCGCCGCACCGCCGGCGTCGACCTGGTGGCGCCTTCCGACCTGCGCGCCATTTACATCGAACACGCCAACCGCGGCGAGCGGCTGCCGATCGCGTTCGCCGTCGGTACCCATCCGATCGACCATGTCGCCGCGACGATGCGCATTCCGACCGACGAACTGGCGCTGATCGCGTCGCTGCGCGATGCGCCGCTCGGCGTTGTCAAGTGCGTCACCAACGACCTGCGGGTGCCGGCCGACGCGCAGTTCATCCTGGAGGGTTACCTGGACGAGCGCGGCCACGTCGAACCGGAAGGCCCGTATGGCGAATTCCTCGGCTACTACGGCGGCGTCAAGCGCAACCCGGTATTTCACCTGACCGCCATCACCCACCGGCGCGATGCGCTGTTCCAGACCGCCACCATCAGCGGCAAGACGATGGCCAACACCGACACTTCGCAGCTGTGCGCGCTGCGCACCGAGGCGACCGTGTGGCGCGCGCTCGAAGTGGCGGTGCGCGAAGTGAAGGCGGTGTACGCCAATCCCGCCACCGGCGGCATGTTCAACGTCCGTATCGCGCTGCAGCAGCGGGTCCCGGGCGAGGCGCGCAACGCCATCGCCGCGGTGTTTTCCTGCCTGGCCAACGTCAAGCACGTGTTCGTCGTCGATCCCGACATCGACATTTTTTCGGACGAGCAGGTGGAGTGGGCGTTCGCCACCCGCTTCCAGGCCGACCGCGACCTGGTGCTGCAGGACCGCATGCGCGCCATGCCGCTCGATCCATCGCTGGACGGCGCCCACCTGACCGCCAAGGCCGGCTTCGACCTGACGTTGCCGTTCCTGCGGCCGGGCGTGGCGCGCTCGATCGAACACGTGGTGCCGGCGCCGCCGACCTATGCGGGTGCCGCTTTCGCGTCGCTCGACGAAGCGCTGGCCGACGGACCGAAGCTGTTCGCCGAACTGATGGCCGCCAGCGGCAGCGGCGACGGGCGCGAGATCGTACGCTGGCTGGAAGACACCGGACGCACCCGCACGATCGGGCGCGACAAGGAGGGCCGCTACCAGTTCGAATGAACGATCGCGCCATCCGCCGCACCACGCACACACACTACAAGACAAATACCAGGAGACGATTTTGAAAAAAACTACCAACAACACAAGTCCGGCCGCCACATCACTGCCGTCGCGCCGCAGGCTGCTGCGCGTCGCCGGCACCGCGCTCGCGCTCACCGTCGCCCAGGCCATGCCGGGATTGACCGCGAGCGCACACGCCCAGGCGACGGCGTATCCGAACCGTCCGATCAAGTTCATCGTGCCGTATTCGCCCGGTGGCCTGGGAGATTCGTTCGCCCGCCTGGTCGGCCAGGGCCTGTCGGAGCGCCTCGGCCAGCCGGTGGTGATCGAGAACATGCCGGGGGCCAGCCAGGCCATCGGCGCGGCCGCCGCCGCCAAGTCCGCCCCCGACGGCTACACCCTGTTCATGGGAACCCAGTCGGGCCTGGTGCTCAATCCGGTCGCCTCGAAGAAGGTGCCGTTCGACCCGGTCAAGGATTTCGCCCCGGTCTCGATGCTGTTTTCGTCGCCGCTGTACCTGATCGTGCACCCGTCGGTGGCGGCGAAAACGGTGCCCGAACTGATCGCGCTGGCCAAGTCCAAACCGGGCGACCTGGGCGTGGCCACCATCGGCGAAGGCACCTCGACCCACCTGGGCGCGCTGATGTTCCAGACCCGCGCCGGCGTCGAATTCCTGCACGTGCCGTACAAGGGCAGCGCGCCGGCGATCACCGACGTGCTGGCCGGACGAGTCCAGATGATGTTCGAAGGCGGCGCCTCGGCGCTGCCGTACGTCCGCCAGGGCAAGCTGCGCGCGCTCGCGTCGACCGCCGAAGAGCGCACCGAAAAAGCGGCGCCGGGCTTACCGACGCTCAACGAGACTTTCCCCGGCCTGTCGCTCGAAGTCTGGTTCGGCATGGTGGTGCCGGCTGGGACGCCGCGGCCGATCATCGACCGCCTGAACCGCGAGATCAAGGAAGTCCAGAAAACCGCCAAGATCAAGGAGCTGGCGGCCAACCTGGGCGCCGACGTCGTCGAGAGCACGCCCGAGCAGCTCGGCACGCGCATCCGCCAGGAGCTCGTCGAGTTTGCCAAGGTGATGAAGGACATCAAGGTCGGCGAGAAGTAGACTCGCTCGCTGCGGTGCCGGCGCCCGTCATGCGCCGGCACCGCCACCCGTATATTGCAGGCCGCCGCGATGTCGCAGGCGGCTTTTGGCGTTGGCGCGTGGGCGTGGCCGCCTGCCGCCTATCTTTCACTTTTTTCGATCAATCAATAGAATATTTGCGCTTCTACTCGACGCGCTCTTCCTCTACATTCGGCCGTGTGGCCCATCGTTCGACGGCCACCCTGCGATCGGAACCGAGCATGGCGACGCCCGCAGAGCAAACCAAATTGAGGAGATTTTTGATGGCACCAAGACTTACCTGGTCCGCATTCTGCGTGGCCGCACTGGCAGTGACGGCGCAAGGCGCCTTTGCGCAATCGGCGTCGAACGTTGTCCTGTATGGCATCGTCGACGCCGGTGTGGAGCGGATCGGCGGCGTAGCCGTAGGCACCGCGCGCCAGAATCTGACGCGCGTCACCGGCAGCAACCAGATCGCCTCGCGCTGGGGCCTGCGCGGGTCGGAAGACTTGGGCGGCGGCTTGAAAGCGGTGTTCGTGCTCGAAAGCGGCTTCGCTCCCGATACCGGCACCCTGATGCAGAATGGCCGCCTGTTCGGCCGTGAAGCGACCGTCGGCCTGGCCGGCAGCTGGGGCCAGCTCAATCTCGGCCACCAGCGCAACACGATCTTCGACCTGCACCTGGTGTATTCGCCAATGAGCTACACCGGCTACGGCACCGTCGCCGCCGACAATGCTTTCTTCACGCAGCGCGCCGACAACTCGATCAAGTACACCTTCAAGCGCGGCGCGTTCACCACCCAGTGGATCTACAGCGTGGGGCGTGATGCGCTGGCCGGCACCCCGGCCGGCTCGCAGAGCGAAGTCGCCGGCAACAGCAAGATCGGCCGCCAGTGGGGCGGCAACGGCACCTACGCCGCCGGTCCGCTCAGCGTCAGCGTCGGCTACGACTCGCAGAACGGCACCACCGCGGTGCTGGCGCCGCAAACCGACAGCCGCGCCTATGTCGGCGCCAAGTACGTCGTCAAAGGCGATACGCTCTACGCCGGCATGATGCGCCGCTATAACGACATCCCCGCGGTCGACACCGTCAACGACCTGACCTGGGTCGGTATCCGCCACCCGATCACCGAAAAATTCGGCGTCACGGCCTGGCTGTACCAGACCAAGCTGCGCCGCAGCGCCGACAAGGGCAACGTGGTCGGCGCCTCGCTGTTCTACGACTTTTCCAAGCGCAGCCAGGCCTACCTGAATGTGGCCTATGCCTCCAACGACGGCGCCAGCCGACAGGGCGTGGCCTCGTCGACACCGGCATTGCCAGGCGGGACCCAGAACGGGGTCGTGCTGGGCATCGTGCACACCTTCTGATCGAAGCGCCGGCGGCCCGTCCGCCGGCTGCCCAACATGACACACACTGCCAGAACGCTGTACGACAAATTGTGGGACGAGCACCTCGTCCACGCGGGCGAGGACGGCACCGCGCTGCTGTATATCGATCGCCACCTGATCTATGAGGTCACCAGCCCGCAGGCGTTCGAAGGACTGGCCGCCTCGGGGCGCGCAGTGCTGCGCCCGGAGGCGGCATTCGGCGTGTGCGACCACAGCGTGCCGACAACCGATCGCTCGCAGCCGATGCGCGATCCGCTGGCCGCCGCGCAGGTAGCGCGGCTCGACCAGAACTGCACCACCCATCGCATTACCCAATTCCGCATGCACGACCCGCGCCAGGGCATCGTCCACGTGATCGCGCCGGAGCAGGGCATCACCTTGCCCGGCATGACGGTGGTGTGCGGCGATTCTCACACCAGCACCCACGGCGCCCTCGGCGCGCTGGCCTTCGGCATCGGCACCTCCGAGGTCGAGCACGTGCTGGCCACCCAGACCCTGGCGCTCAGGAAGTCGAAGAACATGCTGGTCGAAGTGGCCGGCGAGCTGGCGCCGGGCTGCTCGGCGAAAGACCTGGCTTTATATATCATCGGCCGCATCGGCACCGCCGGCGCTACCGGCTGCACGATCGAATACGCCGGCGCGGCGATCCGCGCGCTGACGATGGAAGGGCGCATGACCTTGTGTAACATGTCGATCGAGGCCGGCGCGCGCGCCGGACTGGTGGCGGTCGACGACACCACCCTCTCATACGTGCGCGGGCGCCCGTTTGCGCCCAGCGGCGAAGAGCTGGCGCGCGCCGAATCGGCCTGGCGCACGCTCGTCTCCGACCCCGGCGCCCGCTTCGACGACGTATTACGCTTCGACGCGTCCGCCGTGCTGCCGCAGGTGAGCTGGGGCACGTCGCCGGAAATGGTCACGGCGATCGACGGCCGCGTCCCCGATCCGGCGGCCGAGCCGGACCGCGCGCGGCGCGCCGCCATGCAGGCGGCGCTGGACTACATGGGCCTGGCGGCGGACACGCCGCTGGCCGGCATCGCGATCGACAAGGTATTCATCGGTTCCTGCACCAACAGCCGCATCGAGGACTTGCGCCTGGCCGCGGCGGTTGTGCGCGCGATGGGGCGTCCGCTGGCGCCCAACGTGCGCCTGGCGCTGGTGGTGCCCGGTTCGGGCCTGGTCAAGGCGCAGGCCGAGGCCGAGGGCCTCGACCAGGTATTCACCGGCGCCGGCTTCGAATGGCGCGAGGCCGGCTGCTCGATGTGCCTGGCGATGAACGAGGACAAACTGGAACCGGGCGAACGCTGCGCGTCGACTTCCAACCGCAACTTCGAAGGCCGTCAGGGCGCCGGCGGGCGCAGCCACCTGGTCAGTCCGGCGATGGCCGCGGCGGCAGCCATCGCCGGCCATTTCATCGACGTGCGCGCCGTGCTGCGCGATGCGGCACAATCAACCGACCCGGAGCCGGCATGGACAAATTCACCCGCATAGAAGCGCTGGTGGCGCCGCTCGATCGCGACAATGTCGACACCGACGCCATCATCCCCAAGCAGTTCATGAAGGCGCTCGGCAAGACCGGCTTCGGCCCGAACCTGTTCGACGCCTGGCGTTACCTCGACCAGGGCGAGCCCGGCGCCGACAATGCGCGCCGTCCGCTCAATGCGCAGTTCGTGCTCAACGACGCGCGCTACCAGGGCGCCGCGCTGCTGCTGGCGCGCCGCAATTTCGGCTGCGGCAGCTCGCGCGAGCATGCGCCGTGGGCGCTGCTGCAGTACGGGTTTCGGGTGATCGTGGCGAGCAGCTTCGCCGACATCTTCCGGCAGAACTGCTACAAGAACGGCATCCTCGCCATCAGCCTGGACGAGGAGGTGATCGAGCAGCTGTTCGCGCGCACGCTGGCCAAACCCGGCTACACGCTCGTGGTCGACCTCGAGGAGCAGGCCGTCAGTGAACCCGGCGGCGCCGCGTGGCCATTCGAGATCGACGCCTTCGCCAAGTCCTGCCTGCTCGAAGGCCTCGACGAAATCGGCCTGACATTGCGCCACCGCGATGCCATCCTGCAGTTCCAGCAGCGCCACCTTGAAAAGAACAGCTGGCTGGCGCGGCCAGCCTGAAACTCACCTCCAAATGTGGTTCCCGGACTCGGCGTCGCCTTGACGGGAGAAGAGGGCCGTATTCGAAGCGCTCTTACGGACGTTACCATGAAATAGCCTTTGGTTTAGAATGCACCATCTCTGACCATCGCCCGGATGTCATCAATGTATCAGCCCGATAGCGCGCCTTCGATATCAACACTCCGATCCGGTCCGCGCAACCCTGGCGGCGGCCGATGAACCTCTCGCTGCGACAGCTCAAGGTGTTCCTCGGCGTTGCCGAAAGTTCCAGCTTCACCAAGACGGCCCAGCGCCTGCACCTTAGCCAGGCCGCGCTGTCGGCCATCATCCGCGAACTCGAAAGCCAGCTGCAGTGCCGCCTGCTCGACCGCACCACCCGTACCGTCGCCCTGACCGAAGCGGGCCGGGTGTTCGTGCAGACGGCCACCCACATCGTCCACGTGCTCGAGAACAGCGCGGTGGAGCTGGCCCGCATCGCGCGCGCCGAACGGCGCGTGCTGCGCATCGGCGTCACGCCCCACATCGCCGTCAGCATGATCCCGTCGCTGCTCAAGCGGTTCGCCGTGGCCCATCCCGAGGTGGGGGTGGAAGTGACCGACACGCCGCCGGAAGAGCTGTTGCGCCTCGTCGAATCGGGCCATCTCGATGCCGCCTACGGCGCATTTTTCGACAAGACGTCCGGCATCGACCGCGATCCGATTTTCGCCACCCACCTGGTGCGCGTGGCGCCGCTCGAAGAGGCTTGCGACTGGCTCGAACCGGACAGCGCCGCCGTCAGCTGGTCCAGCCTGCAGGATGTGCCGCTGCTGTGCTTCCACAAGGACAATCCGATCCAGCGCCTGGTCGAAGACAACCTGGCCAGGGCCTGCGTCGCGCCGCGCGCCCGCACCATCGTCAGCCACCTGGAAACGGCCATCTCGATGGCCGAAGCCGGATTCGGCGTGGCCATCCTGCCGTCGTTGTCGAAGGCCACCTGCCAGCGCTACCGGGTGCGGGTCGACCCGATCGAGCCGCTCGTCGAGCTGGCGTTCTACTGCATCACCCAGGCCGGGCGCGGCCAGCTGGACATCGTGCGCCAGTTTTCCGACGTCTTCGTCGAGGTGGCCAAGGATTTCGACGACCAGGCCGCGGCCGCCGCCAAGCGCGACGCGCGCAGGAAAAAGGACCGCCCGCGTCCCATCGCGCCTGCCTGAAGAGCGCGCACTTCCGCGGCGCCATCGTTCCCTTTTTACCCACCGCGGGTAGCCCGCGCGGCCGCGCCATCGCCATGCCTGAACAAACTCGCCAATTGTTCGCAAACTTCTATTAATTGATAGATTATTTGCGCTTCTAAGAAGCAGGTGGGGACGCTATATTGGCCTCTCCCGGCGCTACGCCCCGCTTCGGGAAAGATCAACCCGGACCGTTAGAAAGTAGCCGACCCATGAAAATCACGATTATTGGCGCCGGCCTCGGCGGACTGACCGCCGCCATCGCGCTGCTGCGCAAAGGCTTCGACGTCACCGTCCTCGAACAGGCTACCGCCCTGAAGGAAATCGGCGCCGGCGTGCAGCTGAGCTCCAACGCGACCGGCGTGCTGTACCGCCTCGGCCTCGGCCCGGCGCTCGAGCAGACGGCGTCCGAACCGGTGGGCAAGCGCGTACGGCTGTGGAACAGCGGGCAGATATGGCCGCTGTTCGACCTCGGCGCCGTCTCGCGCTCGGTGTACGGCTATCCCTACCTGACGCTGCACCGCGCCGACCTGCACCAGGTGCTGGCGCAAGCGGTCATCGACCTCAAGCCCGACGCCATCGAGCTCGGCGTGCGCGTCAGCGGCCACCGCCAGCAGGACGGCAAGGTCTTCATCGACACCGAAAGCGGCGCATGTTTCGAGTCGGACGTCGTGATCGGCGCCGACGGCGTTCATTCGCGCACCCGCGAAACCATGTTCGGCCCCGACGCGCCGCGCTACTCCGGGGTGATGGCATGGCGCGGCGTGGTCAAGGCGTCCAGCCTGCCGACCCACCTGCGCGAACCGTACGGCACCAACTGGGTCGGGCCGGGCGCGCACGTGATCCAGTACCCGCTGCGCGGCGGCGAACTGATTAACTTCGTCGGCGCCGTCGAGGGCAACGGCTGGGAAGTCGAGTCCTGGTCCGAGCGCGGCACGCACGCCGAATGCCTGGCCGACTTCAAGGGCTGGCACGAGGACGTGCACACCATGATCAAGGCCATCGAGACGCCCTACAAGTGGGTGCTCAAGGTGCGCGATCCGATGACCAGCTGGACCAAAGGCAATGTCACGCTGCTCGGCGACGCCTGCCATCCGACCTTGCCGTTCCTCGCGCAGGGCGCGGCGATGGCCATCGAAGACGGCTACATCCTGGCGCGCGCGCTGGAAAAACATGCCGGCGATCCGGCCACCGCGTTCGCCCGTTACGAGGCCGCGCGCATGGAGCGCACCTCCAAGGTGGTGATCGGTTCGGCCGCCAACACCAAGCGTTTCCACAACCCGGCGCTGGCCGACGCCGCCGGCGCCGCCGACTACGTCGCGCGCGAATTTGCCGAAGAACGCGTCAAGGAACGCTACGAGTGGCTGTTCAACTACGACGTCGACGCCGTCGAAATCTGATCACAGGAATCCGCCATGCATCCAATTCCCCCCGTCCTCGGCCTGCACCATTTTGCCTGGCGCTGCCGCGACGCTGAACAGACCCGCGCCTTCTACGAAGACCTGCTGGGCATGCGCCTGGTGCACGTGATCCAGGCCGATAACGTGCCGAGCACCGGCGAGTACTGCCCCTACGTCCACATCTTCTTCGAAATGGCCGACGGCTCCAGCATCGCCTTCTTCGACCTCGGCGACGACGAGGCGGCGCAGCCTTCGCCGAACACGCCGCCTTGGGTCAACCACATCGCGCTGCGACTCGGCTCGCTGGCCGAACTCGACGCCATGAAGCTGCGCCTGCAGCTGGCCGGCGTCGATGTGGTCGGCGTCACCGACCATCACTTCGTGCGCTCGATATACTTCTTCGACCCGAACGGCTTTCGCCTGGAGTTCACGGTGCCGGTCGGTACCGCGCAGCAGCATCGCGAATACGAGGAAAGCGCGCATACTCGGATCGCCGCGTGGACGCTCGCGAAGTCGCAACGTAACGAACAGGCAAGCTGATGGCAACGATCCAACTGAACCCGACCCATGATCCCGCCCGCCGCAGTTGGGTGGAATCTGCCAACCAGGCCGGCACCGATTTTCCGATCCAGAACCTGCCTTTCGGCGTATTTGCCGTCGGCGGCGGCACGCCGCGCGCCGGCGTCGCCATCGGCTCTGGCATCGTCGACCTCGAGGCCGCGCTCGCCGCGGGCCTGCTTGACGGCGCCGCCGCCGCGGCGGTGCGGGCCTGCGCCGGCGGCCAGCTCAAGGGCCTGATGGCGCTGGGGCCCGCCGCCTCGACGGCGCTGCGCGGCCAGCTGTCCGACCTGCTGCGCGCCGGCAGCCCGCTGCAGGCCAGGGCGGCCGAAGCGAGGGTGCTGGTTGACATGGCCGATGCCGCCATGTCGCTGCCGTGCGAGATCGGCGACTTCTCCGACTTCCTCACGTCCTTGCACCACACCGAGCGGCACGGGCGTTTCAAGGGCCTGGCCGATCCGCTGCCGGCGGCTTTCAAATCGCTGCCGATTGCCTATCATGGGCGCGCCTCGTCGATCCGCGTCAGCGGCACCGACGTCATGCGCCCGAACGGCCAGTTCAAGGACGCCGCCGGCGAAGTGCGCTTCGGCCCGGCGCCGATGCTCGACTTCGAGCTGGAACTGGCGGCCTTCGTCGGCCGCGGCAACGCGCTGACCGAACCGGTCGCCATCGACCAGGCGCGCGAACATATCTTCGGCTACTGCCTGCTCAACGACTGGTCCGCCAAAAGCATCCAGTGGTGGGAACAGGTGCTCGGCCCCTTCCTCGGCAAGAGCTTCATGTCGACCATCGCGCCGTGGATCGTCACCGAGGAGGCGCTGCTGCCGTTCCGCATGCCGGCCACGCCGCGCGCCGCCGGCGATCCGGCCATCTTGCCGCACCTGGCCGGCGCCGGCGACCAGGCCGAAGGCGGCATCGACATTTCGCTGAACGCGTCGATCTCGTCGCGCGAGCAGCGGGCCGCGGGCCAGCCGGCCACCGTGATCACCCGCACCCACTTGAGCAACCTGTATTGGACGTTCGGGCAGATGCTCACCCATCACGCCAGCAACGGCTGCAACCTGCGCCCGGGCGACCTGCTCGGCAGCGGCACCATTTCCGGCGCCGACGACCTGGCGCGCGCCTGCATCACCGAACTGACCAACGCCGGGCGCGACCCGCTCGCGCTCGGCAACGGCGAACTGCGCACCGCGCTCGAAGATGGCGACGAGATCGTGTTCCGCGCGCGCGCCGAGCGTGACGGCGCCGTGCCGATCGGTTTTGGCGAATGCCGCGGGCGCATCGCGCCGGCGCGCGCCTGGCCAACATGAAAAGGAGAATTCGATGACCAACGGTTACATGCAAGTAGGCCAGGGCCCCCACAAGGTGATGGTGATGGGCGGCTGGTTCGGCGACTCCGGCGACTGGCTCGATACCGTCAACGCGCTCGATCCCGCGGCGTTCACCTTCGTGCTGTTCGACTACCGCGGCTATGGACGCTCGCGCGACATCGAAGGCGACTATACCTTCGAGGAGAGCGCGCAGGATGCGCTGGCGCTGGCCGACCACCTTGGCTGGCAACGCTTTTCGCTGATCGGCCATTCGATGGGCGGCGTGGCGATCCAGCGCGTGCTGCTGGCCGCGCCGCATCGCATCGAGCGCATGCTGGCCATCAGCGCGGTGCCCGCCTGCAGCTCGCGCATGGACGCGCAGCGTCTGCAGATGTTCGAAAGCGCGGTCACCGACGTCGCCAAACGCGAGTTCATCATCAACTATTCGACCGGCAGCCGGCTGACGAAAACGTGGGTCGAGGCGGCGGCGCGCAGTTCGATGAACGGCTCGCGCCCGCCGGCCTTTGCGGGCTATTTAAAAGAGTGGGCAACCAACGATTTCTCGGCACTTGTGCAGGGCAATGAGGTCAAACTTAAAGTACTGGTTGGCGAGTTCGATCCGACCATCGGCGCCGCGCTGATGGAAACGACCTGGCTGGCCTGGTACCCGAATGCGCAGATGGAGGTACTGGCAAACTGCGGCCACTATCCGATGCACGAGACACCGCCGGCACTGGCCGCGGCGATCCAGGCATACTTACAACAGCCGTGAAGCCGCCGCCTTCGGGCGGCGCAGGCAGCAGGAGACAATGTGTACGCGTTCGATTTTGTTCGACCCGCCTCGCTCGCCGAGGCAGTAGCCTTCCTCGAGGCCAATCCGGAAGCCAAGCCGCTGTCCGGCGGCATGACGCTGGTGCCGACGCTGAAGCAGCGCATGGCCGCGCCCTCGCACCTGGTCGACCTGACCCGGCTGCCGGAGCTGCACGGCATCGCCTGCACCGGCAACGTGCTGCGCATCGGCGCCGCCACCACGCACGCGCAGGTCGCTTCTTCCCCCGTGGTGGCGGCGGCGATTCCGGCGCTGGCCCATCTGGCCGGCCTGATCGCCGACCCGCAGGTGCGCAACCGCGGCACCATTGGCGGCTCGATCGCCAACAACGACCCGGCGGCGGACTTCCCGGCGGCGCTGCTGGCGCTGGACGCAACGGTGATCACCAACGCGCGGCGGATCGCCGCCGACGACTTCATTGTCGGCATGTTCGAGACGGCGCTGATGGAAGGCGAACTGGTGATTGGGCTTGAGTTTCCCTGTCCCGACGCTGGCGCCTATCACAAGCATGCGCACGCCGCTTCCGGCTACGCCGTCACCGGCGTGTTCGCGGCCAGGCACGGTGCCCAGGTCCGGATCGGCGTCACCGGCGCCGGACCTAATGCATTTCGCTGGACCGAAGCCGAGCAGGCACTGCGTCGCGACCTTTCCGTGGCCGCGCTCGACGGCGTCGCGCTTGATGCCGATGCGCTGCTCGACGATGCCGGCGCCCCGGCCGCCTATCGCGCCAACCTGGTGCGGGTATACACGCGGCGCAGCGTGGCGGCGATGCTGGCGGCCGACGGCCGCCTCTAAACAGAACAGAACATCAGGAGACAACATGGAATTCAAAGGCACACAGACGATTCAGGCGCCGCGCGAACTGGTATGGAAATGCCTCAACGATGCGGCGGTATTGCAGGCATGCGTGCCCGGCTGCGAATCGTTCACCGCGCAAAGCGCCGACGACTACCTGGCGGTGGTGGTTGCCGCCGTCGGCCCGGTCAAGGCCAGGTTCAAGGGCAGCCTGACGCTGTCCGAGCGTGTCGAGGCGACCAGCTACAAGATCTCCGGCCAGGGGGAGGGCGGCATCGCCGGTTTCGGCAAGATGAATGCGCATGTCAGCCTGGCCGACGTCGAAGGCGGCACCGAGCTGACCTACCTGTCGACCGCCGAAGTGGGCGGCAAGCTGGCGCAGATCGGTTCGCGCCTGGTGTCGTCGGTGGCCAACAAGCTGGCCGACGAGTTCTTCAAGCGCTTCAACCGCGACGTCAGCGCCATGGCGGCGGCCGGCGAAGGCCAGGTGAGCTGATGGCGCGCGTCTCGTTCGAGGTCAACGGCAAAGCCGTCGGCGGCGAGGTCGAAGACCGCACGCTGCTGGTCGAATTCCTGCGCCAGGATTGCGGCCTGACCGGCACCCACGTCGGCTGCGATACGTCGCAGTGCGGCGCCTGCACCGTCAACCTGGACGGCGTCGCCGTCAAGTCCTGCACCGTGCTTGCCGCCCAGGCCAGCGGCGGCAAGGTCACCACCATCGAGGGCCTGGCGCCGGACGGCGCGCTGCATCCGGTGCAGCAGGCCTTCATCGCCTGCCACGGCCTGCAGTGCGGCTTCTGCACCCCGGGCATGATCATGGCGATCGACTTCTTCCTGCGCCAACGGCCCGTGTCGCTCGACGACACCGCCATTCATACCGCGCTCGAGGGCAATATCTGCCGCTGTACCGGCTACGTCAACATCATCGAAGCGGTGCGCCGCGCCGCCTGGCAGATGTATCCCGACCTGGCGCCGGCCGGCCACGCCAGGGAGCTGCCATGATAGGCCAGCCGATACCGCGCCTGGAAGACCAGCGCCTGGTCGAAGGGCAGGGCCGCTACACCGACGACATCAACGTCGACGGCCAGGTCTATGCCGCCTTCATGCGCTCGCCGCACGCGCACGCCTTGCTATGCTCGATCAACACCGATGCCGCGCGCGCCGCGCCCGGCGTGCTGGCGGTGCTCACCGGCCAGAACTATCTCGACGCCGGCTTCCAGGGCATCGAACACGTGCCCAATCCGGCCGACGCCATCGCGCCGGCGCAGCCGGCCTTCACCGAGGCGATCGCCGGCCGCGTCTTCAACCAGCTGCACCTGCCGCTCGCGGTCGACCGCATCCGCCATGTCGGCGAGCCGATCGTGATGGTGATCGCCACCAGCGCGCTGGCCGCGCGCGATGCCGCCGAGCTGGTCGAAGTCGACTTCGAGGAGCTCGGCGCGGTGATCGACGCCGACGTGGCGATGGAAGAAGGGGCGCCGAAACTGTGGGAAGGCGCGCCGCGCAACATCTGCTTCCAGGCCGAACTGGGCGATCGCGCGGCGGCGCAGGCGATCTTCGCGACGGCGCCGCACGTCTTGCGGCGCGAGTTCCGCAACAGCCGTATCGTCAACTGCCAGATGGAACCGCGCGCCGCCATCGGCCAGTACGACGCGGCCACCGAAAGCTACACGCTGATCTCCGGCAGCCAGGGCGTGCACCGCCAGAAGCTCGGCCTGATGGGGGCGCTGAAGGCGCCGTCCGACAAGGTCCGCGTGGTGTGCCCGGATGTCGGCGGCGGCTTCGGCCCGCGCAGCATGATCAACGTCGAGCAGCTGGCGGTGGTATGGGGCGCGCGCCACGTCGGCCACGCGGTCAAGTGGACGGGCGATCGCAGCGAAGCCTTCCTGTCCGACTACCAGGGCCGCGACCAGATCATGCGCGCCGCGATCGCGTTCGACGCCGATGGGCGCATCCTGGCCATCGACCACGAGTGGATCGGCAATGTCGGCGCCCACACCGTGTCGTACGTCCCGATGGCCAACGGCACCCGCGTGATGACTACCGTGTATCACGTGCCGGTGGCGGCGGTGCACATTACCGCCGTGCTGACCAACACGGTTCCCACCGGCCCTTACCGCGGCGCCGGCCGGCCCGAGGCGCACCACGTGATGGAGCGCCTGCTCGACATCGCCGCGCGCGAACTCGGCATCGACCGCATCGAGATCCGGCGCCGCAACATCGTCCAGCGCGACATGCTGCCGTACCGCAGCCCGATGGGACTGACCTACGACAGCGGCGACTTCACCGGCAACATGGCGCGCGCGCTGGAGCTGGCCGACTGGGCCGGCTTCGAGGCGCGCCGCGCGCAGTCGCAGGCCGGCGGCAAGCTGCGCGGCATCGGCCTGGCCAACTACGTCGAGGCGCCGGTCGGCGCGCCGCGCGAGCGCATCGAGATGACGGTGCTGCCCGATGGTGTGATCGACATCGTCAGCGGCACCCAGACCCAGGGCCAGGGCCATGCGACGACGTTTGCGCAAGTGGTCGTGGCGCAGCTGGGCGTGGCGATCGGCGCGGTGCGCCTGCGCACCGGCGACACCGCGTTTGTCAGCCTCGGCGGCGGTTCGCATTCGGACCGTTCGATGCGCCTCGGCGGCACCTTGCTGGTGAAGGCTGCCGCCGACATCATCGAGGCCGGCATGCCGGTCGCCGCCGGGCTGCTCGGCGTGGCGCGCGAAGAAATCGCGTTCGCCGAAGGCACCTACACGCACGGCGCGTCCGGCCGCGGCGTCAGCCTGTTCGACGTCGCCCGCGGCGCCGGCCAGCCGCTGCGCGCGGTGGCAGAACTGAGCGAACGGATTCCCGCCCACCCGACCGGCTGCGCCGTGTGCGAACTCGAAATCGAGCCCGATACGGGCGAGGTGGCGCTGCTTCACTACGTCTCGGTCGACGACGCCGGACAGCCGATCAATCCGCTGATCCTCGAAGGCCAGGTGCACGGCGGCCTGGCGCAAGGTATCGGCCAGGCGTTCTCCGAGGGCTACGCAATCGACCGCGCCAGCGGCCAGGTGCTGTCGGGGTCCTATATGGACTACGGCGTGCCGCGCGCCGGCGCCGTGCCGCGCCTGACCCTCGAATTCACCGAAGACCCGACGTCGGGCAATCCGCTGCGCGTCAAGGGCGGCGGCGAAAGCGGCATCACGCCGGCCACCGCCACCATCTTCAACGCGCTGGCCGACGCGCTGCGCCAGCACGGCAGCAGCGAACTGCCGATGCCGGCCACGCCGGCCGCCATCTGGAACTACATCCATCAACCGAAGGAGTCTGCCGATGCAATCTGACCAGGTGCTGATTCGCCGCGAGGGCGACCTGCTCGCGATCGTCCTCAACCGCCCCGACAAGGCCAACTACCTGAGCGCCGAAATGGGCGCCGCGATCATCCATGCGTTGGCCGAAATCGACGACAGCGTCAAGATGGTGCGCCTGTCCGGCGAGGGTGCGGATTTTTGCGGCGGGCGCGACTCGCCGATACCGTCGCTCGGCCCGAAGCCGTCGGCTGAAAAGATCCGGCAGGTGGTGGCGGCGCCGCCGCTGGCGCTGTACGACGCCATCCGGAACGCGCCGGTGCCGGTGCTGGCCGTGGTCCATGGCAGGGCGGTGGGCGCCGGCTGCGGCCTGGCCGCCGTCTGCGACATCACGATCAGCGCCGACGACGCAACGTTCTCGATTCCGGAGCTCGAGCGCGACATCCCGCCCACCTTGGTGATGGCGGCCCTGATCGGCCGCGTGCCGGTCAAGACGCTGGCCTACATGGTGTTCAGCCGCCAGGTGCTGAGCGCGCAGGAAGCGCTGGCCGGCGGCCTGGTGCGCCAGGTAGTGCCGGCGGCGCAGCTGCAGGGCGAAGCGGACAAGCTGGCCGCCACCATGCTCGGCAACAGCGCGGTAGTGCTGCGTGCGGTGAAGCAGTTCCTGCTGCAGGCGCCGGAGATGTCGGCGCAGGCGGCCAGCGGCTTTGCCGCGACCCTCGCGGCCACGGCCCTGTCGGCGCGTTTCTAATCACTGCCCACAACAACGACAAAACCACGGAGACCAGACATGAAAACCACGCTGCGGCGCCTCGCCCTGATTGCGCAGGCAATTACCCTATTTGCATATGTATCGCCGGCTGCCGCCGCCGACGTCTACCCCAACAAGCCGATCCGCATGGTGCTTGGCTATCCTGCCGGCAGCGGTATCGACACCGTGGCGCGCATGGTGGCGCAGCGCATGGAGAAGAGTCTCGGCCACCAGGTCTATGTCGACAACAAGCCCGGCGCGCTGGGCAACATCGCCGCGCAAACGGTCGCCATGTCGGCGCCGGACGGCTATTCGATCCTGTTTACGCCCAACTCGGCGCCGGTGGCGAACGTGTTCCTGTTCAAGAAACTGCCGTTCGACCCGGTGCGCGATTTCACCCCGGTGGCCACGGTCGGCACGCTCGGCTTCGTCGTGCTGGTCAACGCCGACGCCGGCCAGCCCGCCAGTCTGGCCGAACTGACCGCCATGCTCAAGAAGGAGCCGGGTAAATATTCCTACGGCACCGGCAATGCAACCGGGCAGGTGGCCGGCGCGCTGTACACCGAGCTGGCCGGCGTCGATGCGCTGGCGGTGCCCTACAAGGGCGTGCCGGCGGCGGTGCTGGACCTGATCGGCAAGCGCGTCAACTTCGTGATGGCGGACGCCTCGCTGGCGATCCCGCAGATCAAAGGCAAGCGCGTGAAGGGCCTGGCGGTCACCGAAAGCCGCCGCATCCCGGCGCTGGCCGACGTGCCGACGATGGGCGAGGCCGGCGTCGCCGGCTACGACCTGAGCGGCTGGTTCGGCGTGTTCCTGCCGGCCAAGGCGCCGCCGGAGATTACCCGGCTGCTCGAAAAGACCATCCGCGACGTCGTCAGCGATCCCGCGATGGCCGCGTCGCTGCAGGCGATCGGCGTGACGCCGTGGATCGGCGGCGGCGCCGACCTTGCCAGGGCGGTCGCCAGCGACACGCCGAAATGGGGCCGCATCATCCAGCGCGCCGGCATCGTCGCCGAGTAGGCGCAGCGTTCAGCGCTGGGCGATCGCCGTCGAGGTCACGAACACCCGAGCCAGGCCGCGGTCGGGGACGTAGCTCATCATCATGTCCTCGCCGTAGACGCCGAGGTTGAATTCCATCGTCACGTTGCCGTCGGCGGTGACGAACTTGTCCGGCGAGAGCGCGAGCAGCCGCATCGGCTTTTCGCTGTCGATGGCGGCATCGATGTAGCGCGACGACGGCCGCACCTTGAGGAACCAGCCGTTCGACATCTCGTAGGAGCCGGCTATCTGCCGGCCTTGTTCGGCCCTGATCGTGACCGTCCTCAGCGGGGCGGTCACTTGCACTGACGAGATCGGCGCGGGATCTGGCCGCGGGTAAGGAAGCGTTTGGGCAGCCGTGCCGGAGGCCAGCACAAGCAGCGCTGCGGGAAGCAGGAGGGAGAGGGGACGCATGATCATTCCTTCACGAAGCGAAAATAAGCCTTCGGGACAGGCGTCGCGCGGTTGGGCGTGAGGTCGGGCCGTCGGAGCGCCGCAACGCCGACGATGCGGACTGGGGCGTACGGTAAGATTAGTCTAGGACGGCGTTCAATAATCTCAAGCACCGCGCGGCGCTGCACCACCAAACTATCTGGACTGGCGAATACCCAGATCGGGTAGATATGATACGATTTTGGCGGCATGACAAGAATTTCCGTATCGAATTTTTGTCGTGTCATCGTGCCCGCGCGTTGTCTCGACATGTGCACACGTGTCTTGGACAACATTGACAGCAGCGCGGTAACTGTGTGAACATAATTCTCCAAGACAACAGAAATTTCGCGGACCGATTGTCAATTTCGCAATCGGCGCTGGATCGGCTTTCAGGAGCATCATCAATGATTGACGCAACACCCATTTCCTTCGCCCAGGACAATATCGAACAGCGCCTTGCCGCGCTCAGCAGCGAGCAGCTCGATGCCCTCGATTTTGGCGTGATCGGGTTCGACAGCGACACCGTGGTGCGGCTCTACAACGAGTTCGAGTCGAAGGCGGCCGGCCTGGCGCCGCAGCGCGTCCTCGGCCAGCCCTTGTTTACCGTGGTGGCGCCGTGCATGAACAACTTCATGGTCGCCCAGCGCTTCGAGGACGCGCTGGAAACCGGTGCGCCGCTCGATGCCACCATCGACTACGTGCTCACTTTGCGCATGCGCCCGGTCAAGGTTGCACTGCGGCTGCTCGCCTCGCCGGGCGCGGCCCTGCAGTACGTCCTCGTCCATAGGCAGCCGTGAGCGATTGTGCCGTCCCCGAGATCAGCCCCGAACACGAAGCGCTGATCCAGTTCCTCTATCTCGCGCCGGTCGGGCTGGTGCAGGCCGCGCTGGACGGCACCATCAGCATGATCAACCCGATCTCGGCGCAGCTGCTGATGCCGCTGTCGCGCGATGGCAACCTGTGTAACCTGTTCACCGCGCTGGAAGGGGTGGCGCCGGCACTGCGCCACCTGTGCACCGATTTCGCGCCGGCGCAGGGCATCATCTGCGACGCCATGTACATCCACCTGAACGGGGTCGGCAAGCGCGAGCCGGCCACCAAGGTGGTGTCGCTGAGCGTGGTCAAACTCGACGACACGCGCCTGATGGCCGTTCTCAGCGACGTCACCCGCCAGGTGCGGCGCGAACGCGCGCTCAGGCAAACCGATGCCTGGCTGACCGCCATCCTCACCAACATCACCGACTATGCGATGGTCAGCCTGAACCAGCTGGGCCAGATCGAGGAGTGGAACGAGAGCATCGGCCGCATGATGGGGTACGCGCCGGACGCGCTGGTCGGCCAGCCTTACTCGATCTTCTACCCCGACGGCGCGACGACGCCGGAGCATCTGCTGGACCGCCTGCGCGAAGCCGACAAGAACGGCTGGAGCCTCGACGAAGGCCCGCGCCTGCGCGCCGACGGCAGCCTGTTCTGGGGCAGCGCGATGATCTCGCCGCTGCAGGAGCGCGAAGTTGCGCTGGAGGCGGCCGCGGGCGTGGTCGAAGTGCTGGCGCCTTCCTACTGCCTGATCATCCGCGACATCAGCGACAAGCGCGAAGCGAGCGAGCAGCAGCGGCGCGCCACCTTCTGCGACTACCTGACCGGGCTGGCGAACCGCCGCGCCTTTTTCGAGGCCGCGGAGCTCGAGCTCGAGCGCGGGCAGCATTCGCCGCGGCCGACGTCGATGGTGATGATCGACGCCGACCATTTCAAGGCGATCAACGACCGCTACGGCCATCCGGCCGGCGACGCTGTCCTGTGCCAGCTGGCGGTGGCATTGCGCGCGACGTTCCGCGATGTCGACGTGGTCGCGCGCGTCGGCGGCGAAGAGTTTGCGGTGCTGCTGCCGTCCACCGACCTGGCCGGCGCGGAGGCGGTGGCCAACCGCCTTCGCACGCTGGTCGAAGCGTCGCCGGTCGTGGTCGACGGCGAGTCGATCCGCTATACCGTCAGTGCCGGCGTGGCGGCGGTGGACGACAGCTTGACTGGCCTGGACGGCCTGATGAAGCGCGCCGACCAGGCGCTGTACGCCGCCAAGGCCGGCGGCAGGAACCGGGTTGCGTGCTGGGCGCCCGATCGCCCGGCCGATCACGACGCGACGGGAGGGGACACCGATGCAGCCTGATACCGACGATGCGTACGAGGCGCTGATCCAGTTCCTGTACCGCACCCCGATCGGGCTGGTGCAGATCGGCGCCGACGGCGCCATCGAGATGCTCAATCCGAAGTCGTCGAGCTTGCTGATGCCGCTGGCCAGCGACGGCAACCTGGAAAACCTGTTCCACGCGCTGTCGGGCGTGGCGCCGCAATTGTCGTCGCTGGCGGCCGGCTTTGAAGCGCCCAACGGCGTCGTCTGCGAATCGTTGCGCGTCAGCCTGCCGAACGGCGGCGGCGCGGCGGCGGGGCCGCAGTGCCTGTCGATCAGCCTGTTGAAACTCGATTCGCAGCGGCTGATGGCGGTGCTGGAGGACGCCACCGCCGAAATGCAGCGCGAGCAGGAAACGCTGACCCGGCGCCTCGACAACGCGGCCCGCACCGACGGCTTGACGAAGATGCCGAACCGGCGCGCCGTGCAGGAACAGATCCGCCTGATGCTGTCGCGCGCGGGCGCCGCCGCGCAAGGCGAATCGGCCGTGTTGTTCATCAATTTCGACCGCTTCAAGCAGATCAACGACACCTTGGGCAATGCCGCCGGCGACCAGGTGCTGACGACGATGGCCGACCGCATGCGCGGCGTGCTGCGCCCGCCGACCGACCGCATCGCGCACGGCGCCGGGCCAAGCCAGATGGCCGCGCGCACCGGCGGCGACGAATTCGTCGTCGTCCTCGACGGCATGCGCAGCGCCGCCGACGTCGAGAGCGTCGCGCAGCGCCTGCTCGAAGCGATCGGCAAGCCGTACCGGATCTCGGCCCAGGAGATCATCTGCAACATCAGCATGGGCATCGTGCTCGGTTCGCGCGCCAGCGGCGACGCCGACGCGGTCCTGCGCGACGCCAGCATCGCCATGGCGGAAGCGAAACGGGCAGGGGGCGGACGCTACGTCCTGTTCGAGACGTCGATGCGCGAGCGCGTCGTGCGCCGCGGCGACATCGAGGGAGACTTGCGCCGCGCGCTGCAGGAAGAGCAGCTGTTCGTGCTGTACCAGCCGGTGGTGGGCCTGCTCGAAGACGGCGGCACCGACCATGCGACCGGCGTCGAGGCGCTGGTGCGCTGGCAGCATCCGACCCGCGGCGTCGTCTCGCCGGTGGAATTCATCCAGGTGGCCGAAGAGTGCGGGCTGATCGGCGCGGTCGGCGATTTCGTGCTGCGCAAGGCCTGCGAGGATTTCGTCCAGTGGCAGTCGGCGCTGGGCGCCGGCGCGCCGCGGCTGCTGGCGGTCAACCTGTCGCGCGCCCAGCTGGCCCAGCCCGGATGGACCGGGGTGGTGACCGACATCCTCGGTGCGAGCGGGATGCGCGCGCAACAGCTGCAGCTGGAAGTGACCGAAAGCCTGGCCGCGCAGGACCAGCTGGTGCAGGAGCGCCTGCATGAACTGAAGGCGCTGGGCATCAAGCTCGCGCTCGACGACTTCGGCACCGGCTACTCGTCGCTGGCCAGCCTGCACCTGCTGCCCGTCGACACCGTCAAGATCGACCGATCGTTCGTCAGCCAGGGCGACACCAGCCATCATCACCGGGTACTGATCGAAGCGACGGTGATGGTGGCGCGCAGCCTGGGCATGGACACTGTGGCCGAGGGCATCGAAACCGAGGCGCAGGCCGCGGTGGTGCGCCAGCTCAAATGCGACAAGGGCCAGGGATATCTGTTCAGCAGACCGTTGACGTCGGCGGCGCTGAAAGACTGGCTGGGCGCACGCGCACAACCGGGGTCAGTGCCGGCAATCGTACACGGGCTCGGCGATGCGAGGCCAGTCGGCGGATAGTCTCAGGCGGCGAAGGGCAGGGGCTGCCTGGTGACGGCGACGGCGACGATGTAGCCGAACAGCACCAGCGCGGCCACGAAGGCGCTGGTGCGCACGGCCCGCGTGCGGCCGCGCTTGAGGGCGATCGTGCCGAGCACGATGTAGCCGATCAGCGCGATCACCTTGGCGCTCAGCCAGTCCTGCGCCAGCGGATATTGGCCGCTCCACGCCGCCAGCGTGATGGCGCTGGCCAGCAGCGCCGTGTCGACCAGGTGCGGCGCGATGCGCACCCAGCGTTGCTGCAGCTGCGGCGACGCGCGCAGCATCCAGACGCCGCGCAGCAGGAACAGGCTGCCGCTGACGGCAGCGCAGCCCATGTGAAAATGCTTGAGAGCGAAATAGTCCAAGGGGATAGGCGCATAGGAAAGTGGCTAGGCTGCCATTCTGAGTGTATTGCTGGAAACATTCAAGCGGATTGCATGATTCATCGGCGGCGCCTTCCGGACCCGAAGTAAAGATGTATACTGTCTATTCATTCACCCGCGGCCGCCCATGAGACTGACTTCATTCACCGATTACACATTGCGCACGCTGGTGTTCCTCGGCATGAACCGCGATCGCCTGGTCACCATCCAGGACATTGCCGACCTGCACGACATCTCCAAGAATCACCTGATGAAGGTGGTGCACCAGCTTGGCGTGAACGGCATCGTCGACACCGTGCGTGGGCGTAACGGCGGCCTGCGCCTGAAGCGCGAGCCGGCCGACATCAACATCGGCGCCGTGGTGCGCAGTACCGAAACCGATTTCTACATGGCCGTCTGCTTCGACCCCGACAACACCGGCTGCGCCTACACCTCCTCTTGCAAGCTCAAGGGCGTGCTGGGCGCCGCCACCGCGGCCTACCTGGCGGTGCTCGACGGCGTGACGCTGGAAGACATGCTGGTCGGCGCGGTGCATCCGCCGGCCAAGGCGCACCCGGTACGCATGCATCCGCGCGTGCCGCTGCCAGGCTAAGCGGCGCGCCCCCGCCTCCGCGACGCTGTTGATCGCTTGCGCCCGGCGCGCGCTTAAAGTAGTATGTGAAATACCACTTTAGAAAAGAGTCCATGATGAGCCTGTCAACGATCGAAGAACCCGTCGCACCCGCCGCCGCTGCGGCGGCGCCATGGCGCGCGGCCCACCCTGTGTGGCAGCTCGGTTTCCGGCCCTTCTACCTGCTCGCCGCCGTCTTCGCCGCCGTCGCGGTGCCGGTATGGCTCGCCCAGTACCTCGGCTGGATCGGCTGGCCGCGCGTCGGCCTGGCGTGGCACATGCACGAGATGGTGTTCGGCATGGCGGTGGCGGTCATCGTCGGCTTCCTGCTGACGGCGGTGCGCGCCTGGACCGGGCTGTGGACGCCGCGCCGCGGCCAGCTTGCCGCGCTCGCGGCGCTGTGGATCGGCGGACGCGTGGCCTTGCTGGCGGCGCCGCCGCTGCTTGCCGCGCTGGTCGACGTCGCCTTCCTGCCGCTGTCGGCGTGGCTGCTGTTCCGTGTGCTGCGCCGCGCCGATAACAAGCGCAACCAGTTCCTGCCGGTGCTGCTGTTGCTGCTGGCCTTCGCCAATGCGCTGTACCACGCGGCCGTGCTGGAATGGATCGCGTTGTCGCCGGCGACGCCCGTCGAGGCGGCGATCCTGATCATCGTGCTGATCGAATCGGTGATCGGCGCGCGCGCGATTCCCATGTTCACCCGTAACGGCGTGGCGGGCAGCACGCCGCTGGTGGACCCGCGCCGCGACCAGGCCGCGCTCGGCCTGACGGTGGCCGCGGCGATCGGCTGGATGCTGCCGCTGCCGCCGGCCGTGTTCGCCGTCCTCGCGTTCGCGGCCGGCTGCGCCAGCCTGCTGCGGCTGGCCGGCTGGCAGCCGCTGCGCACGCTGGGCGTGCCGCTGGTGTGGATCCTGCATGTGTCGTACGCGTGGATACCGGTCGGCTTCTTCCTGCTGGCGCTGGCCGCGCTGCACATCGTCACCCCCAGTGCCGCCTTCCACGCGCTGGCGGTCGGCTCGACGGCCGGGCTCATCATCGGCATGATGACGCGCACCACGCTTGGACACACCGGCCGCCCGCTCGTCGCCGGCGCCGCCGAGACGGCGATGTACTGGCTGATCCAGCTCGGCGCGCTGGCGCGGCTGCTGGCCGCGGTCGGCCCGGCCGAGGTGCGCCAGGTCAGCCTGCTGGGCGCGGCGCTGGCCTGGTCGCTGGCGTTCTCGCTGTTCGTGATCGTCTACGGACGCTTCCTGTGGCAGGCGCGCATCGACGGCAAGGAGGGTTGACGCCGATTGAAGGCATCTTGATCGGAGCACCCGGTGTATGATGCTCTGACAATTTTGCTTTTAAGATAAGGGAGCGTTATGGCAGTCGGCTGGGTAGGAGTGTTAAGCATGGTGCCGTGGAGCGACGTCATCAAGGCAGCGCCAGAGGCGGCAGGCGCCGCGCGCAAGCTGTGGGATGCCGTTTCCAGGAGAAAACAGCAGCCCGGCGCCATCGAGACCGTCGACGCGGCGGCGCTTACCCCAGCCGCCATGCTCGCAAGGCTTGAGCGCGCCGAAACAGCGGTGGCGGATCTGCATACGCAAATGCTGGCCGCTTCGGAAGTCATCGCGACACTGGCGCAACAGAATGGTCAGCTGATTGCACGCATCGATGCGTTGCGCAAGCGCGTGCTGTTCCAGGGTATCGCGACAGCGGCCATCAGCGTCGTTGCAATCGTCATCGCGACCACCGCGTTGCTTGCGCCGAGCACCTCATGAAGTTCCTGCTCATCATGGCGTTTGTGGTCGTCGCCGTGGCGCTGCTGGCGGGACGCGCGCGCCGCCGCGGCAACCCCAGCAAGGAGGCCGACCGCTCGTACATCCTGCTGGCCAACACCGCGCGCTATTTATTGTATGTGGCCGCCACGATCGTCGTCGTGTTTGCCGTCGCGGTGCTCGCGCAAGTGCTGTAACGGCAAGGCTGCGCAGCCGCGCTATCGGGTGCTTTCGACGCGCACGCCGTCGCGCACGCGGTCGTCCGGGTGCACGACGATGCGCTCGCCCGCGGCGATGCCCGACACCACTTGCGTCTGCAGGCCGTTGCCGGCGCCGGGGCGCAGCGCGCGCTTGCGCGCCCGTCCCGACTCGACCACGTAGGCGGCCCAGCCGGCGCTGTCGCGAAACAGTGCGCTGGCCGGCACCTGCAGTACGTCGTGCCCCTCCCAGACGATGAAGCTGGCCTCGACCCGGAAGCCGTCGCCGAGCGGCTCCCACGCGGCACGCGGCGAGGTCAGGGCGACAATCACCCAGACCCGCTGCTCCTCGACGCCGAGCGCGGAGACTTTGGTAAATCCGGCCGGTTCGATGCGTTTGACTTCGCCAAGCAGCGGGGCCTCGCCGCCCCAGCGTTCGAACTGCACGCGGGCGCCCGGGCGCACCCGCACCGCGTCGGCCGACAGCAGGTCGACCTCGACCTCGAGCGCGCGCGGGTCGCCGATCTCGAGCAGCGCCTCGCCGGCGCCGACCGGGCCTTCGCTCTTGCGCGGGATCTTCAGCACGCGCCCGGCGACCGGCGCGCGCACCGCCAGCGGGCCGCCGGTACCGGGCGCCGCGGCGTACATCAGCGCGGTGCGCGCCGCCGCCAGTTCGTGCACGGCGGTGGCGGCGCCGAATTCGGCGGTGTGCAGCAAGGCCAGGCTGCGCGCGGCGTTGCCGGCGGCGCGGTCGAGATCGGCCAGCGTGGCGTAGCCGGCGGCGCGCAGGGCGCGCACGCGCGCCAGTTCCTGCTGCGCCAGCGCGGAATCGGCGCGCGCCGCGGCGTCGCGCTGCCCGGCCGCGCCGGCGTTGCTGGCGGCGGCACGCACGCGCGCCTCGGCCTCGGCGCGGCTGCGCGCATCCGGCGGCTGCGGCCGCAGCGCCTCCAGTTCGACCACGGCGTCGCCGGCGGCGACGGCGCTGCCGACATCGAGCGCGATGCGGCGCGCGAAACCGGCCACCGGTGCGGCGACGACGTAGCGGTCGACCACGCGGGTGCGGCCTTCCTGTTCGATCGTCACGCGCAGCGGGCCGCGGCTGGCGGCGGCGATGTCGAGCTGCAGCGGCGCCGGATAGAAGCCGTAGGCCAGGGCGGCGGCCAGCGCGAGCGCGACGCTGCCGACCACGATGCGCCGGCGCCACTGGAAGCGCTTTTCCATGCTCACTCCGCCGTCTTGAGTACCGCGACCAGGTCGAGCTGGTCGAGCCGGCGCCGCACCGCCAGGCCGGAAAGGATCGCCGCGGCGACCACCACCGCGACGGCGAAGGCGTAGGTGCGCGTTTCCAGGATCACCGGCACGCGGTACAGGTCGTTTTGCAGTGCGCTCGCGATGTAGTGGCACATGACGCGCCCTATTAGGATCCCGGTGGGCAGCGCGAGCAGCGTCAGCAAACCGAGCTCGCCGAGCAGGATGTAGGCGATTTCGGCACGCGTGAATCCCAGCACGCGCAGGCTGGCCAGTTCGTGGCCGCGTTCGGTCAGCGCGATGCGGGCGCTGTTGTAGATCACGCCGAAGGCGATGATGACGGCGAACGCGGTGGCGATGGTGCTGAAGAACAGCATGGTCTGCTCCATCATGCGGTTGAAGTTGACGATCTCCTGCTCGCGCTGCGCCATGCCGGCCACGCGCGGCATGCGCGCCAGGCGCCGGTAAAGCTCGGGCAGGGCGGCGCGGTCGATCGCCAGCCAGGCGCCCGACAGCGACGGCCCTTCGCGCATCAGGGCGTTGAGCGCGCGCAGTTCCATGTAGCCCGACACGCCGATGTATTCCCTGACCACGCCGGCCACCACCACGTTGCGCAGCGGGCGCCGGCCCTCGAGCACCTCGACCTGCAAGGTGTCGCCGCGGCGCACGCCCAGCATCCCGGCCAGGAAGTCGGTCAGCAGGATGCCGTCGGCCGGCAGGGTGATCTGGCGCAGGTCGGCGTCCAGCAATCGCTGCAGCCGGCCGCCATTCTCGATGCCGCGGATCGCGGTGCGGTAGCTGCGCGCGCCGAAGCGCAGCCGCACCGGCACCGCGCGGAATACCTCGACGTGGCGTACGCCCGGCAGCGCCGCCAGTTCGTAACGCGCGCGGCCGGACGTGGGCTCGGTGAACTGCAGCGCCAGGTCGTCGCGCTGCGCATTGCGGAACTGGACGTCGAGCATGTAGCCGACGGTGTCGCGCTGGAACAGGCTGGTGAGGATGATGCCGCCGGCCAGCGCCACGCCGAGCACCGTCAGCAGCGAGTGCCAGCGCTCGCGGCCGATGTGGCGGAAGATCATGCGCGCCGGCTGCGACAACAGCCGGCGCGCGCCGAGCCGCTCGACCCACGAGACGCGGTAGCGCGCCGGCGCCTCCGGCCGCATCGCTTCCGCCGGCCGCAGCGCGGCGGTGCGGCGGATCGCCAGCGCGGTGCCGCCGGCCGCCGCCAGCAGGCTGATGGCGGCGGCGCCAGCCACCGTCGCCGGCGGCAGCGTGAAGTCGAGATACGGAAAGTGATAGAACTCGCGGTACACGCCGGCCAGGCCGGCGCCGAGCCAGGCGCCGAGCAGGGTGCCGCCGGCGATGCCGGCTAGGGCGATCAGCGCCACCAGCTTCAGGTAGTGCCACATCAGCGCGCCGTTCGAATAGCCGAAGGCCTTCAGCGTGGCCACCTGTTCGCGCTGGGTGGCGACCAGGCGGCCGATCACCACGTGCAGCAGGAAGGCGGCGACGCCGAGGAAAATCGCCGGGAACAGCGTCGCCAGCGTGCCCAGCTGGCTTAGCTCCTGGCTCAGGAAGCGGTGCGAACGCTGGTCGTCGCGGGTGTAGGCGCCCAGCCCGCCGTAGGGCGCCAGCAGCTGGTCGATGCGCGCGATGACGGCCGCGCTGTCGGCGCCCGGCGCGAGGGCGAAGGCGATGTCGTTGAAGGCGCCGTGCATGTCGTATGCCTGGCTGAGCGCGCGCCGCGCCATCCACAGCACGCCGAAGCGTTTGAAGTCGGGGGTGGCGGCGCCGGGGCGCATCTGTTCGATGAATTCGGGCGACAGCGCGGTGCCGACCAGGCGCAGGCGCTGGCTGCGCCCGTTCAGCAGCGCGGTGAAGGCGTCGCCGAGGCGCAGCGCGTGCGCTTCGGCGAACGGCTTGCTGGCGACCACCTCGTCGGCGCGCAGCGGGTCGGGCAGGCGCCCGGACGACAGGTACAGCGCGTTCAGCGTGTCGGCGCCGGGCTGCGGCGCCGACACCATCAGCCCCATCACCGGTTCGCCGAAGCCGGGCATGGTCAGGCGCACCTGGGCGACGACGCGGGTCTGCGCGCGCGCGACGCCGTCGATGGCCCGCACGCGCGCGGCGACCGACTCGGGCGCGCGCTTGAGAGAGACGAACAGGTCGGCGAAGCGGTATTGCTGGTAGTAGCTCAGCTGGGTGGCGCGCAACGCATGCAGGGTGGCGAGGAACATGATGAAGGTGGCCACGCCGCACATCAGCACCAGCGCGATGGCCAGCGCCTGGCCGCGCATGTGCCACAGGTCGCGCAGCAGTTTGCGGTCGAGGGCCTTCACCAGCGCAGCTCGCTCGCGGGAACCTTTTGCTCGTTGCGCTCGATGCGCGCGACGAGGCCGTCCCGGAAATGGATGACGCGGTCGGCCATGCCGGCGATCACGACGTTATGGGTGATCACCACGGTGGTGGTGTGCAGTTCGCGGTTGACGCGCTCGATCACGGCCAGCACCACGGCGCCGGTTTGCGCATCGAGCGCGCCGGTCGGCTCGTCGCACAGCAGCACCCGCGGGCGCTTGGCGACGGCGCGCGCGATCGACACGCGCTGCTGTTCGCCGCCCGACATCTGGGCCGGGAAGTGGTCCATGCGCTCGGCCAGGCCGACCAGTTCCAGCGCGGTTTCCGGCGTCATGGGATCGTCGGCGATGTCGGTCACCAGCGCGACGTTTTCGCGCGCTGTCAGGCTCGGGATCAGGTTGTAGAACTGGAAGACGAAACCGACGATGCGCCGGCGGTACTGCGTCATGGCGGTGTCGTCGTCGAGCTGCATGGCGTCGCCGTCGAAGCGCAGCGAGCCGCTCGACGGCGCGTCGAGCCCGCCGAGGATGTTCAGCAGCGTCGACTTGCCGCTGCCGGAGGGTCCGAGCAGCACGACGAATTCGCCGTCGTACAGGACCAGATCGACGCCGCGCAGCGCCTGGACCACCACCTCGCCCATCTGGTAGGCCTTGGTGAGGGCATGCGCTTCAAAGATGACGCGCGCAGCGCGGCTGCTTGCAGACAGGGCCATGGAGGTGCCTCGATCCGACGATGCCGCCGGCGGCGCCGGCGCGATCCACTCAGACAGTCTACCATGGCGGCGCCCGATTGTTCAGCACCTGCCTGCTAACGCTGCGGCTCGTCGTCGTGAGCCGTATATAATTAAATACGGCTCACAAAATGATTTGAATTCCCATGAATAGCCCTCACGCCCATCCGTACGTCTGGCAAAGTCCGTCCTGGCCGGATTGGAGGTGCGATAGCCCAGCGCTTGCAGGCGCTTTGGCTCGAGCACGCTTGCAGCAAGGAATAGTTATCGGCAAAGCCCAGGCGGTCGGGCTGACGGAAGCGGCGATGTCGTCGGTAGTCAATCAGATCTGGTTTCACGAGGTGATTGCCACAGCTGCGATAGAGGGCGAAAAACTCGACATGAACCATGTGCGTTCTTCAGTCTTGCGCAAGCTGGGCATTGGCGACAGTGGCCGCTCCTCGCGCCACGTAGATGGGCTCGTCGACTTAATGCATGACGCGCTACAGAACTTTTCAGTGCCGTTGGACGCAGACCGCCTTTTCCGATGGCAGTCGGCGCTCTTTCCAGGTGGCACATCTGGGATAAAGCGCATTCAGGTCGGGCAATATCGCACCTTTGCGGACGCCATGCAGATAGTGAGCGGTCGGCCTGGCCACGAAGTGGTGCACTATCTGGCCCCAGACGCAGCAAACGTGGCTGCTGAAATGGAGCGGTTTCTCGCTTGGTTCAATGCACCAGGCGATGAGGACGGCATCGTCCGCGCGGCGATCGCTCACCTGTGGTTTGAAACCATACATCCTTTCGAAGACGGCAACGGGCGCGTTGGGCGTGCCGTGATGGACATGGCCATCGCGCAGGACGTCCGGTCTCCAATAAGGCTGTACAGCATGTCGCGGCAGCTCGATGAGAACCGCACCGCCTATTACGACGCGCTGAACGCAGCCCAAAAAGGCGATGGCGACATCACATCTTGGGTGCAATGGTTTGCCACGCAGTTTGCCGAAGCGTGCATCAAGTCGGAGCGACTTATCGATCAGGCGCTTGAGAAAGCACGCTACTGGTCGGCGCATGCGGATGCTCGACTCAACGAACGGCAGCGGAAGGTACTGCAGAAATTGCTGGATGCGGGCGATGGGGGCTTCCTGGGCGGATTGTCGGCGCATAAATATTGCAAGATAACCGGCGCATCAAAAGCCACGGCAACGCGCGATCTGGCCGATCTCTTGCAGCGCGAAGCATTGTTCTCAAAGGGCAGGGGTAAAGCAACGAAGTACTATGTCAATGTCCCGGGATGGACGCACCATGAGCGGATGGCACGTTCATGAACTGCGTTAGCTGCCAGCGAGTTGTACCAGCATGAGGCGCTGTGGGAAAGCTGCGCGGCGCCGCGGCGATTTCTGATAATTGAACAGGCACGTTCCGGCAAGTTCGGACCAGGGCCTGTGCCAGAATGGACGCATTGGCCACGCGCGGCATCCACCGACGGGAGGGCATCATGTCGCCGAGAGTGCGGATTGCATGCATCTGCTGCCTGC
The DNA here is from genome assembly GCA_040386255.1 of Pseudomonadota bacterium. Taxonomy (GTDB): domain Bacteria; phylum Pseudomonadota; class Gammaproteobacteria; order Burkholderiales; family Burkholderiaceae_D; genus JAFCUW01. Next base: position 77,521 of record JAZKFW010000079.1, read on the forward strand.
TGGCGCTGCCGGTGCTGGCCGCGGCTGCGCCGACAGCCTATACCGTCACGCCGGTGGCCGGGAAATTCACCGCGGCCGTCGACCTCAACAACGCCGGCCAGGTCGCCGTCAACAACCTCGGCACCGACGTGCCGTTTCGCATGGGCTCGATCTCCGACGGCACCACGTCGGAGAGCATCGGCACGCTCGGCGGCGCGGAAAGTTTTATCCACGGCTTGAATAACCGCGGCGAGGCGGTAGGGCAGTCGAGCACCGCGGCCGGCGTCAATCACGCATTCGTGTATGCGGGCGGACGCATGCGCGACCTGACCGTCGACCACGGGCTCGACAGCGCCGTCGCCCTCAACGACAGCGGCGACATCGCCGGCCAGGTGGGCGAGCGCGCCGCCGTGCTGCGCGCGGACGGCACGCTCGACGTCTTCGGCCCGCCGTCGAGCCGATCCGCCGCCATCAACGGCGCCGGCGATGTGGCCGGCTACCATGCGGCGCCCGGCGCCGGCGACCACGCCTTCCTGTATGCGGGCGGCGTGTTCGGCGACCTCGGCACGCCGGGCGGCTCTTACAGCGTCGCCGCCTCGCTCAACGATGCCGGCGCCGTGGTCGGCTACGGCTTTACCGCATGGGCACAGCAGCATGCCTTCCTCCACGACGGCGCCGGCCTGATCGACCTGGCCCCGTCATCGGCATTCAGCGCCGCCGCCGACATCAACAACCGCGCCAGCATCGTCGGAACGATGGACGGTCGCGCGTTCCGGTATGCCGACGGCGCATTGATCGACCTGAACACGCTGCTCGGGCCGGACGCGCAATTCCTGCTGACGGCCGCCGTCGCGATCAACGATCAGGAGCAAATCCTGGCCCGGGCCTGCGACCCGACCGGAACCTTCTGCGTCAGCGCCGTGCGCCTCGACCCGATACCGGCCATTCCCGAGCCGCGCGGCGCGCTGTTGCTGCTGGCCGGCGCGGCGCTGCTGGCGGCCAGGGCGGCCGGCGCGCGGCGGGGGCGCAGCTAATCGACTTCCACCAGTTCGGCGTGGCCGAAGCGCTTGCGGTAATCGAGCACCGAGATGACCTTCGGCGCAATCTCGACGAACAGCATGCCGGCCCAGGGCAGCGAGTCGGTGCCGCGAATGTACTTGCGCAGGTGCGGGAAGCGCCACAGCAGGCGGTCGGCGGCCAGGCGCATCTCGGCCTCGGCGGAAATTATCCTGGCGCTGCCCGCGAGCGACAAGCCCTGCAGTTCGCTCCAGGTGCGCTTCGGCCGGTTGATGGTGGCGGAAACCTTGCCGTTGGCGCGGATGTTGTGCGCCTTCTGGCTGTCCAGCCCGACGGCGCAATACAGCGACAGGTGGTCGTGCACGAAGTTGACCGTCGTCGCCTGCGGAAAGCCGTCCGGGCGGCAGGTGGCTAGGGTCATCTCGGACGACTCGTCGAGAATCTGCAGAATGGCGTCGAGGACGGCTTGATCGATGGATGCCATGCGGTCCCCGCTATGGCGCCGGCGCGTCGCACGGGAACCCGTTCGGCGGATCGCATACCGTCACGGTGCGGGTGCCGTAGGCGAGCCGGCCGCTGCTGTCGGTAATGGTCAGCATGATGTTGTAGCTGCCTTGCTGGGCGTAGGCATGCTGGCCGAAGATGCGTCCCGAGCCGTTGCGTTCGTCGACGGTTGCCGGCTGGTCCGGCGTGCCGTCGCCCCAGGACCAGGTGGCGCGATGGCTGTCGCCGGCGTTGGCGTCGACGAACTTCACCGATACAGGTTCAGGCTCGCGCGCGCGCACCGGCGCCGCCAGCAGCACCGGTCCGCCGACCGGCGCGGCCAGGCGCGGCGCGTCCGGCGTCAGCAACACCAGGCCGGCGTTCGACATGGCGACGATGTGGCCCTGGTCGGAAACGCCGACGGCGTCATGCACGATCAGCCCGGAAGGCGCGACCGGGATGCGGCTGTTCAGGTCCGTCATGCCGTGCTTGCGCGTCCAGAGGAACGCGCGGTCGGCGCCGTCGGGGAGCGCCGACCGGCCGACCACCTGGTCGCGGCGGTTGATGTCGGCCGCCCGCGAAGTGAGCCCGCCGAGGGTGCCCAGGTCGCGCATCCCTTCTTCGTGGCTCCAGCAGAAGGCGTGGGACGCGCCGCCCGCCGTCGTGCTGGAGCCGGCCACGCGGCCGCCGTCGTTGAGGGCGGTGGCGAGCGATTCGCTGCCGCCCAGCGTGCCGAGGTCGACCAGGCGCGCGCCCGGCGTCCAGAAAAAGGCGTGCAGCTCACCGTTCGCCAGTTGCGCGTTGCCGGCGATTTGCCCGGGCTCGTTGATGGCGACGGTGTGCGAGCGCGCCCCGCCCAGCGTGCCGAGGTGGACCAGGCCGCGCTCGGCGGTCCAGACGGCGGCCACCTCGGTGTGTATCGGCAGATCGACCGCGGCGCCGATGCCCGCGGCGATCGAGCCGGCGTCATTGATATCGACGGCGAAGGAGGTGGTCTTGCCGGCGCCGAGGTCGAGGATGCCGCTCTCCACGGTCCAGCGCACGGCGTGCACGGCGCCCGGATCGAGGCCGGCCCGCGCGGCCGAGACGCCCGCCACCTGGCCGCTGGCGTTGATGGCCGCGCTCTGGGACTTTTCGTGGTTCGGCAGCGCGCCGAGGTCGACCATGCCGGTTTGCCGACTCCAGCGGAACGCGTGCGGATAGTCGTAGCTGTCGCTGGGGCGATAATCGGCAATGCCGCTGACCTGGCCGGCATCGTTGATGCCGGTGACGTCGACCCAGGGGAAACCGAAGTCGCCAAGGTCGAGCACCACCTTGCCGTCGTAGAACTTGGCGCGGTGCGGGGCGCTGCGGCGGGAGGTGAAGGCGACCTGGCCCTGGTTGTTGACGACCGGGACGAGGGCATCGCCGACGCCGAGGTTGACGACGCTGAACGTTGTGCCCGACGGACTGGCGTGCGCATCGGCGTGGATGTCTTGCTGCCGGGCCTGGGCGGCGCCGAACGCTGCCAGGGCAGCGCCGATGCACAATCGCAGGCCGGTGGCGAGCGTCATGCGGCTTGAAACAGGTAGGTTCACTTCGCTCTCCTTCGCGCTCAGTGCGACATCAGCACCGGCGTGGTCGTGTGCGTGAGTATCGTCCGGGTGGCGCCGCCGAGCATCAGTTCATGGAAGCGGGTGTGGCCGTAGCCGCCCATGACGATCAGCGCGGCCCGCCGTTGCTGTGCCAGCGACAGCAAGGCGCTGCCGGCGCCGTCGGCAGTTTTCTGTTCGTGCAGCTCGGCCTCGATGCCGTGGCGGCCCAGCCAGGACAGCAGGTCGGGCAATTGCGCGCTGTGGCGGCCGGAGCCGTCTTCGTCGAAGCTGGCCACCACCACCTGCGCGGCGCAACGCAGCAGCGGCAGCGCGTGATCGATCGCGCGCGTGGCCTCCGGGCTGCCGTTCCATGCGACGACGGCGCAGCCGTCCACGCCGGCGCAGTCGCGCGCATGGGGCGCCAGCAGCACCGGACGCACGGCGCCGAGCATGACGTACTCCGGCAAGTCGCGCACCGCGCCGGCCACCGCGTGCGCCGGATCGGTCTGGCTGAGCACGAGCAGGTCGCAGAAGCGCGACAGCTGGACCAGGCCGCCTTCGGGATCGTCGCTGACCAGGCGCGGCTCGAACGAGGCCACGCCGGATGCCCGCGCGATCGCCTCGAACCGGGCCAGCGCCTCGGACGCGCCTTGGTAGAGCGTGTCGGCGTAGCCGGCGATGACGGTGCGGGCCAGCTCGCTGGGATTGTCCGGGTAGACGAAGCGCGACAGGCCGGTCATGGCCGCACCGACCAGGTGGGCGCCGTGCGACTGCGCCAGCGCCGCGGCGAGGCGGAAGCGCGCCGGCGCGTGCGGCGACAGGTCGGCGTGGACAAGAACGGTTTTATATGACATCGCCTCTCCCGGCAGCGCTCGCCATCGGCGCGATGGCGGCGGCGTACAACCACTTTCCTCCGCGAGCGGCAGCGCCGATTGACCTGTCTCAATCGGGCGCCATCGCGACGATCGCCTCGGCGTCACGCCGCTCGCTTGTTCTGAAACCCATGGCGCAAGACTGGCTTGAGCAACGCCAGCGTCATCATGCTGACGATGCCGACACCGACCGCCGCGCCAAACTGCAGCAAGGTCAACGCCTGGAACCTGAAAATGGCCGCCAGCCACGGCAGGTACAGTGCCAGCGACAGCAGCGCCAGGGCGGCGCCCGCGATCAGCCAGGCGACATGGTTCGGCGTGCGCAGCGACTTGAGAATCCCCTGCGAGGCTGAGCGGTTCGAGAAAATCAGGGCGAGGTTGGCCATGACCAGGCTGGCGAAGCCGAGCGCACGGGCCTGTGCTTCCGGCAGGTTGGCCAGGCTCCACGCGTAGCAGCCCAGCACCAGCATCAGCGCGACGGCTCCCTGCGCCATGCCGACCGCAATGCCGCGCTTGCCGAACAGGTGGGCGCCAGGTGCGCGCGGCGGGCGCCGCATCATGTCGGGTTCCGCCGCTTCATTTTCGAACACCAGCGAGCAGGCCGGATCGATGATCAGTTCGAGGAACACGATGTGCATCGGGTAGAGCAGGGGTGGCCAGCCGGCCAGCACGGGAAGCAATGCCATTCCCGCGATCGGCACATGCATCGAGACGATATAGGTCATCGATTTGCGCAGGTTGCCGTAGATGCGGCGGCCGGCGGCGATGGCGTGGACGATCGAGGTGAAGCGGTCGTCGAGCAGGACAATGTCAGCCGCTTCGCGGGCGACGTCGGTGCCGCGCTTGCCCATGGCGATGCCGACGTGGGCCGCCTTCAGCGCCGGCGCGTCGTTGACGCCGTCGCCAGTCATCGCGACCACCGCGCCGCCTTCTTTCAGCGCCTGCACGATACGCAATTTCTGCGCCGGCGAGATCCTCGCGCATACGCTGGTGCTGCCGAGGCGCCGCAGCAGTTCGGCGTTGTCGATGGCGTCGACCTGGTCGCCCGTCAGCGGCTCGCCGTCGATCAATCCCGCCTGCCGCGCGATGCAGCGTGCGGTGCCGGGATAGTCGCCGGTGACCATCATGACGCGGATGCCGGCGGCACGGCACTCGCTGACCGCAGCCGGAATGTCCGCGCGCAACGGGTCGGCCAGGCCCGCCAGGCCGATCAGGTCCCATTCGAATTCCTGCGGATCGTCCGGCCAGCCGTCGGAGCCGGTCTGCGCGCTGGCGACGGCCAGCACGCGCAGGCCGTCGTGCGCCATGGCGTCGGCAGCGGCAAGCAGGGTGCTGCGCGCGCTTGCGTCGAGCCGGCAAAACGTCGCGATCGTTTCCGGCGCGCCCTTGGCAGCGGCAATGACGGCGCCGGCCTCCGCCGGCTGCCAGACGTGCGTCATGGCGCGCCGCTCGGGGGTGATGCCGTACTCGCGCACCGGCTGCCACTCCGGGTGCAGGTGCGGCGTGCCGGGCAGCGCGCCATGGCCGAGGCGGTGGAATGCCAGCTCCATCGGATCGCTGGGGCGCACGGCGCTGGCCAGGATCGCAAACTCGGCGAGCCGGCGGAACTCGGCCGGCAACGGTGCCGGCGCGCTTTCGAGCGCCAGGTGCTGCTGCGGGATATACAGGGCGGCGACGGTCATCTGGTTTTCCGTCAGCGTGCCGGTCTTGTCGACGCACAGCACGGAGATCGTGCCCAGGGTTTCGATCGCCGGCAAGCGGCGCGTCAGCACATGCTGACGCGTCAGGCGCCAGGCGCCGAGCGCGGGAAATACCGTCAGGACCACCGGGAACTCTACCGGCAGCATCGACATCGCCAGCGCGATCCCCGTCAGCAGCGCCAGCAGCCAGTCGCCGTGCGTGATGCCGTACACGGCGAACAGCAGCACGCTCATGGTCGTGCCCAGGATCGCGAACAGGGTGGCCAGTTTCGCCGTTTCGAGCGCCAGCGGCGAGCGTTCGCGCACGACGTCGCGCAGCGAGGCGCCAATTCGCCCGATCTCGCTGTTGGCGCCGGTGGCGTCCACCCTCGCGATGCCGTGGCCTTGCACCACCAGCGTGCCTGAGAACAGGCGGGCCGAGCCGGGCAGTGCGTCCGGCGCTTTCCTCACCGCGACCGACTCTCCGGTGAGCAGCGATTCGTCGGCCTGCAGGCCGTTGCCCTGGATAAGAATGGCGTCGGCCGGCACCCGGTCGCCTTCGGTGAGGACGACCAGGTCGCCGCGCACCAGTTCGCGGCTGTCGATGTCGACATGCCGACCGCCGCGAATAACGAGCGCGCGCGGGCTGCTCAGGTCGCGCAGGGCGTCGAGGGCACGTTCGCTTTTGCCCTCCTGGTACAGCGTCAAGCCAAGCGTCGCGACGACCATCAGGCTGAGGAACAGGCCTTCGCTGAAGTCGCCGAGGATGAGGTACAAGAGCGCGGCGCCGACGATCAGCAGGAACATCGGCTCGCGCGCGGCATCGGCCAGGATGTGACGCCAGGTGCGCTTTTCGCTTTCCGGCAGACTGTTGCCTCCCTCAGCGGCCAATATCCGCCGGGCTTCGTCGTCGGTCAGCCCGCTTAGCGTGCCGGTATCAGCCATTGTGCTCATCCTCAGGTGATGGACGACGTTATGGCCGACCTGACGCAATGGTAAGCACCTGCGGGCGCTCTTTCCTTGAGGTACATCATATACTTGGTTTTCTAATATGGTATGCACGGAGATGGAGGCATCATGCAATCAGAATCCTTGCCCGACACGATGGCGGCGATGGTCTTCGATGGTCCCGGCCAGCCGCTGCGGGCGGCGCGCCTTGCGCTTCCCGTCGCCGGCGCGCGCGACCTGCTGATCCGCGTAGCGGCCTGCGCCGTGTGCCGCACCGACCTGCACATCATCGACGGCGACCTCGCGCCGCACCGGCGCGCGCTGGTGCCGGGTCACGAAATCGTCGGCATCGTCGTCGGCGCCGGCCGCGCCGCGAGGCGCTTCGCGGTGGGCCAGCGGGTCGGCGTGCCGTGGCTGGGCGGCGCCTGCCGGCACTGCCGCTACTGCCTGAGCCGGCGCGAAAACCTGTGCGACCAGCCGCTCTTTACCGGCTACGACCGCGACGGCGGCTATGCCGAGTACGCCGCCGCCGACGAAGACTTCTGCTTTGCGCTGCCGCGGCGCTACGACGACCTGCATGCTGCGCCGTTGCTGTGCGCGGGACTGATCGGCTACCGCGCTTACGCGATGGCCGGGCCGGACGGCGCGCTCGGCATCTACGGCTTCGGCGCCGCGGCGCACCTGATCACCCAGCTGGCGGTGCAGTCGGGGCGAACCGTGTATGCCTTCACGCGGGCGGGCGACGTGCGCTCGCAGCAGTTCGCGCTCTCGCTCGGCGCCGCATGGGCCGGCGACGCGCGCCAGGCGCCGCCGGCGCCGCTCGACGCGGCTATCATTTTCGCGCCCGACGGCGCGCTGGTGCGCGATGCGCTGGCGGCCAGCGCCAAGGGCGCCACCGTGGTGTGCGCCGGCATCCACATGAGCGACATCCCGCCGCTGCCGTATTCGCTGTTGTGGGGCGAGCGCTGCGTGCGCTCGGTGGCGAACCTGACGCGCGCCGACGGCGAGCGCTTCCTGGCGCTGGCCGACCGCCACCGGCTCGACGTGCGGGTGACGTCCTATGCGCTGGCGAACGCCAACGAAGCGCTGGCCGCGCTGCGGGCCGGCCGCATCGACGGCGCCGCCGTACTGGTCCCCTGAGCCATGGCGAGCGCACCTGCATCGACGCTGAAGGTATTCGTTCCCGCGGGCGGTGCTGGCCTCGGCCAGCGCGTGTGCCGCGAACTTGGCGTGCCGGCCGGCGCCATCGGCCAGGACTTGTTCGAGGACGGCGAGCGCAGCGCCTGGCCGCTGGAAGACGTCGACGGCTGCGATGCCTGCGTCGTGCAATCGCTGCACGCCGATCCGCTTGGCAGCGTGCACGACAAGCTGTGCCAGCTGCTGTTTTTCATCGGCGCGCTGAACGACGCCGGCGCCGCCCGTGTCATCGCGGTGGTTCCTTACCTCGCATATGCGCGCCAGGACCGCCAGACGCGCCCGCGCGGCCCGGTGGCGACACGCTATGTCGCCGCCTTGATCGAGGCAGCGGGCGCCGACGTCGTCATCACAGTCGACGTCCACAATGTGGCGGCGCTGCAGAACGCCTTCCGCTGCCGCACCGTGAACGTGGAGGCGGCGCCGCTGTTCGTCGACCGGGTTGCGCCACCGGCAGAGAAGGCCGCGGTGACGGTCGTCGCTCCCGATGCCGGCGCGATCCCGCGGGCGGCCCGGTTCCGCCAGGCGCTCAGCGCCGCCCTCGGGCAGCCGGTGGCGGCGGCGTTCGCCGAAAAGCATCGCGACGGCCATCAGCTGAGCGGCGGCCTGCTGGTTGGCGAGGTCGAAGGCAGGCACGTCGTCATTGTCGACGACATGATCGGCACCGGCGCCACCATCGCGCGCGCTGCCGGCGCCTGCCGCAAGGCCGGCGCCATGACGGTCGACGCGGTTGCCACGCATGGCTTGTTTACCGCCGGCGCGCAGGTGGTGCTGGCGGGCGCCGTCGGGCGGCTGTGGGTGAGCGACACGGTGCCGCCGTTCCGGATCGAGCAGGGACCCTTGCGCGAGATGCTGCGGGTGGCCGGCATCGCGCCGCTGCTGGCCGACGCCATCCGCGCCGTGCACGGCGCCCGGGATTGACACTGCCAGCGCCCGATGCTAGCCTGAAAAACGATCTCCAACCCGTCAGGCCCACGCCATGCGCTACTGGCACCTCGACCGCGCAGCTCCCGCCGGCCAGCTCGACCTGTCCCAGGTCACCGGCCTGGTGGCGTCGATCGGCCAGGCCGATGCCTCGTCGTTCGCCACCGAAGTGCTCAATACGCTGGGCGCGGCGGCGAAAATCTCGCAGTGCACGATCTTCGCCTACGAATTCGGCAACCGCCCGCGCACGGTGTCGGTCGCCGACCGCCGCGGCGGGCGCTTCCTGCGCGACGTCGCCGACGTCTACTCAAAGCTGTATTACGTCCTCGACGGCAACCAGGGCATCGTCTCGGCGGCGCAGCCGGCAAAGCCGGAAGCGTCGATGGTGATCCACCAGCAGACCAGCGACGACATCGTCCACGAAGGTTACCGCGTCGCCTGCTACAGCGACCCGAATGTCTGCGACCGCTTGTCGCTGCTGCTGCAGCCGGCCGACCATATCTGGCTGTCGGTGAACCTGTACCGCGACAGCCAGCACGCCAACTTCCAGTCGCAGGAAATCGCGCTGGTCGAGGCGCTGGCGCCGCTGATCGGCCACGCGGCCAGGCACCACTACGCCTTGCACGGGCAAAGCCAGCAGGGCATCCCGCAACTGATGCTGGCACGCCTGCGCAGCGTCTGCCCGACCTTGGCCAAGCGCGAACTGGACGTCGTGCGCGGCGTACTGGAAGGGTACTCGGCCGCCGAGATCGGCGAGATCCTCGGCATCAAGCCGGCCAGCGTGGTCACGTACCAGAAGCGCGCCTACCAGCGGCTCGGCATCTCCAGCCAGCGGCAGTTGTTCGCGCTGTGCCTGTCGGCCGACAGGCCTTAAATTTGACGGGCTGGAAAAGGTTGTCGAGGAACTACAATTCAAGGAGAAGATCAATGGCCGGAATAACAAACAGTGACCCTGCCGCCATGAAGAATCGCACGACCGTGGAGCGTCAGGGCGACCGCGAGCTGGTCGTCACGCGCACCTTCAACGCCCCGGCACCCATCGTGTTCGAGGCGTGGACCAAGTCCGAGCTGCTCCAGCGGTGGTGGGCGCCGAAGTCCTTTGGGGTGACATTCATTTCCTGCACCGTCGAAGTGCGGACGGGGGGCAGCTACCATTTCGTGTTCGGCCACCCATCCTCAGAGCAGCCTATGGCGTTCTTTGGCCGGTACATCGAAGTGACGCCGCCCTCCCGCCTGGTCTGGACGAATGACGAAAGTGGCGAAAGCGGGAGCGTCACCACTGTAACGTTCGAACAACGAGACGCCGCAACCGTGGTCGTCATGCATGACCTCTACCGCTCGAAGGAAGCGCTTGACGATGCCATCGCCTCCGGCAGTACATGTGGGTTTGGCGAAATATTCGACCAGCTCGACGACCTTCTCGCCACCTTGGACATGACGGTGGGACGGTGACCATGCGGTCGGAGCAATAAATATATTACGTAGGGGAAACAGGAAGCGTAGAATCAGACAGCTTAATTTTTTCGTAAGGTTGTCGATGTCTTTTCCCATCCTGCGCAATTTCTGCCCGATCGCAGTTCTGCTCGTGTTTTCCGGCAGCGCCAACGCGGCCGTCGATCTGAAAGAACCGATCCGCTTCGAGCAAGACCTCAAGGTCGGCAAACTGGCCAATGGCCTGACCTATTACATCAAGCGCAATGCCAGGCCGGAAAAGCAGCTGGAGCTGCAACTGGTTGTCAAGGCTGGCTCCATCGTCGAAGACGACGATCAGCAGGGGCTGGCGCACTTCGTCGAACACATGGCCTTTAACGGATCAGCCAACTTCAAGAAAAACGAGCTCATCTCCTACCTGCAATCGATCGGCGTCAAGTTCGGAGCCGACCTGAACGCGCGCACCGGCTACGACGAAACTGTCTACAGGTTGCTGGTCCCCACCAGCAAGCAGGAACATGTGGACAAGGGTTTCCTGGTCCTGTCCGACTGGGCGCAAGGCTTGACGCTCGACGCCGACGCCATCGATGCCGAACGCGGCGTGATCCTCGAGGAGGCGCGCCTGCGCAACAGCGCGGCGTTCCGCATGAGCCGCTCGCTGTCGACCAACTGGTTTTTCGGCATCGGCGAATCGCGCTACGCCAAGCGCGTACCGATAGGCTTGGAAGAGATCATCAAGCACGCGCCCCCCGAGGCGCTGCGCCGCTTTTACAAGGATTGGTACCGTCCCGACCTGATGGCGGTCGTCGTGGTGGGCGACATCGATCCCGCGGCCGCGCAGAAAATGATTGAAACGCATTTTGGCCGAATGCTCATGCCGGCCAATCCGCGCCCGCGCACGTACATCAAGATGACCCCGCACCGCAGCACGGATGCCAAGATCGCCACCGACGGCGAAGCGAGCTCCAGCAGCCTGAACATCCGTTACCCGCTGGCCGAACGGCCGTCGCGGCGCACCTTGGGCGACTATCGCGCGCTGCAAGTGCGCAACCTGTTCAACGTCATGCTCAACCGGCGCCTTCAGCAGCTGACACAGCTGCCCGAGCCGCCCTTCCTGCGCGCGCAGACCTCGTACGACGCCATGGGCAAGGGCTACCAGGCTTACGCGGTCGAGGCGACGCTGGGGAAGGGCGGCGCGACCCCGGCAATCGCCGCGCTGACCCAGGAAAGCGCGCGCGCACGCGAGTTCGGATTTAGCCAGAGTGAACTGGACACTGCCAAGAAGAGCATCTTGCGCAACGTGGAGCTGCAATATGCCGAGCGAGACAAGGTCAATTCGAGCGCCCTGGTAGGCGCCTACGTCGCCAGCTTCATCAACGACGAGGTGTCGCCGGGCGTGGAAGATCAGTATCGCTTCACCCGCGAGCTGCTGCCGGAAATCAGCCTGGCGGACATCCAGCAACATGCGCGCTCCGCGCTGCCCGCCAACGCCCCGCGGATGCTGACGTTCAAGGGCATGGACAAACCGGGTGCGCCGGCGCCGAGCAAGCGCGAGCTGCTGTCTGCGCTGGCCGCGGCCGACGGCGCGCCTGTCACGGCGCGTGAAGAGAAGGTATTTGCCGGCAGCTTGCTCGAGGCCCCGCCCAAAGGCGGCGCGATCACCGCGGAAACGCAGGACGCCGCGGTCGGCATCACACGCCTGACCCTGTCGAACGGCGTCAAGGTCATTTTGAAGAAGACCGACTTTCGCAACGAGCAGGTGATCATGCGCGCGGCCCGCTTCGGCGGCGCCACGCTGTACCAGCCGGAGGACGACATCAACGGGCGACTGTCCAGCGCCATCGTGTCGACGATGGGATGGGGAACGCATTCACCCGCGGCTTTGCAGAATATCCTGGCAGGCAAGTCGATGGGCTTAACCATCGGCATGGGTGAATATACCGACCACGTCTCCGGCGGCGCCGCCCCGACCGACCTCGAAACGCTGCTGCAAGCCATTTACTTGCGCTTTACCAGCGTGCGGCGCGACGAGGATCTGTTCAAGTCCTTTATCAACAAGCAGCTCGAAGTCAGCCGCGACGCCATGGCGCGCCCGGACCGGGTCATGGCCGACGCCATCCGCACCACCTTGTACAACAAACACCCGCGCGTTCCGGGCATGCCGAGTCAGGAAGCGCTGAAGAACATCACGCTCGACCGCTCGATTGCGCTATTCAAGGAACGTTTTTCCAGCGCCAAGGACATGACGTTCATTTTTGTCGGCAATTTCGATCCGGTCACTTTCAAGCCGCTGCTGGCCACCTACCTCGGCAGCCTGCCGACGGACGATATTGCGGTCGGATTCAAGGACCTGGGCATTCGCCCGGTTACCGGCGTCGTCAAGAAGGAAGTGCTGCGCGGAAAGCACGATCAGAGCGTGATCTCGTTGAACTTTACCGGTCCTGCCACGTATTCCAATGCCGAGCGGATACGGTTTCGCGCGATGCTCGACATCGCCACGCTGCGGCTCACCGCGGTACTGCGGGAGCAGAAGTCGCTGTTGTACAGTTTCAATCTGAACGGCAGCCTGTCGCATGTGCCATATGGCCATTACCAGGTGGCGGCAACGATGCCGACCGCGCCGGACAAGGTGGATCGGCTGCTGGCGGCGCTGTTTGCCGAAATCGACGCACTCAAGACCCGTGGCCCGGACGCGTCCGAACTGCAGAAAGTGCAGCAGACGTCGCTGCAATCGAGCCAGCGCGCGCTCAAGGACAATGGCGCCTGGGCTGCAATGCTGGAGGGGGCGCTGCTGACGGGAACCGATCCGGCCGATCGCCTGGCCCAGGACAGCAGGATCGGCGAGCTCACCGTGGACGACATCAAGGCCGCCGCGCAGCTGTACTTTAATACCGGCAATTATGTCCAGGTAGTCATGAATCCCGAGAAGTGGTGGCAGCCGGCCGCGGGCCAGCCGGAATGAGTCCCGGCGGGCAGCTACCCGGCGAGCCTACGCCGTGGGGCGATCAGGCGCTTCTGCAGCCGGCTTGGCGCGCAGCAGCGGATACGGATTGATCGCGCCGCCGATGTCGTACACGCCGTAGTGCAGGTGCGGCGGCGTGCCCTGCGCATTGCCGGTATTGCCAACGTAACCGAGCACCCGGCCAGCCTCTATGCGCATGCCGGCTTCGACGTCCGAATAGCGGTCGAGGTGGGCGTAGTAATGACGCTGGCGCCCGGGGCCCATCACCCACACCACGAGGCCGCCGAGCCGGTTGGTCCCGACTTGCGTCACGATGCCTTCGGTACTCGACAGCACGGGAGTACCTCGCTTGGCGAAGATGTCGATGCCCTGGTGCTTGCGGCCTTCGCTGCGCGCGCCATCCCAGGTGTCGCGCAATGCGCGCGCACGCACGCCCTCGACCGGCACCGGCAGCATCTCGGGCTTGTCCATCGCAGCCAGGCGCATCGTGTACAGCGCCCGTTCGATGGTCGGCTGCAGAAAGACGTAGCCGCCGATGAGGATGACGGCGACCACGAGGGCGCGCAGAATAAATCGCATGTCGGTTCCGTTGTGAGCCGGGAAATCAAACAGATGGGGACGGATTCGCGCATTCCCAGACTTAACTGCACCGTTTGCCGTCTGGGCCCCGGTACAGGGTCGGATCAGTCTCGCGGCCGAGAGAATCGGAAGTTGCAATGACTCGCGCCGCCAGCCAGCGTTTGAGTCCTTTCCAGGTGGATGCCTCGCGCCGCATAGGCGACGAAATCAAGCCCGCAAATGTTCGGCAAGATTTCATTGTCTCCATGGCGGCCGGAGGATTTGCAAAACCCGCAAGCTGTATAGTTGATGCCAAATTCAAAATGATCATTCGGGCCCGGCTCAACGAAATCGTAGACGAAATCTTCCGGAAACTTTTCCTGGTGGCTTTCTGTGGCGCTTTCCATCGCCTGTGCGCGCAGTAAATTTTGATTCTCTGGGGACATGAACTGACGTCCCGAGTCGAGACGTTCCGCTTCGGGCACGGTCAGCAATTGCGCCTTGTAGGTTTCTCGTTCGATTTCGCCGATGACTGATACCGGCACGCCGTGTCTCCGCAGCACTCGGCTGATGGCCAGAAATCCCATGAGACGCATGAAGAAATCGCTCATGCGATTTGCGGCGCCGCCGACGAAGGGCATCTGGGTGAGGACGACCTCGAATTCTGCCATCACTTCTTGCCGAATCCCGTCGATGTCGGATAGTTGCGCGCACTCGTGCAACATCGGTCCGGCAAGGTCGAGGCGATGGCGCATGGCCGTCTCCATCGCGAGGCGATGCGACTCGTAAAAGGGATGGATGATTTCGGCCATGGGATACCTCGCTAACACACGGTTTATTGCAATTGCGTCCAGGGATGCAGCGCTACGGGTCGTTTTTCCGGCCTGTTGCGGTCGATTGTACTCGGGGGTGGGCTGCGCTTTGTCGATGGCTCTCTTTGCGACGGTGGTCATGTGTGATCGACCGTTAATCTGCGAGGTGCGCTTGAAATGATGGTTTTTTGGATGCATACTTGCATCAATATTGATTCAAGGGGGATTTGATGCGTACTACTGTCACGATTGACGACGACCTGTATAACCGCGCCCTCGAGATGGCAGATCCATCAATGGACAAGGCAGACCTGTTTCGCGAGGCCATCAAGACCTTCGTGCGCGTTCGCGCCGCGCAGCGCCTTGCGGCGCTGGGCGGCACGGCGCCGAACATGCTGGAAATTCCGCGTCGCAGGTCCGAGACATCGCAATGAGTGGCGTGCTGGCTGATACCTCAGTGTGGGTCGACCACTTTCGAACCCGCAATGAGGCGCTCATGGCGCTGCTGCACCAGGACCAAGTCTTGACGCACCCGATGATCATTGGCGAAATTGCCTGTGGCACGCCACCAGCGCGATCACAAACGCTTGCGGACCTGGGTTTGCTGCCGATGATCCAGCAGGTCAGCATCCACGAAGCGATGGCTTTTATCGAGCGCGAGTCGCTGTATGGCAAGGGCTGCGGACTTGTCGATATGGTTTTACTCAGTTCGACGTTGATTACGCCAGGTGCGACGCTGTGGACCATCGACAGGCGCCTGGCCGAACTGGCGGCGCAATTTGGCGTGGCGCATTCGGTCTCGGCACATTGAAGAATAAATATAAACAGTTTAGTTGTTTATTCGACCGGGCAATTGGGCCCATATCAATGCTTCTTTTTTGGTGTCGAGTTGAACTTAAATTGAAGGATGGGTGCAGGTGGGCCTGATGGAGTTATCCTTGCGCTGGCAGGCGAATTGATGCCACGTGTAGATTGACGATTGCAGCATTGGCTAAAGATTGCTTCCGACCCAAAGCGGACGTAGCGCATCTTGGTCACCCCCCAGTTCGACGACGCTCCCTATCCGAATCGTGTGGTCGACAATAGCCAGCGTGGCTAATGATTCCATCCGCTCTGCCGTCGCCTGTAATAGTCACCGTTACCAGGAACTGCTCACCCCAATGCTTCTTGTAATAGATCGCTCTGGGCCAAGGGTGAGGTAAAAAGTCAACGGAGATATCAACAACAGACTGGCTGTGTCCGCGTCCGCCCCAAAGCGGCCTTAACATTCTGATGAGATGGCTTCCAATACGGCATCGTCGCACTGCCCATCACTTAACGCTCGTAAGTCTCGAATAAATTCATCGAGCAAGGCGGGTTCGGAAATTAGATAGAGCGTCGCTTCGCTTGCTACCACCTTTCGTCCAAAAGTCGTAAATCTAGATTGCACTGAGACCGTTATATAAATTTTTCCACGATCCTGAAAGTGCCAGCGTGCATGAAGCGCGCCAGATCCATACTCAGGACCGAATTCCCCGAACCGGAGGTCGAGGATACCGCCATAGATTTGGTCCTTGAACCTGTTTAATGCTGAGACAGCTTCCTTCAAGCACTGGTGCCCAACATAGATCTTGTTCGCAAATGATGAGTTGCCGTCGCAAACTTCGACGCGAAGTTCAACCATATCCTCGTCCGACCAAATTTTGGCCAATCCAATTTTTGACTTCACATTATTTCCGATATATACATTGAAACGATCACGCCGATTCGCAAGATGACAGCCCGGTCTTGGCCGATTGCTGCCAGAAGAATAGCAGATTCCAATGACCGCTAACGTTGCACAGCAGTCATTCATTCTTAGCCCTTTCCAGCGGCTAGGTATCTCGATTCTGTGCCAGCTATTCGGTCCCTCTCTTTATCCTGGGGTCAGCCTTAGGCCATCTGGCCGCGGTGATTTTTGCGGTCGCGGGTTAGCGCTTGCTCAGAATGGAGTCCCTCATTCCAAGCTGCTGCAACACCCTGCCGTCGTCCCTGCCATTGGCAGGTACGACTCCTCGCGCACGCGGGGACCCCATTCCCAAGAACCATCCGGGACGCCAGTTCCAGGGCAAGATGCACCTCAGATCAAGCAAGGATGGGGTCCCCGCATCCGCGAGGACGACGAGCCGTGGACATTTTCTACAGCCTCATTCGCGAGCGGTCATTTCCACCAATGGCGGAAATGACGGTCAGAGGGCTAGTGACGGACTCGCGCGTCATTGGTGTGGTCGCGCGAAACCCATCTATCCAACAGGGGCGATCATGCCACCGCGCTGTACCCAAAATGGGGACAGCCGCCCCTTGACGCACTCCTATACTCACTTCAATCGCATTGCGCCAACAACAACAAAAACGGCGATGCGTCCCGCAGTTCAATTGAAGTTGAGGAGACCGTCAACATGCAATCCGTCCCATCGTCCGTCCACACCATCCCAACCGCCGCCGGCGCCGACGACGCCGCACAGCGCGTCAACGCCAAAGTGTCGAAACGCCTGCTGTGGTTTATCTTCCTGCTGTTCGTTTTCTCGTTCCTCGACCGCATCAACATCGGCTTCGCCGGGCTGACGATGATGAAGGACCTCGGCCTCACCTCGACCCAATTCGGCCTGGCGACCACGCTGTTCTACATCGCCTACATCGCCTGCGGCATCCCGAGCAACATCGCGCTGGCGCGGATCGGCGCGCGCCGCTGGATCGGCTCCATCATGATCGCCTGGGGCCTGGCGTCGAGCGCGACGATGTTCGCCACCGATCCCAACACGCTGTACCTGCTGCGCGTGCTGGTCGGCATCACCGAGGCCGGCTTCCTGCCCGGCATGCTGCTGTACCTGACGTTCTGGTTTCCGGCCGCCTACCGCGCTCGCGCCAACGCCATGTTCATGATCGCGATGCCGGTCACCGCGGCGCTCGGCTCGGCCGTGTCCGGATTCATCCTTGGCATGGACGGCATCGCCGGCTTGAAGGGATGGCAGTGGCTGTTCCTGCTCGAAGGGCTGCCATCCGCGGTGCTGGGTCTCGCCGTCTTCTACTACCTCGACGACCGGCCGCAGGAAGCCAAATGGCTGTCGCCGGAAGAGAAAGCGACCCTGGCGCGCAGCCTGGCGGCGGATCGCCCGCCCGAGCCGGCCGCGCACACCGGCCCGGCCCCGAGCCTGTTCGCCGAACTCACGTCGCCAACCGTCGTCAAATTCGCCGTCGCCTATTTTTGCCTCGTCAATACGCTGGCGATGGTGGCGGTGTGGACGCCGCTGATCGTCAAGAGCTTCAACGATGGCGCCAGCAACCGCACCGTGGGCCTGCTCGCCGCCATCCCGCAAGTGGTCACCATTGTCGCGATGATCTGGTGGGGCCGCCGCTCCGACCGCAAGCAGGAGCGTCGCTATCACCTGATGCTGCCGATGCTGATGTCGGCCGCCGGCTGGGTGTGCACCGCTGCGGCCAGCAATCCGGCGCTGCAGATGCTGGGGATCTGCATGGCGTCGGCCGGCTCGTACACCGCGATGTCGATCTTCTGGACCACGCCGGACCAGGCGCTCAGCTTCAAGGCGCAGGCGATCGGCATCGCCGTCATCAACGCCACCGGCAATATCAGCTCCGCGCTCAACCCGGTCATCGTCGGCTGGCTGCGCGACGCCACCCACAGCTTCAGCGCCGGCCTGGTCTACGCCGCCGTGCTGCTGGTGGCCGGCGCCGCGCTGGTCATGGTGCTGCCGATCGACGGCCGCAAGCGCGCCACCCCCCTCAACGCCAACCTCCAGCAGAGGAAATCATGAGCATCGCATTCACTCCTTATCCGTTCAGCGGCAAGCAGTACCCGGCGCGCATTCCGGCGCTGGAAAACGGCCAGGACGCGCGCCGCCATCCGGTTGCGATCGTCGGCGGCGGACCCGTGGGCCTGGTCACCGCGCTTGGCCTGGCCAAGCAGGGCATCGCCTCGGTCGTCATCGAAGCCGACAGCTCGGTGTGCCACGGCAGCCGCGCCATCTGCATCTCGCGGCGCAGCCTCGAAATCGTCGAGCGCCTCGGCGCCGTCGACGGCTTCCTCGAGATCGGCCTGCCGTGGACCGGCGGGCGCAGCTTCTACCGCGATACCGAGGTGCTGCACTTTACCATGCCGCAGGACGACAACCAGAAGCTGCCACCGATGATCAACCTGGCGCAGTACCACATCGAACAGATCCTGCTCGACGCCGCCGAGCGCCACGCGGACCTGATCGACATCCGCTGGCAGACCCGCGTCACCGCGATGGCGCAGGATGGCGACGGCGTCACCCTGCAGCTGTCGACCGCCGACGGCGACTACGCACTGCGGGCCGACTGGATGGTCGCCTGCGACGGCGGGCGCAGCACGATCCGCGAGGCGATGGGCCTGCAGCTGCAGGGCGCCAGCTACGAAGGGCGCTACGTCATCGTCGACATCGCCCTCGGCAGCGCGCGCCCGACCGAGCGGCTGGCGTATTTCGACCCGCCGTCCAATCCCGGTTCGACGGTGCTGGTGCACAAGCAGCCGGACAACATCTGGCGCATCGACTACCAGGTGGGCGACGACGAAAATGCGGAAACGGCGGTGCTGCCCGAGAACGTGCTGCCGCGCGTGCAAAGCCTGCTCGACATGATGGGCGAACGCGGACCGTGGTCGCCGATCTGGATCACGATGTACAAGGCGAACGCGCTGACGCTGGAAGAATACCGCCATGGCCGGGTGCTGTTCGCCGGCGACGCCGCGCACCTGGTGCCGATCTTCGGCGTGCGCGGCGCCAATTCCGGCATCGACGACGCCGACAACGCGGCGTGGAAGCTGGCGTACGTGATCAAGGGCCTGGCGGACCAGCGCCTGCTCGACAGCTATTCCAGCGAACGGGTCGCCGCCGCCCACGAGAACCTCAGCTACGGCACCAAGAGCACGGAGTTCATGGCGCCGCCGTCGTTCGCGTTCGCGCTGATGCGCACCGCGGTGCTCAGCCTGGCCGAGAAGCATGCCGCCGTGCGTTCGCTGATCAATCCGCGCCAAAGCTCGCCGATCGCGTACACTGGCTCGCCGTTGAACGCGCCGCAGGAAGATACCTGGGCTGCCGGCCCGGCGCCCGGCGCCGTGCTGCCGGAATGCCCGCTGACGATGGTGCGCGACGGCGTCGAGTCGGTGCTGCACATGACAGACCTGCTCGGCGCCGGCTTCACCGTATTTCAGTTCGGCGCCGGCGAGCACGTTAATATGGAAGGCGTGACGGTGGTGACGCTGGCGCAGTGCCGCGCCGACGATGCGAGCGCGCCGTACGGCTTCGACCACAGCGGCCGACTGTTTGCCTTGTACGGCGCGGAGGAGGGCGCCGCCTACCTGGTGCGCCCGGACGGTCACGTGGCGGGGCGCTGGCGCGCACCGGCGGCGGCAACCGTGCGGGCCGCCATCGACCGCGTGCTGCACCCGCAAACCGACACCAAAGGAAGCAATCATGAATGACAGCGAACTCGATGCCGTCTACACTCGGCTCTGCAAAACCATGACCGAGGTGGGCGCCGACCGCTCGCCGCTGTTCCTCGCCCGCTTCGCCCTGCTGGCGATTGTGGAACTGGGCGACGCGGCGCTGGCGATGCGGCTGGTCGACGCCGCCGCCTCGGGCAACACCGACTAACAGGAGAATTGACCATGACCCTCGACTACCAAACCGGCTTCGGCAACGAATTCGCCACCGAGGCGCTGCCCGGCGCGCTGCCGGTCGGGCGCAACTCGCCGCAGCGCGCGCCCTACGGCCTGTACGCCGAACAGTTGTCCGGCACCGCCTTCACCGCGCCGCGCCACAGCAACCGCCGCTCGTGGCTGTACCGCATTCGCCCGGCCGCGGTGCACGGGCACTTCACGCCGATCGACAGTGGCCTGTTGGCCAGCAGCTTCGACGAGCCGGCGCCGTCGCCCAACCAGCTGCGCTGGGATCCGCTGCCGCTGCCGTCCGCGCCCACCGACTTCGTCGCCGGCCTGGTGACGATGGGCGGCAACGGCAGCCCGGACGCCGGCACCGGCTGCGCCATCCACCTGTACGCGGCCAACCGCTCGATGGAGCGCTACTTCTACAACGCCGACGGCGAACTGCTAATCGTGCCGCAGCTCGGCGCGCTGGTCATCGCCACCGAACTTGGCACGCTGCGCATCGAACCGCAGGAGATCGCCGTGATTCCGCGCGGCGTGCGCTTCCAGGTCCGGCTCGAGGGCGACAGCGCGCGCGGCTACGTGTGCGAAAACTACGGCGCGCTGCTGCGCCTGCCGGACCTCGGCGTCATCGGCTCGAACGGCCTGGCCAACCCGCGCGACTTCCAGACTCCGGTCGCCTGCTACGAAGACGTCGAAGGCGACTTCGAACTGGTGGCCAAGTTCCAGGGGCGCCTGTGGCGCGCCGACATTGGCCACTCGCCGCTCGACGTCGTCGCCTGGCACGGCAATTACGCGCCCTACAAGTACGACCTGCGCCGCTTCAACACCATCGGCTCGATCAGCTACGACCATCCGGACCCGTCGATCTTCCTGGTGCTGCAGTCGCCGAGCGACACGCCCGGCGTCGACACGCTCGACTTCGTGATCTTCCCGCCGCGCTGGCTGGCCGCCGAGAACACTTTCCGGCCGCCTTGGTTCCACCGCAATTTCGCCAGCGAGTTCATGGGCCTGATCCACGGCGCCTACGACGCCAAGGCGGAGGGCTTCGTGCCGGGCGGCGCGTCGCTGCACAACTGCATGAGCGGGCACGGGCCGGATGCTGCCACGTTCGACAAGGCCAGCGCGGCCGACACCAGCCGCCCGGATCGCGTCAGCGACACGATGGCGTTCATGTTCGAGACCCCCACCGTGATCCGGCCGACCCGGCACGCCGTCGAATCGGCGCAGCTCCAGCAGGACTACGCCGAATGCTGGCGCGGGCTGGAGAAGCGCTTCGATCCGGCCCGCCGCTGATACCCTTACAAGGAGAATACCGATGTTAGAACTGAACGAGACGCATGCGCCGTCGCTGACGAGCTGGGTCGAATCGGCCAACCTGCCCGGCACCGATTTTCCGATCCAGAACCTGCCGTTCGCGGTGTTTCGCCGCGCCGGCAGCGGCGAAGCGTTCCGCGGCGGCGTCGCCATCGGCGACCAGATCGTCGACCTCGGCCTGGCGGCGCAGTGCGGCGCGCTGGCGCCGGAAGCGCGGCCGCTTGCCGCAGCCTGCGGCGAGTCGAGCCTGAACCGCTTCATGGCGATGGGGCAGGACGCCTGGTCCTCGCTGCGGCTGGCGCTGAGCCGCGCGCTGCGCGAAGGGGCCGACGCCGGCGGCCTGGCCGGCTGCCTGGTCGCCCAGGCCGACGCCGAATATTCGGTGCCGGCGCGGATCGGCGACTACACCGATTTCTACACGTCGATCTACCACGCGACCAACATCGGCAAGCTGTTCCGGCCTGATAATCCGCTGATGCCAAACTACAAATGGGTTCCGATCGGCTACCACGGCCGCTCGTCGTCGATCGCCGTCTCCGGCAAGGCGTTCGCCCGCCCGCTCGGGCAGACCATGCCGGCCGGCGCGACCGAGCCCGCATTCGGCCCGTGCCAGCGGCTCGACTACGAGCTCGAACTGGGCATTTTCGTCGGCGCCGGCAACGACAGCGGCCGGCCAATATCGATCGACGACGCCGAGGCGCACGTGTTCGGCCTGTGCCTGCTCAACGACTGGTCCGCGCGCGACATCCAGGCCTGGGAATACCAGCCGCTCGGCCCCTTCCTGTCGAAAAACTTCGCGACGACGATCTCGCCGTGGATCGTCACGCTGGAAGCGCTGGCGCCGTACCGGCAGCCGCTGCTGCGGCCGGCCGGCGACCCGGCGCCGCTGCCGTACCTGGCCTCGAGCGCGAACCGCGAGCAGGGCGCCATCGACATCCAGCTAGAGGTGCTGCTGCAGACGGCGTCGATGCGCCGCGCCGGCGCCGCCGGCGCGCGCCTGTGCGCCACCAGTTACAAGCACGCCTACTGGACGGTCGCGCAGCTGCTGGCGCATCACACCGTCAACGGCTGCAACCTGCAGCCTGGCGACCTGCTCGGCAGCGGCACCCTGTCGGGGCCGACGCTGGACCAGGCCGGCGCGCTGATCGAACTGACCGCCGGCGGCAAGAACCCGGTGCAGCTGCCGGACGGCGAGAGCAGGGCGTTCCTGGAAGATGGCGACAGCGTCATCCTGCGCGGCTGGTGCGAGCGGCCCGGCAGCGCGCGCATCGGCTTCGGCGAATGCCGCGCGACGGTGCTGCCGGCGCTGTCGGCCTGACGGGTCAGCCGCAGCCGCCGCAGCAGGATTTGCGCGCCGGTTCGTCGTCGACCACGAAGCCGGCCGTCTCCACCGCCGCGCGCAAGTCGCGCGGCGCCGCCAGCACCTCGTTGAAGGCAACGCGGGCGCGCGCATGCGCCAGCGTGATGTAGACGCTGTCGACGCCGGCCACCGATTCGAGCGCTTTGGCGACGGCGACCGCAATCGCTTCGTTCTGCATGGCCGGGATGCTCAGTGTTGTGGTTTCCATGTGTTTTTCTCCTGTTGTGATGTGTCCAGCGTAAGCAGGAACGGCGATGTCGTCCATCGGATTCGGCCGCTCTTGCCGCGGTCTTTTCAAAAACGTAAACCAGATCAAGTCCGCGCCGCCGCTAGTCGCGCCGGCCTGCCGCGGCGGGCAGCTGCGCTTCCAGTTCCGCGCGCGTTACCTGGCCCAGGCGCGTCGACACCAGCTTGCCGTCGGGGTTGAACAGCAGCGTGGTGGGGAAGGCCTGCACCTTGAATTGCTTCATCAGCTTCTCGTTGCCGGCGATGATGGGACAGGTCACGCGCAGCGCCTGGGCGAACTGGCGCAGGCGCGCCGCGTGTTCAACGCGTGCTGGTACTGCGCCTGCGCGAACCACGATTGTGAGCCGGCACTTCGCCGGCGCTCACCTTGCGCGACCCGAACATCGGGTGGTCCTGGTTCATGTACTCGTAGCCCACATCGTAGGCATTGGCCGATTAGGCCAGCGCGCTTTCGGCAGTCCGGTTGCTGTTGACGGCGCAGAACTAGGCGCCGCAGCTGGCCGATGCGAGCGAGGGAGAAAGGACTGCAATGGCGGCCGCCAGACCGGTGAGCGTTGTTTTCATGATGGGTTACCTGTTGTTGGAAAGCCCGCGTGGGCTGGTGTCACTGTTGTCTGTTCGTGGCCAGAAAAAATCATACTAATTGAATACATGTTTCCAACATGATCTACATCAAGATTTCCGAAACGAATGAAATATACCGGCCGCTTGCTAAATATTTGATGTGAATCAATTTTTTAAGATGTATCTCAAATGTAAGATTTGTCCATGGTCAAGGGATGCACATCGCATCGAACATAACTAGGTGAGAACAACATGAAAAAAACAATCATTTCACAAGTCCTGATGGCACTCGTGTTCGGCACGGCAGCATTGACGCCTGCGATGGCGCAGCATGCGGGACATGGTACCGCGCCCGCCGGCTCCGCCGTGCAATACCGGCCCGACGTCACCTTCACGCTGCGTACCGATATCGCCGACGGCAAGCTGGTGTTCATCAGCGAGACCGGCGCCAGCAAAGGCGGGGCGAACCCGACGCTCAACGTGCCCGAAGGCGCGGTGGTGCAGATCAACCTGGTCAACGGCGACGGCGCTACCCATGACATCAGCGTGCCGGACTTCAACGCCAAATCGAACCAGATCAATGCCAAGGGCTCGAGCACGTCGATCGTCTTCAAGGCCGACAAGAAGGGCGTGTTCACCTACATCTGCACGCTGCCGGGCCACGTGGCGGCCGGCATGATCGGCAAGATCATCGTCGGCGGCGCGGTGGCGGCGCCGGTGGCGAAGGGCGTCGACATTTCGCAAAGCCCGAAAGCGGTCGGCACCCCGATCGGCGCGCGCGGCCCGAAAAAGCTCACCGTCAACCTGGAGACGACCGAGATCACCGGCCAGCTCGCCGACGGCACCACTTACCGCTACTGGACCTTCAACAACAAGGTGCCGGGTCCCTTCCTTCGCGTGCGGGTCGGCGACACGGTGGAAGTGAACATGGCCAACGCCAAGGACAGCCACATGATCCACTCGGTCGACTTCCACGCGGTCACAGGTCCCGGCGGCGGCGCCGCCGTCACCCAGGCCGCGCCCGGCAGCACCAAGAGCTTCACCTTCAAGGCGCTCAACCCCGGCCTGTACGTGTATCACTGCGCCACGCCGATGGTGGCCCAGCACATCTCGAACGGCATGTACGGCATGATCCTGGTCGAGCCGGAGGGCGGCCTGGCCAAAGTGGACCGCGAATTCTACGTCATGCAAGGTGAGCTCTACACCGCGCAGCGTCACGGCACCCAGGGCGAAGCCGAGTTCTCGCTCGAAAAACTGCTCAACGAGCAGCCCGAACACCTGATGTTCAACGGCTCCCACGACGCCCTGACCAAGACCCACCGGATGGAAGCGAAAGTCGGTGAAACGGTGCGCATCTTCTTCGGCGTCGGCGGCCCCAACCTGACGTCGAGCTTCCACGTCATCGGCGAAGTGTTCGACCGCGTCTACTCGCAGGCCGACCTGACGTCGCCGCCGGCGAAGAACGTGCAGACCACGCTGGTGCCGCCAGGCGGCGCGACGATGGTCGAGTTCAAGGTCGAGGCGCCGGGACGCTACATCCTGGTCGACCACGCGCTGTCGCGGATGGAGAAAGGCCTGGCCGGCTTCCTCTACGTGACCGGCAAGGAGAATCCGGAAGTGTTCCGCACCGCCAGCAAGCCGGACGCCGACTCCGGCCACTGATCTCCCGGCACCGTTCAAGACCCGCAGAAAGCGGGTCTTTTTGCGTTTTGTTGTGACGCTTTGTTGCGACGTTTTCGAAAGGGGAGCCATGCTCACCACCAGGATCGACCGGCGCGAGTTCCTCAAGCGACTGCCGCTGTTTGCCGACTTCTCGGCGCAGGAGCTGACGGCGCTGGCCGCGGCGACGCAGGAACAGTACGTGCCGCGCGGGA
The DNA here is from genome assembly GCA_040386255.1 of Pseudomonadota bacterium. Taxonomy (GTDB): domain Bacteria; phylum Pseudomonadota; class Gammaproteobacteria; order Burkholderiales; family Burkholderiaceae_D; genus JAFCUW01. The sequence goes on from JAZKFW010000079.1 coordinate 102,974, forward strand.
CACCCATCTTTCACCGCGGCGATCCGTGCCGCGGTTTTCATGTCGTCATCTACGGCCAGGTCAAGCTCGGCTTCGTGTCGGTGCGCGGCGACGAGAAGATCGTCGAGATCATCGGGCCGGGCTTCAGCTTCGGCGAGGCGCTGATGTTCATGGAGAAGCCGTACATCGTCGGCGCTACCGCGCTGGCCGACACCATGCTGCTCCACATCGGCAAGGAGGCCGTGTTCGGCGAACTGGAACACAATCCGGCGTTCGCGCGCCGCATGCTGGCCGGGATGAGCCGGCGCCTGCATGGCCTGATCAAGGACGTCGAATCGTATTCGCTGCGTTCGGGCAGCCAGCGCATCGTCGGCTACCTGCTCAAGGACGAACCGGACGGCGATGGTTCGCAGGTGACGCTTGCGGTCAGCAAGAAGCTGCTGGCCTCGCGCCTGAACCTGACGCCGGAATATTTTTCGCGGGTGCTGCACGACCTGTCCGAACACGGCATGATCGCCGTGAAGGGCCGCCAGATCACGATTCTCGATATCGAACGGCTGCGCGGCTACGAAGGCTGAAACCGTGCCTTGACCCGGCGGCATTCGACCGCCGCGCGGCGCAGGTCCAGCGCCAGCAGCGCGCTCGATACCGCCAGCAGCAGCGCGGCGGGACGCGCCAGCCAGTCCGGCAGCCAGGCCGCGCCCAGCAAGGCGGCCAGCGCCGCCGCGTGCCACCAGAACTGGCGCCGCGCCGGGGCGTCGGGCAGGATCAGGCGGATCGGCGGCACCTCGCCTTTTTGCGCGCGCGGGTCCTGCTGCAGGTGATACCACAGCAGGAAGGGGACGATCTTGTACAGCATGCCGTTGACGGCGCCGATGGCGAAGCCGCCGATGAACAGGATGCCGGTCGCCAGCGCCGCCCGCGGATGCGGCGGCAGCAGGTACAGCAGCGTGCTGGCTACAAGGCTCCCCAGCGCGAGGCGCCAGTACAGCGTGGTGGCGTCGGCCTGCTTGCGCTTGCGCGTGGCGAGCATGCGCGCGCTGAGCGCGGCGAAGGCGGCCAGCGCGACGCATATCAGCACCGCCGCCGGCGCCGCGACCGCGAGGCCAAGGGCGAGCGCCGCGCTCCACGCCGCCAGCAGGCCTGCCAGCAGCCACGGCGCCCAGCGCGTCACCGCCGCCGGGTAAGTGCGCGACGACTGGAACATCGGGATCACCTGGAAGGCCACGCCCACCACCAGCATCGCCACCCAGCCAAGCAGGCCCCAGGCGGCATGCAGGTCGGCCAGCAGCGGCACCGGCGCGGCCAGCGCGCCGCCGAAGGCGAACGCCAGCGTCACCCCGAGCGTCAGCGTGACCGCCAGGCCGGCAACGGCAAGCCGCATGCCGCGCACCATCGGCATGGCCGCCGGCGGCGCGCGGCGCGCCAGCGTGCGCGCGATGGCGGCGATCAGGATGGCGAAGGCGCCCGCCAGGCACAGCGCGGCCGGCACGAACAGCGCCGTAATGTTCAATCCGAGCGCGCCGGCGAGCAGCAGGGCGCCCAGCGCCAGGCCGTACCAGGCCAGCGCGGCGGCGGCGCGGCTGATCGACAGCGCGCTGCCGGTCACCACGGGAATGAGCTGCAGCATCGAGCCGGCCATCGACATGCCAAGGTAGCCGAGCGTCAGCAGGTGCGTCGCCGCCAGCGCCGGCGCCGACCAGCGCGAGGCGAACGCGCCGCCGCCGGCCACCAGCAGCAGCGCCGCGGCCAGCACGCCGAACCAGGGCGCCGCCAGCAGGAAGCGTAGCGGCAGGCCGGGCGCCGGCGACAGCGCGTAGGCGAGGGAACGCTGCATCAGCGCTCCTGGATGACGATCTGGTACAGGCCCGGCTCCGGTTCGGTGCTGCGGTAGCGGTAGTTGTTATTGTCGAGGATGCGAAACAGCGGGTGCGGTTCGCGCTCGATCAGCATGCGGATCTGCTGGCCGGCGAGCAGGCCGGCCAGCGCATCGAGCACGCGCTCCATCGGCTCGGGCGGGAACAGTCCGCGCAGGTCGAGGAACACTTCGGGGGGAATGATTGCTTGTGGCATGGCGGTTCCGTAAAACGAAGAAGAGGGGGCTGCGGATGCAGCTCACCGACAGGTAAGTGGTGCGGCGCCGAGCAGCGCCGACAGCGGCACCCGGTCGAGCCGCTCGAGGTAGGCCGCGGTGGCCTCGGCCAGTACGCCTTTCAGCTTGCAGCGGCCGGCCAGCAGGCAGCTGCTGTCGGCATCGGAGAAGCAGTCGACCATCTGGAAATCGGGTTCGGTCATGCGGACGACGTCGCCGAGCATGATGTGCTCGGGAGGGCGCGCCAGCTCGATGCCGCCGGCGCGCCCGCGCAGTGTATGGAGCACGCCAAGCACGCCGAGCTGGTGGACGATCTTGGTCAGGTGGCTGTGCGAGATGCCGTGAACGGCGGCGATCTCGCGCACGGTGATGATCTTGCCGGGATTGACGCCGAGGTGCATCAGCAGGCGCAAGGCATAGTCGGTGTAGTCGGTCAGGCGCATGGCGGTCTTCCCTGTTCCGGATGAATATGGCCGGCGCCCGCAGCGGGCGCCGGCCAATGGGGCTACTTGCCCGCCGCGAGCGCGGCGGTTGCCAGCTGGCGCCTGGCGCGGTTCTGGAACACCAGGCGCCACATGAACACCAGCAGGAACATGACGCCGATCGAGAACACGATGTCGCCCGGCACGCGCAGCCAGACCATGGTCTCCATGAACGGCGAGTGGACCACCTCGGGGGAACGGGCGAACCAGACGCCGCGCGTGATGCTTGCCCATGCCTGGTAGATGCCGGCCGGGACCAGCGAGATGAACACCATCATCGCCAGGCCGAGGTTAAGCAGCCAGAACATCGGGCGCAGCGCGCTGTCGGACCAGGCCAGGCGGTCGGTCAGGCCGCGCAGGCAGAACAGCATCAGGCCGATGCCGAGCATGCCGTACACGCCGAACAGTGCCGCGTGACCGTGGGCCGCCGTCATGTTCATGCCCTGCATGTAGTACAGCGCGATCGGCGTATTGATCGTGAAGCCGAGCAGGCCGGCGCCGACGGCGTTCCAGAAGCCGACCGCGATGAAGCACATGATCGGCCACTTGTAGTTCTGCACCCACGGCGCCGCCGTCGAACGCTTGTAGTTGCGGTAGGCTTCGACGCCGATGATCGACAGCGGCACCACTTCCAGCGCCGAGAACATCGAGCCGATCGCGATCACCGACGTCGGCGTGCCGGTGAAGTACAGGTGGTGCAGCGTGCCCAGGATGCCGCCGAACATGAACACGATCGTTTCCATCACGATGGCGCTGTTGGCCGAGGCGGCGCGGATCAGGCCAAGGCGCGTGAACAGCAGCGCGATGACGGCGGTCGCGAACACTTCGAAGAAGCCTTCGACCCACAGGTGGACCAGCCACCAGCGCCAGTACTCGACCATCGAGTAGTGCGTCGTCTTGCCCCACGTGAGGGAGGTGGCGTAGAAGCCGCCGATGCACACCGCGGCCAGGAACACCATGGCGATCAGGCCGCGGCTTTCCGATGGCTTGCGCAGCGCCGGCCACAGGCCGCGTCCGAGCAGCGTGACCCAGAACAGCAGGCCGACGAACAGCAGGATCTGCCAGATGCGGCCCATGCTGGTAAATTCCAGGCCCTGGTTGCCGATCCAGAAGGCGAAGTCGGTGCCCTGTTTTTGCAGGGTGCCGATCCAGCCGAACAGCGTCGACCCGGCGACGATGAACAGCAAGGCGTAGAACAGCACGTTGACGCCGAGCGCCTGGTACTTCGGTTCATGTCCAGAAATCGCCGGCGCGATGTACAGGCCGGTGGCGAGCCAGGCGGTCGCGATCCACAGCACCGCGAACTGGGTGTGGATGGTGCGGCTGACGGTAAACGGCAGGATCTCGGCCAGCGGGAAGCCGAAGAAGCTCGAACCCTCGACGGCGTAGTGCGCGGTGATGACGCCCATGCCCACCTGCGCCAGGATCAGCGCGACGACGACAAAGAAGTACTTGCGGGTCGCCTTCATCGAGGCGGTCGGCTTCATGTCGAACAGCGGATCGCTTTTCGGCGGCGCCGGATCGTCTTCTTCCTTGTGGATCGAGTGGAAGAAGATCATGCCGGCGATCGCGGCGATCATCAGGATGACGCTGGCGATGGACCACATGCCGGCGCCGGCGGTCGGCTTGTTGTCGACCAGCGGTTCATGCGGCCAGTTGCTGGTGTAGGACAGGCCGCTCTGGCCGGGACGGTCGGTGGCCGCCGCCCACGCGGTCCAGAAGAAGAAGGCGGTGAGCGACTCGCGGTCGTGCGCCTGCGGCAGCGAGTTCGGGGTCATCGCATACTGTTCGCGCAGGGCGTCCAGCGAGGGCGCGTTGCCGAACAGGTCGTTGTAGTGGGCGGCGGTTTGCAGCACGGCTTCGGCGCGCATCGGCGACAGCAGCACGGTGTCCGTCCTGGCGTCGTAGGTGTTGGTGCGCAGCTCGGTCTTGACCACAACGTCGACCCTGGCCTTGTCGCCGATGTCGAGCTCCGCATATTTGCGGCCGTGGTCGCGCGCGGCGACCAGTTCTTGCAGCGCCAGCGCCTCGCGGTGCAGCCAGTCGGCCGACCAGTCCGGCGCCAGGTAGCTGCCATGGCCCCAGACGGTGCCCAGTTGCTGGCCGCCGGCCGCCAGCCAGGCCTGCTGGCCATACTGGACGTTGTCTTTCGTGAAAAGGACTTTTCCTTCGGTAGTGCGGACCTGCAATGGAATAGGCGGCTTCTCCAGGTAGATTTCACGGCCGACCCAGCCAAGGGCGGCAAATGAAAGTACGCAGATGACAGCTAGCCATGTCCATAGTTTGCGCGTGGCATGCATGACGATTTCCTTATTGATGTTGTTGTAGCAAAGGGGTGAGCATTAAGATGCATTCTATTTGCATGTTTTGTCGGGTGCAAACCCGCTGTGGTGTCAGAATTAATCCAGGTTAAGGTTTTCGCAGGACAGCCGGGGTGGCGCGCCGAGTTGACGCCAGGAAAGCCGATGGTAGTGGCAGGGGGCATCGCTGCCCATGATGTAGATCAAATTATGGGAGGAAGAAGTGCCGCCTGCAAATATAGTTCCCAAGCGCACGTTTCGCCTTGCCGCGCCTCGCCGCCGTCACTACCATTGCCGCTGAAACGATACTCCAGGAGAGCAAGAATGATCCACACCGACGCGCCCGGCCGGGCGAGTGCGGCATCGGCGGCAGTCCACTTCGACGCCGCCCTGATTGCCAAAATGAGCCAGCAAGGCCCGCGCTACACCTCGTACCCGACCGCCGACCGCTTTCGTGCCGGCTACGGCCACGCCGATTACGCCGCCGTCGTCGGCCAGCTCGGCAAGGCGGCGCCGCGCCTGCCGCTGTCGCTGTACCTGCACATCCCGTTCTGCGAGTCGCTGTGCTACTACTGCGCCTGCAACAAGATCATCACCAAGGAGCACGACAAGGCCGCCATCTACCTCGAGTACCTGAAGCGCGAAATCAGCATGCAGGCGGCCTTGCTCGGCAGCGAGCAGCGCGTCGAGCAGCTGCACCTCGGCGGCGGCACCCCGACCTACCTGACCGACGCGCAGATGGCGTCGCTGATGGCGCACCTGGCCAGCTGCTTCGAATTCGCCGGCGACGACGGCGGCGAGTACTCGATCGAGATCGACCCGCGCACGGTCGACCGCGAGCGCATCTTCTCGCTGCGGCGCCAGGGTTTCAATCGCCTCAGCCTGGGCGTGCAGGACTTCGACCCGGAAGTGCAGAAGGCGGTCAACCGCATCCAGCCCGACGCCCTCACGGAGGGCGCCATCGCCGCCGCGCGCGAGGCGGGCTTTCGTTCGATCAGCATCGACCTGATCTACGGCCTGCCGAAGCAGAGCCTGAAGACCATCGGCGAGACGCTGGCGAAAGTGGTCGCGGCCAGCCCGGACCGCATCTCGATCTACAACTACGCCCACATGCCGCAGCTGTTCAAGTCGCAGCGCCTGATCGTCGACGCCGACCTGCCGAGCGATCACGACAAGCTCGCCATGCTGGGCCTGTGCATCGAGCGCCTCACCGGCGCCGGCTACGTCTACATCGGCATGGACCATTTCGCCAAGCCGGACGACGAGCTGGCGGTAGCCCAGCGCAGCGGCCAGCTGCACCGCAACTTCCAGGGCTACTCGACGCATGCCGACACCGACATGGTGTCGTGCGGCGTGTCGGCCATCAGCGCGGTGGGCGACTCCTACTGCCAGAACGAGAAGTCGCTCGAGCGCTACTACGCCGCGCTCGACGAAGGCCGCCTGCCGGTGGCGCGCGGCATCGAACTGTCGCGCGACGACGTGATCCGGCGCGACGTCATCGGCCGCCTGATGTGCGACTTCGCCCTCAGCGTGCGCTCGGTGGAGCGCGCGCACGGCATCGAGTTCGGCGTCTACTTCGCCGCCGAACTGGCGCGCCTGCGCGAATTTGAAGGTGACGGCCTGCTCGCCGTCACCGACTCGGCGCTGACGGTGACGCCGGCCGGGCGCCTGCTGGTGCGCAACCTGTGCATGGTGTTCGACAGATACTTCGGCACTTCCAACGACATCCCGCTGCAGCGCATGCGCTACTCGAAAACGATCTGACAGCGCGCGATTCTTAAACCAGTTCAAGGATAGTCGCGCTGCCCGGCATGCCGGCATCGTCGGCCGGGCAGCCGCGCCCTACAATGGTTTTGCCGCATTTGCGGCTTTTCTGGAGATGTACATGAAGACCCTTATCCTCGCCTCGCTCGCCGGCGCGGCACTGACCCTGGGCGGCGCCGCCCAGGCCAACGCCGACCTCGCAAAAACCAAGAACTGCATGGGCTGCCATGCGATCGACACCAAGGTGCTCGGTCCCGCCTTCAAGGACGTGGCGGCCAAATACAAGGGGCAGAAGGACGCCGAGACGAAGCTCGTCGCCAGCATCACCAAGGGCAGCGCCGGCGGCTGGGGCGCGATGGCGATGCCGCCCAACCCGGTGAGCGCGGTGGAAGCGCAGACGCTGGCCAAGTGGGTGCTGGCGCAGAAGTAAGGCAGGCAGCCCGGCATGGCGCCGGGCCCGCCGCTGGCGTCAGCCGCAGCTGCCGATGTAGTGGCATTCGCTGCAATGGCTGCAGCCGTCCACCTTGTGCAGCGCATGGGCGCCGCAGTCGGGGCACTTGCGCCCGGCCTGCTGCGGCAGCGCCGCCGGCGCCGGCATCGGCGCGGCGATCGGCGCTTCGCTGGCCAGCAGGCGCGCCAGGTCGGCCGTCGGCACCTGGTTGCCGTTCTGGTCGAGAAAGCCGCGCCGGATCAGCACGCGCTGCAGCATGAACGCAATCGCCGCCACTTCCGAATCGTGATACATCGGCACTTCGGTGCCGTCCGCGCGGGTAAAACTGCCGCAGCGTACAGGCCCTTTTTCCCACACCACCTCACGCATGTCCGCCAGCGCCTTGGCGACCGAACTGCCGGCGCGCGCCGCCAGCGACAGCAGGCGCATGGTCGAGGTGATCCACTGCTGGCCGTCGCTGCGCTGGTTGGCCGGCATGAAGAACTCGAACGGGCGTTCGATCGCCACCGGCAGGCCGCCGAGCCGACCTTCGGCGCGGATGAAGCTTACCGTCAGGTAGGCCGCCTTGGCGCCTTCCTGGGTGGTGTAGCGCACCTTGCAGGTGACCGATTCGAGTTCGCCGGTCGGACGGATGTCGAAGCGCCGGCGCAACGGGTCTTCGTCTGGCAGCGCCGGCGCCACACTGAGCACGCTGGCCAGGCCGGCGTTGGGACGGTAGGTGGCCAGGCCCTTCAGGCCGGCGCGCCAGGCGTCGCGGTACAGGTCCTTGAAGTCGGCGTAGGGATAGTCGGCCGGCACGTTGACGGTTTTCGAGATGGCGGTGTCGATGAACGGCTGCACCGCCTGCATCATGCCGAGGTGGTCGCGCGCCGCCATCTGCAAGGCGGTGACGAACTGCGGCGGCAGGGCGGCGTCGTCGCTGACGTCGTGGCCGAGGTGGCGGTACAGCCGCCACGCGTGGTCCGCCACTTCGTAGCTGCGGCTGCTGCCGTCGGCCATGCGCTTCTTGCGGTTGTAGACCCACGAAAACGCCGGCTCGATGCCGTTCGAGGCATTGTCGGCGAACGCCAGCGTGATCGAGCCGGTCGGGGCGATCGACAGCAGGTGAGAATTGCGGATGCCATGTTCGGCGATGCGCGCGCGCAGCGCCGGCGGCAGGCGCCCGACGAACTGGCCGGCCAGGTAGGCGTCGGCGTCGAAGCGCGGGAACGGCCCCTTTTCGCGCGCCAGCTCGATCGACGCGGCGTAGGCGGCATCGCGCATTTCCTCGGCGATGCGCGCGGCCATGGCGCGGCCGTCATCGCTGTCGTAGGCGACGCCGAGCATGACCAGCGCGCTGCCCAGGCCGAGGAAGCCGAGCCCGACGCGCCGCTTGGCGCGGCCTTCTTCCGCCTGCTGCGGCAGCGGCCACTCGGTGGCGTCGAGCGCCAGGTCGAGCATGCGCACGCCCACCGCCGCCACCTCGCGCAGGCGCGTAAAGTCGAACTGCGCCTGCGCCGTGAACGGCGCATCGACAAAGCGGGTCAGGTCGATCGAGCCGAGGTCGCAGCAGCCGTACGGCGGCAGCGGCTGCTCGCCGCAGGGATTGGTGGCGCACAGCCGCTCGGCGTAGTACAGGTTGTTTTCGGCGTTGATGCGGTCGATGAACAGCACCCCAGGTTCGGCATGGTCGTAGGTCGACTGCATCACCGCCTGCCACAGCAGCGCCGCATCGAGCGTGCGGTACACCCAGGCGCCGTCGTCCTTGCGGCGGGCGCCGGCGGCGACCTGGTCGTCGGACGGTTCGGCCGCGTGCACCAGCTCGAACGGCTGCCCGGCCTCGAGCGCGCGCATGAAGGCGTCGCTCACGGCGATCGACAAGTTGAAGTTGGTGAAGGCGCCGTCATGCTTGGCGGCGATGAAGCGCTCGATGTCGGGATGATCGATGCGCAGCACGCCCATCTGCGCGCCGCGGCGCGCGCCGGCCGATTCGACCGTCTTGCAGGAAGCGTCGAACACTTCCATGTACGACACCGGCCCGGAGGCGCGCGAATGGGTGCCCTTGACCTTGCTGCCGCACGGACGGATCGCGCTGAAGTCGTAGCCGACGCCGCCGCCGCGGCGCATCGTCTCGGCCGCTTCGGCGACGGCCGTGTAGATGCCGGGCAGGCCGTCGTGGCAGCCGGTCACCGAGTCGCCCACCGGCTGCACGAAGCAGTTCATCAGCGTCGCCTTCATGCCCATGCCGGCCGCCGAATTGATGCGGCCGGCCGGGATGAAGCCTTGCCGCTGCGCCCACAGGAAGCGCTCGGTCATCGCTTCGCGCAGTTCGGCGCTTTCGTACTGGGCCAGGGCGCCGGCCACGCGGGCCTGCACTGCGGCGATGCTGTTCTCGCTGCCTTTCGCGTACTTCTCGCACAACACGTCGATCGACACTTCCTGGGCGGGGAGGGAGCGGCCAAGCATTTTTTCGTTCGCGTTCATTCTGGTCCTGTGTAGGGGCCTGGCCGCCACACGGCGCCAGCGCATGCCACTATCGGCGAAGCGCCAGGCAAAGTCCTTGAAGCAGGCTAAGGATTCCCGGCGCGTCAGGTCACGCCAGCGCGGCCGCCACGAAATCGACGAAGGTCCTGACCTTGGCCGACAGGTGCTTGCGGCTCGGGTACACCGCGTACACGCCCAGTTCGGCCGACTGCCATTCCGGCAGCACGCGCACCAGCCTGCCCGCATCGATGTCGTCGCCGACGATGAACTGCGGCTGGAACACGATGCCGGCGCCGCTGAGCGCGGCGAGCCGGATGATGTCGCCGTTGTCGGCCCTGATCGGGCCGGCGATGGCGACGCTCACCGGCCCGCCGGGCCCCTCGAGCCGCCAGTCGGCGCCGCTGCCGGTCAGCGTGTAGCCAAGGCAGGCGTGGCCGGCCAGGTCCGCCGGCGCCCGCGGGGCGCCGTGCCGCGCGAGGTAGGCGGGAGCGGCGCAGACGACGCTGCGCACGCCGCCGATCTTGCGGGCGATGAGGTCGGACTGCGGCAGCGCGCCGATGCGGATCGCCAGGTCCATCCCTTCCTCGACCAGGTCGACCTTGCGGTCGCTGAGCGAAATGTCCAGCCGCACCTGCGGATACGCCTGCGTGTAGTCGCCGAAGATGGCCGCCAGCCGGTGCTGCGCATACGACAGCGGCACCGTCAGGCGCAGCACGCCTTGCGGCCGGCGCGTCATCCGGCCGGCGATCTGTTCGGCCTCGGCGACGTCGCCGATGATCTGGGTGCTGCGTTCGTAGAACTCGCGGCCCGTCTCGGTCAGGCTGAGGCGGCGCGTGGTGCGGTTCATCAGGCGCGTGCCCAGGTGCTCCTCGAGCTTCTGGATCTGCTTCGACACCATCGCCCTGGAAATCTCCAGCTTGTCGGCCGCCGCCGAAAAGCTGCCGCCTTCCACCACCGCTACATACATCCGCATCGAAGCAAACAGGTCCATGGCGCCCTCATTGTCAACCAAATGGAAACAGTTTAGTCACTCGGCGCATCTTTATCAACCTCGCAAAGCTGGTTAAGATGGATGCTTCTCTTTGAGAGGTGCACCATGTCTCCACTTCCTGCCATCTTCGTTTCACACGGATCGCCCATGCTGGCGCTGCAGGACAGTCCCGCGCGGCGCTTCCTGCAGGGGCTTGGCGCCAGCCTGCCGCGCCCTCGCGCGGTGATTGTCGTCTCCGCCCACTGGGAGACAGGCGGCGGCCCGGCGGTGTCGCTGGCGGCGCAGCCGGCGACGATCCACGATTTCGGCGGCTTTCCGCGGGCGCTCTTCGATATCCGCTATCCGGCCCGCGGGGCGCCCGACGTGGCCGAGCGCGCGGCAGCGGTGCTGGAAGCTGCCGGCATCGCGGTCGACCGCAGCGCGCAGCGTGGCCTCGACCACGGCGCGTGGGTGCCGCTTAGCCTGATGTATCCGGACGCCGATGTGCCGGTGCTGCAAGTGTCGATCGTCCGCGGCGCCGATCCGGCAACGCACCGCCAGTTTGGCCAGGCGCTGGCGCAGTTGCGCCATGAAGGCGTGCTGGTGATCGGGTCCGGATCGCTGACGCACAACCTGTACGAGTTCCACGGCCAGGCGGTCGACGCACCGGCGCCGGAGTGGGTCAGCGAATTCGCACTGTGGATGCGCGGGCGGCTGCAAGCGAACGACAGCGCGGCCTTGCTGGACTACCGTAACCGCGCGCCATCGGCCGCAAGGAATCACCCGACCGAGGAGCACCTGTCGCCGCTGTTCGTGGCGATGGGCGCGGCCGGCGCCGGCGCCGCGGCGCAGCTTCTGCATGCCAGTTTCGAACACGGCGTGCTGGCCATGGACGCCTACGCCTTCAACTAGAATTCAGCAATATCGACGTTTTACCCGATCCATTTAAAAGGAAGAAAAATCATGCAAACCACGACCCTCGCTCACACCAACTACGACGACGCCGGCAAACTCGTTTTGCGCGCCGCGCTGGCGATCATCATCCTGTTCCACGGCTACGCCAAGCTCACCGGCGGCATCGGTTTCATCGCCGACATGCTGGCCAAGGCCGGCTTGCCGGCGGCGCTGGGCTACCTGGTCTACGTCGGCGAAGTGCTCGCGCCGCTGATGATCCTGTTCGGCATCTTTACCCGTCCCGCCGCGCTGGTGGTGGCGATCAACATGATCGTGGCGGTGTTGCTGGTGCATGGCGCCGAGTTCTTCACCATCAATAAAACCGGCGGCTGGGCACTCGAGTTGCAGGGCATGTTCTTCTTCACCGCCGTCGCCGTGGCGCTGCTGGGGGCCGGCCGTTACAGCCTCGGCGGTGCGTCGGCACGCTTCAACTGACGCGCGCGGCACGCCAGTGCACGATACGTTCCGACAAGCCGGGATCCGAAGGGGACCATGCTAATCTAGTTACACAGCCGTGGGCCCGCTGGTCGGTCAGTCTCCTGGCACGCTAACGCGAAAAAGGTGTGTGGAATGATTCGGTTTCCAATCGACCATTTGCTACACGGGGCGGGCATCAGCCTGCTGATACTGTTCTTGTTGCTTGTGCCTGCAATGGCATCGGCGCAAACGCGGGCGATTCCCCCTGACGCCATCCCCGCCTTCGAAAAGCTCGACTCAATCGAAGCGCGCGTGCAGGGATGCGTGACATGCCACGGCCAGAAGGGGCAGGGCACCGCCGACGGCTACTTTCCCCGTATCGCCGGCAAGCCTGCCGGCTACCTGCATAACCAGCTGACCGCTTTCCGCGACGGCACGCGCAGCTATCCGCCGATGAACTACCTGGTGGCCTACCTGCCCGATCCCTACCTCAAGGAGATCGCCGAATATTTCGCCGCGCAGCGCCCGCCGTTTACCGCCCACCAGGGCGCCGCGGCGAACCCGGCCCAGACCCAGCGCGGGCAGGTGCTGGCCACCGTCGGCGACCCCGCAAAGGGCATCCCCGCCTGCATTGCCTGCCACGGCAAAAGTCTGAGCGGCATGGACCCCGGCATTCCCGGCCTGGCCGGCCTGCGCCCGGCCTACATCGTCGGCCAGCTGACGCGCTGGCGCGTCGGCGAACGCCGCGCCGCCGAGCCGGACTGCATGAAGCGCATCGCCACGCGCCTGACCGATGCCGACATCTCGGCGGTGGCGGCGTGGCTGTCGCAGCAGTCGCCGTCGCCCACCGCGTCGCCCGAGCCGTCCAACCTGGTCCGCATGCCGCTGGCCTGCGGCAGCCAGCGGTGACGCCATGCGCAACAGCGTCCTTGCCGTGTTGGCCGTTGCCGCGCTCGCCGCCGGCGCCGCGGCGGTGCTGCAGTTCATGCGCCCGGGCGTGCTGCCCGACACCTCGCAGCAGCCGCAGCTGACGGCGACGACGCAGATCATCAACCGCGGCGAGTACCTGGCGCGCGCCGGCGACTGCGTCGCCTGCCACACGGTGCCGAACGGGCCGGTGTTCGCCGGCGGCCGCGCCATGGCTACTCCCTTCGGCAACCTGTACGTGCCGAACATCACGCCCGACGACGACACCGGCATCGGCCTGTGGTCGGCCGACGATTTCTACCGCACCATGCACAACGGGGTGTCGAAGGACGGCAAGCTGCTGTACCCGGCGATGCCGTTCGCCTCCTACACGCAGGTCACGCGCGCCGACTCCGATGCCATCTACGCCTACCTGATGTCGATCGCGCCGGTCAAACTGAAAAACCGCGAGCACGAACTGCGCTTCCCCTTCAACAACCGCGACCTGCTGATCGGCTGGCGCACGCTGTACTTCAGGGAAGGCGAGTTCGTGCAGACGCCCGGCCAGAGCGCCGAGTGGAACCGCGGCGCCTACCTGGTCAAGGGACTCGGCCACTGCGCCATGTGCCACACGGCGGTCAACCTGCTGGGCGGCTCGAGCGAGTCGACGGCCTTCGAGGGCGGCATGATACCGAACCAGAACTGGTACGCGCCGTCGCTGACCTCGAACCGCGAAGCGGGCCTCGGCAACTGGAAGATCGAAGACATCGCAGACCTGCTGCAGGTCGGCGTGTCGCACCGCGGCACCGTCTACGGCCCGATGGCCGAGGTGGTCTACAACAGCCTGCAGTACCTGACGGACGAAGACGTGCGTGCGATGGCGGTGTACCTGAAGGACTTGCCGCAGAAGGATTCGGCGCCGCCGCCGACCAGCCAGGCCCGCCTGGTCAAACCCGAAGTGATGGAAACGGGCCGCAAGGTCTACGTCGTCCAGTGTGCGGTCTGCCATGGCACCGAAGGGCGCGGCCAGACGCCGGCCTATCCGCCGCTGGCCGGCAACCAGTCGATCACGATGGAGTCGCCGGTCAACTCGATCCGCATGGTGCTCAATGGCGGCTACCCGCCGGGCACCAGGAAGAACCCGCGGCCGCACGGCATGCCGCCGTTCTCGCACCTGCTCAATGACGACGAGGTCGCCGCGGTGGTGACCTACATACGGGTAGCCTGGGGCAATAGCGGCACGCCAGTATCGGCCGCCCAGGCCAACGACCTTCGCAAGCTGCTACCGGAATAGGCGCCACCATGCACACCCCCGACGACGACGACCCAGCCGAACTTGACCGCAAAATCGATGAAATCGTCGGCCGCGGGCCATCCGGCGCCTTCGCGGTGGCCGGCGTCGCCACCGTCATCGTGGTGGCGATCTTCTACCTGTTCTACCTGTTCGTCTATTTGCCGCGCGGTGCGGTGCAATGACCGCGCCGACCGTACCGGGCCAGGGCCCGGGCCACCCTCACGCCTCCGAGGCGGTCGCCAATGCCGCCGAGCGGCGCTGGGCCATCCTGGTCGGACTGATTATCGCGTCGCTGCTGGCGATGATGATTTTTACCGGCCTGCACTGGGCCGCCATGCCGCCGTCGCGCGTCGAGACGGTCGACGTCAAGACGCTGCACATCAAGGGCGAGTTCGTCGAGAACAATCTCGGCACGGCGCTCGGCCAGGACGGCCGGGTGATCGTGCGCCTGATCGCGCAGCAGTATTCGTTCACGCCGCAGTGCCTGGTGGTGCCGGCCGGCATGCCGGTGACCTTCCGCGGCACCAGCACCGACGCCATCCACGGCTTCATCGTCGGCCGCACCAACGCCAACACCATGCTGATCCCCGGCTTCGTGTCGACCTTCACGACCACGTTTCCCAAAGTCGGCGAGCAGCTGATGCCTTGCCATGAATATTGCGGCACCGGGCACGAAGCGATGTGGGCGCGCGTGCAGGTCATTCCCCCGGAAGAATTCCTGGCGAAAGCGAGAGCGTCGGAAAGGCTGAGCTGTGTTCAACGTTAGAAAACTCGTGCTGGCCCACTTCTGGGTCGCCTTCATCGCCTTCTTCGCTGCCATCGTGCTGGGCGAATGGCAGATGTATGTGCGCAGTCCCCTGAGCGCCTGGATCAACAATCCGGAGCATTACTACCGGTCGGTGACCGCGCACGGCACCGTGATGGCGTACGTGCTGCCGACCCTGGTGGCGATGGGCTTCGGCTACGCCATCGCCGAGCTGGCGCTCAAGCGCCCGCTGATCGGCATCCGCTGGGCCTGGGCCGGCTTCTGGCTCGTCATCGCCGGCACCGTCATCGCCGCGGCGACAACCGCGGCCGGCAAGGCATCGGTGCTGTACACCTTCTATCCGCCGATGCTCGCCAGTCCGCTGTACTACATCGGCATCGTGCTGGTCGTGGTCGGTTCGTGGATCTGGGTGGCGCTGATGTCGATCAACCTGCGTGCGTGGCGCAAGGCCAACCCCGGCGCCACCGTGCCGCTGTCGATGTACGGCAACGTCGCCGGCGCCTACCTGTGGGCCTGGACCTCGGTCGGCGCCGCCGTCGAGATCCTGGTGCTGATCCTGCCGGCCTCGCTCGGGCTGACCGACACCATTAACGCCGGCCTGGCGCGCGTGCTGTTTTCGTGGACTCTGCATGCGATCGTGTACTTCTGGCTGATGCCCGCCTACATCGCCTTCTACAGCCTGTTCCCGAGCGCGATCGGCGGCCGGCTCTACAGCGACACCATGGGCCGCGTCGCCTTCGCGCTGTTCCTGGTGTTCTCGATGCCGATCGGCATCCACCACCTGTTCGCCGACCCGCAGGTGGGCGCCGGCTTCAAGTTCGTGCACGCGGTGATGACGGCGATGGTGTCGATCCCGACGCTGCTGACGGTATTTACCATCGTCGCCTCGGCAGAGATCGTCGGCCGCCTGCGCGGCGGCACCGGCCCGTTCGGCTGGGTCAGGGCGCTGCCGTGGTCGAATCCGATGATGCTCGCGGTGACGTACGCCTTCATCATGCTCGGCTTCGGCGGCGCCGGCGGTCTGATCAACATGAGCTACCAGCTCAACGAGTCGATTCACAACACCCAGTGGGTCACCGGCCACTTCCACCTGATTTTCGGCGGCACCATCGTCATCATGTATTTCATGGTGGCCTACTCGTTGTGGCCGCAGCTGCGCAATTCGCTGCCGCTGCCGGCCGCTCTGGTGCGCGCGCAGCTGACGCTGTGGTTCGTCGGCATGATGGTGCTGACCATGCCTTGGCACCTGGTCGGCCTGCTTGGCGCGCCGCGCCGCATGGCCTACTATGATTACAGCCACCCTGCGTTGCAGTCGCAGGCCATCACGGTGACGATGTCGGCCATCGGCGGCCTGGTGCTGGTCATTTCCGCCGCGCTGTTCATCTACATCCTGGCCAGTGCCAGGCGGCAGGCGGGGGAAGTGCCGGCGGTCGCCTTCAGCGTCGCGGTGCATCCGGACAGCAAGCCGCCGGCGGTGCTGAACGGCTTCACTCTGTGGGTGGCGATGATGATCGCGCTGACCGTGGTCAATTACGGTTACCCGATCGCCCAGCTGGCGATGACACCCCAGGCCTACGTGCCTGTCATACCGATCGGAGCGCGATGATGCGGGAACGCGAGGGTGGCGGCCGAACCCGAAGCCTGGCCTGGATACTCATCTCGAGCCTGGTGGCGCTGACGATAGCGGCGGCCGCCGTCGGCTTCGGCTGGCTGCCCTCCGCGCAGGCCGACTACAGCGCCGGCACGCTGTGGGACAGCATCTGCCGCGCCGCCGGCGTGCCGAGCACGTGGGTCAAGCCGGACGGCCGGCAACAAGCGCCGACGGTGGCGAGTGATGTCATCCTGCTGCCGGAGATGGGCCGGACGGCATCGGCCGCCGCGGTGGGGCGCGGCGCCACGTTGGCGCTGAACTGCACCATGTGCCACGGCGCCCTGGGCATGAGCCGGTCGGACGCGCCCAACCTGGCCGGCCAATATCCCGAGGTAATCCTGAAACAGCTGGCCGACTACAAGAGCGGCAAGCGCGGCAGCCCCATCATGGCGGCGCTGTCGAAGAACCTGTCGGCCGCCGACATCAACGACCTGGCCGCGTACTACGCCAGTTTGCCGAAGGCGCGCACGGCGCCCACCACCTACGACGAAACGCTGCCGGCGCTGGTGCGCGTGGGCGACCCGATGCGCAATATCGCACCGTGCATCTCGTGCCATGGCGGCGTCGATCAGAAGCTTGGTGCGCCGTGGCTCGAAGGCATGCCGAAGAACTATCTGGTGCAGCAGCTGCAGCTGTTCAAGCAGGGCGAACGCCGCAACGACGGCCAGCAACAGATGCGCAACGTGGCGCGCGCCATGACGGCCGAAGAAATCGACGCCGTCGCGGTTTTCTATGCGCGCAAAGGCCCGCCGGTCGTCCAGTAGCCGCGAAACGTCATGCCGTTCGAAGGCCTGGCCTGATCAGCTCCACTGAACACCGTCAGGCCGTGCATACGTTATGCTGTCGCCCCGGCACAGTGCCGGCCGGATAAAATGGTGTATATGTCAAAAGAGAAAAACTCAGCGCGGCTGCTGCCGCCGTTGCCTCAGTCCCTGTCGCCCGAGGACGCAAGCGCCCGCAAACTGGCGCGCGAACACAAGGATGCGCAAGTGCGCGGCGTCACGTCGATCGAGGCGATGCGCGACGCGATCCGGCGCGTTGGCCGCGAGCTGCCGGCAATTGCCGAGGTGCCGCGCATGGGCGTGCTCGATGCCGCGGCATTCCGCGCGCAGGCCGCAAAAGGCCTGCCATTCCTGATCACCGGGATAGTCGGCCGCTGGCCGCTGTCGGCGCTCACGCCGCAAACCCTGCGCGAGCGCTTCAGCCACTTGCAGGTGCGCGCGCGGGTGGGCGACTACATCAACACGGCCTTCGCGGTCGGCCGCGCCATGCAGGATATGTCGATGCTCGAGTATCTCGACCTGGTCGCCGACGGCGCCCACGACCTGCCTCCCTACCTGGGCAACCTGGAACTGCGCGAATTGAATTCGCTATGCTACTGGCCGTCGTATTTCAGCAAGATGGGCCCGCCGCGCTTCTGGCTGGGGCCGGCGGGAACTGTGACGCCGCTGCATTGCGACTACGACGACAATATCTTTGCGCAGGTCTGGGGCAGCAAGCGCATCTTCCTGGCGCCGCCGCACCACGACGAATTCCTGTACCCGAGTGCAGCGAATGCGATCCTGTTCGGCTCCCCGTTCAACCCGGAGGCGCCGGACTTCGACAAGTTTCCGCTGGCGCGCCAGGCGACAATGGTCGAATGCATCGTCAATGCCGGCGACATGCTCTACGTGCCGGCGGGTTGGTACCACCAGGTGCGCGCGCTGACGTTTTCGCTTTCCGCCAACCGGTGGGCGAGGGCGATGCCGTATGCATTGAATGGCGAGACGTCGCTGAAGAGTTGATGGTTCTTCGCTGGGAATCAAGAAGGCTGGCGGGCGCCGCCGGAAACTGCATAGCGCTTGCGCGTAAGCGCCTGGGTCAACGAATTGCGGCCGCCTGGTTCAATTTTTCGTCGGCGCCAACACCTTTACTTTGCTGTTCGCGTACACCCACGTGTATTCAGCGCCAAATAGGAAAATTTGCGCCGAATAGTAGAACCACGCGACGAGAATCACAAAAGAGCCAGCTGCGCCGAAGCCCGAGGCCACGCTCGATTTAGCAAGGTACAACCCGATCAATGATTTGCCCACGTTGAAGAGCAAGGCTGTTACCGCGGACCCCATCCAAACATCGTGCCAGGATATCTTCGCGGTCGGCATGATCTTGTAGATCATCGCAAACAGAACTGTGAAGATGGCGAACGACGCGGTGAAATTCAATACAGACGCCAAAACGGTTTCCGCTGTAGCCCCCCCGCCCAACCATTCGCCCGACGCTGCGAGCGCAGCGCTGACGACGAGAGAAACCATAAGCATGAAAGCTAGTCCGAGAACCAGGCCGAAGGATAATACGCGGCTGCGCAACCAACCCCATATTCCCGACGGTCTCTCTTTCGCCGGTACCCGCCAAATGCGGTCCATATCACTTTGCAGCTCGGCGAAAATCGCCGTCGCGCCTATTAGCAAAACAAAGCCTCCAACGATACTAGCGACAATTCCGGTGGATGGTTCACGCGCAGCTTTGAGCAAGCCCTGCACAGCAGTCGCCCCGTCCTTACCCATAATGCTTTGAAGCTGCGCGATTATTGCACCTTGTGCAGCGTCCTGTCCAAATACCATCCCGGCAATCGCGATGACGAGCACCAGTAGTGGTGCCAAGGAAAACAGCGTGTAATACGAAAGCGCCGCGCCCATACTCGGCGCGTAATCATCCATCCATGCCTGGCCCGCCGCCAGGCATATTTGCCACTGCCTGCCAATCCAGCTTGCTGAGGTTTGCTCGAACGTCGGGAGCGGGGGCGTAATCGCGGCTGGTTCTGCGTTTTTCACATCAGACCCGTACTCCTCTGAACGCGTCGGAACATGATCTGTGTCGTGCTGGATCGCGGCGGATGCGTCGACGCTGGCAGTATTCATGGCCGAGGCAAACGACCCTACAATGGAAACAAGCAAAGTACCCACCTTCAGAATATCGACAGTGTCGTCGCTGCGTTCTGGTGCCATACTGGGTGGAGGGTTTTTCTTGCGCCTGAGGAGAGCGTAGCCCGCCGCCGCGATTCCCAGTACCGCGCCGCCTCGCACGTACGGCGAGGAAAGCACGTCCGAGGCCTTCGATTTCAACGCTTTGAATTGCTCATTTGTTCTCAACTCGCCGGCCGCTACGCGGGTTTCAGCTTCATGCATTTCGTGAGCGGTAGCGGTCATATTTTCCTCGTGTGGTCGGCTTCCGTGCCGGGCGGCCCTGGCGTGACGGCAAAATGGTTCGTTTTCTTCGATTGTCGAATTCCACACCGTGAGCACCACGCTTGGTTAATTATAAAGTCCCTCAACTTACCCCTCTGTGCGTTATCAAACTTAGGAATTCAGGTCTTTAGGAGCACGAGGATTCACGTTTGCGCGATCGCTTATAGGCGGTCGTCCACCTTCTGGCGATTGACGATGAGCCGGTAGTTGAGGGGAGGTATGGTTGCGGTCAGCTTTGGCAAACGGCTCTGGCGATTTGATTGTTCCCGCTATCCATGCGGCGAGTATGGACGCGACCGAGGAAATCTCGGGCGCCGTGCCACCGTCGTTGATGGCACCAATACCGTGACTGATTCTTGGTTCATCGCACGAGATTCATTGGGGGCGACTCGCCAGGCCACACGATTCTACGTCCGTGCTGACCGATCCTGAAAACTCTGCTGGCGCGAAAATATCAGGGGAGCTGAATTCATGGCGGCGCGCCTTGGTGCTGAGGCGGAACGTGAACGGTTTGGTTGCGGGAGAAGATTGCGGTGATGATCATCGGCTTGCCGCAACGCTGGCGCACGAACGTTAGCGCGGCGCGTTCGGCGATCGTGTTTGTGCAATGGTGGCGGGCGCGGGGATGTCCAGCAGCGCGCGCCCCGCTGGCTGTGCGGCACCCCTCGCCCCAACCACACCCCATATGTGGCACAGTTGCTTCACGACGCGCCGGAAGCCGTTCGCTTGCCGCGCGCAATGAATACGGAACGCTGGCGCCGGATCAACTCGATTCGAGCGAAGCGCTGCGGGCAGTTGATGCCGACACATTCACCCGGCGCCTGACCGTCGGCGCCTCCTCGCCCAGGTGGAACGCCAGCTTGCGTTCACGCAGCGACACATCGCCCTCGGTCACCCGGTCAAACCGGCGCAAGTGCTCGGTCCACGAGTCGTCTATCACCACTTCGGTGTAGCGACTCGGGTCGGCGATGTCGCGCAGCAGCTGCCAGCCCAGCGCGCCTTGGCGCAGGCGGCTGCTGCGGCTTTCCTGCATCAGCGCGACAAACGCGTCGGCGCGCGCCGGGTCGATGATGTACTCGATGCTGAGCACAATTCGGCCGCTCGTCGGCGGCGTTTCCGCCACCGGCGCCTTGAACAGTTGCGACGGCGTCAGGTCGTCGACCAGGCCGCGGTCCTGCACAAGGCGCAGCACCAGCAGCATCACCGCCACGCCGCTGATGGCCGCATATACCAGGCTGTGCTGCACGCTGTCGACGGTGGCGACCTGGCCCCACACGGCGGCGCCGGCCGCGCTTGACCCCATCAGCGCCATCTGGTAGATCGACATGCCGCGCGCGCGTACCCAGTCCGGCAAGGCCAGCTGCATCGACACGCTGAGCGAATTGGCGGTGGTGATCCAGGCCATGCCGGTGAGCACCATCGCGGCCATCGTCGCGGTCATGTCGCCGCTGACGGCGATCACGATGCTCATGGCCGCCTGCAACACCGCGCCGTACAGCACCAGCAGGTCGCGCGTCATCGCCTGGCGCAGGCGCGGCAGGAACATGACGGCGACGATCGCGCCGCCGCCCATGCAGGCCAGCAGCACCGTGAACGTGGCGGCGCCGCCGTCGAGGTTGCGCGCCACCAGCGGCAGCAAGGCCATCAGGCCGGCCGAATGGAAGAAGAACACCGCGATGCGCGCCAGCACCGCCTTGACGCGCGCCGACTGGCCGACGAACTGGAGGCCGACCCGCATCGCACGGCCGAAGCGCTCGCGTCCCAGCGGGCTAGGCTTGTGCTGGCGGCGCCAGCGCATGATGACGAAGCCGCAGCCGACCGACAGCACCGCATTGAGCACGAACACGTACGCGCTGCCGACGCTGGCGATCATGGCGCCGGCGATGAGCGGGCCGGCGATGCGCGACGCATTCATGGCCACGCCGTTCAGCGCCAGCGCGGCCGGCAATTGCGGGCGCGGCACCAGTTCCGGGACGATGGCGGCAAATACGGGCCAGCGCATGGCCAGGCCGATGCCGTTGGCAAACGTCAGCGCCAGCAGCAGGGGCGGACTCATCACGTCCGACAGCACTACCACGGCCATCAATATCGCCACGCCGGCCACCCAGAACTGGGTGACGATGAAATAGCGGCGACGGTCGAGGATGTCGGCCATGGCCCCGCTCGGCACGCCGAGCAGGAATACCGGCAAGGTGGCGGCGGTCTGCACCAGCGCCACCCAGATCGGCGCCGTGGTGAGCGACGTCATCATCCACGCCGACGCCACGTCGTGCATCCACATGCAGAGATTGGCGACCAGCCAGGTGCTCCACAGCATGCGGAACACCGGATGGGCCAGCGGCGCCAGCGCCTCGGGGTGGTTAGATGTCGGCAAATTAATCCCGGCCCGCGGCCTGGCCGATGGCGCAGTCGAATTCGGCCACGCCGTCGACGCCGCCGCGCACGCGGTCGCCCGGCTGCAGGGCGCCGACGCCGGCCGGCGTGCCGGAGAAGATCAGGTCGCCCGGCGCGAGGGTGACGAAGCGCGAAATGTGGCTGATGATGTCGGCCACCGGCCAGATCATCTCCGCCAGCGTGCCTTGCTGCACCACGGCGCCGTTGACTTCCAGCCAGATGCGCGCATCGGCCGGATGTCCGGTTTCGCCGACAGGATGCAAGGCGCTGCACGGCGCCGACGCGTCGAAGCCTTTTGCGAAGTCCCACGGCCGGCGCAGGTCCTTGGCGACGGCCTGCACGTCGCGCAGTGTCAGGTCCAGCCCGACGCCGTAGCCCCAAACCAGGCCGAGGGCGTCGGCCGGCACCACATCGGCGCCGCCGGCGCCCAGGGCGACCACCATCTCGACTTCATGATGCAGGTCGCGCGTTGCGGGCGGGTAGGGCACGACGCCTCGCGCGTCGACCACCGCATCGGCCGGCTTCATGAAAAAGAACGGCGGTTCGCGGTTCGGGTCGTTGCCCATCTCGCGCGCATGGGCGGCGTAATTGCGACCGACGCAGAACACGCGGCGGATCGGGAAGCGGGCGTCGCTGCCGGCGACCGCGATCGACGGCGTGGCCGGTGGCGTGAAAACGTAGTTGGTCATGGCATCTTCCTCTTCAGGTGTCGGCTGCGTGGCGCGTCGCATACGCTTGCTGCACACGACAATGATTGCTGATCGTCAGCGCCGCCGCGGCCGCGACAACCGTGGCGATCATGACCGCTTGTTCCAATGTCAGGTGTGTGAATTATGCAAACAGGTTACGTATTGTAGTGCCCCGCATCCATGTGCGTGGTTTTCCCACCGGACGCTGACCCGCGGGTCAATCGCGGAAGGCCGCCGCCACCGATACCTACCACCATCGCGAATACCCGAATGCCGCATCGGCATGAACCACAACTTCTAACTACTGCCACCGGGGTCAGTGCCGACAATCGGACACGACCTCGTCTGTCTACCACCGGGGTCAGTGCCGACAATCGGACACGACCTCGTCTGTCAGGCCGGCATATTGAACAGCCCGTGTCCGATTGTCGGCACTGACCCCGGGGGAGGCGTAACGAATTTCGTCGGAAAAGGGGATTCAGGCGCCGAGAAGGGTGACGACGACGCTACGCCGCTGCGGCGATGTACGATGCTCCCACAGGAAGATGCCCTGCCAGATCCCCAGCAGCAGGCGGCCGCCGCCCACCGGCACCATCACGCCGGTATCGGTCAGCACGCTGCGCGCATGCGCCGCCATGTCGTCCGGGCCCTCGGTGTCGTGCCGGTAGGCGGGGTCGCCGTCAGGGGCAAGCCGCGCCATGATCATGTCGAGATCGCGCCGCACGTCGGGATCGGCGCTTTCAGTGATGGTGAGGGAACAACTGGTGTGCTGGACGAAGATGTGCGCAAGGCCGCATTGCACGCCGGAATGCGCGACCACGCGCGCCACAGCATCCGTGATGTCGCGGGTGCCGCGACCGGAAGTGGAAAACTCGAGAATTGCTTGATGTGCCAATGGAACATTCCTCAACGGCCAGCTGCTGCCCTCGGGCGCCAGCTGGCCGTCTACCCTGCTTTACCGGTTAGACTTACTTGCGGCCGCCGGAGTTGCCGCCCGATTCGCCCGAGCCGCCGCCGGAACCGCCGCCCGACGAAGCGCGCGAGCCGCCCTGGCCGCCGCTCGACTCGCTGCCTTTGCCGCCCTGGCCGCCCGACGAGCCGCCGCGTCCGCCGCCGCCCGAGTCGGAATCGCTCTGCTTGTTGCCGCCCTGGCTGCCCGGCGAGCCGCCGCGTCCGCCGTCCGAGCCGGAATCGCTTTGCTGGTTGCCCTCGTTCTTGTGGCTCATGCTGCCGGCGCGGCGTGCTTCTTCGGACGTGAACTCGTGTGCGTTGCCCGATGCGTGCGCCGCGCGGCCGCCTTCAGCGGCGATCTCGCGCTGCTGCGCCGGGTCCATCGAGGCGAAGCCGCGGTTGCTCGTATCGCTCTGCTGGCTGCCCTTCGAGCCGCTGTTGCCGCTCCCTTTGTTGCCGCCGCCCGACTGCTCGCTGCCGCGCGAGTCGGACTGATTGTTGCCTTTGTTGTTAGCGCCTTGGTTCGATGATGCCATGATGAATCTCCTAAATTATTATGGGAAATTTGATTCCCTTTCTAGCTCCCGCGTGTGCTTGAGCCGAGAAGGAGTAGTCATGATAATTAGGCATTTGCCTCATCTGGATCGGCGTACCTCTCAGCGTTTTGTAGGATATCTCCGAGGCCGCATGCATCGAAATTTTACCTGTGGAAAGGGTGAAGTGACGGCTTGCCCCTCGTTCTGCCGCAACGCATGGCCTCAAAATTTTCATTGCCGTTGACGCATTTCCTCGTCCTGCTCGTATGCCTTGGCCTGCAGCCGGTGGCGCTGATCGGCGGCTGGGTGATCAATTCCTCGGTCAACGATGTGATGAAGGCGAAGCCGGCGTCCCTGGCGCGTGCGCGGTCGCGCTCTTCCCTAGCAGGTCAGCGTTACCAGCTTGCCGGCGTCGCCCAGGGCGCGCACGGCCCAGCCCGCCGGCAACTGCTGGTTGCCGAGCACCCGCAGCAGGCGATCGGGCGCCAGCGCGGACCTGCACCTGACCAAGCCGGCCAGCCTCGAGCAGCTCGACAGCGCCATCGCCGGCGAGCCGGTCGCGGCCGCCTGAGTTCCAAACGCTGGTGTCAGGTCTGACATTCGGACATTTGGCGGCTGAATGTCCGAATGTCAGACCTGACACCAGCGTTTGCTCGTTTGAATGTTCGACTGGCCGGTACGTTCGCGTCAGGCGGCTGCGGCGGTCGCGGCGCGCGGCAGCGTTACCGTGAACGAGGTGCCGGCCGATTCGGTCGACGTGACGCTGATCGTGCCGCCGTGCGCGGTGACGATCTCGCGCGCGATGTACAGGCCGAGGCCGAGGTTGTCGGCGTCGCTGCCACTGCGCTCGCTGGCCGAGCGGATCGCGAAGTGCTGGGCCGGATCGAACATGGCGCGCATGCGCGACGGCTCGATCGCCGCGCCCATGTTCTGCACCGAGATGACGACGTCATCGCCGCCCTTGACCGTCACCCACACCGGGTGCCCGCCCTTGCCGTGCTGGACGGCGTTGGCGACCAGGTTCGACAGCGCCTGGGTCATGCGCGCGCCATCCCAGACGACGTGCATGTCGCCGGACACATCGAGCTCGACGGCGCGATCCGGGTGCAGCGCGCGAATCTCGTCGACCACCTGGTGGCATTCCGGCGCGAAGTCCATCGCCACCGGCTTGATCGGCATGCCGCTGCCGAGGTTGCCGGTCGAATAGTCGATCAGGTCGCTGACGATCTCGGTGACGCGCTTGGTGCTGCCGACGATGCGCGCCGCCACCGTGTGGTAGCGCTCGGGCAGCGCTTCGTCCAGCAGCAGGTACTGCGCGCCCATGCGGATGGCGCCGAGCGGGTTGCGCACGTCGTGGCCGAGAATGGCGAGAAAGACGTTCTGCGAGTCGCGCATCATCGACGAATAGCGCGCGACCGACTCGGTCAGCGCCTGGTCGATCGCCTCGTTGAAGCGCAGCATGTCCTGCACAGCCAGCTCGTCGGCGCCCTTTTCGCGCCGCTGCCACAGCCGCAGCACGCTGGCGCGCATGGCGCGGTATTCGGCCGTCAGCTCCTCGATCGTGAAGCCGGAATGCAGGCGGTCCTCGGCGTGCGTTTCGGCGGCGGTATCCTTGGCCACCGCCGGCGCCTTGCCCTTCGACTTGTCGACGCTGTCCTGCTCGTCCTGGTGGGTGTCGAGGTCGGTGCAGATGACCATCAGCATCTGCTCGGCGTGGTCGCGCAACTTCTGCTTGTTCGCCGCAGCCAGCGTGTGCAGGCTCACCGCGAAGTCCTCCCACTCCTGGAGGATGGTTTCGATGTTTTCACGAATGAAGCGGGCTAGACGCACAAGGTGCCTTTTCGATAATTGGCCTGCCCGAAGGGAGAGCACGGCAGGCAACAATCGGCATCATAGCGTGAAAACGGCATGCACCCCGTAACCCGAAGTCTTGGCGGGCGCGGCGATGCACTTCCGCCGCCTTGCACGGTCCAACATGCATGACCGCTCAGGGAGGCCGTATGCGACATCCTCTGATGGACGAGTTAGACGCGGCAAGGCGGCGTTCGATACCAGGCGGTGGCCGCCGCCTGTTGTGCCTGGCCGTCTTCACCCTGTGCGGCGCCGCCGCCGAGAGCCTGCCGGCGCTGCGGGCCGATGCGAAGCAGGTGTCGGTTTCTGGCTTGTCCTCGGGCGGCTTCATGGCGGTGCAGTTCCACGTCGCCTACTCGGCCAGCGTGATCGGGGCCGGCGTTGTGGCCGGCGGCCCGTTCTACTGCGCGCAGAACTCGTCCAGCATCGCCGTCAACAACTGCATGCTGCCCGACGCCGACCATCCGCTGCCGGCCGTCGAAGCGCTGGTCGCCTTCACCCGGGCCGCCGAGCACGCCGGCGCCGTCGATGCGACCGCCCACTTGAAAAACTCGCGCGTGTGGCTGTTCTCGGGCCGCAAGGACGTGACGGTGCGCCAGCTGGTCATGAACGCACTGCATCGCTATTACCTGAGCTTCCTGCCGGCGGCGCAGATTACTTACGTCGACACGGTCGATGCCGGCCACGCGTTTCCTACCGTGAACTTCGGCGGCGAGTGCGCTTATACCGGCACGCCGTTCATCGACCGCTGCGGCATCGACGGCGCCGGCGTGCTGCTGCAGCAAATCCATGGGCGGCTCGACGCGCCCGGCGCCGCCTCGAACACCAACCTGCGCGAGTTCGACCAGCGCGAGTTCTTC
This sequence comes from Pseudomonadota bacterium, assembly GCA_040386255.1. GTDB lineage: Bacteria > Pseudomonadota > Gammaproteobacteria > Burkholderiales > Burkholderiaceae_D > JAFCUW01. Next base: position 129,968 of record JAZKFW010000079.1, read on the forward strand.
GAGCACGACGACGCCTACTCGCACAGCATGCGCAACACCGGCTTCGCCTACATTCCGGCGGCCTGCCGCGCCGGCGGCTGCCGCGTCCACGTCGCCTTCCACGGCTGCATGCAGAACGTCGGCACCGTCGGCGACAGTTTCGTGCGCCACGCCGGCTACAACAACTGGGCCGACACGAACCGCTTCATCATTCTATATCCGCAAACCATCTCGCGCTACGGCCCGGGTTTCCGGCCGTGGCGGGTGAGCTTCGTGCTCAATCCGAAAGGCTGCTGGGACTGGTGGGGCTACGACAGCGCCAACTACTACCGCAAAGACGGCCCGCAGATGCAGGCGGTGATGAAGATGATTCAGCGCCTGACCGGATCCTGAACTGAAAAAAGCGCGCCGCGGCGCTTTTTTGCTGTCCCATCGCCAGGCTGCGGCCGGTGGAATCGGGCGATTTGGGGCCCCTGATAAGTTTGTGGGCGTCCGCCTGACAAGGCTATAATTGTTATTCTAGGAAACTTTACACCCTGCGATGTATTTCCGAAATCGGCTGCTGATTCTCGTGCTTTCCATCCTGCTGCCGGCATTCGCCTCGTCGATGCTGGCGGTCTGGTATGTGTACGACCAGGAGCACGACAACCAGGAGCGCCGCGTCGGCGAGGCCGCCCGCGCGCTGGCGCTGCTGGTCGACAAGGAACTGCAGACGCGCGAGGGCGTGCTGCTGGCGCTGGCCGGTTCGCCGTCGCTGGCGCGCGGCGACCTGGCCGAGTTCTATGGCCATGCCAGGCTGCTGGCGCCGTCGCCCGGTTCGGCGATCATCCTGCACGAGCCGTCCGGCCAGCAGCGGATGAACACCCGGGTGCCGTTCGGCGAGCCGCTGCCGGTGCGGCGCGCATCCGGCATGGACAGGCTGATCGCGCACTACGGCGGCAACCGCACCCTCGTCTCGGATGTGTTTCTGGCCCAGGTTGCCAAGCGCCACGATTTCACGATCCAGGTGCCGGTGGTCATCGCCGGCGAGCTGAAGTACTACCTGTCGATGGGGATCAACGCCAACTCCTTGCAGAGCCTGTTTCTCGACCAGCGCTTCCCGCCCTCCTGGATCATCACCGTCATCGACCGTAACGGCAAAGTGGTGGCGCGCACGCGCGACGGCGACAAGTTCGTCGGCACCACGGTGCGTTCTTACACCCAGCGCATCATCGGCGCCGCGCGCGAGGGCTCGTACCCGAGCATCACGCTCGACGGCATCCCGGTGAAGGCGTTTTTCAGCACCATCGAACGGGCCGACTGGAAGGTGTTGGTCAGCATCCCGGAAGCGGAAATACGGCAGATCCCGGTCCGCGCCGCGGCGTTGCTGGCCGGGATGCTGGTGCTGGTGCTGCTGGCTGCGCTGGCGGCGGCGCGGCGCACGTCGCGCAACACCATCGCCCCGATCGAGCACCTCGGCATCGTCGCCGACCGCCTCGGCCGCGGCGAGCAGGTGCGCTACCAGTCGCAAGGCATGCGCGAGATCGACCGCGTCGGCATGCGCCTGTCCGAAGCGGCCGAGCAGATCAAGACCGCCCAGCGCGAGCTGGAACGCCGCATCGCCGTCGCCGTCGCCACCAACGAGCGCGCCCAGGCGGCGCTGATCAAAGGGCAGCAGCTGGAGGCGCTGAGCCGGCTGACCGGCGGCATCGCCCACGACTTCAATAACCTGCTGCAAACCCTCACCAGCGCGCTGCAGCTGGCGGCAATGACGTCCGACCCGGCGCGCGTGCCGCCGCTGCTGGCCACCTGCCAGGCGGCGGTGCGCAAGGCCACCGACCTGACGGCGCAGCTCGGCTCGTTCGGCAAAGTCCAGGACGCCCGCCTCGAAGTGGTCGACCTGGCGCCGGCGATCCGCAAGAAGATGCAATTGCTGGCCAGCGCGGTGGGCAGCGCCGTCAGCCTGAGGCTGGACCTGACCGACCGCCTGTGGCCGGTGCTGATCGACCCGGTGCAGCTGGAGCTGGCGCTGGTCAACATCGCCCTCAATGCCTGCGACGCCATGCCGCAGGGCGGCTCGCTGCGCATCAGTGCCGAAAACGTGCCGGCGGCGCGCGCGCCGCGCGAAATGCCGGGCGAATGCGTGCTGCTGCGCGTCACCGACACCGGCGTCGGCATGAGCCAGCAGGTATTGTCGAACGCGCTCGATCCGTTCTTTACCACCAAGCCGCTGGGGCAGGCGAACGGCCTCGGCCTGGCGCAGGTGTACGGCTTCGCCAACCAGTGCGGCGGCCTGCTGCGCCTCGACAGCGTCGAAGGCGAGGGCACCACCGTGGAACTCTATCTGCCGCGCGCGGCGCCGGCCGCCGTCGGCCCGTCCGCTGCGGCGCCTGCCGCCACCGCTGACGGCGCCGTGCGCCACATCCTGTTCGTCGACGACGATGCGCTGTTGCGCGACACCGTGGTGCCGGCGCTCGAGCAGGCCGGCTTCCGGGTGACGGCCGCCGCCGACGGCGACGAGGCGGTGGCGCGGCTGCAGGCCGGCCTGCGCCCGGACGTCGTGTTCTCCGACATCGTCATGCCGGGCGGCACCAGCGGCATCGCGCTGGCCGGCATCGTCAGGGACCGCTTCCCCGGCACCGCCGTGGTGCTGGCAACCGGCTATTCGGTGCAGCGCGTCGGCTTGCCGGACGTCCAGGTGCTGTCGAAACCGTACGCACTGAGCGCTGTGATCGACGCCCTGAGCGCGGCGACGTCGAAGGAAAGCATGTGACGGGCGGGGATCCATACTTGGCGGAATGCACGCGCGCGCTGCGCGCGCCCGATCGCGCGTACGATGGCTGCTCCATACCAACGTAGCAGGAGCCGGCCATGAGCCATCCGTTCAAAAAAATAATCGCGCACACGCTGATCACCGCCCTGGTGTTCGTCGGTTTCACGCAATCCGTGCAGGCAGCCCTGATCAGCACGGAACAGGTGGCGGCGGTTGCCGCCGCCGAGCAAAACCGTGCCAAGGTCGCGGCGACATTCGCCAGGACCGATGTTCAGGCTGAGCTCATGAAGATGGGCATCACCGCCGAACAGGCGCAGGCGAGGGTGGCCGCAATGACCGATACCGAAGCGGCGTCGATCGCCAGCCAGGTCGACTCCCTGCCTGCCGGTGGCGACGTGCTCGGCGCGCTGGTATTCATCTTCGTGCTGTTGCTGGTCACCGACATCCTCGGCCTGACGAAAGTATTTCCGTTTACGCGATCCGCCCGCCGTTGATGGCTGGCTGGCTGCTGGCCCTGGTCCTGCTGCTGACCGGGTGCGCCACGCAAACCAGCGCGCTGCTCGCTGACGCCCGTGCCGATCTGCCGCGCCAGGTGGAGCTGAAGGCGACGCCGTTCATCGCGCAGGAGCGCTACCAGTGCGGGCCGGCGGCGCTCGCCATGTCGCTGCGCGCGGCCGGCTTTGCCGTCGACGCCGAGACGCTGGTGCCGCAGGTGTACCTGCCGGCGCGCCAGGGCAGCCTGCAGGTGGAGATGCTGGCGGCGGCGCGCCGCAACGGCGCCTTCAGCATGGCGATCGCACCGCGGCTCGACGCCCTCGTGGCCGAACTCGCCGCCGGCAACCCGGTGCTGGTGCTGCAGAACCTGAGTCTGCCGATCGCGCCCGTCTGGCACTACGCGGTCGCCATCGGCTACGACCTCGACCGCGGCGACATCATCCTGCGTTCGGGCACCATCGAACGCCTGGCAATGCCGCTTTCCACGTTCGAGCACACCTGGGCGCGCAGCGGCTACTGGGCAATGGTGGCGCTGGCGCCCGGCCGCTTGCCGGCAACGGCAAGCGAGGCGGCCGTCCTCGCCGCCCTGGTCGCTTTCGAGAAAACCGGCGCGCCCGCCGCCAGCGGCCAGGCGTACGCTAACGCGCTGCGGCGCTGGCCGCGCAACATGGCGCTGGCGCTCGGGGTCGGCAATGCCGCCTACGCCGCCGGCGACCGCGCCGCTGCCGCCGCCGCATTCGAACATGCCACCTTGCTGCATCCCCACAATGGCGCCGGCTTCAACAACCTGGCGGTGACGCTGAAGGAACTCGGCCGCCTGGCGCAAGCCCGGGCCGCGGCGGAAAAAGCGGTCGCCCTCGGCGGCCAATGGCGCCAGGCGGCGCTGGCGACGCTGGCGTCGATCGGCCAGGCCGAGCAAGGCCGCAATCCTTGATGTCGAGGCGCCATGTCTACTGCGCGACGGTCGGGGCGACCGCGATCTCCCCGACTTGGCGGGACATCGTCTTTCGCTACCATTGGTGCGTGTCAGAAAAACCACATTCGGTTACTATTTATCATTTGAAATCATTTCTTGGGGAGAAGTTAAGTTATATTTGCGCAACTTGATGTGAACTCCAGTTGCCGAAAAAACGCACGAAGAGAGGTGGGACAATGCAGTCGATGGGCAATTTGCAGCTACAGGATTGGCACGAATATGCGGTAACGTCGCCACGCGAAATCGCTTCGCTGATGCGCAAGATATGCGACGCCAACGCCCGCATGCTGGTGGCGGTCACGGGCCAGCCTGCGACCTGGGTGACAGCACTCGCGTGCGACGGCGACGCGCTGATTGTCGACCGTGCGCCCAGCAGCGCGCACAACGACAGCATCCTCAAGGCGCGGCAGATCGCTTTGGAAACCTCGCTCGACAATATCCGCATCTTTTTCGAGGCCGCGCAGGTGCGCGAAATCGAGCACGCGGGCCTGACGGCGTTCGTCATGGACTTGCCCGAGGAATTGATCAGGCTGCAGCGCCGCGAGTTCTACCGGGTTCCGACACCGTTGCGCGAACCGGTGATCGTCAGCATTCCGCTGGCAAAGGCGCTCGGCCCGGAATCGCTCCGCTTTTCGCTGGCTGACATCAGCTGCGGCGGCGTTGGCCTGCTCGACAACGACGACGCGCTCGGCGCCAGCGTCGGCCGCACGTATGTGCAATGCCGCATCGACCTGCCTGACATCGGCGTGATCACCACCGGCCTGCAGATGCGCAATGCGCAGACGACGAAGCTGCAGAATAACCGCACCCATCGCCGGCTCGGTTGCCAGTTCGTCGATATCTCGAAAGCCCATCTGGCGATGGTGCAGCGCTACGTCAGCAAGCGCGAGTGCGACCGCCGCGGCGCGGCCGACTGACGCCGGCGTCGCCGCCGCGCAAGCGCCTCACTTGCCGCCGTCGTCGTCCTTCTTGTCCTATCGCACCGAGGCCAGCCGGTCGACATGGATCAGGCCTTCGGCCGCCGCGTGCGAGGCCGCAAACACGCTGTCGGGCGAAAGGATCAGCTGGGTGCCGGTGGCGCTCACTTCCTCGATCAGCCGGTCCAACGCCTCGATGCGCGACGGGTCCGGATTGACGTTGCGGATATAGATCACCCGCACCGACTGCGGATGGCGCCGCACGACCTCGGCGTAGATTTCCGGATCCTGCTCGCCGCTGTCGCCGATCAGCACGAATTGCATGGCGGGATAAAAGCTGAGGATCAGTTCGATCTTGTCGAGCTTGCTCTTGCCGTGTTCGGTCAGCTTGAACATTTCGCGCACGCCCAGTTCGCGCAGCAACAGCGGGCCGAGCGGAATGCCCTGCACGCGCAGGAATTCGACCAGCGGCCCGAACAGGTGCCACGGGCTGCTCGACACATAGAACACCGGGTTGCCTTCGTTGCCGCCGACGCCTTCGTGCAGCGCCCGGTAGAATGCGGCGACGCCCTTGAACGGCTTGCGCGTGTGGGCGTTCGAGCTGGCCAGCATCAGCGCCATGTTCAGCTTGTTGGTGACGTTGGTCCACAGCACCGTATCGTCGATATCGCTGATGATGCCAAAGCGCGCGCCGGCGGCCGGCACGCTCACTTCGGCCGCTGCTCGCACCGGCTGGCCGTCCTCGCCGCGGTTGTCGGGCAGTTCGAGCTCGACCGTCTGCCAGCCGCCGGGCAGCGGCGAGGCCGCCGCGATCTCGAACGAGAAATAGCCGCCGCCGTCGGTCAGCGTTTCGTGGCGCTGGCCCTGAAATTGCGCCAGCACGCGGGCGCCGGCCACTTCGTCGGACTCGAGGCGGCGGTACAGCTCGAGCAGGTTGCTCCAGCCGCTGTCCTGGCCGCTCTGCTCGCGGAAACTGCGTTCGTCGAGCACGCGCCCCTTTACCCAGATCTTTTCCGGATTGCCGAAGCCGAAGTAGGGCACCACCATCAGTTGCCGGCCGACGCGCGCGTTGCGCAGCCGCTGCAGCGCGCCACTGGCGAACTGGCCGGCGGTGCTGGCGAGGCGCCGGCGCAGCGCGCTGCCCGGGCTGGCGGCCTGGCCGATGCGTTCGACCCAGACGGTGGCGCCGTCGGCCCGCAGCGCCTGCAGCGCCGGTTCCGGGTCGCGCGGATCGACCGCCGACGCCAGCACGTTGACGTCGGCGCCGGCGTCGCGCAAGTGGGCGATTTCAGCGGCGGGCACCACGCCCGGATTGACATGCAATACGGCGCCGGCCGGGTCGATGCGGGCCACCAGGTCGTCGAAGCCGGCGCGCGTCAGGATCAAAAACGGCATGTCACTTCCTTGTTGTTTTACAGAGTGAGCATTATGGCAATAACGCGCCGGCAGCAGCGCGCGCCTCGGCGCGACTGAAATACGACAACGCGACCAAGTTTGTCAGAATTTTCCTAGAATTAACCTATAATTAGTTGTCGCACGGAAAATCGCGCCGGAATCATGGGTCTGCGGCGCGCTGCGGCGAGCGTGCGATGCACCCCGGCATCGCCAGTCAAGTTGCCGGCAGATGCGTTCGTACACTTGTCGCGGTCAATCTACGAATGCATGCACTTATGAAGAATAACCGGCTCGGCGTCGCGCTGATCGCGTCCTCGCTCCGCCCCGCACATCTACCAGGTGCGCAGCATCGACGGCGAGAGTGCCGAGCGGCAGGTGCTGGTGGCGGTGGCGCAGCAGCAGCAGGTACTGGCCTACCTCGAGCTGCTGCGCAGCTCCGGCCTCGACCCGGTGGCGCTCGACATCGGCCCGGCGGCGATTGCGCGGCTGCTGGCGGCGATGGCGCGCGACGACTTCAACCAATCGGTATTGCTGATCAATTTCGGCCTGCAAAAGAGCTTCCTGACGGTGATCTGGGGGCGCCGCCTGATGCTCGACCGCGAGATCGACTTCGGCGAGGCGAGCCTGGCGGCCAAGCTGGCATCGTCGCTCGGCATGCCCGCCGAAATCGCGCGCGGCCTGATGCGCGAGCACGGCATCGGCGCGCGCACGGCGGCGCGGCCGGCCGCGGTGGCGCAGCCTGACATCGGCCGCACGATCCGCGAAATCCTGCATCCGGAATTCGCGGTGCTGGCCGAAGAACTGCTGCGCACCCAGGTGTATGTGGCCTCGCGCACGCGCGGCAGCACGCTGTCGCGGGTCTACCTGAACGGCAGCCTGGCGCGCTATCCGAACATCCAGCAGCGCCTGTCCGAGCTGGTGGCGCTGCCGGTGGCGGTGCTTGACCCGTTCGACGGCTTCGCCCCGGTCGACGGCGGCGCGCCGCGCGCCGAGGTCGGCAAGAATATCGCCCTGGCCGCCGGCCTGGCGCTGCGCGGAGAGCCGAATGGCTGATATCGACATGATCCCGCGCAGCTACCGCGACGCCCAGCGCGTGCGGCGGGCGCTGCGCCGCTTCGCCATTGCGCTGGCGCTGCTGGTGGCGGCGAGTGCGCTGGCCGCCGGCGCCATGCGCTGGCGCGTGGCCAAGACCGAACCGCGGCTGGCGCAATTGCGCGCCGCCGCCGCGCAGGCCGGCGGCGACGCCGCGCGCCTGGCGCAGCTGCAGACGCGCCACGCCGCGCTCGAACAGAACGTCGCCGCGCTGGAGGCGCTGCGCGCCGGCGGCACCGTCGGCCGGCTGGCCGGCGCGCTGGAAGGGGCGCTCGGCGCCGACATGTGGATCACCGGGATCCGCTATGCCAGAAGCGAGCAGCTGATTCCGCCGGCGGCGGGCGTGGCGGCGCCGGGCGACCTGCAGTTGCTGCGCGCGGGCGTGCAGGAGAGCTGGCGCGTGACGCGCCGGCTCGACCTGGCCGGCGCGGCGCTGAGCTACCCGGCGCTGACGCAGTTTTTGCGCGCGTTCGCGGCGCGCCCGGGCCTGACGGACGTCCAGCTGGTCGACAGCGTGGCGCCGGGCGGCGAGACGGCGTCCATCGGCTTCAATGTCACCGCGCTGGTCGGCGCCGCGGCGGGAAGCAAACCATGAAGGCGGCGACCGGCGCGAACCTGATGGCCAGCCTGGCCGGCATGCCGGCGCGCCAGCTCAACCTGCTGCTGGGCGGCGTGCTGGCGGTGGTGCTGGCGCTGCTGTGGACCTTTGCGCTGCGCGCGCCGCTGGCGGCCCTGCGCGCGCAACAGGCGGAAGTGGCGCGCACCGCGCCGGCGGCCAACGCGGCCCTGAGCCCATTGCAACTGCCGGCGCTCGAGGCCAGGGTGGCCGCGCTGACAGCCAGCGTCGGCGCGCCGTCCGGCGCCACCACCGGGGCGATGCAGCTGGGCCTGATCGGCGGCGTCGAGCGCGCCGCCACGCGTCATGGCGTCGTGCTGCGCAGCGCGGCGCCCGGGCCGGAGCGCATCGTCGCCACCTTCAGCGAAGTGGCGATCGACGTCGAGGCGGCCGGCAGCTACCAGGCGCTGGTGGCGTGGTTAAGCGAAATCGAGAGCGGCGCCGGCGCCTTGTCGGTGGTTTCGTTCGAACTGCGCGCGGGCGACACCGCGCAGCAGCGGATCATCAAGATCAGGCTGGCGGCCTACCAGGCGCCGAAGGAGCAGACATGAAAACAGCCGGCATCGCGTTGATTGCGGCGGCGTTGTGGGCGTTCGGCGCCGCCGCCGCGCCCTTGCAGCTGCGCGATCCGTTCGTGCAGCCGGCGCCGCGCAGCGCGCCGCCGCCACCGCCGCCGGCCGAAGCGGCGGCAATGGCCGCGGCGTCGGCCTGGAAGCCGGAGCTGCGGGCGATCATGTACGACCACGCCCGCTCGCTCGTCAACGTCAGCGGCAGCGTGCTGGCGATTGGCGAATCGGTGCGCGGCTACCGGCTGGTCAAGGTCAACGAACGCAGCGTCGTCATGGACAAGGGCGGCGCTGCCATCAAACTCACGCTGGACAACAGGGAAATATCGCAATGAGATCGTGGAAAACCGGATGCGCGCTGTGCGCCGCCCTGATCGCGACAGGCGCCGCGCACGCCGACGCAAGCGGCGCCGCCGCCACTGCCGCCGCCGCGCCGCCGCCAACAGCGGCGCAGGCGGAAGCGCCGACGATGTCGTTCGTATTCCGCGACACGCCGATCGGCGAGCTGTTCGAAATGCTGGCGCGCCGCGAGCGCCTCAACATCGTGCTCGGGCGCGGCGTCACCGGCAACGTCGCCGTCAACCTCTACAACATGACCACGCGCCAGGCCATCTTCGCCATTGCCGAAGCGGGCGGCTACGGCGTCACGGTGCGCGAGAACGGCTACTTCATCGGCGACCTGAAGGCGCCGCCGCCGGCCGCGGCGACCGGCAAGATGGAAGTGCGCTCGATGCGGGTGCAGTATTCGGAGCCGAAACTGATTGCCGACATCCTGGCGCGCCACGTCTCGCCGGGCGGCAGCGTGACGGTGCTCGAACAGCGCAGGATGCTGGTGGTGGAGGACAGCGCCGCCGGCCTGGTGAAGATCGCCGCGCTGCTGCGCGAGATCGACGCCCAGCCGCGCCAGATCATGATCGAGGCGAAGATCCTCGAGATCACGCTCGACCGCAGCGAGAATTTCGGCATCGACTGGACGAAGGTATTCAGCGCCGACGGCGTCAACCGGATCGGCACCAGCGGCCTGGCGCCGCGCGGCGTGGGCGGCCTGGCGCTGAACTTCGTCAACGCCAACATCGAGCTGTATCTCAATGCGCTCAGCGCCAAGGGCAGGGTGCGCACGCTGGCCACGCCCAAGCTGCTGACGCTGGAAAACCAGGAGGCGATCACCAACATCGGCGACAAGCTCGGTTACCGGCTGACGACGACGATCAACAACGTCACCGCCGAATCGATCCAGTTCCTCGAGACCGGCGTGATCTTGCGGGTGACGCCGTCGGTCGACGCCAACGGCAAGATCCTGATGAAGATCCGGCCGGAAGTCAGTTCCGGTACGGTGTCGGGCGGCGTACCGTCGAAAAAGACGACCGAGGTGGTGACCCAGCTGGTCGCTGCCGACGGCCAGTCGGTGCTGATCGCCGGCTTGATCAAGAACAGCAGCAACTACCGGCGTACCGGCGTACCGCTGATCGGCGACGTGCCGGTGCTGGGCCGGCTGTTTTCCGGCACTGAGGATGGCGGCACCAACAGCGAGACCATCGTCATGATCACGCCGCGCATCATTGTCCCGGGCGTCGATGCGGATCCGGCCAGCGCGCAGACGCTGGAGCAGGCCTCCGCCGCGCTGCGCCTGCAGGCCACCGATGCCGAGCGCCTGATTGAGAGCCTGGCGCCGGCGCGCTAATACCCGGCGACAAGTCGGCGTCACACGCCGGTGTCAGGTCTGACATTCGGACATTTCGTAACGAAATGTCCGAATGCCCCCTCTGTCAGACTAGTTGTCACCCTAAATTTTTGGGA